>NZ_LMDX01000013.1:0-87354 GCF_001425225.1 Ensifer sp. Root127
CTGGTTCAAGAACCGAACGGCAGATGCCTGTCGCGCGGAAGGAAGAGATTTAGCCGATCGGCGCAAATGCCGATCAATAACCAACCGAACCCAAGGAAAGCCGCCAATCGAAGGCGTTTCGCCCCTTGTGTTCTTTCATTGGAGATGACGATGACGATCGAACAGCACATCGAGGAACTGCGCGCTGAATTGCAGTATTGCCCGGACGCCGAGGAGCGCCACCAGATCGAAGCCGAACTGGAAGCGGCACGGCAGGAACTCGTCCGTCGCAACACCGATGACCCGCCTCCAGAATAGAGGCCGTGCGTCATCTTGCTTCGACCGCAATCTTTTGGACGTATCGCCGAGCGGTGACAGGATGTGATCGTTCAGGTCGCCGGTGCCTTGACGAACCGGTTGGGTTCGACCGCCGCATTCATGTCTTTTCTCCGGAAATAAATCGCCCGTCCGCAACGCAACGGACTGTGACCCTGGACAATGATGATCTGCTCGTCCTTGCGCATCGACTGGATGATTTCGTGCGGCATAATCAGCGGTCTGCGCTGAAGGCTGACACTCTCTGACCGCCTCGAAGCTTTGTCAGAGCTGCTCCCGCCGATATTGCGGGACCGGCCCTCGACCTCAACGGTCATTTCGCCACATTGAGCGGAAACGTTCCGGGCCGTGTCGAGCGCCTTGATTGCCGCATAGGATGCAAAGGCGCATCCATCGATCCATGAGGTCGCGCCATCACGGCCGAAGTGCTTTTCGAGCTGGCCGACCGATTGATACATCAACATCAGCGTGATGCCGTATTTCCGGCCGTAGTCGCGGGCATCCTCGAGCACGCGCATGAAGCCGAGCAGATCGATCTCATCGAGCATGAAGAGTGCGCGGCGGTCGAAGGCCCCGTCGGCCTGGATCATGGCATTGATCAGTGAACCGACGATGACGCGGGCAATGCCCGGATAGCTGCGCAGGATCGAGGCGGGAATGTTCAGGAAAACGTCGATCGCGCCCTTGACGATATCACCCGATTTGAATGCCGTCCCGCAGACGAGCGCGGCATAGTCGTCGAGCGATAGCCATTGTGTATCCTTCGACGCGGTAGAATAGACGCCACTGAAAGTCTGTTCCGTCATATTGGTGAAGACGCCCAGCGTCTCGCGGACAAAGGCCGATTGCGATGTTTCCTGAATGTCGCGCAACATCGCCAGGACTGACGGTTCGGGCTCGGAAACAATCTGGCGCAGACTGCGAAGATCGCGACGGCCGGCATAGTCCGCAGAGAGCATGATGTGCGCCAGCAAACCTGTCAGAAGATTGTGCGCCTGGTTCTGGAAATATGACCCCGTCGATGTTTCGATCCGAGAGCTTTCCGACAGAAGCATGTGAGCAACCGCGACGATGTCCTCTTCCTTGGATTTCGAGGTTTCAATCCAGTCGAGGACGTTGAAGCCCCAAGCGGGATTGGATGGGCCAAGTACGATGCAGTTTCGTTTGAGCTTCGTTCGCCGATGGGCAACAACCATCGGCGCTACTTCGGTCGAGGGATCGAGGCAGATCAGTGGTCCGGTATAGCGCAACGCTGTCGGAATAACATTGCTCGTGGTCTTGTATCCGCCTGAACCAGCGAAAAACAGCATATGAGTGGAATCGAAATCTTGCCTATAGGTGAGCAGCGGTGCCTTGCCGCCTTTCCCCCAGGTTGACCGGTCGTCAGGCCGAAAGGGGACACGGTGGATCGTCTCGAGATCGACCCGGTAGCGCTCGCCAATGACGATTTCGCCATCCGCCGGAAACTGAGTGGCGGCGGCAGACATAGACAGCCAGTCGGCGTCGCCGAAGGTGCCCCGCCGGGCTCGTTTTACCGGTCCACCGATGATTATGGACATACGGGCGGAGATCGCCACGATGGCAAAGCCGCCGATTGCGCCTGCGGCTGCGTAGAGATCGAGATAGGAAAACGCCGCTGCCCAGCTGACCACTCCAGTCTGAACGAAGGGGGACAGTCGGGCGTGTTCCCGCACAGCGTAAAATCCGCCAATGCAGAGAAACGTGATGACATTGACAAGCGCGATCGGTCTGCGCCGGTGCAGAGGCAAGATTGCCACAGTAATGAGCCCCGAAATCGGTCCAAAGAAAAGATTGGGAATCGGGGACGCACGCATGAACCAATAGGCATACTCGGGCGCAACCATAGTCGCCATCGTCGGCCACTTGTAAGCTGTGATAAGCAAAGTCGCGAGGCTCACTGCTATTGGCACGAGTGCCAGCAGGACCATCGGGCTGAGTCGTCGTTTCGCCGCCATCCCGCACTCTCTGTTTATAGTTTGATCAGTGCGCGGGCCTCCGCCCGAAAGGCCTTCGCACCGAGGGCGCATAGCCGATCATGCTCCGCCGCCCCGACTGGAACCCGGCTCGCCTCGATCAGCGCTCCGAGCAGAAACGCCCGATCGGCGTTCCTTAAGCCTGCCTTGATGACCAATCCGCCGAGGATGATCTTTTCGCGGGTTTCGCGCTTGCGCTCTTGAGTCATCCTGCGTTGCAGCTTCCGTTCGAGAAATACAATCCGCTGGTCAAGCCGCCTAAGCGGATGGACCGTCGGCCCCTCAGACCCTTTCGCGAAATCGCGTGACGATCTCTGCAAAAATGGCGTCGAGCTCGCTGTCGGGAATGTCGAGTTCGGCGAGACCGGCTTTCTGCGCCATCCGGGCGAAACGCTCGTTGGCTTTAACCAGTAGGTTCTTGCGTTTCGCCCGCAGTGTTTCGATCTGAGCGTCGATATCGGAAATGGTTGTTTTTGCGCGCACCTTTCGTCCTTCCTCTGTCTGCGATGAGACGCGATTATACTGTCTTAAATTTAGTAGTCAAATCGTCGGAAATGAGGTATTGGAAAATGAAACTCCGAGCCAAAGATGAATCATGAAGTGCTACTAAGTAGGCGGATGGCGCAATATACGTCGCAGTTGCGACGCGCTTGGGAGGGGAGCTTGACCTGAATTGGCTATCATGTTTGTGAGGGCTCAGGTGATCAGCCGGAGTGCCGGACGCAGTATCATCTCTGCAGCTGCCTATCGTCATCGCACCAAGATGATGGACGAACAGATCGGCAAGGAATTCCGCTACTATGGCGATGCTGCGGAACTGGCGCATGAAGAACTTGCTTTGCCCGCCGAGACACCCGCATGGCTGAAGGCGGCCATAGATGGGCGGACGATCGCTGGTGCCAGTAAAGTGCTTTGGAACGCGGTCGACCGTTTCGAGACGCGCTGCGATGCGCAGCTTGCCCGCGAGATCATTCTCGCGCTTCCGGTGGAATTAAACCGCAAGGAGAACATCGAACTTGTGCGCGACTTCGTGCGGGAAAACCTCACGTCGCGGGGAATGGTCGCCGATTGGGTTTATCACGACAAGGACGGCAATCCGCATGTTCATATTATGGCAACGCTGCGCCCTTTGGCCGAGGAGGGGTTCGGGCCAAAGAAAGTCGCGATCGTCGGTGAAGACGGCCAACCGGTACGCGTCAAAACGCCCGACCGACCTGAGGGGAAAATCGTTTATCGGCTGTGGGCAGGCGACAAGGAAGCGATGAAGGAGTGGAAGGTTGCCTGGGCGGAAACGGCAAGCCGCCATCTGGCGCTTGCCGGTCATGACTTCCGCCTTGATGGTCGTTCCTACGATGAACAAGGACTTCGCGGACTGGAGCAACGGCATTTCGGTCCGGATCGTGCTGCGCTTGTTCGTAAAGGCGTCGAACCCTATTCTTCACCGACTGCATTGGCCAAGCGCTATGAGATTGCCGACCGGCTCACGGATGATCCGACCTTGTTGCTCAAGCAACTCGCCATCGAGCGATCGACCTTTAACGAGAGGGATATCGCCCGCGCGCTACATCGTTATATCGACGATCCGATCGTCTTTGCCAATATACGCGCCAGACTGATGGCATCGGACGATCTGGTGATGCTGCAGCCGCAACGGCTAAACAGTGAAACCTGCAAAGTAGAGTGTCCGGCGGTGTTCACGACGCGCGCTCTGGTCCGAACCGAATATGAAATGGCACGCTTGGCAATTAAGTTGTCGAAGATGAAAGGCTTCGGTGTCTCTAAGTCCCGCGTTGACGCTGCCGTTACATCAATTGAATCTGAAATGTCTGCCGGTGGTGTTCGGCTCGCAACAGAGCAAATCGATGCCGTCCGGCATGTTACCGCCGGTGGCGCAATTGCCGCGGTCGTCGGTGTGGCCGGCGCCGGTAAATCGACATTGTTGAGTGCCGCCCGTACTGTTTGGGAAAATGAGGGGCGGCGTGTCGTCGGTGCGGCACTGGCCGGCAAGGCTGCTGAGGGATTGGAGGAAAGTTCCGGTATTCTCGCCCGCACCATCGCCTCCTGGGAACGTGCCTGGGAGCGAGGTAACGATCTTCTCGGAAAAGGGGATGTGCTGGTCGTAGACGAGGCCGGAATGGTGTCGTCCCAACAAATGGGGCGTTTGTTGAAGCGTATCGAGGTCGCGGGCGCAAAGGCGGTGCTCATTGGTGATCCGATGCAGCTTCAGCCGATTCAGGCCGGTGCGGCTTTCCGAGCGATTGTCGAGCGCATCAACTCTGTAGAGCTGGCCGGTGTCCGGCGGCAGAAAGAGGAATGGGCGCGTACGGCCTCCAAGCAATTTGCCCGCGGCGATGTGAAAGCGGCGCTTGCCGCTTATGGCGAACGCGGGCATATCGTTAGCGCCGAGACCCGTCAGGCTGCCATCGAGCGCATCGTCGTAGACTGGACAGCTGCACATCGCGAATTGGTAGCGAACGCCAGGGCGGAAGGTCGCAAACTTCGTGGCGACGAACTGACTGTACTTGCGCATACCAATGACGACGTGAAGGTGTTGAACCGTTCTATTCGCAATGTGCTTTCGACGGATGGACTGTTGTCGGACAGCCGGCCGTTCCTGACCGAGCGCGGTATGCGGGAGTTCGCGGTTGGTGATCGGATCATCTTTCTCGAAAATGCCCGGTTCGTCGCGCCGCATGCCAAGAACCTTACTGTTCAGCACGTGAAGAACGGCATGCTCGGGACGGTTTGCTCGACGGCAGCCGGAAGCGGGACGGCGCTGCTCACGGTGCGGCTCGACAATGGACGCGATGTCGTTTTTGCCGAGGATACCTATCGCAATGTCGATCATGGCTACGCCGCGACCATCCACAAAAGTCAGGGTTCGACTTTTCATCGCGCCTTCGTGCTGGCGACCGGCATGATGGACCAGCATCTGACGTATGTCGCGATGACCCGCCACCGCGATCGCGTCGATCTTTATGTTGCTGCGGAGGATTTCCAGCGGAGGCGGGAACGCGACAGAGCGCCGCGTGCCGACTACACCGACGGGGTTAGCGGCGAGCTTGTCGAAACAGGAATTGCGACGTTTCGACCGCGCGACGATGTAGGTCCAAGTCCCTATGCCGATCTTCGTATTGAAGATGGAATGACTCATCGTCTGTGGGGCGTCAGTCTGCCGAAGGCGCTGAAGAATGGCGGGGTGCAGGTCGGCGACACCGTAATGCTTCGAAAGGATGGAACAGAGAAGGTCACGGTCAAGGTTCCAGTCAACGATGAAGACACTGGCAAAAGACGCTTCGAAGAGCGTGTTGTCGAGCGCAACATCTGGAGAGCGGGTCTGATCGAAAAAGCAGAGGACCGACAACGACGGATTGCCAAGGAAAACCGTTTGCCGGACTTATTTCCGCAGCTGGTTATACGGCTCTCGCGTTCGGGCGGAAAAACGACCACGCTCGATTACGTGACGCAGGATGCATACCGATCACTGGCAGAGGACTTCGCGAAGCGTCGCGGAATTGAGGTAGTGTCTGGCTGGAGTCTTGTTGAGAAGGCGGATCGTACACTGAGCTGGCTTTCCGATCAGCGTGGTCGAGTGGTTAGACTATGGCAACGCGCCAACTCCGCGCTTGATATTGCGGCTGAGCATGCCGAAGGCATTGAGGCAAGTAGCAGTGCAGCCAGGCGGCAGGTTCCTAAGGTCAGTGCGGATGAGGATCCAGAATTACTCCCGGCAACGATTTCGTTCTCGCGGACACTCGAGGAAGATGCTCGACTTGCGCACCTCGCATCACCTGCCTGGGCGGAGCAGGAAGCGATCATCATGCCTTTGCTCAAGCGGATTTACCGCGATCCGGCGGCCGCGCTTGCGCGGTTGAACGAACAATCCTCGAATACCGCCAAGGATCCGCAGCTGATCGCAGACCGGCTTATTCGATTCCCGAAAGCACTCGGGAAACTGCGTGGCGGCGCTAACCTTGTCGACGGTCAAGCGGCCAGGAAGGAGAGGGCGGCGACCTTGTCAGCTGTGCCAGAGCTCGCGCTTTTGGCGCGAGCTCTGGCGACGGAGTTTCGTAGCCAAGAAGAGCGCTTCCTCAACCGCGAGCGAATGCGCAGATTGCATATGAGCTTCGTTGTTCCGGCACTTTCCAAAAATGCAAGAGCGCGGCTTTTGGAGATCGAAACGGCCTGGGAGAAAGGGGGAGATGAGGCATATCGATCCGCTTTCCGGATCGCCACGGAGGATCGCTCAGTGGTCCAGGAGGTCAAGGCCATCGACGATGCACTGACCCGTCGGTTCGGATGGCTTGCGTTTTCCGACAAGGCAGATGGCTTCGCTAAGCGCGATACGGCGATGCGTTTTCCGGAAAGCATGGTGGAGGAAAGGCAGGCCGAACTGACTGTGCTGTTTTCGGTCGTTAGACGGTTTGCGGCGGAGCAGCGCATGATAGAAAAACATGAGCCCGCTCAACTCATCGCGCCGGCAGCATTTGCTCCGCAGTATGCGGTCGCGTGCTTGCCAATGTTGCCAGCTGTAACCGAATTCAAGATCCGTGTGGAGGATGAGGCGCGGCTCAGGGCGGTGGAGGCCCAGCATTACAGGCAGGAGAGAGCGGCACTCGGGCGAGACGCAGTTCGGATCTGGCGCGATCCGGCCACCGCGGTTACGACGATCGAAAGCCTTGTAACAATGAAGATCGACCCCGAACGCATTGTGCATGCCATTGTCGCTGATCCCGCCGCCTATGGCGCCTTGCGTGGCTCGGACAGGGTGTTGGACAGGCTCCTGGCAGCAGGACGAGAGCGTCGGGAAGCGATGCAGTATGTCAATATCGCTGCCGCCTCCATTCGCGCCATGGGGCGCTCCTACGCCGCCGCCTACGAGGCGGAGTTTTTGGCGGTCAGGACTGAACGAAACCGCATGAGTGTCGCTATACCAGGGTTGACCAAAGAAGCTGAGAGTGCGCTCCGTCGTTTGACGGACCAGACGGCGAAGAATGCGAAGCATCTCGCGGGGAAGGTTCGGGCGCTTAATCCGGAGATCCGTGCGGAGTTCACGACTGTCTGCAAGGCGCTCGATGCACGTTTCGGACCGGGAGCACTCGCCCGCGGCGACAGACATGCGATTAAAATGGTGCCGAAGTCGCAATGGGCGGCATTTGAGGCGATGCGCCATCGTATGCGCGGGCTTCTGCGCGCCACCGGCGCCTACGAAGCTGAGGAGGCAAGCGTCGGGAACCAGCGCCGCGCCCTTGCCAGATCGGGCCGACGGGAGCCGGAGAGCGGCACATGACTATGATCCGGCGTATCAACGCCGGGGCCACTTCTAGTGTATCAAATCACGCAGGATCTTGCGGCATTGACAGAAGCTCTCTTTCCAAGCTGGCACCGTGCCCGACGATGCACAACGTTCCAGCCATCCGAGCTCTGAACAAGGTCGGGCGATGTTGCCGCGAAGCTCTTTAAAGCCGAGCGCGCACAATCCCCTCGCGGAAAAATTCTGCGCTGCAGCCAACTCGGTGCTGATGATCGCTAGCGCCGCGCCGCGCGGCTGCTCGCCGGCTCCAGCCCTTTGCCGCGATAGGCCACGGGGATGCCCACTGTCTCGTGGGCCGTTGCCAGCGTTTCGAGCCAGGTTGCCAGTTCGGTGGGTACCTTCTCGTCGCCGGTCTCCATCGCCTCGATCCACGCTAGATTGCAATGGAGCGCGCTCGCGAGATTGATCGGCGTCCAGCGAAGGGCAAGTAGGCATTGGGTAAATCGCGCGGGGGTCATTTCAGGGCTCAAGTTTGCAGGGGCGTCGGTTCGATGAGGCTATACACGCAGAAATAAGTCAAGGTGATGACTTGTCGCGCCACGATGATGTGATCGCGTTCTGGTCCACAGCAATCGTCGACACTAGGAAAAACTGCTGTGATCGTTAAGCGGGATGTCCAACTTGCGTTCGTCGGCGCTGGCCGCTAATCCCGATGTTGATGGCAAGTGACAGCGACTCGCGCGGGCGAGTGGACAAGGACAGCCAAGACCGGGGCATTGACCGTTGAACGCGACCATTTACCAGTCTGCCATCAACATTGCCGCAAAGGTCGGCCTCTATCTTTCGCTCGCGATGTTCATTCCGGCGCTGGTCGATCTCTATTTCGGCCATCCGGACTGGAAGGTTTTCGCTGTTTCGGCGTGTCTGATGGGTAGCCTTTCGCTGGTCACAATGGCGGCTACGCAGGGCGGACCACCGGCATTCAACCGGAAAATGGGCTTTCTGCTCGTCAACCTGTTGTGGCTCGTCGTCTCGTTTGTCGGTGCCATTCCATTCTGGCTATCCTCGGTCAATCTCGATTTCGCCGAGGCGCTGTTCGAGTCTGTCTCTGGCATCACCACAACCGGCTCAACTGTCATTGCCGGTCTGGACAATGCGCCACCCGGTATTCTTGTTTGGCGTTCGCTGCTCCATTGGCTCGGCGGCATCGGGATCGTCGCGCTCGGGCTGTTCGTCATGCCGTATCTGCGCGTCGGCGGACTGTCGTTTTTCAAGATGGAATCGTCCGATACCACCGAGAAGCCGTTTGCGCGCATCGTCACCTTCACTCGTGCCTTTATACTGATCTACATCGTCCTGACGGTCACCTGCGCGATCATCTACGGCTATCTCGGAATGGATCGCTTCGATGCGATCAATAACGCGATGTCGACGATTGCGACCGGGGGCTTTTCCACCCACGACGCCTCGCTCGGCTATTTTAACAGCCTGCCGATCCTGTGGGTGGCGACCTTCTTCATGACGGTCAGCAGCCTGCCGTTTTCCGTGCTGATCATCTTTATCGTGCGCGGCCGGCTGGACACGCTGAAGGACCCGCAGATCATTGTTTTCCTTTCCTACCTCACTGTGCTCGCGATTGGGGCCAGCTTGTTTCAACGGTTGGAAAACGGCATCGACTTTCACGAGGCGCTGGCGCATTCGTTCTTCACGGTATCGTCGATCCTGTCGACAACAGGCTTTGCCAGCGATGACTACATGCTGTGGGGCGACTTCATCGTCGCACTCGCCTTTGCAGCGACCTTCATGGGCGGGTGTTCGGGCTCGACCGCTGGCGGCATGAAGGCATATCGCTTCATCATCATCTTCAATTCCATTCGGGCAGGGCTCTATAGGCTCATCTACCCGAACGCGATCCACACGGTTCGCTACGGCAAGGCGCTGGTCGATGTCGACGTGCAGCGGACCGTCTTTTTGTTCTTCACGGCCTACATGATGATCTGGGCCTTCGGCAGCCTGGCCATGGGCGCTTTTGGCTATGACCTTTTGACGTCGGCGTCGGCGATCGCCACGGCGCTTTCAAATGTCGGTGCCGGGCTCGGCCCGATCATCGGGCCGGCTGGAAACTTCTCCACCTTGTCCGATCCGGCGCTCTATCTGCTGTCGGTCATGATGCTGCTCGGCCGTCTCGAGATCCTGACCGTTCTGGTCATCCTGACGCCGCTGTTCTGGAAGGATTAAGGCACGAGCGTTTCCGGGTTGAACGAAATTGCATAAACGGCTGTATCTCTTTGTTATTACGCATTTCTTGACGGGAAACCGCTACGCACTTGCCCTGGAAATGCTCTGAGAGCCCAAGCGAGTCGGGCTCTCGAGGTTCAGACCGGCTCCACTTCGCGCCGGGTCGCTGAGTTGTCGACGTAGTATTTTTCGAAGCGGTGGCGATAGTGTTCGGCTGCGCCGAAGTCGCTGTATTTCGCCAATTCCCGCATATCCGTCTTGTTGAGGATGACGCCGAGGATCTTCGAGTTGATCTGCGGTTCGGCGTGGAGCAGGTCGCGCACGAGCCGTGACGGTGTGCGGCCCCATTCGGCCACGAAGAGGAAGCCGTCGGCAAGCGGCGAAAACGCCTTGCCATCAACGACAGGGGCGAGTGCTGCGAGGTCGACGATCACATAGTCGAAGGACTTGCGCGCGTTCGCGATCAATTCCTCCATGGCCGGCGAGGCGAGCAACTCGTGGCTGTCATGCGGGTAGTGGTTGGTGGCTTCGCCACCGACCGGGAAGATCGCAAGCTTCGTCTTGTGGTCGATCTTGATACCGGCCGGCCAGGATGTCTCGCCGGTTAGCGCCTCGACAAGTCCGGTCTTGGGCGCCGGCGTGATCATCTTGCTAAGGCCGGGCCTGCGGATATCCGCATCGATCAGCAGCGTCCGCTTGCCGCTGGCGGCGAGAAGGGCGGCAAAATTGGCAGCGACGATTGATTTCCCTTCATCGGGAACCGCCGACACAATGCCGACCACACGGCAGGCATTTCCATGCAGCATCTGGTCACAGGCGAGCTTGGCGTTGCGGAACGTCTCGGTAAAGGAGGAGCGCGGCGCGTCGAGCACGATGCGGCTGACGCGTTCGAAGGGCACCGGCTCCGGTGTCGGTTGTGGTGGTCCCTTGTCCTTCACAAACCGGGCACGCATATGGTCTGTGGCTGTCGCCGGGCGCGGGCCGATCAGCGGGACATAACCGAGCGCCCGATGCCCGAGGATCGAACGGACGTCGCCTTCGAGACGGAACGTGCGCTCCCGGAATTCCTGAAACGCCGCAAACGCCCCGCCTGCCATCATGCCGAGCACGGCGGAGAGGGCCAGGATCATCGTCTTCTTCGGGCTTGAGGGCGAAACAGGCACGCCGGCTGCGGAAATCACCCGAGCCTTGGCAATCGGGAAGGAGCGCTGTTGTGCTGCCTGCTCATAGCGGCCGAGATAGGATTCATAGAGTGTCTTCAGAGCTGCGGCCTTCTGCTCGAGTTCGCGCAGATGGACGAGCGAGCGGTTTGCGTCGGAGTTCCGGCCGGTGGTTCCCTCGATGTTTTCGCGCAACGAGGCTTCGCGGGACCGCGCGACCTCGTATTCATTGCGATAGCTCGAGGTCAGCTGCTGCAGTTCCTGATAGATCTGGCGGCCGATATCGTTCTTCTCCGCCCGCAGCGATACCGCCTGGGGATGATCGGCGCTAAAGCTCTGGGTCACCTCCTGCTCGCGTTTGCTGACGGTCAGATAGCGGGTCCTGAGGTCGCGGATCACCGAATTGTCGCCGTCCTTCGACGAGATCGTCGCATTGTCGACCGCCTTTTCAGGGCCCTGTTCGACGATCGCCTGAAACTGCTTGTAGCGGGCCGAAGCGGAGGCCGTGTCGGCCTGGGCAATGATCAGCTGGCTGTTGAGATCGGCGAGCTGCTGCTCGGACATCAGTTCTCCCCGCGCCGAGGTCAGCCCGTTGTCGGTTCGGTATTGTTCGACTTCCAGCGAAGCGACCTGCGAACGCTGCCTCAGGTCGGCCAGGCGCTCCTGCAACCACACGGATGCCCGTTCGGTCGCCTCGAAATTGGCGTTCAACTGGTCGGTCAGGTAGGAATCGGCATAGGCGCGCACCACCTGCGCTGCCAGCTGCGGATCGCTCGAACGGTAGGCAAGGGCAACGACCGAGCTTCGCGAGACGCGTTCGACGGCGAGGCCCTGCTGGATAAGCGCGGCTGCCTTCTGTCGCCGGCCGCTGCGTGCGGCCTCTTCCGAAACCGCAGAGCCGCCCGTAAACACACCGGTGATCGATTTCATCCAATCCTTGACCACAGCGAAAGCCGAGCGTGGCGGATTGACGATCGTGTCGTTGTCGGCAAGGTTGATCTTGTCGACGACGCGCAGAGCCAATTCGCCTGATTTGAGGATCTCGACGGCGCTGGCAAGTTGGGTATCGAGCAGCTGGCTGTTTTGTGGGGAAGCTTCTTCTTCCGCGAATTTCGAGAGGTTCTCGTCGAGCAGGATCTGCGTCATCGAGGTATAGTTCGGCGTGGCGAAAAGCAGGTAGACACCGCCGAGAACGACGAACAGGGCGACGAACAGCCCGACTGTCTTGCCGCGACGAACCACCACCGAAAAAAGCCGGTCAAGGTCGATGAAGCCATCGGATTCCTCGGCTTCGCGGGGCAATACGCTACTGAACGGTAGACTTCTTTGTTTCATTGGGTCGCTCTGTCCGTTTTCATATAGCTATCGGCCGGSGCCCCCACATCTCGGGGCGCCGGAAACCGGGTTTATGCCGCGCGGATGCGGCCTTCGTGAGACAAAACCATGTCCCTGACGGATTCGTAGACCAAATCGCCGATATCCGAACGAGCAAGAGCGAAGGCGACGTTCGCCTCGATGAACCCATGCTTGGAGCCGCAATCGAAGGTTCGGCCATCATAGGGGTGGGCGTGGAACGCCTGGTCCTTGGACAGGTTCAGCATGCCGTCCGTCAGCTGAATTTCGTTGCCGGCGCCGCGCTGCTGACGGGCGAGAATGCCGAAGATCTCAGGCTGGAGAACGTAGCGACCGTTGAGGTAGAAGTTCGAGGGCGCCTCTCCCGCTTTCGGCTTTTCGACCATTTCGGTGACCGCGAAACCATGCGAAACGGACGTTCCCTTGCCCACGATGCCGTATTTGGAGGCATCCTCCGGCGCGCATTGTTCGACGCCGACGACATTGCCTCCGGTTTGACGATAGAGATCCATCAGGCCAGCCATGCAGCCGCGCGCGCCATAGGAAAGCATGTCGGGCAGAAGCAGTGCAAAAGGCTCGTCGCCGATCAGGTCGCGCGCGCACCACACGGCATGTCCGAGGCCGAGCGGCGCCTGTTGCCGGGTGAAGCTGACGGAGCCGGCCCTGGGCAACATGGCTTCGAGCTCGGAAATCTGGGCGTTCTTGCCCGAGCGCGTCAGCGACGAAATCAGCTCGGGCGTATCGTCGAAGTGGTCTTCGATCGCCTGCTTGTTACGGCTGGTGACGAAGACGATATGTTCGATGCCGGCCTCGCGGGCCTCATCGACGGCATATTGCACGACCGGACGATCGACGATCGTCAGCATCTCTTTCGGCACAGCTTTGGTCGCGGGAAGGAAACGCGTGCCGTTGCCGGCAACCGGAATAACTGCTTTTCTGACAGTTCTGATACGGTCCATGGCATTATCCTTTTCTCGTGTGAGGGCTTTTGCCCGAGGTGGATCGTTCAGCCGCCACCGTCATTGTGGCGGGCTTCAAGCGCGACAGCGGCGCAACCAGGCGGCGCAGTCGCACGGCGATCGGCATCCTGAGATGCCGGAGCGCGCGGGGGTTGGAGAGCGCGGTTCTGATGGCGCCGCCCAGCGATCTGGATTTGATGTGTTCAACGAGTGCCAAGAAGGCGCGCGCCTCGTAAAGGCTGCGGCTGCGCTTGCGCTGCATGGCCATCGCGCTTGCGTCGATGGCGTGGGTGCTGAGGAAGTCTGTGTCGGCGGCGATCATCGCATCGACGTGGCGCAGTTCCAGCACGCGCGAGATGGAGCCTTCGCGGATGTGATAACGATAGCCGGCGGACGGATCGACGACACAGCGCCCGCCTTCGGCAAGGGCCGAGGCCAGCAGGATATAGTCTTCGCCGATGCGGATCTCTTCCTTGAAGCGGAGGCGCTTTTGCTCAAGAAACCGACGTTCGAAGATCGGCTTCATGTAGCCGAAATTATAGGTCGACCTGAAAAGCACGTTGGATTCGATGAAGGCGGCAAGGGTGAGAACCGGTGTATTCTCAAGCGTCGTGTCGTCAAACATCCGTTCGCGCCGGCCATCAAGGTTCAGAACCTCCAGATTGTCGACGGCGATATCAGCGCTTTCGCGGCGTGCCCGTGCGATCATTCGCGCAAGTCTTCCGGGGCGAACCGTGTCGTCGGCATCGAGGATGGCGACCCATTCGCCGCGGGCTGCGTCGAGACCGGCGTTGCGCGCGCCGCCAGGGCCCCGGTTGGCCGGAAGTCGGATCACCCGGATACGCGGATCGGCGATAGCCTCGAGGACAGCCGCCGTATTGTCCTGCGACGCATCGTCGACGACGATGACTTCGACCGAGACATCTTCCTGGGCGAGCGCACTGTCGATTGCGCGCGTGATTGTATCAGCCGCCTTGAAGGCCGCGATGACGAAGCTGACATCTGGATTGGTTGTCGTCATGGCGCCGCCACTTCCGATGTGCCGTATTGCTCGAGCTCGCGAACGCCGAAAAGGCCGCTGACGACGCCGGCATGCATGACGGCACGCAGGGCATAGCGCGAACGCGCGACCGGCGAGGCGAGCAGGATGAGGCTTGCGGCAGCGCAATACCCGCACTTTGCGGCGGCACGAACGATCTCGACGGCTTTTCCGCTGCCTGCAGAGGCCTGTGCGAGCAGGCGTCCATGTGTCTGGCCCGAGCGAAAGCGTCGTTTTGCCAACCATTGGAAGCTGGCGCGCTTTTCCGGCACTATTTCGTAGACCAGGGCATCCGACGCATAGGCCAGACGGCCGCCGGCCTTGTGCATATGGGTGAAGAACTCCGTATCTTCACCGCCGGTTCGGCCGAGCGCGAGGTTGAAACGCCGGCCGGCAAGTGCCGGCGTTTTTCGATCGAGCAAGACGTTGCAGGTGTAGCCCGTTATGATCTCGCCGCCGACCCAGACGGGTCGCGTCGAGTGGAAGTCACCGCGGCGCATCCAGGACGGCGCCGAAAGGTCATATTCGGCTCGGACCGGGCCGAGAACCGCCTCGGCCCCGGTGGCTGAGGCCGTCTCCAGCAGACGCACCAGCCAGTCGCGAGCAACCGTTTCGTCGTCATCGACGAAGGCGAGGTAGTCGCCCGATGCGTTATCAAGGCAGGCGTTACGGGCGATCGAGATGTTGCTCGCCGGGCAATGCACATAGTCGATCCCGAAGGGAATTTCCGACCTCAATGCGTCGACAAGACCTTCGGCACTTGGCTGTAGATCGTTGTCGGCGACGATGATCCGAATTGCCGTCCCATCCGGCACGGTAATGGCAGCCAGCGAACGCAGGGTTTCGGCAAGCTCTCGCCGGCGAAACGTGCAGACCGCGATGTCGACCCGAAGGCCGGCGGCCATTTTCTTCGTTGCCTCAATCATGGTGCGACCCGCCTGTTGCGAAGGTCGAGCAGCTCGCGCCAGAAACCGGCGGACCAGGCGAAATGCATCACCATGGCCGAAACCGCTGCCAGCGGGCCGTAGGGGTTTTTCTGGCCGAGCGCCATCCAGGCCCCGTAGCCGATGCAAGCTGCAGCCCAAAGTACGACCGGCACGGCGGCGACCCAGTTGATGACGGCGAGCAGGGCGCCGATTGCGATCGGTGCCACGGCGAGCGGCAACAATTGACGCAGGCTTGGCGCGACGCGATGCTTCAGCACGTTGCGGGCTCGCCCGCGGCCGTAGCTGAAATACTGCCGAAACAGCGGCCCGATCTTTGCCCGGGGGTAATAGACCATGCTCGTTCTGTCGGTCATCCAGATGCGATAGCCGGCCTTGCGGAACCGATAGTCGAACTCGGCATCTTCGTTGTGACTGAAGCTCTCGTCGTAACCGCCGATCGCCTTGAAGGCTGCAATGCGCATCAGCGCATGATGGCCGTGGTCGGCCCAATGGCTTGTGGCCCCGAGCCGGTGTTTGGCGCCGCCATTTCCGAGCTTGGAATTCTGGGCATAGGCCGTCGCCTTCTGAAACGGCGTGAAGCCGACTGTCTCCATGGCAACGACGACGGAGTCGGCGCCGGTTGCGATCACTTCGTCGACGAGCTTCTGGCAATAATCATCAGGATAGGTGCCATGCGCATCGATGCGGATCAGAAAGTCGAAGGATGAGCCATACTCGGCCACCGCAAGATTGATTGCGGCGCTCTGGATGCGCTTGGGATTATCGAGCGCCAGGACGGACGGATCGCCTTGGGCCAGCCGCGCTGCGATTTCGCGGGTGCCATCGGTACTGCCGCCGTCGGCAATCAGGATGACCGCATTAAGTGGCGCCAGTGACGGACGAAGCTTGTCCACCAGAGCTTCGATATGTTCAGCCTCATTGAGGCAGGGGATGACGATCAGGCTGCGCGTCGACGTCAGATCTGTTGTGTTCATGACAAACCACCTTCGTTTTGACGGGCTTGAGAAAGGGGCGTCGCGGGCTCGGGGGCCGTCGATGAAATTGCCGAAAGGCGCCTCACGAGGTTCTCGCAATCGGTGTGGCGAAAGACCCAGGTGTCGGTGTTGCAGGCGGCAACCCGCCCAGACGCATCGGCGTGGCTGTTGGCATCGACCGCTCCAAGGAGCGAAACGAGGTTGTCCGGCTCGGGTTCATCAAGCAGAAAACCAAGACCGCGGACCGCCAGAAAACGGGCCGTCTCCGTGCCGCGCATGGCGATCGGAACCCGTCCGTGTCGGCAGCCCTCATAGAGCCGGTTCGGAAGCAGCCATTTGGAGTTCTGGCCCTCCTCGAAAAAATCGATCGCCCAGGTGAAATCGATCTCGTCGTAGATCGCGCCGAGGTCTTCCGGGCTGCGGTAAGCGCCGTGGAAGGTCATGTGCGGCTCATTGCGAATGAAACCGTCGAAATCGTCGAACTCGGAATAGGCGGGCCGGCCGCGTAGTACGATCTCGAAACGGCCCTCCATGCGGCGCGAGAACGTCGAAAGCAGTTCGAGCGACTTGCGGCAGCGTAGCGCACCGAACCAGCCGATCCGCCAGGGGCCGTCCGGTCGCGCTGTGGGGGCCGCGGAAACCTGCAGGCAATCTCGATCGCCGAGCTCCAGCACCTTGTTCTCCAGCAGCATGACTGGCGTCTCCAACCCGGAGAGTGGGCGGAAATAATGCTCGACGAAGGCGGGAGAACTGGTGATCAAAAGGCGCGCATTGCGTCCGAGATAGGCTTCGCTGGCGCGCATGGCGCGTCCAGCCACGTCCTTGCGCAGAAGCAGGCGGTGAATGTCGAGGCATTCATAGACAATAGGGACATCACCGCCGAACATGGAAACCGCCTTGTTGGCGACGGCGAGCATGTCGAGGTTGCGGGCGATGATCAGGTCGGGCCGGCCGACCGCGCGCAGCTTGGCGGGTAGCGACAGGCAGGCCTTGGTGATCGCTGAGACCCGCTGGGCAAAGCGACCGTCGCGCGTCGTGCCGAGCTCGATCGGATCGATGCCCTCGATCGCGGCCAGTGCGTTCGCGCCCCGGCGAAAGCCGGCCAGCGTCACGCGCGCACCGCCTGCCTTCAACATCAGGATTCGACGGCGAACCGCGGGGTCAGCCAGATCCTGCGCGAAATAAAGTATCTGCAGCATGAAAACATCCGTTTTCGTGCTTAGCCCGAGCCAAGCTTGATTCAAGAAATCGTGCATCGCAACGGTGGCGTTGCGATGCACGGATGCGGCGGCGTTGTGCCGTCCTCAGTTCAATTTGCAGGCGACGGACTCGGCGAACTGGCACTTGTCGTTGGGTGCGGTGAAGGCGATCCGGTCAACCTGCAGCGCTGTCGGCCCCTTGTAGTTAAAGGTGCCCATCCAATCGCTGAGGGTGTCGGTGCCCCACAGGCTGAAGAAGATCTTCTGGGCGTTGGACGGGATCTTGGCGGGATCGGTCACTTCGTGAACCAGTTCACCATTGACGTAGTAACGGATACGCTCCTTCTCCCAGACGAAGGCGTAGTCGTTGAAGCCTTGGTTGGCGCCGCCCGGTACGTCGGCGAGCTTCTCGTTGCCGCCCTTGGCGGAGACGTACTGATTGAGCTGCACCTTTGCCGGGTTCTTGCCGAGCACTTCGAAGTCGATCTCGTCATGCGCCTTTTTGTCGGCAGGACCGATATAGGTAAAGAAGGCTGAGTTCAGCCCCGATCCGTCGGCGGACTTGATGCGGGCTTCGTAGGTCCCATAGCCGAACCGCTTGCGGGTCTGGACCTCGCCGCAGGCATAGTTGCGTTCGCCTGTCTTGCCCTCCTCGAACTTCAGTTCAAGGATGCCGTCAACGACCACCGCCTGCTCCTTCGACCAGGTGCAGTTCTGGTGCGGCCCGTTGTTCCAGCCATCCGAAACATACCAGTGGCCGGTGTCGAGCGTGTCGAAGTTGTCGAGGAACGACGTGCCGGTGGCACCTTCCTGTGCCATTGCGGAGCCGGCAAGGCCGGTGGCGAGACATGTGAGAAGGGCGAGGCGGTGAGGTCTGATCGATCTCATGGTCAGGTCCTTTGCTGTGGCGAGTAGTCGGAGCGACGGCCGGTATCCGGGCGCGCGTTGGCTTGGGAGGAGCCGGTGCGGCTGCCGGTCAGGACGGCGGTGAGGCCCGGTGCCAGGCGCTTGGCAAGCCCATGCGCGGCAACGAGAATGGCGATCGTGATGAACGGGATCGTGAAATAGAACAGGCGATAGTCGGCGATCTCGGTGCGATTCCAGACCATCCAGGAAACGATGAGCAGGGGGTAATGGGCACAGAAGATCCAGAAGCTGAGGCCACCGGTACGCGCCAGGCGTTCGCCGAGCCGGGTGCGCACGAGAAGCGCTGAAACGGCCCAGGATCCGACGATGCCGGAAAGTGCCGTTAGGCTGCGCAGCATATCGACCCAGACCGGGAACTCCGGACCGGTCTGGTAAAGAACGATCGAGAGCGCGACAGCGGCGGCGAGGAAAACGGCGGTGATCGATCGGGCATAGGGGTCGAGCAGCTTGGTATCGATGCGATGCAGGCTCAGATAGATACCGGTGCAGAAGCCGAAGAGGATGGATTTCTTCAGGAAGATGCCATTCGGCAGCGGGAGCACGGCGAAGGCGAGCAGAACACCAAGCGTTTGCAGCGGATAGCGCTTGATCAGCCAGGCCAGCAATGGCGAGAGCAGGATGCATAGCAGCAGATCGCGCAGAAAGTAGAGTGGAACGTTGATCGGCAGCGCCTCAAGTGCGAAAGCAAGGCTCAGCCATTCGCGTGGCGTGGCATTGACCACATCGGGAAGGTAGCCGAAGCCAATATTCTTGAGCTGCGCCACATAGACGAGAGCGAGAAACGCGAGGTTCCACAGAAGGAAGGGAAGCAGCACCGTGCGCGCCTTGGTCCGAAGAGTCTTCTTATAATCGAACGTGTCCAGACCGCGTCGGAACATGAGATAGCCCGAGATCGCGCTGAGGCAGGGAACGCCGACGCGAAACAGGCTGTCGCCCAAAAACACGCGCAGCCAGTCCAGAAACCCATAGGTTCCCAGGAACGGGCTGGTTTGCGGATCATGCGGCACATGTACGAAGACGATGCCCGAGATCAGCACGATGCGCATCAAATTGATCCGCGAGGAAATGTTCGCGTCCATAGCCACGATATCCGTCACTCCTATCTGCCAGCGTCATTTTCGGCGCCGTTTCAACAGAGCAGACTAGAGCCCGCATCGATTAAACTAGGGCAGGGGCGTGGATAAAAATATGGCGCTGCAACAAAAGAATCAGCCATGATTTGTTGCGGTGCAGCATTCGCCACATTTCGAGTTAGCGGCAAAACAACAGGGAATCGACCCCTTCAATCCTTAAAAGCGCACGTATTGTCGCATGTTGTGGAATATGCTCATATTCTCATGAACCAAAGTCTGTGATTGAACACACGCCGATTAATTGCGATCAAAAATTGCAGATTTTTTTTCGTTGATCATTGTCAAATCGGAGTTTTTTTGCTGCCGGCGGCGCGAATTGCGGCGAGTGTAAGGCAGGGCCGAGCTCGCCATTTACGATCATTCCGCAGGTTCTGGCGAAACACCCACCGCGCCGCGCTGGCGGATCATCCGATGTAGTTTCACCAGCAACTGCCGCTCGGTCAGAACCATCAGAATGAGATAGATGAGACCGCCGATGGCAGCCCCGATCAGCACCTGCAAGATGGCGTTGGGAACCAGGGGGCCGAATCGCTCGAGCAGAAAACGCACGGCAAGCGCCATGGCAAAGGCCGCAAACATCGGCCGCGTTGAGACGAAGAAGCCTCTCACGAACGGCATATGGTCGGCCCGGAAGACCACCCATGAATATCCGACCAGCGTCAGAACGTTGACGATGCAAAGCGCGATCATCGCGTCGATCAGTGAGCCGTTGATGGCCCCATACGCGACCGCGCCGGTGGTGATGACAGCTCGGATCACAGCCCACCAGAACAGGACGGCGCCCTGGCCGATGCCTTTGAGATAGGGCACGTAGGTGCTGCAGGGGGTCAGGATGCCCTTGGACAAAGCCAGAAGGCCGAGAACGGGCCAGGCCGCCGCCCATTGGCTGCCGAAGAGGACGAGCATCGCTGGTTCGGCGAGCGCCCACAGCCCGAACATCATCGGAGCAAGCAACACCGTGGTGACCTGCGTGCTTAGCATCAACGCCTGCGACCGGCGCTCGCGATCCTCGCCCATATGGCTGAAGGCGGGGAAAAGCACACCCATGACAGCTGAAAGCACGATCTGGTTTGGAATGCTGGAGAACCGGTTGGCGGCGGAATAGGCGCCGGCATCGGAAAGACCGAGATAGCGGGAGATCACCACCATTGGCGACTGGAAGGTAATGAAATTTGCGATTTCGGAGCCCATCATGCCGAGACTGAAGCGGCTTAATATCCATACGCGCCGAAACGAGAAGACCAGCCTCGGTACGTAGCCGGAGACGGCATAAAGCCCGAAAAGGCGGATCAACGCCGATACGAAGAGCTGCCCGAGGAGCGACCACACGCCGAAACCGGCGAGCGCCATGGCGACGGCGACGAGAGCGCCGAGCGTTTCCGAAATCATGCTCCAGGCGGCATCCTTGCTGAAATTCATGCGCCGGGCCAGGAGCGCATAAGCGACATCGCCGCCGAGCTGAAGCGGAATGAGCAGGCTCATCATCTTCAATAGGTAGGCAGCTTCCGGCGCCCCCAGCAGCGTTGCGAGCGGTGCGGCAAAGACAAAAAGCCCAAGCGCCATTGCCATTGAAATCGCCAGATTCGCCCAGAATGCGGAATGGACAAGGTCCATTTCCTCGTCGCGCTGAATGATCAGCGCGGAGGCCAGACCGGCGCCGCCGATCATTGCCAGAAACTGCACGACGGTGAGTGCGACAGCGACTGTTCCGAACTCTTCAGGCGTCAGGATGCGCGCAAGAATAGGCACGGTGACAAATTTCAGCCCGAATGTGCCTGTCTTTGAGAGCACGCTCCAGCCGACGTTACGGGTGACGGATTTGGCATTGACGGTTGAGGGCATGGCGAACATCCCGTGAGCCCTTTGAAAGAATGAGTGACAAAGGACAAGCGATAGACATACGGCCGCGACCCAGTGGGAGGAGACCACGCAAGACTCTTTGTAGAGAAGCCTCAGGGGCGAAAAGATGGCAAAGCTGACGATTATTATACCTTACTACCAGAAGGAGCCGGGCATCCTTCGGCGGGCGCTTTCGTCCGTCTTCGCCCAGACATTTCAGGACTTCCATGTTTTGGTCGTCGACGATCAATCTCCTTATCCTGTTGATGAGGAGCTGGCGCCGCTCAGCGAAAACATGCGCGAGCGCATCACCATCGTGCGCCAACCCAACCAGGGACCGGGCGGCGCACGCAACACCGGGCTCGACCATGTTCCTGAGGATTCGGAGTTCGTAGCATTCCTTGATTCCGACGACGTCTGGACGCCGGATCACCTCAGAAATGCCTATCAAAGCCTGACGCGATTCGATGCCGATTGTTATTGGGCGTCGATAACGGGAGGCGATGCATTCTACTACCATTTTGGAGTCGCCGATCTCCTGAAGAGCGATACCTGCATCCGGCTGCAGGAGAGCCCGCTGGTCGTGGAAATCCCCGATCTATCCAACGTCATGCTGAGGAATTGGAGCTTTCTGCACCTTTCCTGCATGGTGATCGGGCGCTCGCTGTTCGAAACGATCCGCTTCGATGCCGCACTCCGGCTGGCAGCCGAGGACGTGCTGTTCTTCTGCGATTGCGTGCTGTCGGCGCGACGTGTGGTCCTTTGCGATGCCGCGGGTGCGGAACGCGGCGAGGGCATCAACATCTTCCATTCGATCGACAACGATTCGCCGGAATTTCTGCAGCAGCAGTTCAACACTTTCGTGGCGCTTGAAACGCTTGAGGGCCGCTTTTCGCGCCGGCCGCAGGAAATCGCCTCGATCCGCTCCTATCAGCATACGGCCCGCCGTCAGGCATTGTGGAGTCAGGCTCGGCGCCTGCGTCGCAGGAAGGTGCCACAGTTCAGGCTGCTTGCCCGCTGGGTATGGCGCGATCCGAAATTGTTGCAAAGCGCCCTTGAACTGGCCGTCGGCAAACTGTCACCGCAACACTGATCACGAAGACAGCATCCCTCAGAAGGGAGAAAGACCCGCCGCTTGCGGCGCCGGACACATTTTTATTTGAGAGAAGGGACCGCTTATGAAGCCCTATTACTGGGAATCACATCACGGAAATTTTGGAGACGACCTCAATCTTTGGCTCTGGGATTTCCTCTTGCCTGGTTTCCGCGACAGCCATGACGACATTCTGCTCGTCGGCGTCGGTACGGTGCTCAATCGAGCGTTATTACCCGACGGCATGCGAAAATTGGTGCTTGGCAGCGGCTTTGGCTATGGCACGCTTCCGGATATGCGCGATACGGCGGAATGGGACATTCGTTGTGTGCGCGGCCCGCTGACGGCCGAAAAGGTCGGTATCGAACCCGAACGCGGCATTGTTGACCCGGCGGTGATGGTCGCCGAGATGCCGGAGTTCCAGAACTTGCCCAAGATCCACAAGCGTAGCTTCGTGCCCCATTGGGAGAGTGCGATTGCCGGCATGTGGCCGACGACCTGCGGCACGGTCGGCCTGCACTACATCGACCCGCGTGGAGAGGCCGGAGCCGTGATCCGGGAGATCGCGCAGTCCGAGCTGATCGTGGCCGAATCGATGCACGGAGCGATCCTCGCGGACGCCTTTCGCGTTCCGTGGGTCGCGGTCTCGACTTCGAACAGCATCAACAGCTTCAAATGGAACGATTGGGCCCGGACGGTCGGGGTCACCTATCGCCCTCGCCATGTCCCGGTTTCAAGCCGGGCGGAAGCGATGATCAAGGGGACCCGGTTCTGGGGCATGGGTTTTGATATCGCCGAGACCTATGGTGAAGACCCGAACCGGCGGCAGATCGACGGAGACCTGGTCGTCGGAGCGACCCAGCCAAGGCAAACTTTCTTGCGTGGAGCGGCCAAGCAGCTTCTGGCGGCGCCGTCGACGTTGGCATTGTGGCAGGCAAGCAGAGCGCAGCCGCAATTGAGCGAAGACCGCGTCCTGGCCGAACGCAAGGCACGCTTCCGCGACGTACTCGATACAGTTCGTCGCGATTATCTCTAAGGGCTGAGATCAAGCGGCGCCCCGAGCGGGCGCCGTTTAGCCTATCATTGGCTCAACTCAGCGGAAGCTGGGAGCAGGTAGCGCAGCCGCCCCGAGCCGCCGAGTTCCACCGGAGCGTCCGGCTTGCCCGATCGCATACGTTCGGTCTTATCGGCAAAGATCCCACCGGCGACTGCCGGAACGGCCCCCGGCTTGCCGAGCAGGTAGGTGACGGCAGCCATTGGGCCGCCCTCGCGCTTCAGGTCGAGAAAGCGCCGATGTTCGTAACGTCCCCGGATATGGCGTTCATGCCGGCGGATCACGGCCGTCGCTTCTGCACTCAATTGATTGTCGGCGAGGATGGCACGGTCGGCCTCATAAAGGCGCTTCAGGTCTTCGGTGCGGTGACTACCGCTGAGCGAATTGCCACGCACGATCGCCGCATAGCCGCAGCTGTGGATGATCTTGTAGCGTGCACCCTTGGCAAGCGCCCGCAGATAGAGGTCGTAGTCTTCCCCGAGGCGGAGGGTCTCGTTGTAAGCGAGTTGATGGCTGGACAGGAACGCACGCCGCATGAGGGGTTTGAGAAAACCGATCTCGCCACGCCTGACACCGCGGCGCGAGATATTGCCTTCGACGAAGCCGGTGAGATCGAGAAGGCGCGGCTCCGGTTGGAACCGGCCCACGTCGGCCGCTGCGCTGGCGGCAGCCGTCTCGTCCATGAAGGCGATGTTGTCGGCGACAAAATCCC
Organism: Ensifer sp. Root127; assembly: GCF_001425225.1. Classification (NCBI taxonomy): domain Bacteria; kingdom Pseudomonadati; phylum Pseudomonadota; class Alphaproteobacteria; order Hyphomicrobiales; family Rhizobiaceae; genus Ensifer; species Ensifer sp. Root127. The sequence goes on from NZ_LMDX01000013.1 coordinate 24,191, forward strand.
AATCCGAAACCCCAAGAAGCTGGGCCAGCCTGCCGGGCAGAAAGAAATCGTCGGCATCGAGGATGGCGAGGATAGGCGAGCGGCTGATCGAGATCGCGTGGTTTCGTGCTGCAGCCGGCCCCCTGTTTTTTTCAAAGCGCACGACGTTCAATCGCCCGGTGTCATCGGCAGCGGACAGGGCGGCTGATGCGGTCGTGTCGGTCGAGCCGTCGTCGATGACGATGACCTCGGCCGTTTCCGGCTCGGCCAGAGCCGAAGCGACGGCCCTTGCGATCGTTTCGGCGGCATTTTTTGCGGCGATGATGACACAAACGTCCATCGTTGCAGCTGCGGTCATTGTGGCCTCCAGCGTTACGTCGGGCATGGCCGGCATTGGTATTCCTTGCTGGCCCGCCGCACGATGCAACGGGATCATGTCGCAACCGCGTCAAAACGTTGACATTTTTGTTGTAGGCATCGCGGGCGGCGAGGGGAGCTCCCCACCGTGCCCTACGGGTTGAAGTGACCCGGCCTGTTCAAACGCCCCGGCGAAACCTTACCCGCCTGTTTTTCATCGGTCGTTGCGCGTGCGTTCTCGGCCGCCTGCCTGTCGCGCTCGCGGGCCTTCTGCCAGACGAGAAAAACGACAGCCAGAAAATACCCGACCTGCATCAAGACGGCGCAAATCAAGGTTTGAAAAAGGGTCGAGGTAAGCGAACCGTTCAGCAGATAGGTGACGATGGCAAAGACCGCCAAAGCGCCAATCATGCTCGCAAAGACGCGTGGTGCGAACATCGCGCTACCTTGCCTTCGGGGCTGTTGTTGGTGTCTCCATATGAGCTAAGGCCCTTCCCACCACAGAGGTTCAATATATTGGCGGTTATCCCTCGGTTCAACCGACAATAACCGCACATGCGATATAAGCCGCTATAGCCCCTAAAATGTTTATGTCGCCTTTAGAACAGGCCGCCTCCAATCAAATTCCGTTGATTGCACGGCGTGGGGCGGATGCAAGGAATCAGTTTGCGGCCGGCCATATCGAGGTTGGTTAGGGGTTTAACGGGGCGAAATGTGTCGCTCGATATTCCACCCTCCGTGGGTTTCGCCCTGTTTCGCTCGTCTCGAAGTTGGCCTCGCTCTCACTTTGTTATCAACTTTTGTTACAAGATTCGCGTTTGTGAAGGTTTTGTGCGTGCAGTGCAAAAGAATGCTGCGCCGCAAAAAGCGCCCGTGAATTTGACGGATTTCAATTTACAGAGGGGGAAAATCTTCTGATGCAAGACGAAAGCAAACATCACTAGTTCAAGGTAAGGCCAATTTTTTCATGAGTAAATTCGGTTTGCCCGCGAACTACATCGAAATCGACTGGAAGCCACTTGGCTCGCCATGAATAGATGATCTTCGGTCCCGAAGAAATATTACATATTCGCGATCGATGATATACGTCCGCGAACCGCGGGCACGGCACCGGCCATCATTTCGCCTTTAAAAACCAAATTCTAACCATACACTCATTCTTGGATACGAGTGCGCCCCCACAGGGGACCGACCAATCGCCAACGTAAATGGAGTCTTCTCTATGAAGTCTGCGACTCGATCGGCCAATTCGCCGTTTTTCAGTACCGCAGAGTCGGGAGCATTTCGTCCGGTAGGAGGAATATCGAAGCGTGGCTTTGATATTTTCACCGCTTCACTGGCTCTCGTCTTTCTCAGTCCGCTCTTCCTGCTCTTGATGATGCTCGTCAAGTTTTCCGATGGTGGATCCGTTTTTTACGGTCACCGCCGTATCGGCCATAACGGCCGTGCATTCCGCTGCCTGAAATTCCGCACGATGCGGGCAGACGGAGATCGGCTCTTGCAGGACTATCTCCGCAACAATCCGGGCGCCTACGAGGAATGGCGTGCGACGCGCAAGCTTCAGGACGACCCGCGCGTGACCATTGTCGGCAGCGTTCTGCGCAAACTCAGCCTCGACGAGTTGCCGCAGCTGATCAACATCATCCGTGGTGAGATGAGCATCGTCGGCCCGCGCCCTGTCGTGGAAGACGAACTCGAACTCTACGACGCCGCAGCCGTGTTCTATCTGCAGTCTCGCCCGGGTCTTACCGGCCTGTGGCAGATCAGCGGCAGGAATGACGTTTCCTATGCCGCCCGCGTCGCCTTCGACACGCACTATGTACAGAACTGGTCGCTGATCCGCGACTTCTTCATCGTCGTCAAGACGATCCCCGCAGTCTGCTTTTCTCGCGGCAGCTACTGACAAACGCTGCGCCACGGAGCCTGACGACCTCGTCGTCGGACGCCGGCGCGCGCGACCAGCAACCGGGAAACCGTAATGAAACATCAAATTGCCAAGGGGAGATCGCGTATCTCCCTCCGAAAGCCGTATTCTCTGAAGGTCGCCATGCTGGCGGCCATAACTGTGTTCGGCACCTTGCCTGTCCATGCCGACGAGTACCATCTCGGCGTCATGGACAAGTTGAAGATCCGCGTGGCCGAATGGCAGACCGCAGAAGGTGCTGTGCGCGACTGGTCGGTGGTCAGCGGCGAATACACCGTTGGTGCCTCCGGCATGGTCTCCATCCCCTTCATCGGCGATCTGCCGGCGGCGGGCAAAACGACCAACGAGATGAGCGAGGCGATCGGCCTCAAGATGCAGACGCTGTTCGGCCTGCGTGATCGGCCTTCGGCGTCGGTCGAGCTCGCGCAGTATCGTCCGGTCTATCTTTCCGGAGAAATCCAGAAGCCCGGTGAGTACCCTTACGTGCCGAACCTGACGGTCCTCAAGGCCGTCAGCCTTGGCGGCGGGTTGAGACGTTCGGAAAGCGGACAGCGCTTCGCACGCGACTACATCAACGCACGCGGAGATTCGAGCGTGCAGGTCTCCGAACGCAACCGGTTGCTTATCCGGCGCGCGCGCCTGCAGGCGGAGATCGCCGGCAAGGAAAAGATCGAATTGCCGAAGGACTTGAAGGACGCGCCTGACGTCGCCGGCTTGCTTGAAAGCGAGACTGCATTGATGGTTTCGCGCGACAAAAGGCAGAAACGCCAGCTGGCGTCGCTGGCCGATCTCAAGTCTCTGCTCGAAAGCGAAATCCAGGCACTGGCGAAAAAGTCAGAAACGCAGAACCGTCAATTGGATCTGGTGATCGAGGACCGGGACAAGATCGAGGGGCTTGCCGAAAAGGGGCTGGCGCTGAGCGCGCGCAAGCTCGCGCTGGAACAGCGCGTGGCGGAGCTGCAGTCAGCTGTTCTGGATATCGACACGGCGTCTCTGAAGGCAAAGCAGGATGTCAGCAAGGCCACCCAGGACGATACCAACCTGCGCAACGATTGGGATGCCCAGCTTGCCCAGGACCTGCAGAACACCGAAGCTGAGCTCGATACGCTGTCCATCAAACTTGGCACCAGTCGCGACCTCATGACCGAGGCGCTGCTGCAATCGGCCGAGGCGGCACAGTCCAAGGACGACATGTCGGACGCTGTCATCAGCTATTCGATCGTCCGTGAAAAGGATGGCAAGGCGCAACAGATTGCCGCCGACGAGAACACGCCGGTGCTGCCGGGCGACGTGATCAAGGTCGAAGCCAATCTGGCGATGCGCTAGAGCCTTTCCAAGGAAAAGTGCGAAGCGGTTTTCCGTCAGGAAATGCTTGGAAATAAAGAGATGGAGCGTTTCTGTGACTCTGTTTAACCCGGCTACGCTCTAAGGAATCGTGATGAGGATTTCCAAGGCAAGCCTCGTTTCTCCTGGTGCAAACCAGACCTACGGTACGTTTGCGCTGGCGATATCGTTCTTCGTCTTTGCCTATTCCTCGCGGTTCGGGCAGGCGTCGATCCTTGTCTACTATGCGCTGTGGCTGCCGTTGGTGCTCGTCGACTATCGAAGCGTGCTCGGCAATTACGGCAGATATATCTGGATCCTTGCCTTTGCCGTCTTTGCCTGCCTTTCCGTCTTCTGGTCGGCAGCGCCCGGGATGACGGCAAGGACGGGAGTTCAGTATCTCTCGCATGTCGTTTGCGCGCTGATTGCCATGCGCACGATCGACATCCGCACGCTCGTGCGCGGCGCACTGGCGGGCGTCGGTATCGTGCTCACCTATTCGCTGCTGTTCGGCGTCTACCACCTCGATCCGCTCGACGGTACGTTCAGCTTTGTCGGCGCCTTTTCCTCGAAGAACCAGCTTGGCTTTTACGCCTCACTCGGGATCTACTTCGCCTTCATCGCCCCAGTCGCGCTCAGGGAACGCGGGCTTTGGCTCGCCGCCGCCGGGGCCGTCGGGCTGATATCAGCCTATTCGCTGCTTGCCTCGCAATCGGCGACGTCGGTTCTGACGGCCGTCGCCATCGTTGGCTGCTGGCTCGGCATGCGCGCCGTGGGCATGCTGTCGCCCGGTCATCGCAAGGGACTGTTCTTAGGTGCTGTTGTCGTCGGCGGGATCACCGCCGTCGCTGCGACCTACGGCGGCGGCGTCGACCTCGTTCTCGGCCTCTTCGGCAAGGATTCCACGCTTACGGGGCGAACCTACCTTTGGCAGCAAGGGATACAAGCCGCTTTATCCTCGCCTGTCGTCGGGGTGGGCTACCAGGCCTATTGGGTCCAGGGCTTCTCCGAACCCGAACGTCTCTGGGAAGAGTTCTTCATCGCCACCCGCTCGGGCTTCCACTTCCACAACACCTTCATCGAGGCGATGGTGGAGACCGGAGCAATCGGGCTCGTGCTCCTCTGCAACGTGCTTCTGGTCACTGTCTTCGGCCATATCAAACGGTTGCTGGCCTACGACCATCACACCGAATCCTCGGTGCTCTTCGGCGTCGCCATGCTGCTTTTCGTGCGGGCGTTTGTCGAAATCGACATCATGAATCCCTATCACGTCGGTTCGTTCCTGCTCTACTTCGCAGCTGGCAAGCTGACGATCAGGCAGGGCCGGCGCGTCGTCACCGAGCGGCGCCTTGCAGAGGGCAGGGTGTTGGCGAGCCATCATCCGCAGCTGAGGTTCTGATGGCACCAACGCCGATGAAAACCATCCACGGCATCCAGTATCTGCGTGCGCTTGCGGCGCTGGGGGTCGTGCTCTTTCACGCAGCCGAACGGACAGGCCATCACTTCGCGATCGGCGCGGCCGGGGTCGACGTCTTCTTCGTCATCAGCGGCTTTATCATGTGGGTGATCAGTGACCGGCGCCCGGCCACGCCGCTGGCATTCCTTAGAGAGCGGCTACGCCGGATTGCGCCGATCTATTGGCTCGCCACCTTGGTGATGATCGGCGGCGGCGTTGCCGGCCTTTTCCCGAACCTCGTGCTGACGCTCGGGCATATCCTGGCGTCCTTGATGTTCATTCCCGTGCGTTCGCCCAGCAGCGGCGAGATCTGGCCGGTGCTCGTGCAAGGTTGGACACTCAACTTCGAAATGTTCTTCTACGTCGTCTTTGCGGCTTCGTTGATGCTGCCAAGACACCGCCGGCTACCGGTGATGGCAGCGCTGTTTGTGTCGCTTGTATTGCTGGGTCTCGCGATCGATACGCAAAACGCGCTGTTTTTAACCTATACGCGCCCGGTCATCCTGGAATTTGTCGCCGGCATGATTGTCGCCGAATTCTGGCTGCGGGGCAGGGTTGCCGGTCCGGGCCTCGGCATTGTGCTTGTCTTAAGCGCATTCACCGGATTTGCAGCCCTTGCCGTCCTGCGCCTGCCGTTTGACGAAAGAATATTAGGCCCGCTGGCGGTCATGCTTGTCGTTGGCACGCTTGCGCTTGAAGCCGGCGGCTGGTTTCAAAAATGGACATTACCGACGTTGCTCGGCGATGCCTCCTATTCGATCTACCTCTGGCACACCTTCGCCATATCGGTCGTCGTCAAGGCTGCTGCGATGATCGGTCTGAACTCAGTGCTGACGCTGCTCTGCGCTTTGGCCGCTGGCACGCTGGCCGGTATTGCGGCCTATCTCCTGATTGAGCGTCCGCTTCTTCGACGTACCCGCTCCAGATTGCCTCTGAACCGGGTACGCGAGGCATCCTAGCCATCTATGCCAGGGGTGCGATCAGTCGAAGTCGCTGATGTCAGGCGCCCTGGTTGCGGCGGGAATGCCAGTTCCAGGCCGTGCGCGTGATTGCCGCCAGGTCGTATTGCGGCTCCCAGCCAAGGACTTCGCGAGCCTTGTCGTTGTTTGCGACAAGCGTGGTCGAATCTCCCTCACGGCGATCGACATAGTCGATGCCGAAGCTGCGGCCCGAGACATCGGTAATGGCGTTCAGCAGTTCCTTCACCGTCGTGCCGGTGCCCGTACCGAGATTGAGTTCGACGCTGTCGCCGCCTTCAAGCAGGTATTCGACGGCGCGAACATGGGCGTCGGCGAGGTCGAGGACGTGGATATAGTCGCGCACGCAGGTGCCGTCGCGGGTGTCGTAGTCCGTGCCGAAGACCTTGAAGCCGTCGCGGCGGCCAAGAGCGGCATCGATTGCCAGCGGGATCGCGTGTGTCTCGGGTTCATGCCACTCGCCGATCCGCCCTTCCGGGTCGGCACCGGCAGCGTTGAAATAGCGCAGGATGACCGAGCGCAGGCCCTTGTACTGGCCATAGTCCTTCAATGCCTGCTCGCAGACCCACTTCGTGCGGCCATAGGGGTTGATCGGGGCCTGGCGGTGCTGTTCGTCGATCGGCACGCTCTCCGGCAGGCCGTAGGTGGCGCAGGTCGACGAGAACACGAAGGCTTCGATGCCGGCGGACAGTGCTGCCGACAGAAGGGTCAAGGTCCCGATGACGTTGTTGTCATAGAACGAGACCGGATCCTTGACGGATTCCCCGACCTCGATCATTGCGGCGAAATGCAGGATCGCCCGCGGCTTGTGGCGTGCAAGCACCTCATCGAGGCGCTGGCGGTCGCGGATGTCACCCTTTTCCAGAACACCCCATTTGACGAACTCCTCGTGGCCGTTCGACAGATTGTCGTAGACCACGGGTTCGAACCCCTTGGACGCAAGCTGAAGGCAGGTGTGCGAGCCGATATAGCCGGCGCCGCCGACGACAAGAACCTTGTTATTTGTCATGAATATCTCAATCTCGGGCTTGGAAGGAATTGGCAAAGTTTTCAATGAACAATGGCCGAATTGTCAATGGCTCGTGGCGCGTTTCGCGCGATCGTCTGCTCTCTTTCCGCACCATGATCCACATGCCGCTTGATCCCAGCAAAAGAAGGCAGGGAGGCGGCCGCGGGTGAAATATCTCCATCGGCTCTGAGGCGGAGATGCTTCTTTCGCTTCGCGCGAAACATATAGCATATTAATTTACTAGATTTAGTTGATAAGCCGACGCCTAGTCGTACGATAGCCTACAGACATCCAAAGGAAGGCTCCCATGACGACGAAACTGAAACGGCTCGCGCTGACGCTGGCGACACTCTCCGCCTCCGGCTTTTTCCTGCCCGGCGCTTTTGCACAAGGTGCAGGCGATCCGATCAAGGGCGGGACGCTGATCTATCTCGAGCAGCAGGCCCATACCAATCTCTACCCGCCGGCTGGCGGCTTTTACCCAAATGGCGGCATCCTCAACCAGATCACCGACAAGCTGACCTACCAGAACCCGAAGACGCTCGAGATCGAGCCTTGGATCGCGGAATCGTGGACGGTCAACGCTGATGCGACCGAATACACCTTCAAGATCCGTCCTGGCGTCACCTTCTCCGACGGCACGCCGCTGGATGCCGCTGCCGTCGCAAAGAACTACGACGTCTTCGGGCTCGGCAACAAGGAACTGAAGCAGCCGGTCTCGGAGGTCATCAACAACTACGCGCGCAGCGCGGTCATCGATCCGCTGACCGTCAAATTCTACTTCAAGAAGCCGTCGCCGGGCTTCCTGCAGGGCACGTCGGTGATCGGCTCCGGGCTCGTTGCCGCAAGCACGCTGGCGCTTCCGTTTGAACAACTGGGCGATGCCACCAAGATCATCGGCTCCGGTCCGTTTGTCGTCGACAGCGAAACGATTGGCAAGGAGCTGAACCTGAAGGCGCGCGAAGAATACGCCTGGGGTCCGGCAAAGCTGGAGCATCAGGGGCGGCCCTATCTCGATGGTATCACATACATCATCACCGGCGAGGACAGCGTGCGCATTGGCGCTCTGCTGGCGGGCCAGGCCGATTTCATCCGGCAGGTCCAGGCCTATGACGAAAAACAGGTTGAAGCGCAGGATTACCAGATCTACGCGCCTTCGACGCGCGGCGTGAACAACAGCGTCGTCTTCCGACCCGACAATCCGCTCGTCGCTGACGTGAGGGTCCGCAAGGCGCTGCTGCACGCGACCGACGCCAAGGAAGTCGTCACCACGCTGTTTTCCGCCAACTACCCACAGGCGACGTCAATCATCGCCTCCACGGCGCTCGGCTATCGCGACATTTCGGCAAAGCTTTCCTTCGATCCGGGAAAGGCAAAAGCCCTGCTCGATGAGGCCGGCTGGACGGTCGGCGCCAATGGCCTGCGCCAGAAGGACGGCAAGGAACTGGTGCTGACCGCCTATGAATCCCTGCCGCAGCCGCAGAACAAGGAAACCTTGCAGCTTGTCGCCCAGCAATGGGGCAAGCTCGGCGTCAAGCTGACCGTGCTTGCCGGCGACAGCGGCAGCAGGATCGTCGACGATCTCGATCCGCTCAAGACACCGGTTTCACCGGCCATGGTCGGGCGCGCCGATCCTGACGTGATCAAGAGCCAGTACTACCCAAAGAACCGTGACGTCCTTCGCCAAAAGGGCGGCCAGAGCGACAAGGTCCAGAGCTTCGCCGATGACAAGCTGAACGGCCTGCTCGAGGCGCTTGCTTCGGAGCCGGACCGCGAGAAGCGGTTGGCGATTGCCGGCGAGGTTCAGGACTATGTCGTCGACCAGGCCTATGCGATCCCGATTTTCGAGGAGCCGCAAGCCTTTGCCGGTGCGCCTTACGTCCAGGGCGTCGCCTTCGAGGCGGTTGGCCGCCCAAGCTTCTACAGCACATGGCTTGCCGAACACTGACATCGACCGATCGGCCACGTCCATTGCCGTGGCCGACCCTCGCAATGAGATCAAGCAGAGGAACGGCGAATGTCCGGATATTTGCTCAACCGCCTGGGGCAGGCGTTGTTCGTCCTATGGGCGGCTTTTACCATCTCTTTCGTATTGCTTCAGGCGATGCCCGGTGACGCCATCCTGATCAAGTTTCAGAACCCGGAACTCGGGCTCAACCCGCAACAGATCGCCGATATCCGGGCGTCCTACGCCGCCGACAGCGCCATCTGGGTGCAGTATCTACAGACGATCGGCAGGTTTCTCACCGGCAACTTCGGCTATTCCGTTCAAGCGGGCGTTCCGGTCAGCACGATGCTTGCGACCCACCTGCCGGCGACGCTGAAACTCGCGTCTCTTGGTTTCGTCCTTGCCGCTGTCTTTGCCGTCGCAATCGCCTTCGTTTCGAGCCTCACGCCCTTCGCCTGGCTCCGCGGTGCACTCCAGTCCGTGCCGTCGCTCTTCATCTCGATCCCGACCTTCTGGCTCGGCATCATGCTGATTCAGATCTTCTCGTTTCGTTTGAACCTCGTACCGGTCATCAACCCCGGCCCTTGGCAGGAACTCATCCTGCCCGTCGTCACGTTGGCAGTGCCGATTTCCGCGCCGCTCGCCCAGGTCTTGGTGCGCAACATCGACGATGTGCTCACACGCCCCTTCGTCGCGGTTGCTCGCGCCAAGGGGGCAACCCGCCACTGGGTCCTGTGGCGCCACGTTGCCAAGAACGCGCTGCTGCCGACGCTCACCATTGCCGGCGTGCTCTTCGGTGAACTCATCGCCGGCGCCGTCGTCACCGAGACTGTCTTCGGCCTTAACGGCATCGGAGGGCTGACGGAAAGGGCGGTCGGCAGCCAGGACGCGGCCGTGCTCCAGGCGATCGTTGTGCTCTCGGCCTTGGCCTTCGTCGTCATCAATCTCATCGTGGATCTGCTCTTTCCTGTGCTCGATCCGCGTCTTCGGACAAAAGCAGGAGCCACCGCATGACCACGTTCGATACAATCCACGATGACGCCATCGCGTCAGGGCACGGACACCGGGTGGGCGGGCGCTTCTCGCTCCCCCATTTCATCCGCCGGTTGCCAGTGGGCCTGGCTTTGTCCTGGCTGGTTCTCGCCATCGCCTTCCTCTGGGCAGTCGCTCCGTGGCTTTTCACCATCTACAATCCGCTCGAAGGGGTTGGTGGGGAACAGCTTCGGCGGCCGGACGCCAGCCATCTGCTCGGTACCGACGCGCTTGGGCGCGATCTCTACGGCCGTATCGTCTACGGAGCGGTTCATTCGCTGACCGGTGCCTTTGTCGCTGTGGCACTTGGTCTTGTCATCGGTACGGGCCTTGGCGTGGTCGCCGGCTCGGTCGATCGGCGGCTTGACGATGTGATCATGCGGCTTGTCGACGTTTTGCTGTCTATCCCGCCACTGCTGTTGTCTCTCAGCATCATCATCCTGCTCGGCTTCGGCACGGTGAACGCGGCGATCGCCGTTGGCGTCACCTCTGTTGCCGGTTTTGCCCGCTTGGCGCGTTCGGAAGTTGTTCGTGTCCGGCGCAGCGATTATGTCGAGGCGGCTTTCGGCAGTGGGGGCACCTTCACCTCCGTCCTCTGGCGGCATGTGTTGCCGAATTCGTTGACGTCGGTTCTCGCGATCGCCGCACTGCATTTTGGATCGGCGGTGCTGCAGATCTCGACGCTCGGGTTCCTGGGCTACGGCGCACCGCCGCCGATGCCCGAATGGGGCTTGCTGATTGCTGAGGGCCGAAACTACATCTCGACCGCCTGGTGGCTGACGACCGCGCCCGGCATCGTCGTCGTTCTGGTCGTTCTGGCCGCCAATCGTGTCAGCCAATCCTTCGGCAAGGTAGCCGCATGAACACCTCAATCGCTGCATACCCACCGGTGCTAGAGGTCGAGAACCTGTCGATCTCCTACCATGACGGCGTCGCCCATCGCCGTGTCGTGCACGATGTTTCGTTCCGGATCGAGCCCGGCGAGGTGGTCGCGCTGGTCGGGGAGTCCGGCTCCGGCAAGACGACGACGGCGCAATCGATCATCGGCCTGCTCCATGCCAATGGCCGCATCGACGGCGGCAGCATCAAGCTCAACGGCACCGACATTTCCCGCTGGTCAGATCGACAGCTTGATGCCGTGCGGGGGGCTAAAATCAGCCTGGTACCACAGGATCCGGCAAGTTCGCTCAATCCGGTCAAGACGATCGGAGCGCAGGTTGGCGAGATTCTTCGCATCCATGGCGCTGCAAGCGGTCGCGAGCTGGAAGCGCAGGTGATTTCGCTTCTGGAGCGCGTCGGGCTGAGCGAGCCTGCCCTCAGGGCGAAGCAGTATCCGCACGAGCTTTCGGGCGGCATGCGTCAGCGCGTGCTGATCGCGATAGCGGTCGCGCTGAAGCCGCAACTCATCATCGCTGATGAACCGACAAGTGCGCTCGACGTGACGGTGCAGAAACGCATCCTCGACCTGATCGACGAATTGCGCGCCGAATACGGCACATCGGTTCTGCTTGTGACCCATGACCTCGGGGTTGCCGCCGACCGAGCCGACCGGCTTGTCGTACTGCAGGGCGGCCGGGTCCAGGAAGTCGGCGCGACCAAAGGCGTGCTTGCCGCACCGCGAAGCGCCTACACACGGCAACTGATTGCCGACGCGCCGTCGTTCTCGGCCGTTGCGCGCAGGGCCCCAGCGACCGCGCGCGAAAAGCCCGCATCATTAGACGATGATGTCGTTATCGTCGAAGGCCTTGTGCAGGACTTCGTTCGCCCCGATGGCGATGGCAAATCCTTTCGCGCCGTCGACGGTCTCAGTTTTCGGGTCCGTCGCGGCACAACCCATGCCATCGTCGGCGAATCCGGCTCCGGCAAGACCACCACCATCCGGGCGATTGTCGGCTTTCAGAAACCGACTGCGGGGCGCATCGAGATCGATGGCACCGATCTCTCGTCACTTCGCGGCGAAACGCTGCGCCAGTTCAGGCGCAAGATCCAGCTGGTCTACCAGAACCCTTATGGCTCGCTTGATCCGCGCCAGACGGTGTTCGACATCGTTGCCGAGCCACTTCTGAATTTCGCCAAGCTCTCGCGACCGGCGCGTGAGGAAAAAGTCCGGGCAATCCTCAGTCGCGTCGGCTTGCCGGAAGCGGCGCTTGGCCGCCGCCCTCACGCGCTTTCGGGCGGTCAGCGACAACGGGTGGCAATCGCCCGCGCACTCGTTCTCGACCCCGACGTCGTCGTTCTCGACGAGGCGGTCTCGGCTCTCGACGTGACGGTGCAGGCCCGCATCCTCGATCTTCTCGACGAACTCCAGCGCGATCTCGGTCTGACCTACCTGTTCGTGTCTCATGACCTCGCGGTCGTTCGGCAGATCTCGGACACGGTGTCCGTGCTGAAGGACGGTCGTTTGGTCGATGGAGGATCCGTCGAGGACGTCTTCGAAAGGCCGGGCAGCGACTACACCCGCGAACTCATCAACGCCATCCCCGGACAAAAACGAGCAGCCCTCGTCTGACGACGCAGGAATGAATGACAGGACAGAAAATGACGAATACGACGCCACGCAAGCGACTGGGGTTCTTTACGCGTCTCCTCGACGACGTGCCCGCCGGCGCGCGCTATCATTATGCGGCCGAGCAGATCGCGACCGCCGAACGTTTCGGCTTCGATACCGCCTGGGTCGCCCAGCATCACTTCCATGCTGACGAAGGCGGTTTGCCGGCGCCACTCGTCTTCCTGGCACATGTCGCCGCGCAGACGTCGCGGATCAGGCTCGGGACTGGCGTCATCACGCTGCCGCTTGAAAATCCGATACGGGTTGCCGAGGATGCGGCTGTGCTTGACCTCCTGTCGTGCGGGCGGGTCGAAATCGGCTTCGGCACCGGTGGTACGCCGTCTTCGTTTACGGCCTTCGGCCTCGAGAGTGCCGAGCGCGGAGAAATCTTCGCCCGGCATCTGCGCGTCGTTCTCGACGCCTGGGCCGGACGCAGCCTTTCAGGCGGCGACCAGCTTTATCCGACGGCGCCGCAATTGCTCGACCGGATCTGGCAGGCCACGTTTTCCGTCGCCGGCGGGGAGAGGGCAGGGCGGGCCGGCGACGGCCTCATGCTGTCGCGCACCCAGCCCCGGACCGCCGAACGACCGGATGCATCGCTCGCCGAATTGCAGAACCCGATCATCAACGCCTATCTCGCGGGATTGCCGGCAGGCAGCGCACCCCGAATTTTGGGTTCACGTAGCCTGTTCGTGGCAGACAGCCGCGCGGAGGCGTTGCGCCTGGCCGAAGTCGGCTTGCGTCGCGGTGCGGAGCGGTTGATTGCGGCCGGCCACAAGCCGACGGGCAACTCGCTCGCCGAACTGATCGCCGCTTTCGACGTCCATGTCGGGACGCCCGACGACGTGATTGAAAGCCTCCGTGCGGATACGACGCTCGATCGGGTTACCGACCTCGTCTTCCAGGTTCACTCCATCGATCCGCCGCACCCGCTGATCCTGCGCTCGATCGAGCTGATTGCAACCAAGGTCGCACCGGCGCTCGGATGGGCACCGGAGGAGAAATTCGCCCCCCGACGCCTCGGAGCCGTCGGCTGACAACGCCGATCACCGCAGCGGCACCCGGCGCGCCGCTAAACTGAAGGAAGGAGACTTACCGTGACCACATCGACACCCGATATTATCGACCTGCTGGCCGGCATCAAGCCGGGCTCATCGCTTGATCGCATCCGCACCCAGCGGCCGGAAACACGCGAGCAGGCGCAGAAGAGCTATCTCGCGCTCTTCGAACCCGAAAATTTCGGCGACGTCTCTCATGCCGAACGGCAGGCAATTGCCAGCTTCGTCGCGGGATTGCATCGGCATCCGGATATTTTTGAGTTCTACGTCAGCCCACTGGAGGAAGGCGAAGCGAACCGCTGGGTGGTCGAGGTGTTGAAGGCCGAGATCGGCGCGGCGCAGGCCGTCGGCCCCTATGGGCGATATCCGGCCGGCGCTTTGAGCGTCGAGGACGCACCCGGGCCGATCTACCAGGTCTCTGATGCCGGGCGTGAAGCGCTCGGAGCAAAGCTTGCGGCAGCCTTGGAACATGCGCATCTGCTTGTCTTCCATCTTCGTGACGCGAGCCCCAGGGCGCTTCAGGCGCTGATCGATGCCGGCTGGACGACGAACGGCATCGTGACGCTGTCGCAGCTTGTCGCATTCGTTGCGTTCCAGATCCGGGTAATCGCCGGCCTTGGCCTGCTTGCGGCCTCCGCTAGGCGCGCTGCCGCCTGAGCCTTAGAAGGAGTTTGTCATGACTGACCACATCATCACGCCCACGATCGAAAATCGCCCAGTCGCGTTCACGCAGGCCGAGATCGGCTGGACGCCGTGGCTTGAGCCGCTTGCGGAGGACGACCTGACGGAGGCGCACCTTGCCGGTCTCGTCGAGGCATCGCGCGCAAAGTCGCCCTACTTCCGCTTGCTCGTTCGCGATCCCCAGGTTCTGGAGGCCCGGACGAAGACGGACAAGGACATCTTCTACAACACCCGCACGGGCCTGCCGCGTGCCGAGCGCGAGCTTGCAGCGACTGCGGCATCGCGGTCAAATGGATGTATCTTCTGCGCCTCCGTGCATTCGCGTTTCGCATCTCACCATTCCAAGCGGGGCGACGACGTTCAGAAGCTTCTCGATGAAGGTGTGGATGCAGATCTCGGCGAACGCTGGAACGCGATCGTTGCAGCCTCGGTGGCGCTGACGGCGACGCCACCCACATTCGGCGACGATCATATCGAACGCCTGTCTGCCGCCGGCCTCGATGAACTCGAGATTGCCGACGTGATCCACGGCGCCGCCTTCTTCAACTGGGCGAACCGCCTGATGCTCTCGCTCGGCGAGCCGACACCGGCGGTACAATGATCTGAGATTGAGGGGCGCGGCCAAGCATGCTGCGGGGTCCCGGCAAATGCCCGCATCACCGCGGTTGAACCGTGCCGATGGCTCGCACGGTCCGGCCATGCCGCATCGATCAGCGTCCAAGAAGGCCAACCGAACAAGGCGCGAGCATTGCTCGCGCCTTGTTGATATTCGTTATCGGTACCGAACCATGACGGATGGCCATCTGACGTTCAGTGCCAGCCAGGCAACGAAAGCCTATTGGGTCGGGGCGAGCGGTGGCTCGACCTGTCTGCGCACGAGCTTTCCTTCCTCAGCCTTGTAGAAAAACTGGCTTGAGACCAGCCATCCCTTGAGTGGTCGAAGTGGTGGAATGCACGTCAGCAACATGAATGGGCCGGTGACCAGAAGGTGTATCCACAGCGGGGCGCTGAATTGCACCTCCAGCCATACGCCGAGCAGCACGCTTGGCACGCAACCGAAGCAGATGACGAAGAAGGCGGGGCCGTCAGCGGGATCGGCGAAGGAGTAGTCGAGATCGCAGACCTCACACTTCTTGCGCATCTTGAGGAAGCCTTCGAACAGATGCCCCTGGCCGCAACGCGGACAACGACCGCGCAAGCCAGTTTGCATCGGAGGTATGGGAGGCCAGTCGTGATCCGAAGACATATGCGTTCCTTTCAGGCGTCTGCGGCGCAGCCATTCCGGCGCGCCAGCTGATATGCCTGGGTGCGGTCGACGAATGCTCCGTGCCGCCTCAGGCCTGCAGGGATTAAGACGCCTAAAAGCACGCATTGTCAATTTATTGTATGCATACATTGCTGCGACAATTTCGCCGGCCGCAAACGAAAGACCTCAAACGACGAGACTCGATGCAGCCGGAGATTGCTGAAGCAGATCTGCAATCGTCATCAGGCTGCGCTGCAACTCCTCGTGCGTCCGTGCCGCGCCAAGGCCGAGGCGCACGGCTTCAGGTGCTAGGTCAAGCGCGAAGGCATCGCTGGCCACGACGCTGATGCCTGATGCCCGCAGCCGACCGGAAAAATCGCCTCGCGTCCAGGGTAGTGGCAGGTGTAGCCATACGTGGAAGCCTTCCTGGTCCGTCTGGACAACGTCCCTTGGCAACAAGCGGCTGACCATAGTCTGTCGGATCGTCACTTCCTGGCGGATGGCGCCGAGGACCTCCCTTGCCGTCCCGTCCTCAATCCAGCGTGTTGCGATCGCGGCGTTGAAGGGGGGAGCCATGCCACTCGTCGCGCGTATCGCGCCCTCGATGCGCACGCAGCTTTGGCGATCCGGAACGACGAGATAGGCAATCCGCAGCGCTGGCGACAGGCACTTGGCGAGACCGGCAATGTGATAGACGAGGTCAGGCGCAAGTGCTGCCAATGGCAGCGGCGCGGCGATTGGTAGCGCTCCATAGGCGTCGTCCTCGATGATTGCTACGCCGTGGGTTCGGGCAATGGCAACGATCGCCTTGCGGCGCTCAAGCGGCAGTGTTGCTGTGGTCGGGTTGTGGAGCGTGGGGTTACAGTAGAGCGCTCTTAATTTCGTGCTTTTGCAAATCCCTTCAAGCTGTTCTGGTACAATGCCATTTTTGTCGATAGGAACGCCGACGATATCGATGCCGAGATGGGCGGCGAGCGCCCGTAGGCCGGGATAGGCAATGGTTTCCGCGGCGATCACATCGCCGGGCTTTGCAAGGCTGCTGATCGCGGCCAGCAGGGCGCTTTGTGCTCCTGCGCAGATCAGTACGCGCTCGGCTGGGATTTCTCCCAGGCGCGGCTGTAGCCAGTTGGCCCCGACAGCGCGATTGTGAAGCGTGCCGCCGGGCGCCTGATACCGCATCAACAGATCGAGCCCATGTTCGCCCTGCAGGCTGGCGATGTCGCTCCACAGGCGCATTGTCAGGGCCGCGTCGTCGAAAAGTGGCGGCAGGTTCATGCTCATGTCGACAAGGCCATCGGCTGCCGGCTGCAATCCCTTCATTCTTTTCGCCTTGACATAGGTGCCCTGGCCGACGCGCCCTTCCACCAATCCGCGGTGTCGCGCCTCGTTGTAGGCGCGACTCACCGTGGTGAAGTCGATGCCCAATGCGCTGGCGAGCGCGCGCTGGGGCGGCAGCCGCGCGCCTTCGGACAGGCGACCTTCGGCGATATCAGCTGCGATGGCGTCGGCAATAGCGATGTAAAGCGGTCCGTTCGCTTTCCGGATGGCCGGCAGCCAGGTCGTCTCCGATGCATCCGTCGTCATGGCACTACCTCAAGATCACATTGTATGGATATTGCATGTTTTACCATGCTGGCGCAAGCCGCCGTATTTCGGGGACGGGCTAGCGTGCTCGGGGCCACCGAATCGCTGCGTCGAGCGGCACAAACGGTTGCTCCATTTCCGTTACTGCGGAAACCTAGGAAGCTTTTCGACGTTCAACCTACCCGGCGCTCGACAGTTGAGCGTTCGATGCAGGCATTTGGTTGCATTTGTCCTGACTGCTCGCCGGGCGACCGCACCCCATCGCCGCTTGGGTTGCTGCCGAGGCTTGTAGGTTTCAGTCTTTTTCCCGCTCAAGGCAAATCTTGTTTGTCATATCGCGTGGCTGTCATTTGCGCGAAGGGCAACAATGTCATACGCTTAAGCCGTGACGCGCGCTTTGTATGGTTGTTTTCGCCGACGAAGCCAGCAAACGAGAAATGCAACAGAACCGGTCCATCCCAAGGGGCCGTGGAGCAGCGCCATGCATATCCCAAAGCCGAAGCCCATTCGTTCGTTTGTCGCAACCGGGGAGGGTGGGTTTAGCGACACAATCGGGATCAAACGCGCCATTCGCGCCTGTGGCAAACGGTCGGCCATCGGCCTCTCTGCATTTCTTGTGACGCTGGCGCTCTCGAACCTTGCCTATGCGGCGAACTGCAAGGATCCATCGGCGCCGGGCGCTGACTGGAGCGATTGCAACAAGAAACAACTAATGCTTGGCGGGATCGATCTCGAGGGTGGGAACCTGGTCAACACTGATTTCACCCTGACGGATCTGAGGGGCGCGAATCTCACGGCCGCAAACCTGGAGAAGGCGACGCTGGTGCGTTCGTCATTGGCCGGGGCCAGGGCCGACAAGGCGAATTTCGCCAAGGTTGAAGCCTACCGAACCAGTTTTGCCGGCATCTCGGCGGAAGGCGCTTCATTCAACAGTTCTGAACTGCAGCGAACGAATTTCACAGGAGCCAAATTGACGGGCGCCGACTTCGAGAAGGCCGAGCTCGGGCGCGCCAACTTCGAAAAAGCGGTGATCACGGGCACGCGTTTCCCGATGGCCAATCTGTCGCGCGCCACTTTCAGCGGCTCTAGCTTCGAGGGCCCGATCGACTTCACCGATGCGTTCATGTTCCTGACGCGCATCGAAGGGGTGGATCTGTCGGCCGCAACCGGGCTTGAGCAGGAGCAGGTCGACCTGACATGCGGCGACAGCGCCACCAAATTGCCGGCCGGGCTATCTACTCCGGCCAATTGGCCGTGCCCGGTCGACTGAACGGGGGTCGATCTCAACGGAGATGTTGCTTGGCGGCAATCGCCAGGCATTGCTTGAATGCCTCGAGATCGGTCAGCCGGTCGGCTTCGGCCACTTCGCGCTTTACGAAGGTTCCTCCGCGCGCCAGGATGCCGCCATCGAGCATCAGATTGTCGGCCATATCGAAATCCTCGATGCTCAACCCGTCATGTCCAGCCATGCGGCCGTCCGGGCGCAATGCGGCCGCGCCGCCGTAATGGCCGTGGAGGATGCGGTCGTAATAGCTGCGCGAGGTGTTGGTGTAGGCATAGACATGGCGGCCACGGCCGCACATGAAGCCAAGCTCGAAAACCGTGCCGACATCAGCGCTGATGCCACGAAACGGTGTCAGATTGGCGATGATCATGTCACTGGCCAGCATCATGCCTTCATCGACGCCATAGATCGCCACGCCGCGCGCATGCTTGGTTTCGGCCGGCGGAATTTCCAGGTCGCCCGGCACGAGTGGCGTAAAGCCGGCCGCACGGGCAAGTTCGGCCTTCCGTGCCTGGACCTCCACGGCATTGCTCAGGAACACTTCAGGCCCGGCCAGATACACTTTCACGATCATGCTCCTTGCAGATTTCCCAGTCCGTCTAGGGAGGGCAGCCTAAGGAGGTGGCAGGCATGCGCCTAGAGGGCGTGTTGGCGCCGCCGGCGCTTTCCCACCGATATTTCGTTACCCGTCAGAGCTGATTGCCGGAGCGTCGATCAGCGCATGGCATGGACAGGCGGCTTCGTCATCCGCTATCTCTCATCCGCTTTGTCCAGGCAAATCCATCAGCGAGGTCCATCGATGCCAAGTCAGCCTTTGACCACCTATGTCGGCGTTGCGCATCCGTGGATGTGCGACACGATGGGGCATATGAACGTTCGCCACTATGCGGCGATGTTCGATGATGCCAGCTTCCAGCTGCTTGGCCATATCGCCGGGATCGAGGTTGAAGGCGAGCCGGGCAGGGGCTGGGCCGACGTGCGGTCGGAAGTGGAATACAAGCACGAGACGAAGGCCGGCACCCTGATCACCATTCGCTCGCGGGTGGTCAAGCTGGGCCGTTCCTCCGTGACCTTCGAGCAGATCATGTCAGGCACGCTTGATGATGTTGTTCACGCCGTCAACCGAACGGTGACCGTTCGCTTCGATCTTTCGGCGCGCACGGCAATGGCGCTGGAGCCGGCGGCCCGCGCCCGCGCGGAGGCATTGCTTCAAGCGTGATCTGCCGCCCGCGGTCCGTCGTCAGTCCGTATAGATCCGCTCTTCGACAGGGGTTTCGGCGATCAACATCTGCAGCCCGGCAAGCAATGCCTTTTCTGCACGGTTCAAGGCCTTGTCGGGGTTCGTCAGCAGGAAGATGTCGATCGCCGGCGGTGCTTCATAGGGTGGCAGCCGCCACAACACACCATCGGCCACGTCGCGGCGTGCCACATGCAGCGGCAAGGGACCGACGCCGAGGCCGGCGACAATCATCCGGCGAACTTCTTCAAGGCTTGAAGAAACGCCAACGACGTTGGCATTGAGCTTGGCCTCGCTACGCAGAAGCGCAACGGGCCGCAATGCATCAGCGATATGGTCGGTGTGGAACGACACCGAGGTCTCCCCCTTGAGGTCAGCAAGTTTCAATCCTTCCCTGCCGAACAGCCGATGGTGCGGACCGCAGAAGAAGCCGAAGAACTCGCGAAAGACCAAGAGGTAGTCGAGCGCCGGGTCGCGGACGCTGACAAGGCAGAGGCCGAACGATGCCCGTTTCTCCCGCACCTGACGGGTGACTTCGCCGCTTGCGGCCACCGAGATGTTCAGTGTCGCGCGCGGATAGTTGCGATGAAATTCCATCAGCGCCCGGTCGAAGATCGGTGACACCACATGGCTGGCGACGGCGATCGTCACATGCCCGGTCACGTCGTCGCTGACCCCGCGCACCAATTGCGGCAGCTGGGATATGGTCCCGAAGACTTCGACCGCCTGCTCGTAGAGAAGTTGGCCGACTTCCGTCAGGTCGAAACGCGTCGCATCCCGTTCGACGAGCCGACGCCCGACACGGTCCTCCAGCCGCTTCAACGCGTTGCTGACGCTCGGCTGTTTCAGGTTCAGCCGTTCCGCGGCGCGCGTGATGCTTTTGACCTCGGCGATCACCACGAAGGTGCGCAGAAGGTTCCAATCGAGCTCCCAGACGAGCCGTTCGGATCGAGGTGTGACCATTCCTGAAATCTATGCCTTCTATTCCCATTATCTATTTGCGCAATGCTGATGCAAAGGCAATCATGAAATTCGGAAGGCGCCTCGATGCCCGTCCCAAGCGCACGAGAAGGCGCATTCATCCAGAGGAGCAAGGAACATTTCATGAAGACCATTTTCTCCGGCCTTTTGGCCGCTACGCTCACCATTGCCGCAACCTTCTCCGCCGTTTCGGTGCGCGCTGACGACCTCGAAGCGGTGAAGTCTGCGGGTGAACTGAAGATCGCGATGAGCGGGCAGTATCCGCCCTTCAACTTCGTCAATGAACAGAACCAGGTTGTCGGCTTCGATGCCTCGATCGGCCAGGCGATTGCAGAGCGCGTCGGCGTCAAGGGCACTCTGGTGACGACGGCTTGGGACGGCATCATCGCAGGCCTGCTCGCCAACAAATACGATACCGTCGTCGGATCCATGACGATCACGCCCGAGCGTGAGAAGGTCGTCGATTTCGTCGGTCCGTATTATCACGCCGGCCGCGCGGTGTTCGTCGCCGAAGCCTCCGCCGTTCAGAAGCTCGACGAACTCAAGGGCAAGACGCTCGGCGTCACGCTCGGGGAAACCCATGAGAAATGGGCCCGCGAACAGGGCGGCTGGGACGTGCGCACCTACAAGGGGCTGCCCGAGCTGATGATGGAACTGAAGAGCGGCCGGGTTGATGCGATCGTCGTCGACAACATTCCGGTCATGGTGGCCGTCAAAGAAACCGGTGAGAAGGTTCGCCGTCTGGAAACGCCTGACATCGAAGGTGGCAGCGTCGCCATCGGTATCGCCATCCGCAAGAACAATCCGGAGCTGAAGGCTGCAATGCAGAAGGCGCTCGAGGATATGTTGACAGACGGTTCCTACGAGAAGATTTCGATGGAATGGGTCGGTAGCGACATCCGCTGATCGCTGGCTTCTACCCGTCTCCGGCCGCCCTTTGACGGCAGCGGCCGGAGATTGTCGCGTTCTCCCCCCGGAGTTTTCCAATGGACTTTTCGCTGGTGCAGCGCGTCTTCCCGTTCTTCGTGGAAGCGGCGTGGATCACGATCGAGATATCGGCGCTTTCGCTGGCGCTCGGGCTCGTCGTCGCCTTTCTCGTGGCGGCGGCAAAGATGTCGCGCTCTTGGCCTTTGCGCGTCTTTGGTTCTGCCTATGTCAGTCTGTTTCGCGGCACGCCCTGCCTGATCCAGCTTTTCGTCCTCTATTTCGGCGGCCCGCAGATCGGCATCAATCTCGAGCCGTTCGCCGCCGGCGTGATCGGGCTTGGGCTCAATATCGGCGCCTATATGGCCGAAGCCATTCGTGGTGCGATCCAGTCGGTCGACCGCGGCCAGACCGAAGCTGCCCGCTCGATCGGCTTCAGCCGGTTCCAGACGATGCGCAAGGTGGTGCTGCCGCAGGCCGCACGGTTGATGATCCGCCCGCTCGGCGTCAACGCCGTGGCTCTGGTGAAGGGATCGGCGCTGGTATCGACGATATCCGTGGTCGAACTCACCTACACGGCCCAGCGCTATATCGGCTCGACCTACAAGCCGTTCGAGATCTTCGGCGTTGCCGCCGTGCTCTACATGCTCATCGTCTATGTCGTCGCGCGGATCGTCGATCTGCTTGACCGACGCTACGCCATAGCCTGAAGGGGAGGCGCGCATGCAAGGTCTCGATTTCAGCGTCGTCCCGCCCTATGCGGATATTCTCTGGATGGGGGTCTGGTGGACTGTCGTCCTTACTGTCTCCGCAGCGGCCATCAGCTTCATCTTCGGCGTCGTTTTTGCCCTGGTTGTTCTCTATGCGCCCAAGGCGGTGGCCTTGCCGGTGCGCGCCTTCATGTGGCTCTTCATGGGCACACCGCTGCTGTTACAACTGTTCCTGATCTACTACGGGCTGGGGCAACTGGGGTTCAAGATCCCGGCACTTGTCGCCGGCATCATCGGTCTCGGCCTGCACTTTGCCGTCTATAACGCCGACATTCTGCGCGCCGGTATCGTGGCAGTGGATGTCGGGCAGACGGAAGGCGCGCGCAGCCTCGGTTTCGACCGCTTTCAGACGCTGCGCTACTTCGTCGTGCCGCAGGCCGTGCGCAACACCATTCCGGCCATGGGCAACAACCTGATCGTGCTGTTGAAGGAGTCCTCGCTGGTGTCGATCATCGGCATTGCCGAGCTGGTTCATGCTGCGCAGCTGGCGATCAGCGAAACCTTCCGGCCGTTCGAATTCTACATCACGGTCGCCGCACTCTATTACATCCTAAACCTCGTGCTCGAAGCGGGTCTGCGCCGGGTCGAACAGAACGTGGAGGTATCACGATGACCGCCCAGCGACCCATGGTCGAAGTCAAGAGTGCTCGCAAGGCCTATGGCGAGCTTCAAGTCCTGAAGGGCATAGACTTGTCGGTTGCCCGGGGGCAGATCGTTGCGATCATCGGCCCGAGCGGCTCCGGCAAGAGCACGCTGCTGCGCTCGATCAATCATCTCGAAACGCTGAACGGCGGCGAGGTGTGGCTCGACGGCGTCCAGGTCAACCAGAGCCTGCGCGGCCAGGCCTTCGAGCGCCACATCAACGCGGTGCGCCAGCAGATGGGCATGGTGTTCCAGCACTTCAATCTCTTCCCGCACCTGACGGTGATCGAAAACGTCACGATGGGACCGATTATCCTGAAGGGCATGGCGAAGGCGGCTGCACGCGAGCTGGCGGTCGAGCTTCTGTCGAAGGTCGGGCTGGCGGAGAAGGTCGACGCCTATCCCTCGCGACTGTCAGGCGGTCAGAAGCAACGTGTCGCCATCGCCCGGGCGCTCGCGATGCAGCCGAAGGTCATGCTTTTCGACGAGGCGACCTCGGCGCTCGACCCCGAACTCGTCGACGAGGTCAATGCGGTGATGAAGCAGCTCGCCGCCGAGCACATGACGATGCTGATCGTCACGCATGAGATGCGCTTTGCCGGCGAGGTCGCCGACCGCGTGCTGTTCATGGATGGCGGTGTCGTCGTCGAGCAGGGTGCGCCAGCCGAGATTTTCCGCGAACCGAAACAGGAGCGCACGCGGGCTTTCCTCAAGAAATATCTGGCGGCGTGATGGATGCGATGAAGATGACCAGCAACCAATTCCCCGATTTCGGCCTGACACCTGAGCAGCGCCGCGAAGCGGTGCTCGGCCACTACTTCGAATACCCCGGAATGGATGGCGAGCGCGGCGAAATCTGGTGCTACACCGACGCCTATGCCTACCCGCCCGGTGCAACGGTCCGGCTTCAGGTGAGTTCGACCGCAGCCCTGTTCGAACTGGAGATCGTACGCGACGGCGCCGTCGAAACACCGGTCATGAAGCGAAGCGGCATTGCCGCCCGCTGGCAGGATACGCCGGACCAATGCTCGGTGGTCGGCTGCGGCTGGGAGACGACGCTTGAATTCCAGGTGGGCGCGGACTGGTCGTCCGGTGCCTATCGCGTCACCTTGACGGCTGAGGGCCGCGACCGTTCGCCCATTCGCTGTCACCATCTGTTTATCGTGCGCCCCGAGGCCGGCCGCAAGCCGGGCCGCGTACTGCAGGTGGCGGCGACAGGATCCTGGACGTCTTACAACACCTGGGGTGGATCGAACCATTATCAGGGCATCACCGGCCCCAATCGCGACCAATATGCAACGACTGTCAGCATTGAGCGGCCGTTCTGCCGCGGCTTCGTCCAGCTCCCAATCGATGCGCCTCGGGTGCCGCTGGAGATCTATTCTCCGATGGCAGTGGCGCCACGCTACCCGCACATGGAATGGGCCTATGCCAACGGCTATTCCAAGAAATATGCCTCGTCCGGCTGGGCAAGCTATGACAGTCATTTCTTCCGCTGGGCCGAGCGCGAAGGTTATGCTGTCGATCTCGCCAGCCAGCATGAATTGCATTTCAATCCGGAAATTCTCGACGGCTACGATTGCGTCGTCTTCGTTGGTCACGACGAGTATTGGACCTGGGAGATGCGCGACGCGGTCGACACCTATGTCGAGCGGGGCGGCCACGCCGCCCGCTTTGCCGGCAATTTCATGTGGCAGACGCGGCTGGAGGACGGCGGCAAGCGGCAGGTATGCTACAAATATCGCTCGCGTGCCGAGGACCCGGCCTACCGTTCCGCCGATCAGACGCGCACGTCCGGCTCCTGGGAGGCGGCAGAGATCGGCCGCCCCGGCGCTTCGACCTTCGGGCTCAATGCCACGCGCGGGCTCTATGTCGGCTGGGGCGGTTGTGCCCCGCGCGGCGCCCGCGGGTTTCCGGTCTATCGTCCGGAGCATTGGGCATTTGCCGGAACCGGTATCTACTATGGCGACATCCTCGGCGCCGAAGGTCATGCCTTCGGTTATGAGGTCGACGGCCTCGACTACATCATCCGCGGCGGTCTGCCGGAGCCGACGCAAGACAGCGGCGCCCCGGATGGTCTGGAAATCCTGGCGCTCGGCATGTCATCGCTGAAGGAAGAGAGCGCCGATATACCCGCCGACGATCAGTTCCTCTCCGACGCGGACGCTAAGTTCGTGGCGGAAACACTGATCGGCGATACCGGAGAGGCGGCAGTCGATCGCGTCAAGCGCGGCTGTGGCATGATCGTCAATTTCCCACGCGGCAAGGGCGAGGTGTTCCACGCCGGCAGCTGCGAATGGGTTGCCGCCCTGATGCGCGGCGACGCGATGGTCGAACGCGTCACCGCCAATGTTCTTAACCGTTACCTCAAACGCTGACAGAGACCCGACATGCTCAAGACGACAGCTTCCAACGAACGGCCCGCTTCACACCTGTTCTACCAGTCGCGTCTTCGCCGGCCGCTGGTCGACCGGGCCGAGGGCATCTATCTCTGGGATCAGGATGGCCGCCGGGTGATCGACGGTTCGAGCGGTGCGATGGTGGTCAATATCGGCCACGGCAATCGCAACGTGCTCGAGGCGATGAAGCGGCAGATGGATCGCGTGACGTTTGCCTATCGTCTCCACTTCGAAAACGAACCGGCGGAAGAATTGGCCCGCCGCGCCGCCGAAAAGCTGCCCGAAGGCATGGACAAGATCTTCTTCGTCTCCGGCGGGTCCGAAGCGGTCGAATCCTGCCTGAAGCTCGCCCGCCAATGGGCGGTTGCGACCGGCCAGAAGGACCGTTGGAAGGTGATTTCGCGGTTTCCGTCCTACCACGGCGGCACGCTCGGCGCTCTGGCGGTCACCGGTTATGCGGCGCTCTCCGATCCGTTCTCGCCGATGATGCGGGAAATGCCGAAAGTGCCGGCTCCAACAGCCTATCTCGACCGCGACAATCTCTCGATGGAGCAACGCGGCATCAAATATGCCGACATGCTGGAGGACAGGATCCAGTCCGAAGGCCCTGATAGCGTGCTTGCCTTCATCATGGAGCCGATCGGCGGCGCCTCGACCGGCGCCCTGGTCGCACCCGACAGCTATTACAAGCGCATCCGCGAAATCTGCGACAAGTACGGTATCCTCTTGATCCATGACGAGGTCATGAGCGGAGCCGGTCGTACCGGAAAATTCCTTGGCGGCGACCATTGGGATTGCAAGCCGGACCTGATCGCGCTGTCGAAAGGCTTTGCCTCAGGTTATTGCCCGCTGGGCGCCATGGCAGCACCATCGAGGCTGGTGCAGCCGGTGCTCGACGCCGGTGGTTTCCAGCATGGTTTCACCTATGCCGGCAATCCGCTCGCCTGCGCTGCCGGCCTTGCGGTGCTCGACGAGATCGATCGCCTGGGCCTGATCGACAATGCAGCTGTCATGGGTGGTGCGCTCAAGGCCGAACTGGTCGCGCTTTCCGAACGGTTCCCGTTTATTGGCGATGTGCGCGGCAAGGGTCTGTTGCTTGCCGCCGAGTTCGTTTCTGATCCTGAGACGATGAAGCCCTTGCCGAAGGAATTGAACGCACATCAGCGGGTCGTTGATCTCGCCTATGAGCGTGGACTGATCATCTATTCGCGGCGGACACGCGGCGGCGTCGAAGGCGATCATTTTCTGGTCTGCCCGCCGATGATCATCACCAGAGAGCAGATCGGCGAGATCGTCGCCATCCTCGGCGATGTCCTCGAGCAGCTTGCCGCTGAGCTCACTCTTCCCGTCAACCGTTGAGATCGACATCATGACGAAAACCAAGACGTCGCGCAGGAAGGTCATCATCACCTGTGCGGTGACGGGCTCGGTGCACACGCCGACCATGTCGCCCCATTTGCCGATCACGCCGGACCAGATCGCTTCGGAAGCAATCGCTGCGGCGGAGGCCGGCGCCTCGATCCTGCACCTGCATGCGCGAAATCCCGTAGACGGCCGGCCTTCCGCCGACCCCTCGCTGTTCATGCAGTTCCTGCCGCGGATCAAGCAGTCGACCGACGCCATCGTCAACATATCGACCGGCGGCTCGTCGCTGATGGCGCTGGAGGACCGCCTGGCGGCGTCCTTGCGGGCCGAGCCGGAAATGTGCTCGCTGAACATGGGGTCCATGAACTTCGCCCTGTTTCCGGCGCTCGACAAGCCAGTGGCGTGGAAACACGAGTGGGAGCCGGAGCTGCTGGAGGCGACGCGCAGTTCGATCTTCAAGAACACCTTTGCCGACATGGAGTTCATCCTCACCCGACTCGGTCAGGGATGCGGCACACGGTTCGAATTCGAATGTTACGATGTCGGCCATCTCTATTCGCTGGCGCATTTCCGCGACCGCGGTCTGGTCTCCGGTCATCTGTTCATTCAGTTCGTCTTTGGCATTCTCGGCGGCATCGGCGCCGATCCGGAGAACCTGACGCATATGAAGCGCATCGCCGACAAGCTTTTCGGTGACGACTATTCGTTCTCGGTGCTGGCCGCCGGCCGGCACCAGATGCCGATGATCACTATGGCGGCTGCGATGGGCGGCAATGTGCGGGTGGGGCTGGAGGACAGCCTTTACAATGGCCGCGGGCAACTTGCGACCAGCAATGCCGAACAGGTTCTGCGCATCCGCACCGTTCTCGACGCCTTGTCGCTGGAGGTTGCCACCCCTAAGGAAGCACGTGATCTTCTCGGCCTCAAAGGCGGAGATCAGGTGGCATTCTGACGCCGCTGGTAACAGGCGCGTCATCGATGCCATCGGCTCATCGGCAGCAAAGGGGACGGAAGTGACGACAACGCAAAGAAAGATCGCGGGCATCCGCATTCGCCCCGGTGAGGTTGAGGACGCCGGGGCGATGCACGGCGCGATCCAGGCTATGGGCCGCGGGCTCGATATGGCCGGCAAGGTCACCTGCACGGTCGATGACTACCGTCGTTTCGGTTTCGGCCCCGATGCCGGCTTCGGCAGTCTGATTGCTGAGGTTGAGGGAGAATTTGCCGGCCTTTGCCTGTTCTTTCCGATCTTCT
This sequence comes from Ensifer sp. Root127, assembly GCF_001425225.1. Lineage (NCBI taxonomy): Bacteria > Pseudomonadati > Pseudomonadota > Alphaproteobacteria > Hyphomicrobiales > Rhizobiaceae > Ensifer > Ensifer sp. Root127. The sequence goes on from NZ_LMDX01000013.1 coordinate 52,170, forward strand.
CGACCTGGCGCGGCCGGCCCGGCGTCTTCGTGCAGGATCTGTATGTCGGCGATCGCTTCCGCGGCCTCGGTATCGGCGAGCGCCTGCTGCGCGAAGTGGCCTCGTGGTCGAGGGCGCGGGGCGGGGACTACCTGCGGCTGGAAGTCGATGTGGAGAACGAGCCGGCGCAGCGCCTTTACCAGCGGCTTGGCATTACCTGGCAGACGAAAGACCGCGCTCATGCCGCCTATGGCGAGGCCTTTGTGGCTCTCACCGAGGGACTGAAAGCTTGACGATGCAGGAACGGGAGAGAGCATGAAAGCCTTCTACGCACAGGAACAGAAGCGACACGACCCGAAGGCTTTCCTTTCGAGCGGGGCGCCGCAGCCGAACCCGGAGCAGCCCGAACGGGTTGAAAGGCTCCTGATCGGCGCCCGTGACGCCGGATGCTCCGTCGATCGGCCGCGCGACCACGGGCTCGCCCCGATTGCCGCCGTGCACACGCCCGAATATCTCGACTTTCTCGAGCATATCTACGCGCGCTGGCAGCGCATCGCCGAAGCCTCGGACGAGGTGATACCGAACATCCACCCGCTGGCCCGCGATGGCCGATACCCGGCTTCCGCAGTAGGGCAGGCCGGATATCACATGGCAGACACCGCATGCCCGATCTCCGGCGAAACCTGGGAGAGCGTGCGCTGGAGCGCCTGGAGCGCGGTCGATGCGGCAGATGCGGTGCTGGCTGGGGATCCCGCCGCCTATGCGCTCTGCCGCCCACCCGGTCATCATGCCTTTGCAGACGTTGCTGGCGGTTTCTGCTTCCTCAACAACTCCGCCGTTGCGGCGCAGCGTTTTCTGTCGAACGCGGCGCGCGTCGTGATCCTCGATATCGATCTGCATCACGGCAACGGCACGCAGGGCATCTTCTATCAGCGCTCCGATGTGCTGACGGTCTCGATCCATGCGGATCCGGTGCGCTTCTATCCCTTTTTCTGGGGACATGCGGACGAACGCGGCGAGGGGCCGGGCCTTGGCTACAACCTCAATCTGCCGCTCGAGCGCAAGTCCGGCGACGCCGATTTCCTCGCAGCCATCGACGTCGCCTTCCGCCGGATCCGCGCCTACGCGCCGGACGCGCTTGTCGTGGCGCTCGGGCTCGATGCGTTCGAGGGCGATCCCTTCGGTGGCTTGTCGGTCTCGACATCAGGCTTCGCAAGGATCGGCGCGGCGATCGCCGGTTTGGGCTTGCCGACGGCCATCGTTCAGGAGGGCGGCTATCTCTGCGATGCGCTGTCCGACAATCTGACGTCTTTCCTCACGGGCTTCGGCGCGACGGCCAAGCTCTGAGGCTGCCGTTACGTCAACGAACTGAAGCTATAATCTATTGTGTTAGGAACGACGCAGAAATTATTGTTTTTGTTGTCGCTTTCTGCAAAGGCAATGACGTTCTGAACGTGTCGCCCACTTCGGGCAACAGGCGGCTCGCCTCATCGAGGAAGCCGCGGATCAGCGGCAGATGACGGCGCTCCGCCAGGCAGATCGCGTACTCGTCGATGATCTCTCTCGCGTCGTCGATCGGCACGAACGAGAGCCTGTTGTCATGGCCGAATTCGAGATCGGCGACGACGCCACAGCCGACGCCATTGGCGATTGCCTCGCGCACGCCCTCGCGCGAGGAAATCTCGACGATCTGATGGATCGAGATGGAGTGGTCGGCGAGATTCTTCTCGAAGATCTCGCGGGTGCGCGAGCCGCGCTCGCGCATGACGAAGGAGAGACCTTCGAGTTCTTTCATGGTGACGCCGTCGCGCGATGCCAGCGGATGGGATGCCGGCACGCAGAGGCCGAGGCGCATGCTCAGAAAACGGACGCCATGGAGGCGCGGGTCGTCGGGGATCTGCGCGGTGATTGCGACATCGGCGCGATAGTCGATGATCTGGTCGATCACACGGGCGGAATTATCGACGGCTAGGGAGAATGTCAGTTTTGGTCGATCGATCTTCAACCGCGAGAGGATCGGTAGCGCCAGGATGGGGCCGTCGGCGGCAACACGCAGATGACCGCCAGTTGTGCCTGCCTCGCCGCGCAGGAAGGCGTTGGCTTCCTTCTCTGCTTGAAACAGGCGCGAGGTGATTTCGAACAGGCGCTCGCCATGGGCGCTGAGGCTGACGCCGCGCGCCTTTCGATCAAGCAGGTTCTGCCCGCATAATGCCTCCAGTTCCCGCACGTGCTGCGATAGGGTGGACTGGCTGATCGCCATGTCTCGGGCGGCCTGGGAGAAGCCGCCGGACTGGGCGACGATGTGAAACGCTTTCAATTGAGTGATCGACATTGCTTCCGGTTCTGTTGCCTGCGGGCATGGCCTGTTGGATCCGCGCGCGTATCATTGTCGCAAAAGCTGACAGGCACATGACACCGGCGGTGACCGCACCGATCGGTCCACTAAGAGGTGGGCGAAACCGATGGCAGCCATCGGAAAACGCTATGGCCGCTTTACGTTTTGTTAAGCAACTGTCATCTGCGCGGTAAGGGTGGCGGATAACGGTGACGCACGGCCAAGAGCCGATCCCGTTCACCTTTAGAGAGAAAGCCGACATGACTTCCTCCCCCAATTCGCTAGCGACTCCGATCCAATCTTCGTCCGATTGGCTCCTGAATATCCCGCGTGTGCAGGCCCAGCAGGGCATTCTCGTGTCGCCGGGCGGCACCGGCAATGCTTCGTCCTACAGTCTAGTCTATGACGTCTACTTCCCATCGGCTGGCTCCAGCGGCTGGATCCCGTTCCTGCAGACGGACGTCACCAACACGTCTGATGGCGATATCTTCGGCAAGGTTGGCGGCGAGAGCTTCGGCCTCGGCATCAACAGCGACTATCGCGGCGCGGCCAAGCTCGATGCCTGGAACCGAATTGGCCTGACGATCGACAAGGACGCCAGCGGCGGCGTCTCGATGAAGAAATACATCAACGGCGAGTTCGTCGCCGAACAGAAGATGACCGGCACGCTTGCCGCCCGCTTCACCATCGACAAGGCCAAGGGCTTCCTGATCTTCGCCGACGAAGACGGCGAGACGTCTTCCGGCTATCTCAGCAACTTCCTCTTCATCGAAAAGGTTCTGACCGGTACGGAACTGTCGGCGCTCGGCAATGCCAAGCCGGAGGGCATCGTTCCGGATGCGCTGAAGACTGATGCGCTGTCGTCCAACGGCACCGAGTTCCGTTTCGGCGAAGGCTCGACCACGCCGGCCTTCGGCCAGGGTTCCTTGAGCGGCCAAGGCACCACCGTGTCGACGACGACGCCGGCAACGGCCGGCATTCCGGCCGTCGGCCAGGACACGACGCCGAACCCGGGCTCCGTCGTCAAGACCACCGCCATCAAGGACATGATGGTCACGCCGGATGCGGCCGATGTGACGATCGACCTGTCGCAGCATTTCTCCGGTGAAAACCTGACCTTCACCGTCCAGAACAGCAAGGGCGAGGTGCTGAATGCCGTCCTCACCAATGGCAACAAGCTGGTGCTGGACTTCGCAGCGTTCGGTCACTCCGACGTCCGCGTGACGGCAACCGACGCCGCCGGCCATGCGGTCAGCGATGATTTCCGCGTCCGCGTCGCCGGTGCGAATGCCTATACGATCGCCGTCTTCCCGGATACGCAGGACTACACGTCCAACGATGGCATCAAGCACTTCTTCGGCGACATGACGCAGTGGCTGCTGGACAATCGCCAGAGCCACAACATCGTCTTCATGACCCATGTCGGCGACATCACCCAGAACAACCTGTCCGGCCAGTGGGACATCGCCGAAGCTGCCCTTCGCAAGCTCGACGGCAAGATCCCCTACGCCCTGCTTCCGGGCAACCATGACCAGGCCAATGGCGGCAGTGCTGCCGACCACTCGTCGATCTATCTCGACCAGCGTTTCTCGCCGGACAAGCAGGCAGAAACCAGCCCGGGCACCTTTGGCGGCGCCTACGATCAGGAGCTGATGAGCGCCCGCAACACCTACAGCACGTTCACGGCCCCCGATGGCACCAAGTGGCTGTCGATCTCGCTCGAGTTCGGTCCGCGCGACGACGTGATCCGTTGGGCAGGCGACGTCATCGAGGCCCATCCCGATTATCGCGTCATGCTCGCCACCCACTCGCTGACGAGCTATGCCGGCCGCCAGGACAATCTGGCCCTGCCGCTCTACGACGAAGGTGCAGGCTACGACTACGGCATGCGCACCGACCAGCGCGGCGCCAACGACGGCGAATATGTTTCGCGCGAACTGCTCGCCCGCTATCCGAACATCGTCATGACCTTCTCCGGTCACATCTTCGGCGATGGCGCTGAAACCGACATCACCTACAATCAGTACGGCGAGCCGGTCTTCCAGTTCCTGGTCAACTACCAGAATGGTGTGTCGCGCGAGATCACCGGCAACGGCAACGAAGCGAAAGGCAACAATGGCGGCAACGGCGCCATCCGCCTGATCACCATCGATCCCGACAACAACCGCATTTCCACCGAGACCTACTTCACCGGGTTCGACGACTACCTAGACGGCTTCCGCACCAAGCCGGAACTCGATCGCGACGGCCTGACCGGCTACTATCGTGGCCACCAGGAAGTGTTCGAGAACATTGACGTCAGCGGCGGCAATGCACGCGCCATGGCTGAAGCCGGTGACGACATCATCGCTGACGCTTCTGCGGGTGCCTCGTCCGCCAATGTCGCGCTTTCCGGTGCCAAGTCGCTGCTGCCGGCAAGCGTCAAGAGCTGGGTCTGGACCAACGAGAACGGCGACGTGGTGGCTGAAGGCAAGGACGCTAAGGCCGAGCTCGAGCTTGGCAAGCACAAGCTGACGCTGACCACCACCGATTTCAACGGCATCAAGACCAGCGACACCGTTGACGTAATTGTCCGTGGCGATCGCACTCTGTTGGTCGAAACCTTCAACGACGGCAATGCCAACGGCTGGGCAACCGATATCGGTGCGGCCAACGGCAATACCGGAAACTTCCTGTTGAAGGGAACGGTCTTCTCGCGTCCGACCGGAGCAGCCGGCCTTGCAGCACCTGAGGCCGCGCTCTTCGACCAAAGCGATGCCGCCCGCAACAAGCTGGTCTTCGTCGGTGAGGGCTCGTCTACCTGGACGGACTACGTATTCGAAGCGTCGTTGACCCAGCTCGACAACGACGCGATCGGCGTTCTCTTCTACTACAAGGACGCCAACAATCACTACCGCTTCACGCTCGATGGCGAGACCAACCGTCGCCAACTGGTCAAGGTGGCCAACGGCGTCGAGACCATATTGGCATCGGTGAACGAAGGTTCGCCCTACAATATGGAAATCCCGTTGACCGTGGCTGTCACCGGCGGCGCGATCAACATCTTCCTCGGCGACAAGAATGTCTTTGCCGGACCGGTCACTGACGCCAATGCGCCGCTTAGCGGCGGTACCGTCGGCCTTTATTCAAGCGGCCAGCGCGCTTCTGTCTTCGATGATATCGTCGTCACCAAGGCGGACACAACGGCAAAGGCCGGCATCGACCAGCGGACCTACGACATCGACGGCGACGGCAAGGCTTCCGTCAAGCTCGACGCCTCCGGCTCGTTTGGTCCGAAGCAGTTGCTCGACTACGTCTGGACGGACCTCGCCGGCAACGTCATTGCCAATGGCAAGACCGCCAACGTCAATCTCGACACCGGCGTCAACAAACTGCTGCTCAAGGTGACGGCTGTGGACGGTTCGGTCTCGACCGATCGTGTCGATATCACCGTTGTCGACCGCACCAAGATACTCGTTGCCGAAGACTTCTCGTCGCCGCAGTCCCTGTCGCGCTTCAACATCGTCGATGAGGGCGAGCTTGGCGGCATCGGACCTGTTGGAAAGGCATCCGAATGGCTGCTTGCCGACGGAAAGCTGGTGCAGACGACGGGGCTTGCTAGCCGCGAACTGACTTGGAGCGGGGCAACTGCCGCGGATCTGTGGAAGCGTGGTTGGAGCCCGCTTGGCGACGGCGTCAACGTCCTTCGTCTCGGCACCTATGCCTTGTTCAAGGATCCGGTAGCACTTGCTTGGACCGACTATGCGGTTGAGGCAACGATCCAGACGCCTGACAAGGACGGCCTCGGCTTCCTGTTCCGCTACAAGGACAACAAGAACTATTACAAGCTCGAACTCGATGCCGATGGCATCCTCGACCGCAGCCCCGGCAATGGCGCCGGCAGCATCTTCAACCTCGTGCGCATGAAGAACGGGGTCGAGGAAATTCTTGCCCAGGTTCCCGGCAAGTACGAGCCGGGTCAGGCAATGAAGCTGCGCGTCGAAGTCGTCGGCGACAAGATCACCGCCTTCCTCAACGATGAGGCCCTCTTTGCCTATCCGGTCGGCGACCGTGGTCTCGACGCCGGTACCTTCGGCCTCTATTCCTGGGGCAATGCCGGATTATCCTTCGACGATCTCACGGTTGTCGATCTGAAATCGGGCCTTGAAGGCGGCCAGGTGATCAACGGCACCAATACCCGTGACATGCTGGTCGGCGGTGAAGCCGGCGAGACGATTTACGGTCTTGGTGGCAACGACACCCTCATTGGCAACGGCGGCGACGATCGCGTCGATGGCGGCGACGGCGACGATACGCTGATGGGTGGTGCCGGACGTGACGGGCTTGTCGGCGGCAAGGGCAACGATGTGCTGATGGGCGGCGAGGGTGCCGACATTATTGCCGGCGGTCTCGGCGACGACCTGATCGAAGGTGGTGCCGGCAACGACGTGCTGATCGGCGGTGACGGTTCTGATACTTACGTCTACGGACGTGGCGAAGGCTCCGACGAAATCGTCGAAACGGCCGCTGCATCTGCTGATAGCGACGTTCTCGTCCTGCACGACATCGCCCGCGGCGAAGCCGTCCTGCATAAATACGGTGAAGCCGTCGAGGTCGAATTCACCAATGGCGAAAAACTGACCCTCAACGGCCAACTGGCAGGCGGCGGTGTCGAACTCGTTACCTTCGCCGATGGCACGGTCATGAACCGCGCGTCGATCGCCAACAGCCTCGTCAACCGTGGTCCGGTTGCCGCCAGCGACACGCTTGCCCCGATCGATGAGGATGCGCCATCCTTCGTCATCCCGTTTGCGAGCCTGCTCGCCAACGACAGCGATGCCGATCTCGATCAGTTGAAGGTGACGGGCGTCACTTCGGTCGTCGGTGGTACCGCCACCGTCGAGGAGGGTGGCATTCGCTTCACGCCTGCCGCGAACTTCAATGGCGAAGCCTCCTTCCACTATCAGATCTCCGACGGTCGCGGCGGCTCGAGCGAAGCCGGCGCCACCTTCGTCGTCAAGCCGGTCAACGACGCGCCTGTTGCATCGTCGCTGACCATTGAGACGAACGAGGATACGTCGATCAGCGGCACGATCACGGCAACCGATATCGATGGCGATACGCTGAGCTATGCCGTCAAGACGGGCGCTGGGCCCGCCAATGGCAGCGTCGCACTCGATGGCAGAACCGGCGCCTGGACCTACGATCCGAATGCCAATGTCAACGGATCGGACAGCTTCATCGTCGTTGTGTCCGACGGCAAGGGTGGCAGCAGCGAGAGCACCGTCAGTGTGACGATCAAGCCGGTCAATGATGCACCGGTGGCTGTTGCCGATACCGGCGGCGTTGCCGAGAACGAGACCGCCACCTTCGACCTCGTTGCCAACGATACCGATATCGAAGGCGACCGGCTGACGCTCGTCGGTTTTGCGGTCACGGCGGTGACCGGTCTGACACTGACGAATGCTCAGGCTGCTACAGCCTTCTCGATCGTCGATGGCAAGCTCGTCGCCGATCCGTCTTCTGCCTTTATGGCTCTGGAAGACGAGCAGAACGCCATGGTCACCGTCACCTACACCGTGCGTGACGCCCAGGGTGGGGAATCGACCGGCACCGCCTCGATCAAGATCGACGGCTACACCGAGTACAACGTCGTCGAAGGCACCGACGGCAACGACACGCTGGTTGCCACTGACCGCAAGGACATGATCGAGGCCGGCAACGGCAACGACACGGTGCTGGCGGGCGATGGCAACGACATGGTCGATGCCGGGGCAGGCAATGACCGCGTTGTCGCCGGAGACGGCAACGATGTGGTCGAGGGTGGTGCTGGCAACGACGTGCTTATGGGCGGCGCTGGCAATGACGCGCTGAGCGGCAGTGCCGGCAATGACCAGCTCAACGGTGGTACCGGCAATGACACGCTGAACGGCGGCACGGGCAATGACGTGCTGACCGGCGGTGCGGGTGCCGACACCTTCGTCTTCGCCTCCGGCGACGGTCGCGACGTGGTCCTGGACTTCCAGGCGGGTGCACAGGGCGACGACGTGGTCGTGCTTTCGAAGGACATGTTCGCCGACTACCAGGCGCTTCTGTCCTCCGGTGCCTTCACCGATGGTGACGCCGGTGCACAGATCGCGTTCGACGATGGGTCGTCCATCACCTTCAACGGTGTGAAAACGGAAAACTTCGTCATCGACGACTTCCGCTTCGCCTAACCAAAGCGAGGGGCGCGCCATCCGGTGCGCCCCTTTTTCGCGCGGCGTAGGCTTCAATCACTTCAGGCATGTCATCGCCTTGTGTTGCCTGCCTGCTACCGCCGCGATCTCAACGGATCAGGGACCATGCGCGACAGTTCTTCCAACAGAAATTCCAGCCAGTTCAAGGGTGTGTTTGCGGGCTGTGCGAGTGCCTTCGTCGGCATTGGCCTGATGAGTGCCGTCGTCAACGTGCTCTACCTCACCGGATCGCTCTTCATGATGGAGGTCTACGACCGGGTGCTTCCGAGCAGAAGCCTGCCGACGCTTGTTGCGCTTCTCGCCATCGTTGTCGTGCTATACGCGTTTCAGGGCCTGTTCGACGCGCTGCGTGGCCGATTATTGGTGCGCATAGCCGATCGGCTCGACCAGGCGCTTTCACCAAGGATCTACGATGCGATCGTCGGTCTGCAGTTGCAGGTGCCGATCAGCGGTCGCTACGCCCAGCCGTTGCGCGATCTCGATACCATCAGGGCCTTTCTCTCGGGCAGCGGGCCGACCGCGCTCTTCGATCTCCCCTGGCTTCCGTTCTATATCGCCATCTGCTTTGCCTTCCATTTCTGGCTGGGTGTCACGGCACTCGCAGGCGCTGTCATTCTGGCGGCGATTACCCTGTTGACGGAACTCGTTTCGCAGCGGCCGGTCGAGGAGGCTGCGCGCCATTCTTCCAAGCGCAATCGCATGGCCGAGAGCGGCCGCCGCAATGCCGATGTGATCACGGTGATGGGCATGGGCCCGCATCTGAGGCGCCGCTGGCAGGATGAGAACCGCGCGTTTACGCGTGAGCAGCGCCGCGCAAGCGATGTTTCCTCGGGGTTCGGCGTGTTGAGCAAGGTGCTGCGCATGATGCTGCAGTCCGGCATCCTTGCGGTCGGCGCCTGGCTCGTGATTAACGAGCAGGCAACGCCCGGCATTATCATCGCTGGCTCGATCCTGTCCGCCCGGGCACTGGCGCCAGTCGATCTGGCGATCGCCAACTGGAAGGGCTTCATCGGTGCCCGCCAAAGCCGCCGACGCCTGCAAAAGACGCTGGCGCTTTTGCCCGATGCGCCTGATCGCATGGATTTGCCGGCACCGAGCCGTGCACTGTCTGTCGAACGCGTCAGCGCTCTTCCGCCGGAAACGACAGACGTCGTCTTGCAGGATGTCACCTTCACACTGGAGGCTGGCGCGGGGCTCGGCGTCATCGGTGCGAGCGGCTCAGGCAAGAGCTCGCTTGCACGTCTGCTCGTGGGCATCTGGCACCCGGCGCGCGGCGCGATCCGGCTCGATGGCGCCACGCCGGACCAATGGCCGGCCGCAGCGCTTGCCCGCCATATCGGCTACATGCCGCAATCGATCGAGTTGCTCGACGGCACCATCGCCGAGAACATTGCCTCCTTCGACCCCGACGCTGGGTCCGACGACATCATCGCCGCTGCCCGCGCAGCAAGGGTTCACGATCTGATCGTCAGCCTGCCGGAAGGCTATTCCACCGAAGTCGGGGAAAATGGCCGGCCGCTTTCCGCCGGCCAGAAGCAACGCATCGCGCTTGCAAGGGCCCTTTACCGGGATCCCTTCGTCGTCATCCTCGACGAGCCGAATTCAAACCTCGATTCCGAAGGAGAGGAAGCTCTGACGTCGGCGATCCTCGGGATCCGTGAACGCGGCGGCATCGTCATCGTCATTGCCCACCGCCCCAGCGCGCTGCTTGCGGTCGACAAGGTGCTGATGCTTGCCGCGGGCCGCCAGCAGGCTTTCGGCCCGAAGGACGAAGTTCTCTCGAAGGTTCTAAGGCAGACAACCGCCAATCCGGGTGCGCTCAAGGTGGTGCAATCAGCAGAAGCAGCAAAGGCATGAACATGGATGATTGGCAGACACTCAGACGTTCGATCCGCACCCACCTGATCGTCGGCGTGCTCGGATTTGCGACGCTGGTCGGGCTCTTCGGCGGTTGGGCGATCAGTACGGAAATCGTCGGGGCGGTGATCGCTCAAGGATCCGTGGTTGTCGAAAGCAGCCTGAAGAAGGTGCAGCACCCCGTGGGTGGCGTGGTCAGCGAACTCATGGTGCGCGACGGCGACCACGTGAAGGCGGGGGATGTCGTCATGCGCATCGACGCGACGATGACGAAGGCCAATCTGGCGATCATTCTCAAGAGCCTGGACCAGTTCGCCGCCCGCAAGGCGCGGCTGGAGAGCGAGCGCGACCGTTCCGAGCGGGTCGTCTTCCCGCAAACGCTCCTTTCGCGGGCCGAGGATCCTGATGTGGCTGCAATGATGCATGCCGAGCAACGCCTTTACGAAAGCCGCAGGGATGTGCGCGAGAGCAAGAAGCGGCAACTGGAGCGGCGGGTGGAGCAGCTGAACGACGAGATCCGCGGCATGGATGCCGAGCGCACCGCCAGTAGCCGCGAGCGGATCCTGATCAAGGAGGAGCTTGGCCGCTACACCTTCCTGCATGACAAGGGGCTGATGGAGAAAAGCCGCCTCAGCGCACTCGAGCGCCAGGCAACCGATATCGATGGCGAGATGGGCAGGCTGCTGGCCGGCGTCGCCGGCGTGCACGAAAAGATCGCCGAGACATCGCTTCAGATCATTCAGGTCGACGAGCAATGGGCCGAGGAAGTCGGAACCGACCTGCGCGAAATGGATGCCCGCATCGGCGAATATGTCGAGCGCAAGGTTGCAGCCGAAGACCAGCTGAAGCGCGTCGATATCGTCGCGCCACAGAACGGCATCGTGCACCAACTCGCCGTCCATACGGTCGGTGGCGTGGTCGCTCCGGGCGAGCCGATCATGATGATCGTGCCGGATATCGACAAACTCGTCGTGGAGGCCAAGGTCGCGCCGCAGGACATCGACCAGATCTATTCCGGACAGAAGGCGATCCTACGTTTCTCCGCCTTCAGCCAGAAGACGACGCCGGAGATTGTCGGCGCCGTCGAGCGGGTGTCCGCCGACGTGTCGGTCGATCAGCGGACGGGTGCGAGCTTCTACATCGCGCGCATCGCGATCACGCCGGCAGAGATCCAGCGGCTTGGCAATGTCTCGCTGATGCCGGGCATGCCGGTGGAGACGTTCATTACGACCGGCGAACGAAGCGTTGCTTCTTATTTCGTCAAGCCGCTGATGGATCAGGTCAGCCGCGCTTTCCGAGAGAGCTGAGCCAACCGTCGATTCGCAATCCGCCGGCCATTGCTAACGAAAGCAGTCCGTTCCATCCGGTCATCCGACCGTGACGGGGCGGGCTGTTTTGGTGTTCGGGGCGCAATGATGCAGCAACAGCCCGGCAGATTTCTGCCTGCATGCGGCCTGCTAAGATCATGCTGCCGCCGGCTCATTGTGTCTCCCTCAACAGCAATCCACCTTGAAAAGTGGGCTGTTGCCCAGTTTATCACGTCACGATTGCAAGTAGCCGCCGCTTCAAAGTCGCTGAATTCGCACGGTTTTTCTCCGTAAAACCGGAATCGCTAATTCTTGCCAACATAATTGTCGACAAAATAGTTGACATTAGCGCCAACAACTTCAAATCTAGCGCTGTCAGCCATCCAGTGATCGAGGGATCGCGGACCGACCGGGTCGGCACGGCACGGCGACGAATGGCAAAAACAGAGGGAACCACATGAAACTGAGAAAGCATCTCCTTGCGGGGTTGGCATTCGCCTTTCTCGCCTCGACGGCACAGGCCGAAACGCTGCGCTGGGGCAGCCCGCGGGATATCTTCTCGCTCGACCCGTATTCCTACGGCAGCACGTCGAACCTCGCCTTCCTCAATCACGTCTATGAGGGACTGACGCGCTACACGCCAGATTTCGTCGTTGAGCCGGCACTCGCCACCAAGTGGGAGCTGGTCTCCGAAAAGGTTTGGCGTTTCCACCTGCGCAAGGGTGTGAAGTTCCAGAACGGCGCGGATTTCAACGCCGACGACGTGATGGCCTCGATGGCTCGCGTCAGCCACCCGACGTCGCCGCTGCGTGGCAACATTCCTGCCTATGTCTCCACCACGAAGGTGGACGACTACACGGTCGATATCGAGGTGAATTCGCCAAGCCCGCTGTTCCTGAACGACATGACCAACATCTTCATGTTCGACAAGGACTGGCTGATCGAGAACAAGTCCGAATTGCCGACCGATGTCGGCGGCAAGGTCGAGGGTTACACCACCTATCACACCAACGGCACCGGGCCGTTCATCGTTGAGTCGCGCGTGCCTGACAGCAAGACCGTGCTCGTCAAGAATAACGGCTGGTGGGATACCCCGAAGCACAATCTCGACCGCATCGAATTCACCCCGATCACGTCGGCGGCTACTCGCGTCGCGGCCCTCCTGTCGGGCGAGATCGACCTGACCGACGGTGCGCCCGTGCAGGATCTCGACCGGCTGAAGAGCGATCCGAACATCAAGGTCGTCGAGCGCTCCGACCTGCGCACGATCCACCTGGTCTTCAACCGCAAGGACAAGCTCAACGACGGCCGCGAAAACTTCTTCAATGACATCAAGGTCCGCCAGGCGATCGATCATGCAATCGACCGTCAGCTGATCTTCAAGCGCGTCATGCGCGGCAAGTCGCATGTCGCCGGTACCATGGTTGCGCCTGAGATCCCGGGCTACAGCGCCGAACTGGATGTGCCGACCACCTACGATCCGGAACTGTCTAAGAAGCTCCTGGAAGAAGCAGGCGCCGTCGGCACCGAGTTCACGCTCGTCTGCATGAACGACGAAAGCGTCAACGAAGAAGACGTCTGCAGTGCGCTCGTGTCGATGCTGTCGCGTGTCGGGCTCAAGCCGACGCTCGACATTGGTCCGCGCGCCGTGCAGGCGCCGAAGCGCGCCGGCGGCAAGTCCGATGCCTTTATGATCGGCTGGGCCAACGAGCCGACGCTCGATGCCTACTCGATCCTGATCCAGGTGCTTTCGACCCGCGAAGGTGCTGCCGGCGTCGCCAACTATGGCGGCTGGTCCTATCCCGAACTCGACGCCATGGTGAAGAAGGCCGCAGTCGAAATGGATCGCGACAAGCGATTGGCGATCGAGACCGAAGCGCTGAAGTTTGCCAAGGATCAGGTCATCATGATCCCCTTGCATCAGCAGCCGATGGCATGGGCGATGTCGAAGGAAGTGACCGACGTCACCATCCGCGCCGACAACAAGCCGCGCCACTGGCTGACCCGTATCGGCGATTGACCCCACATTGCCCCGGCAGAGCCTGCTCTGTCGGGGTTTCTCATTGAGCGGGAAACCCAATGATTGTCTTTCTGATCAAGCGGCTGGCTAATGCCGTGATGGTCATGCTCGCCGTCGCGCTGATGGCCTTCATGATCTTTCGTTTCGCCGGCGATCCGGTCGAACTGATGGCCAACGAACAGATGTCGCAGGCCGATCGGCTCGAACTGCGCGAAAAGCTCGGGCTGAACGATCCGTTCCTGACCCAGTATGTGCGCTTCGTCGTCAACGCGGCCCAGGGCGATTTCGGCATCAGCTACCGAAACGGTCAGGACGTGATGACGCTGATCGCCGAACGCTTCCCGGCGACCATCGAACTGGCTCTGGTCGCCACCGTCCTGTCGCTGCTGGTCGGCATTCCGCTCGGCGTGCTGACGGCGATCCATCGAGGCCGCTGGTATTCGGAAGGCTTACAATTCGTCAGCATTATCGGCGTTTCCCTGCCGAGCTTTGTCGTTGGCATCCTGCTGATCCTTGTCTTTGCCGTTTCGCTCGGCGTAGTGCCGGCCTTCGGCCGCGGCGACGTCGTCCAGATCGGCTGGTGGAGCACGGGCCTCTTGACCGCATCCGGGCGTGCGTCCCTGCTTCTGCCGTCCTTTGCGCTTGCCCTCTACCAGATCACGCTCGTCATGCGGCTCGTGCGCGCCGAGATGATGGAAGTGCTGCGTTCTGATTTCGTGAAGTTTGCCCGTGCCCGCGGCGTGCCGCGGTGGCGCATCAATTTCCGCCATGCGCTTCGCAACTGTCTGATGCCTGTTGTCACCATGACGGCGATGAACGTCGGCTCGCTGATCGCCTTCGCACTGATCACCGAAACCGTGTTCCAGTGGCCGGGAATGGGCATGCTGTTCATTCAGGCGGTGACCTTCCTCGATATCCCGGTGATGGCAGGCTACCTGTGCATCGTCTCCTTCATCTTCGTCACGCTGAACACGCTTGTCGATATCGCCTATGCGGTCATCGATCCCCGTCTTCGCGATGCCACACGCTGAGGCCGCCCCATGACTGACCAGGCTCAGGAAACAACCTCGACAGCCAAGATCGGCCGGCTCGCGCGCTGGCGTCAGAGCGATCTCTGGTGGTCCTTTACCCGCAGTCCGTCGGCAATCGCCGGCGCGCTGATCCTGCTCGTGCTCATCGCCGCGGCTTTTGCCGCGCCGTTGATCGCGCCGCAGAACCCGTTCGATCCGGCGCAGCTCGATCTCTGGAACTCGGAGCTGCCGCCGATCTGGCAGGCCGATGGCCAATGGCCCTTCATTCTCGGCACCGACACCCAGGGCCGCGACATGCTCTCGGCTATTCTCTACGGCTCGCGCATTTCGATCCTGATCGGGGTCTGCTCGGTGATCTTCTCGCTGACGGTCGGCCTCAGCCTCGGTCTCATCGCCGGCTATTTCGGCGGCATTGTCGACAACATCCTGATGCGCATCGGTGACGTTCTGCTCTCCATTCCGACGATCCTGATCGCCATTCTCGTCAGTGCCGTTGCCCGCCAGATGCTGCCGCCGGAGCTGCGCGACGTCGGATCGGCAGCTGTCCTCGTACTGGCGATCACGCTCAGCGCCTGGGTTCAATATGCCCGTACCGTCCGCGCCCAGACGATCGTCGAGCGCGGCAAGGAATATGTCCAGGCTGCCCGCCTCCTGAAGACGCCGGCGCGGCGGATCATGCTCAACCACATCCTGCCAAACACGCTAACGCCGATCATGGTCGCAGCCACGCTGAACTTCGGCATGGCGATCCTCACGGAAGCGACGCTCTCCTTCCTCGGCATCGGCATGCCACCGAGCCAGCCCAGCCTCGGAACACTCATTCGGCTCGGGAACCAGTTCCTGTTCTCCGGTGTCTGGTGGGTCGTCCTGTTCCCGGTGTTGCAGCTTTGCCTACTTGTCGTCTCAGTCAACCTTCTCGGTGACTGGCTGCGCGACGCACTCAATCCGAAACTGAGGTGAATGATGTCCAATCTTTTGATCCGTAACGTCCGTCCCCACGGCGGGGCGCTGACGGATATCCTGATCCGTAACGGCAAGATCGAAGCGATCGGCCAGAACCTTCAGGCCGATGGCGTGGCGATCGAGGATGGCCGTGGCCACATCGCCATTCCCGGCCTGGTCGAAGCCCATACCCATCTCGACAAGTCCGTCTGGGGCATGCCCTGGCATGAAAACGCCAAGGTCGCGACGCTGCGCGGACGCATCGATTTCGAGCGCGAGAAGCGGCTTGAGATCGGCATCGATCCGCATCGCCAGTCCATGCGCCAGGCGATCATGCTGGCCGCGAACGGCGCCAGCCATATTCGCAGCCATGTCGATATCGACACGACGCACGGCCTGCGCCTGATGGATGGCATCATCGAAACGCGAGAGGCGCTTGACGGCATCATCGACATCGAGATCGTCGCCTTCCCGCAGTCGGGCCTGGTGACCCGCCCGGGCACAACAGAACTTCTCGACCAGGCTCTTAGCAACGGCGCGGAAGTCCTTGGCGGAATTGATCCTTGCGGCATCGACCGTGACCCGAAGGGGCATCTCGATGCCGTCTTCGGCCTTGCGGAAAAACATGGCAAGCCGATCGATATTCATCTGCATGAAGCCGGTGAACTCGGCGCCTTCAGCATGGAGATGATGTTCGAGCGCATTCGCGCGCTTGGCATGCAGGGAAAGGTTGCGATCAGCCACGCCTTTGCGCTCGGCGCTCCGGATTACCTGCGGGTCGCCGGCCTGATCGAGCAGATCGCCGAGCTCGATGTGCGCATCGTCACGACGGGCTCGCCGTCGTCGACGGTACCGTCGATCCTGCGCCTCAAGGAGGCTGGCGTGAAGGTGGCCGCAGGTTGCGATGGCATTCGCGACACCTGGGGCCCGTGGGGCCAGCCGGATATGATGGACCGCGTTCGCATCCTCGGCATGAAGAACGGCCTGCGCCGCGACGTCGACCTGGAGCATGCGCTTCATGTCTGCTCCACCGGTGGCGCTGACGTCATGGACATTGCCGGCTACGGCCTGGAAGTTGGCTGCAATGCCGATTTTACCCTGCTCGTCGGCGAAACGCTTGCCCATGCAGTCGTCGAAGTCGCACCACGTCCGCTGGTCGTCAAGCGCGGCCGTGTCGTTGCCCGTAACGGTGTCGCGGAGGTAGCCATCCCATGATCGACCTCAAGGATTTGAAACTCGGCACGCGTGCCGAAGGCCGCACACTGTTGACGGCGCAATGGGTTCTCGGCCACCGCGACGGCAGTCACCGTCTCATCCCAAACGGCGAAGTGGTCATCGAAGGCGGCAGCCTGCTTTATGTCGGGCAGCACTTCGAGGGCGAGGTCGCACGCATGGTGGATTTCGGCGCGGCGATGATCAGCCCCGGCCTGATCGATCTCGATGCCCTCTCGGATCTCGACACGACGATCCTTTCCATCGACCATCAGCCAGGCTGGGCCAAGGGCCGGGTCTGGCCGCGCTCCTACGTCGAGCGCGGGCCTTATGAAATGTATACGCAGGAGGAACTGGCGTTCCAGAAACGCTTCTCCTTCGCTCAGCTTCTGCTCAACGGGATCACCACCGCGGCACCGATCGCGTCGCTGTTCTATCGCGAGTGGGGCGAAACGGTCGAGGAGTTTGCAGCCGCCTCGGATGCCGCCGGCGATCTCGGCCTGCGCGTCTATCTGAGCCCTGCCTACCGCTCCGGCGGCATGGTGCTGGAGGCGCCGGGACAGCTCGAGGCCGTCTTCGATGAGGCGAGAGGCCTGCAAGGCCTCGACGACGCCATCGGCTTCATCCGCGATCACGATGGCCGTCATGGCGGCCTGGTTCGCGGGCTTCTGGCCCCTGATCGCGTCGAGACCTGCACCGAGGCGCTGCTGAGGAGAACGGCGGATGCCGCGCGCGATCTCGATTGCTCGATCCGGCTGCACGCCGCACAGGGCACGATGGAGGTCGATACGGTCCGTCGTCTTCACGGCAAGACGGCGCCGGAGTGGATGGCGAGCCTCGGCTTCCTGAGTTCGCGGTTGATCGCCCCGCATGCCACGCAGGCAACGGCCAACGATCTCAAGCTCTATGCCGACAACGGCGTCAGCATCGTCCATTGCCCAATGGTCTCGGCACGCGGCGGCAGCACGCTCAACTCCTTCCGCTCGGTCAAGGAACGCGGCATCAACATCGCCATGGGCACCGACACTGCGCCGCCGGACATGCTGATGAACCTTCTGGTCGGCCTCATCACCTGCCGCGTCGTCGAGGGCGACACCGCAGCCGTCAGCTGCGCCGATCTCTTCGACGCCGCCACGCTGGGCGGTGCGAAAGCTCTGGGACGCAGCGATCTCGGGCGGCTCGAAGCAGGCGCCCGGGCTGACATCGCGGTCTTCGACCTGATGGATCATCACATGGCGCCGGCGATCGACCCGATCACGACGCTGGTTGTCGGTGGCTCGGGGCGTGTCACCAAGACAGTCTTCGTCGATGGCCGTCTCTCCATGCACGAAGGCAAGGTCGCCGGCATCGACATGGATGCGGCACGCCGGCAGGCACAAAAGCAGTTTGACGGGCTGATCGCCAAATACCCCGAACGCAGCTGGGCCCATCCACCCGTCAGCGAAATCTTCCCACCCAGCTATCCCTTGGAGGACCTGCGGCATGAGTGAGCTCGTAACTTCGCCGGTTCTCGACGTGCGCGGACTTTGCGTCGAGTTTCCCGGACGGCACGGCACCGTGGCGGCATTGTCCGACGTCTCGCTCAGCATACGGCCGGGCGAGATCCTGGGTGTGGTCGGCGAATCCGGCGCCGGCAAGTCGATGACCGGCCTTGCCGTCCAGGGTCTGCTCGAACCGCCGGGACGGATATCCGGCGGTGAGGTCTGGCTTTCGGGTCGCCGCATCGACCAGCTTTCCGACAGGGAAATGCAGGGCGTGCGCGGCCGACAGATCGGCGCGATCTTCCAGGATCCGCTGACATCGCTCAACCCGCTCTTTACCGTCGGCGCGCAACTGGTCGAGACGATCCGCCTTCACCTGAAGCTGTCGAAGCAGGGTGCCAAGGAACGGGCTATCCACCTCCTGAAGGAAGTGGGTATTCCCGCACCTGAGGCACGTTTCGATCACTATCCGCACCAGTTCTCGGGCGGCATGCGGCAGCGTGTGGTCATTGCGCTTGCGCTTGCGGCGGAGCCGAAGCTGATCATCGCCGACGAACCGACGACGGCGCTGGATGTTTCGATCCAGGCGCAGATCACCTCTCTGCTGCGTCGTCTCTGCGACGACCACGGCACATCCGTGATGCTGGTGACGCACGATATGGGCGTGATTGCCGAGACCGCTGATCGGGTTGCGGTAATGTATGCCGGTCGCCTGGTCGAGATTGGCCCGGTCGAAGAGGTGCTCCGTAATGCGCGCCATCCCTATACGCGCGGGCTGATGGGCTCGATCCCCGCGCTCGGGCGCCGTGTCGAGCGGCTGAACCAGATCGACGGCTCCATGCCGCGCCTGAACGCCATCCCGCGCGGCTGCGCCTTCAATCCACGTTGTCCCGAGGCGGGACCGCGTTGCCGTGAAGATCGTCCGGAGCCGACCCCGGTCGGCCTGGGCGTCAGTGCTTGCTGGCTCAATGCAGGAGGAGTTCTATGAGTGACGCCCTGACCGTCAATGATCTGACGTGCAATTTCGATGTATCGGCCCCCTGGCTGAACCGGGTCCTAGAGCGCAAGCCGCGCCAGTTCGTGCGCGCGGTGGACGACATCAGCTTTTCCGTGCCGATGGGCGGCTGCCTTAGTCTGGTGGGCGAATCCGGCTGCGGCAAGTCGACCGTCGCCCGGCTTGTCACCGGCCTCTATCGCGCCTCGGAGGGTGAGGTTCGTTTTGCGCCGGGTCGCTCCGGCGAGCCCCTTTCCGCCCAGATGATCTTTCAGGATCCTTTCGCCAGCCTCAATCCGCGCTGGCGGGTGAAAAACATCATCGCCGAGCCGCTGCGCGAGCTGAAGCTGCGCAATTCGGAAGCAGAGGTGATGGAGCGCGTCGGCGAATTGCTGCGCATCGTCGGACTTGCGCCTTCTGATGGTTCGAAGTTTCCGCACGAGTTTTCCGGCGGCCAGCGACAGCGCATTTCGATTGCGCGTGCGCTTGCCGGTGAGCCGGAATTCCTTGTCTGCGACGAACCAACCTCGGCACTCGACGTATCGGTACAGGCGCAGATCCTCAATCTGATGCGCAAACTGCAGGATGAGATGGGGCTAACCTATCTCTTCATCAGCCACGACATGAGCGTCGTCCGCCATATGTCGGACCGGATTGCAGTGATGTATCTCGGCCGCATCGTCGAGGAGGCGGACACGGAAACGCTTTTCGCCAATCCGCGCCATCCCTATACGCGGCTGCTGCTGGAAACGATCCCCGATATCGCCGAACCGAAGCGCCAGCGCAGCATCACGGCCAGTGAAGTGCCGAGCCCGCTCAATCCGCCGTCGGGCTGCACTTTTCACCCGCGTTGTCCGCTGGCTGATGCCCGCTGCAAGAGCGAACGTCCGGCAATGAGAAGCTTTGCCGATGGTTCCCGCGCGGCATGCCACCGCGTCGAGGAAGCTGTCGCGTCAATGGCAAAGCCGACGCAGGCAGCCTAGCCCAAGCGTCAGCACAGAATGAAAAAGCTCCGGAGGTAGTTTCCTCCGGAGCTTTTTGTTTTCAGTCAGTTGCAGCTGTTTGTTAAGCTACCGTATCCACAAGGCGGGTGACGGCCGCAGACTTAACCCGCGGATAGTCATAGGCGCCCACCTTGGAGGTGGTATAACCCGCGCCAACCAGTGCTTCGGCGAGCTTGATTGCAGCGGTCACGCCGTCGATCACCGGCATGCCCGTTCTAAGCTTAAGCCGGTCGCACAGTTCCGACATTCCGGCACAGCCGAGAATGATCGCCTCAGCGCCATCCTCATGCTTGGCGCGCAGGATTTCCTGTACGAGCATTTCCTCCGTGTGGGCGAGGTCTTCCTCCAGCGCCAGCACCGGCATATCGACAGAGCGCACCTTGCGACAGCGGTGGCCCGCACCATAGGCGTCGACCAGGTCCTCGATGATCGGCACAGAGCGCGGCAATGTCGTGATGATGGAGAAGCGCGTGGCGATATTCATCGCCACTTGGATGGCGGCCTGGCAAATGCCGATGACCGGTCCGCGGGCGATCTCACGTGCAGCGCCAAGGCCGGGGTCGTCGAAGCAGGCAATGACATAGGCATCGACCCCGCGCGCCTCTCCGGCGCGGATTTCGGCAAGCATCGCCGGCACCGCCATGGCTTCGTCCGCATGGCCCTCGATGCTGGCGGGACTTGTGGTCGGGTTGACGGACTCGACCAGCGTCGGGGCGGCTGCAACCCGCTCAGCGCTGCGGTGCGCCTGTTCGGTCATCGAGGCAGTGGAGTTCGGGTTGACGAGAAGGATGCGCATGGATCAGTTCGTTTTCGTTTTGAGGGCGGCAAAGGACGCGATGTCGGGTGTCCGCATCTCGAACTGACGATCGGAGGTGATGTAGTTGTTTGGCAGTTCGGTGAAGTCAAAGTCCATCAATGAGCTCTCAGGTCAGCGCGGTCGGTTGTCACACCGGTCGATGGCCGTCGTTTAAGTGGTTGCCACAGCATATCAAGTTACGGTACACAATATTGTCTACAATTTTGTAGTCAATATCAAACTGCAGTGAGTGGAATTGACTTTGAACGCTGGCCGACGAGAGTATGCGAACGGCTATGGGAGATTTCATGTACAATGCGGACGAGACCGCCGGAGCGCCGACGGCTATCATTTGTGAGAAGATCTGGCTTGCCATTGCGGAGCGGCGCCTGCGCCCAGGCACCCGCCTCAAGGAAGAGCAGCTTGCCGAGATTTTCTCCGTCAGTCGCGCCCGTATCCGCCAGGCGCTGACCGCGCTCGAACGGGATGGGCTGGTTACGATCATGCCGAACCGGGGCGCCTTCGTATCCGAGCCGTCGGTGGATGAGGCGCGCGACGTCTTCGTGACGAGAAGGGCGATCGAGCAGCGGGTGGTCGAGCGCTTGTGCGAGCGGGCGACGGTGGAAGACATCGAGCGTATGCGCTCCCATATCGACGAGGAACGGGTTGCGGGTAGGGCAGGCGATCTCTCTGCAATCGTTCGTCTTTCCGGCGGATTCCACCTGCTTTTGGCGGAGCTCTCCGGCTCTGCCTTCCTTTTCGGCATCCTGCGCGACCTGGTTTCGCGCACATCGCTGATCACCGCCATGTACCGTTCGAAACACCTGCACAATTGCGGGCCGGACGAGCATATGGCGGTCGTCGACCGCATCGCGGCGAGGGATGTGGACACGGCAATCCGTGAGATGGCCGAACATCTGCATCACGTCGAGGCGGAACTGGATCTCGACGAAGAGAAGGATCAGCCGCGCGACCTGCGTGCAGCACTGCTTTGACATTCCATTGGCAATAACCCAACCGCACCGCTCTTGTGAGGAGGCGGTGCCTGTTTTGAGAACTGAAGGACGGAAATGACTGGTCGTAATTACTATGCGCCCCATGGCGGCGCTCCGGAACAAACGCAGCTCCTGACCGACCGTGCGGTCTTCACCGAAGCCTATGCGGTGATTCCGAGGGGCGTGATGATGGACATCGTCACCAGCTATCTACCGTTCTGGGACAAAACCCGCCTGTGGATATTGTCGCGACCTTTGTCCGGTTTTGCTGAAACATTTTCGCAGTACATCATGGAAATCGCTCCAGGCGGCGGCAGCGACCGGCCGGAACTCGATGAGGGCGCTGAGGGTGCGCTGTTCGTCGTCGAGGGTGAACTGACCGTCACGCTTGATGGCAAGGAGCACCGCATGCAGCCCGGCGGCTTTGCTTTCATTCCGCCGGCCAGCAACTGGGCGGCGCATAACAGAAGCGAATCTCCCGTTCGCTTCCATTGGGTCCGCAAGGCCTATGAATACGTCGACGGCCTTCCTGCTCCCGAAGCCTTCTTCACCAACGAGGCTGACATCACACCGTCCGCCATGCCCGGCACTGAAGGCAAGTGGGCAACGACGCGTTTCGTCGACCCGACCGATCTGCGGCACGACATGCACATGACCATCGTGACCTTCGAGCCGGGCGCGATCATTCCCTTTGCCGAAACCCACGTGATGGAGCATGGCCTCTACGTGCTCGAGGGTAAGGCCGTCTACCGGCTTAACCAGGATTGGGTCGAGGTCGAAGCCGGCGACTATATGTGGCTTCGCGCATTCTGCCCGCAGGCCTGCTACGCCGGCGGCCCCGGCAAGTTCCGCTATCTGCTCTACAAGGACGTCAACCGTCACATGAAATTGCGCCCGCGCTAAGATCCGCGGCAACATTGTCCTACCGAAACAGCGCCTTCCAAGAAGGCGCTGTTTCTTTTTAATCAAAGGGATGCGTTAGCAATTTAATGTGCCGCCTTGGGTCGGTGAGGGCCAAGCTTTTGCCTCACGGGCCGAAAATATTCGCCGGTCAGGAGGACAAAAGCGCGATCTCGCACCTGACTCTCGTCCTCGTTGCGGCCGGCGCAGTCAAAGTTTTCCCGTAGCGGCACGCCAGCGGATCACCATGGTCCATTGACGTAGAGAAAATACTTGTCTTTGGGCGCGCCCGGCGGAAGCGGTAGCGAACGCGTCCCCGCCAGTTCGAGCGGCAAATCGGACAGGACGATGGCATGCGGCGCAAGGACTGCCGGGAGGCATCGGCTCAGCTTGGCGCTTGTCGCAATATTGTTCGCGTTGACATACGAACCCATATCCGCATGCGCCAGGATGACCTGTCTGTCAAAGCGGGTGGCAGCGGCACCAAGCGTATCCTCGATGTCGCCGAGCAGCAAATAGTTCTCTGGCGGCGTGCAGTCGGCGAAACAGTCGATCTCGCGATCCAGAACATAGATCTCGCGCTCCGGGAGATGGATGCGCAAGTGGTCGTAGGTACGACCGTGACCCAGCCCCATCTCGAACACAATGCCCGGACGGTCGGCTATTTCTCGGAAGGCCCATTCGAGGCAGATGTGCTGAGCCTCCAGACGGAACAGCAATGTTTCGAGCCGGGAGTCTTTACGTCTCCCTTCAGCGCGCGGTTCTTTCAGTGTGGCACGTGTCGGCATACTTATCGTCCCTGCGGGTTATGGAATCGAACGCGGCTCGGATGGCTCCAATTGGCGCCGGCGCGGTGGCCTGCAACCGGTGAATGAAAGATATAGGACGAACGTTCGATGTGCCAGTGCCCAGCCTGTGAGGAAAAAATGCACTGATCTCAAGGAACATCTAAATTCCAGGAGGCATCTAAGGTGGACGGCAACCAGGCTGGCGATTTTGCGACGTTTTTTTGGGGGGCTTCAACGGAGATCCCGACCCCATGAGAAAAGGCCGTGGGCGCGATCCCGACGTACAGGACGGTACGACTGAGGGGCAGCAAAGGGTTGCACTCTGCCGTCTGAAAGGTGCTTTTCCAACGACTGTTGTGTGGCGAAACCGGCCATATCCCCGTCGTGTGAGCGTCGCCATGGCGCTTAGGGTTTCGCCCCCTACCGGAATCGCTCCCGCCTTCAGCGCGAGCGCTGTCAATCGACAAGTTGTGGATTGGTGGGGCGCAGGCTCTTTGGCCGGATCAGACGCAACGAACCGCCGGCGGCGTCCTTTTCGAGTTCCAGCACGCGGGTGAAGAAGCCGTTGGCGCGTTCCCTGCGCCCGATGTTGACGATTGCCGCCTTGCCCATTTCCTGGTCGAGGAACGTCATCACCTTGCGATAGGCATCGTCTTCCAGTGTATCCAACGCCTCGTCGATGATCAGCCACCGCGGTTTGTGCAGACCAAGGCGGGCGATCGCCAGAAGACGCATCTCGACCTCGCTCAGATTGAGCTTCTTGCGCATGTCCTGGTCGAGACGATCGGCGAGGCGGCCAAGGCCGACCTTGGAAAGCACGCCGCTAAGTTCGCCGTTCTTGAAGCTGTCTGGCGTCTTCGGGTAGGCAAGCACCTCTTCCAGCGTGCCCGGCGCAAAATACGGCGAGCGGGGAACGAAGGCGAGGCCATCATCGATCGGCAGCGAGATGCGGCCATGCCCCCAGGGCCAGAGACCTGCAATGGCGCGGAAGAAGGGCGCTTTTTCCACCTCCGCCGCACCGGTGACAAGCACGCGTTCACCAGGATTGATGGTGACATTGGGCTCCGAAAGCTTGATACAGCCGGCGGCCGAGACAATCTCGATATGATCGAACATCATCTGCGGTCCATCAGCCGTAACGAACTCGATGCGCTTGTCGCCTTCATGCCGGTCGTCGACGACGAGCAGGGCTGAGCGGAACGCGGCGACGCGCATCAATGTCGCGCGCCAGTCGGCAATGGCACCGATGTTGTCGACGAACCAGCGCAGCGATGCGTGCACCTGGTTGAAGGCGCCCACGGCCATCATCAGGCCGCCGAAGCTGAGATCGCCGGCAAGATAGACCGGCGAGGCGATGACGATCGGTGCGACAACAGTGATCCAGCCATAACCGGCCGTCACCCAGGTCAGCCGCGTAACGGCGAGCAGCAGGCTCTGGCTGATCTCCAGAACGGACGCGAGATCTGCCTGCAACCGGCGTTTCTCGTTCGTCTCGCCCGATGACAGCGAGACCGCCTCGATGTGTTCGTTGATGCGCATCAGCGAGAAGCGCAGCGACGCCTCGCGTGCGTAGTGTTCACCGTTGAGCTTGACCAATGGCCGCCCGACGAGCCAGCTCAGCCATGACGCCGTGCCCGCGTAGAGAATGGCAGCCCAGACCATGTAACCGGGGATGTTGATGGCCATGCCCGAGATGTGAAAGACGAAGCCGTCCGACAGCGACCAGAGCACGCCGATGAAGCCGGCGAGCAGGATGCCGGATTGGATCAGCCCAATCGTCAGCCCGGCGGAGAGATCTGACAGATGGCGTGCATCCTCGTGTATGCGCTGGTCTGGATTGATGCCGATGGCGCCTGCATTCGCCAGCCGGAACGCGCGCGCCGGCTTCATCCATTCGTGGATGAGATCGAGTGTCAGGCCTTCGCGGAGCTTCAGCCGAACAAGCTGGCCGAGCCATGTCTGCAGAACATTGAGAACGAGCAAAGCTCCGGCGATCTGGGCGAAGACAACGAGCTGGTGCAGGAAGGCCGGGAGGTCACGTCTTTCCAGCGTGTCGTAGAACGGCTTGTACCATCGATTGAGGATGATCTGACCGAAGGCAGTGGTGACGATGACGGTCAGGATACCAAGGGCGAGCCAGATGATCCGGTTTCGGAGTGGCGAAGCCATGAAGGCTGCATGCATCATCCGTAACTGGGCGCTAAGGGGTTGTTCGTCGTTGGCCTCTACCCGACCATTGTTCTTGCCGTTTGTTGGGTTCGGCATCGATGCGAATCTCTCCGTCACGATCTCCACAGGGGAAATATAGCCTGCCGAGCCCGGTCTCCCTAGCGCCGATTGTCGTTATCCAAATCAGCAGAAGGCAATTTGGGTGGCCCCTGTTGCCCAAGCAACAGCATTCGGGCTGCAAAACTCAATTCAACAAGGAGCTGGACGACAGTGCGGCACGCGCCCCAAAAGGCATGAAACTGATTGTATCCATATAAAGAGGGTTCATAGTTCCGATCGATGAGACACGAGAGCGCATCCACGGGAGGAACGTGCATGTCCAACAATCTCGACCACATCCGTGAGCAGCAGAAGGATCTCTGGGACCGGTTTTCAACCGGCTGGCAGAAATGGGACGAACTGGTTCTGGGCTGGCTCGCTCCGTTCGGCGATGCAATGATCCACCAGGCCAAGCTTAGGGATGGTGACCATGTTCTCGATGTCGCGGCTGGCACCGGCGAACCGGGGTTAACGGCTGCCGCTTTGGTCCCGAATGGTCGAGTGACGGTAACAGACCTGTCCGAGCGCATGCTCCAGGTGGCCGCCGAGAATGCCCGACATCGCGGTCTCAGCAATTTCACGACCGAGATATGCGACGCCGGCAGTCTGCCTTTTACCGATAAATCCTTCGACGCAGTACTATGCCGGTTCGGGTTCATGTTTTTCCCGGATGTCGGCGCGGCGGCGCGACAATTCAGTCGTGTCGCGAAACCTGGCGCGCGTGTTTGTGCTGCTGTTTGGAGCGGGCCTGAAAAAAATCCCTGGGCGACGACAATAATGGCAACGATCGCGCGGCACGTGACTTTGCCCGCGCCGATGCCCGGCGCGCCCGGCCTGTTTCGTTGCGCAGCCGCGGGCATGATGTCGGCGGCATTCGCCGACGCAGGTTTGCAAGATGTCGATGAGCGGGAGATCTCAACGATGATGGTGCACGAGTCTCCTGAACGGTATTGGACCTTCATGACCGAAATAGCGGCGCCCGTGGTCGCGGGGCTGGCTCAGGCGGACGCCGCGACGCATGAGGCGATCAAAAATGAGGTTCTTGATTTGGCGCGTCAGTCCATGCGCGGCAACAAGGTCGAGTTACGTTCTACTGCGACGATTGTCACGGGAACACGAAGATAAAGGCGGACGAGGACCACGGCGGGGCTTTCAGACACGACCGTGCATGGAGAACACTGTCTGAGGGTCGCGATCAACAATCACCGCACCAGACGCCAGGACTTGAAGTTGCTCGTCGACGAGGTCGTCCGGCTTGGCCGGGAAATCGTCCGGGCGAGCGCAGCTGCCTGAATGGCCCGCAAACCCCAGGGTGTCACGTTCGTTGTCACCGCGTCAGCGACGGTTGACGTGGCGTGACGATGCGGTCCGAGGTGCCGTCGGCGAGAAGCCGAAGCATCTCCGAGACTGCGGCTTCCCGTTGCGGATCTCGGCCGGCGGCATAGGCGAGGGGCAGGGCGACGCGAATGTCCGGGGCGATCCCGTTTCCTTCCAGCCGAACATTGTCGTCGATGACCGCATCGGAAACGGCAATTTCAAGGAGGCTGTTGTCGGGCAATGTATAGGCGCGGCCAGCCAACAGCGCGCCAGCGGTTCGCTCGCCCACAAGCGGAATGCCATTGATCTTCAGCGCGTAGGCGAAAAGCTCGAGCCCGCTGCGCGTGCCCTCATCGACCAGCGCCACCACCGGCCCGCGCCAGCGAACATTTGCCAGCGTGTCCTTTCCGCGCCGCGGGATCAATCGGAACGACGGCGTGTCGCCGACGAACAGTTCGGCGGCGTCCGCAGCGCCACCGCCCCAACGCCCGCGGAGGTCGACGATCACCCCGTCGACATTGCTCAGGCGACCGGTCGAAAGCTCGCGCTCCACGATATCAAGCCCATCGCGCGTCGAGAGGGTCCAGAACCTCACATAGCCGATCTTTTGCCCGTCCCGTTCGCTCACTGCGACGCTGTTTTCGATCGCCTTTTCGAATGTTGGGAGCGGACGCAGCCGTTCGACCGCAACCTTGACGCCTATCGGCGCCGCATCGGCCCTGCGGCGGAGACGGATGTCAACCGATTGCCCGACCTTGCCTTGAAAGGAGGCGATCTCGCGATAGGGCTTACCATCGACGGCAAGGATCTCGTCGCCCATGACGATCCCGGCCTTTGCTGCCGGAGAACCATCATAGACATCGGTCACGAACCGGGCATCGCCTAACTGCGTGACCATGCCGATGCCGGCGTAGCTCACTTCTCCATCGGGCGGAAACAACCGACGCAGGTCATCACGGATAGCGAAGCGGAAGATGTCGCTCAACTCGAAGTACGCAATCGTGTCCGATTTGAAACGGCCATTGTGGGAGGCTTGCAGGCTGGCCAGCGCCGTTTCGATAGCCGCATCCACGCGGGCCGTGGAACCCGTCGTGGACAGCGCGGGTGCCGCGCTTTCGATTTCTTTTTTTGCCGCGGCGTTGAAGCGATCGAGCGCATTTTCGTCGTGAAACTCCGAATTCACCAACGTGATGACGCGGTCGAAGACCGGATCGCCCGACCGAGGCACGTCGGTCGCAAAGGCGCTCACGGATATGAACGCCAGCAGGATCGGGGTTTGTGCGGCCCTGAGTATCGCATTGCGCATCGGCGGTTTTCCGGTTCGTTTCCGCTCATTATCGGTCTAAGCGCGGCGGAGGCGAGGCCCGGCATTGCAAAATTGCGTGATCGCCGGTGTGAGGCACTGGCTGCACCGCGCGCCATGGCGTCCAGTTTTAGAGATGGCGATGGTAGGAGGTCGTAAGGGGCCGATACTGATCACTTTGCGCGTCAGCTAAAAGCCTGGTCTAGAAACCGGCTTTCCGTAGCTCGCCGGCTAGAAATTCGGTAAAAACCTTCACTTTCGACTGCAGAAGGCGGTTGGTCGGGTAGACCGCGTAGATGCTGCGCCGGGCAAGTTTTTGCTGCGGCAAAATCCGCACGAGCTTGCCGCCGTCAAGCGGCGGGTTGGCGATGAAGGACGGCAAGGCACCGATGCCGATGCCGGATTGGATCATCTGACACAACATCAGACTATTGTCCGCGACGAAACGCGCGGGCAATTCGATGCTTGTCGTCCCATCGGGACCTTCCAGCACCCAGCTCCCCGGTTGGTCGGCAAGCCGGTAGGCGAGGCAATGATGATGCTTGAGATCGTTGACCTCGGTCGGGGTGCCATTTGCCGAGATATAGGCAGGCGCTGCACAGATGAATTGCTCGACTTCACCAAGCCGCCTGGCAATCAAAGATGAATCCGTAAGCGTCGCGCGCACGCGGATGGAAACGTCGAAGCCCTCGGAGACGACGTCGAGCACGTGGTCATCGAGCGTCATATCCACCTTCAATTGCGGGTGAAGCATCATGAAGCGGGCAAGCATCGGTGCGAGAACGGTCAGTCCGAAAGACAGGGGAGCATTGATCCGGAGCCGGCCATTGATTTCGCCGGTTTCCCCGGATGTCTTCCGCTCGAGATCGTCGAGCTCGTCGAGCAGCCTGCAACATTCGGTGAAATAGCTGCGCCCGCTTTCCGAGAGGCTCATGCGGCGCGTTGTGCGCACGATCAGCACTGTGCCGAGCCGCGCCTCGAGCTGCCGGATTTGCTTGCTGATCGACGCATTCGATTGTTGCTGCTCTTCGGCCGCCTTGCTGAAGCTCTGCAACTCGATGACGCGACGGAACGAGCGCATGGCGGCCAACAGATCCATATTTTCTCCTGAGTAAATTATGTTTTCTAATTGTCGCCGATTATTCGCGCTTGGGCTAGCAATAAGATGGACCCAGCTTCCCGATTTCAGGGAAAGCGAGAAGAAGGAGTTCATCATGTTCGATACGAAAGTTCTCAGCCGCGCCTTGGCTGCCTCCCTCATCGCCGGCCTCGTTGGCAATGCGGCTCTCGCACAAGAGGTCGGCAAGAGCCCCTGGGGGCCAAAGGATGAGATCGGGCGCCTCAATCTGATCACGCCGGAATCCCGCGCTGCGATCCTCTCGCGGATTGATGGAGGCAGGTCCTACGATCTAGCGGTGGAGTATTTCATCGGCATGCCAAGCTGGGAGGCGGCGGGCGATCCGCCATACCAGATGTGGATGACCCACACGCCGCATGGCACCGCCGTTTCCGACCCGATGAAAGTCGGCAAGGAGATGAACGAGCATGTCAGCTACACAGGCTCGGCCGTGTCGATGTATGCACACATGGGCACACATATCGATGCACTCAATCATTTTGGCTTGAACGGCAAGATCTGGAACGGTTATGACGCCACCGAATACCTTGGCGACCAGGGCTGGACTGTCACAGGCGCCGAGAAGCTGCCGCCGATCATTGCGCGCGGGGTCATGGTCGATGTCGCTGCAGCCAAGGGCATGCAGATGCTGCCGGACAACTATCGGGTGACGCGCAAGGATCTGCAGCAGACGCTCGACCGCCAAGGCGTGAAACTGAAGCAGGGCGATGTCGTGCTCATCCGCACCGGGCGCATGCAGCATTACGAGAACGCATCGGCCTACATGAACAACCCTCCGGGGCTGAGCATCGATGCTGCGAAGTTCCTGGTCGAGGATGGCGGCGCCATCGTGGTGGGTGCCGACAACCTCAGCTTCGAGGCGTTTCCTGCCGAAACTGAGAACAATTACGTTCCGGTGCACACCTATCTGCTCGCCCAGCAGGGCGCGCCGATCATCGAACTCGTCAATCTCGAAGGGTTGTCGAGGGATCGCATCTATGAGTTCGCATTTGTCGGCGCGTCCTTGAAGTTCCGTGGCGCGGACGCCGCACCCATCCGCCCGGTGGCCTTGCCGCTTCGATAGGATCGGGTACCAGGCGTCCACAAATGGCCAACCGAGACGCCGTGGGAAAAGCTCGCGGCGCTCTTGCTACGTCTCGAGTCCTGTTTGATGGGCAGCGGCCTCGGTGAGGCCGTGACCCTGGTCCCCGACGACAACAGGGCTGACACTGCTACTCTTGCCCATTCGGCGTTCGTTCCAGTCCTGCCATACTTGTTCGAAATACAACCGAATATTGCATTTGTGGCATGGCTGGTTTCACGGCTGAAACCGGGCGATTTCAATTACCGGCGCCTGCCGTGAGAAATCTCTACGATCTTCACGCCGATGGCGGTCTTGGATTCGTTGAAAACGATCTCACCTCGGCCAATGACCGTGCCATTGACCTTGAGGTCGACCGGGTCTCCAAAATTTGTATCGAGATCTATGTGATCATCCCGATGCAGCTTGGAAAGCTGGGCCACAGTCAGCCTGCTGCGGCCAAGGACTACCTCGATGACAAGCGGGATGCCCTGTACGGCATGTTCGCCAATCGGGGCGCTTTCTAACGGAACAGGGCCGGTTTCGATCTCCGGCACGCCATTGTAAAAAGTTTCGTTCATCATCATGCACCACCCAAAAACACTGGTTTACAAGTCCTTAACGAAAGGGTTGCGCCAGTTCGCCATGACAGGCAATGGCACCGGGGAGGGCAGGGCCCGTGCGCCTTCCGTGAGCGTTAACAATCCATTAACATCCACAAAGGCGACGTCGGAAACGTGTCCTAGAGTGTCATTGCGGACCAACTTCCTTCCCGCTTTTCGAACCCTATCGCCCGGCGACCATCAGGCAGCTTGTCACCGAGTCGGACGACATAGACATATCCGCCATAGACCATCAGCCCGCGATCGCCGTCGCTGAACACAATCTCGAACTTTGGAGGGCTCGGGGCAACCGTGCCTTTTGAAGGGTCGGTATCAGGCGCGAGTTCCACGGAAGCGTCGCTCCAAGGCAAACTGGGCGCCGGTGCGACATAATAAATCGCGGTCAAGGCAGATAGGCTGCAGATAGAAATTGCCGCAATCTGCGAGGAAATGCCGTTGGGCCTCATGACATTCGGGTGAAACGTGGCTGCGGCCAATATGCAGTCCTCCTATATTTTACTGATGCTTGCGGCGGCGGGTTGAGGAGGCGGCCGGGTCGATTTGTGGCCTGACAATAAATCTGCCTCGGACCTTTGCTTGACGATGCGACTCAGATGCCTCAGCGCTCCATGCGAAACATTTCACCCTGACCCTGACAGGACAACGCGATCGACAGCGGTTTCCACATCTTTCGATTGCCTTCGAAAGGCGTCCACACTCAGGGGGTATGAGCGATCCAAGGGTATAGCGTCGTCAAGCGCTCCAACTCATCGCATTCGCAAGCGTTGCGTGAACCGTCGATTGATCGATACGCATTCAATGTTCAATGAGGACGCCGATTGCTCTCCTTTGGGCGAGCTGTCCGTCACCAGTTGCCGGGGTCGGCGGTGTGATCGACACTGGCAAACTCGTCGGCCTTTTTCCGATCCAGCGTGAGGCCAGTGGTGATCTTTGCCTCATCTGTGACCGAATAGGACAGAGGCGGCGGCCGATTGGTCAGCTCCTGATACATAAGCAAGGCAGCCTCCTCGGCGGTATCAGCCGCGAACTCTTCGTTGATAGTGACGGTGAACTTATGCATAGCCTTCTCTGTGCTCTTTCGACGCCCCGCACCCAAACGCGATTGTAGCGTCTCTGGAGACCCCGGTATATCCATGCGCCTCAATATGCTCGCATGCACCAATGGCCGCGTTCATCGCCACCCCGCTTTCCCCGGAGGATGACGTTAAGTTATCGGCAGCATCGCTGATCACGCCCAGCGCCAGGTTCACAGCCATCGTAGCGAACTCTGGCTGCAGTCACATTGCAGATCTGCCTTGAAGAGGTGGGCGGCGCCGATCGCTTGGCGGCAAGCGGGCGCCGCCCTCGTCGCGAAGGCGTACGACGTCGCGTTGGCGGGGAAGCCACGCCCAGGAATATTAGAAAGCGCGGCAACGCCAATCTATACCTCATTGAGGCACTTCCGATACCTTGGTCGACGTAAGCTGGTCGACGCGGCGGCGCGAACTGGAACAGGCCGCATAGAATCGTGAATAGCCCGAGACCCATGAGGGCAAAATCCGCCACAGCACGCCGTCAAAAGTGCCGGCAAAGACCTTGCCGGTCGATCACATTATTTGCGCGATCGACCGGGCGGCTAACTGATTGGGTTAGGAGCGAACCTGATCACAGAACTTGAGATTGGCTGGCTTCTCCAGAATGTGGTCGTAACCAACGTTCTTCATGTCTGTGGTCGGCATTGAGCCATCGACGATATCCATTACACGTCCCGTCTCCTCCATCCAACGCGCCGGAGTTCAGCGGCGATCCACTGTCTGCCTGCTACGCTTCGGATCTGGAAAGCCTCGTAGTTGAAAAGCGGCCAGCGTTGTGGGTGCACGGCCAAGTCCGCCACGGAGTTGATTACGTGATCGGCGAGACTAGGGTGAAAGGTCGGCTGTTGGGTGAAGATACCAATACAGTACCAATCAACGATTGCCGTCAGTCCAACACCGCCAATTCGTCTATCCAGACATATCCTATCATATTGTATTATAATTCCTATTGCTGGATTCTTCTGCCAGTGATTTGGGAATCATGGCCGTTGACTGGACAAGTGGTCAGTTTTTGGTCTTACTACATGGACCGAACCTCTTATGAATGTAACGGTTCGGTCGTGATCACGGAAAATACATTTCGATCCGGTCGTCAGTAGGCTCGGCCGGTCAGCGGAAAACTGGGAGAGTTAAATGAAGCTGAGATCCATTTTTGCCGTCATGACGGGACCGATCAAGGTCGCACCAGCTGCCACACGCGCGCAGGGTGGGGCGAGACGCTACATTCTGGGCGTCCTGGCAGCAACGGCCTGCTTTATTTCGGCCGTTCCAGTCAGTGCCTTTGATCAGGCCAATGCCGACCGCATCAAGCAGTTGGTCGACACGGGCATGCAATATTACTGGTCGGGCGGCGACGTCAAAAAAGCCGAAGCCGAGGTCTTCAAGGGGATCACCCTGCACGGCAAATACGATGTCGTGGAAGCGGCTTTCAAGGAGGCGTCGACGTTAGCTCCTGAGCGACTGGATTTTCAGTACGCCGTCGCATCGACCCAGATCATTCAGAAAAAACTGGACGAGGCGCAGACGACATTCCAGGGGATCCTCGAAAAAGATCCGACGGCCTTTGACGCCCAAAGCTGGTTGGAGGCCATTGCTCGGATTCGTGGCGATGAGACCAACGTGGCGCTCGCTCATCAAGCTCTCGCAGGGCTCGATCGCGAACAAGCAGAGGTGTATCGCAAGCGTTTTATCCGCGCAGAGCAGATCATGGCAGAAAAGCCAAACTTCGATGTACCGACGCTGCCTGGCAAGGTGATGGTGGTCGCGCTCGGATATGCGTTGGCGGACGACGGCACAGCCCAGCAAACTCTGCTTGACCGCCTCGAAGTGACATTGAAAGCTGCTGAAGCTAATCCCACAGCGCTCGTGATGGTGAGTGGCGGAGTGCCGAAGAACGGCGTCACCGAGGGTGACATCATGTCTAAGTGGCTGGTCGACAAGGGCATCAGCCGTGATCGCATCATCATTGAGGACAAATCAAAAGATACGATCGGCAATGTTGTCAACGCTGCCAATCTCCTGGTGCGGCACCAGGCCGATACCGTAATTTTGGTGACAAGCTCAAGCCATATGCGCCGTGCTCGTACGGTCATGGAAGATGCCCTGACGCAACGTGATTTGCCGA
Source organism: Ensifer sp. Root127 (assembly GCF_001425225.1). Lineage (NCBI taxonomy): Bacteria > Pseudomonadati > Pseudomonadota > Alphaproteobacteria > Hyphomicrobiales > Rhizobiaceae > Ensifer > Ensifer sp. Root127. The sequence continues at coordinate 86,936 of NZ_LMDX01000013.1, forward strand.
CCACAGTCGTGCCACTGAATGCGCTGGACGCACCGTCTCAGGAAGAGGCAGCAAAGGTGGGCGCTGACGAACGGTTGGTAATCTACCGGGATCTGATGCGTGTATCGGGTGTCTGGGCTTACCCTGGGCTTCAACAGTAGTCGTTTTCCCACGGCAACAGAATGCTATGAACAGATTGCGCGTCCCAATCCATACTTGAGATGGAGGGGCGCGTAAGCTGGCTCAGTGGGTCAGTCTGAACGACCCGCAGTAAGGCGCGTCGAAGTTCCATAAGATATATTATGCGATCCATTGATGTAGCCGCAAAGTTGAAGTGTCCTGATCCTGCAAAGTAAGAATGTCACTCTCCCCGGGTTTTGATGACCTGGGAGATTGCGGATGGGATTGATTGCGATGAGCGAGCGTGACCTGCAGCGGAT
>NZ_LMDX01000014.1:0-85495 GCF_001425225.1 Ensifer sp. Root127
CTTCACGTTGGCAAGCTCGACACCCGAGCCGTCAGCCTTCACCCGGATCTTGACGTTGTAGTCAACCACCCGCTTAACCGTCACAAGTATTTTCATGGCCAACCCTTTCCGGCAATTTTCGTTGTCTGCTGACGGTGGTTACATCCGCCCGCGCTTAGCTTCGGGATCATAGGGCGATTCCGCGATGACGCGGGCCTTGCGCCGCTCGCCGAGGATCGGGACTTCGAGCTCCCTCCCCGGAACGCCAAGCTCGACCGGCAGTAATGCGAAGGCGACGTCGTGGCCGAGCGTGTAGGCATAACCGCCCGAGGTGATGCGCCCGACCAGCTTGCCCTGGTGGTAGACGCCCTCATAAATCAGCGAGCTTGCGCCATCGGTGTCGATCGCGATGGTGAAGGAACGACGGGCAATGCCCTCTTCCTTTGCCTTTGCCAGAGCGTCGCGGCCGATGAACTCGCCCTTGTCGAGGCGCACGAAGCGATCGAGGCTGCTTTCCCAGGCGCTGAGTTCCGGGTTCATGTCGCGATACATCGCCCGGTAGGACTTTTCGAGACGCAGCGATTCCAGCGCCTGCAGTCCGATCAGCCTCAGGCCATGGGCCTTACCGGCGGCTAGCAGCGCATCGAGCAGGTGTCGCTGGTAGCAGAGCGGATGATAGAGTTCCCAGCCGAGTTCGCCCTCGTAGTTGACGCGCAGCAGGCGGACGTCGCTGGCGAGCCCCACCGTGCCCGATTGCACCCCGAACCATGGGAACGCCTCGTTGGAGAGATCGATCTCGGTCAGCGATTGCAGCACGTCGCGCGCCTTCGGGCCAACGATGGTGAAGCAGCCGCGATCGTTGGTGACATTGCGAAGCTGGACGCTGCCATCCCTAGGCAGAAGCTTCGACAGATCGTCGAAATTCCAGCGCTCGGCTCGCGGCGTCGAAATCAGGTAGAACGAGCCGTCTTTCAGCCGGGCGACGACATATTCCGCCTGGACACCACCCTTCGGGGTCAGATGATGGCTGAGGTTGACGCGGCCGGTCTTCGGCAAACGGTTGGCAAGGATGCCGTCAAGCCAGGCTTCGGCGCCGGGGCCACTCACTTCGAACTTCGTCATCGGCGTCATTTCGACGAGGCCGACGGCATTTCTGACGGCGTGAACCTCCTCGCCGACATATTTGCCCTTCTCGGTCCAGCGCCAGCTGTACTGATCCTTGGCTTCTACGCCCTCAGGAGCGAACCAGTTCGGCATTTCCCAGCCGTTGAGTACACTCCAGACGGCGCCCTTCTCGGTCAACCGATCATAGGAAGGTGCAGTCTTCTGCGGCCGGGCGGCCGGCATGTCCTGACCGGGATAGTGCTGTTCGGCATGGGTGCCCCAGGCTTCGCGCACCTTTTCGCGCGTCCAATTCTTGTTGGCGTAGTCGCCGAAGCGGCGCGGGTCGAGCTCGGAGGTATCGAGGCTGTTGCCGCCTTCGACGATACGCTCGGAGAGATAGTAACCGATCGCGCCACCCCAGAGGATGCCGCCGGGCACGCCTTCGGCGATCCAGACATTGTCGAGCCCCCAGGCCGGCCCCACCAGCGGCAGTTCGTCGGCAGTCATTTGGAAGGGACCGCGGACATTGGCCTTGATGCCGACGCGACCGAGCGCCGGCACGAGGTCCATTGCCCGCTCCCAGTTCCAGGCGACCGAATCGAAATCCTCTTCCAGCAGGTCGGCGCCGAACCATTCCGGCACGCCGTTTTCGGCAAACAGCTTCAGATGCTCTGTCTTCTCGTAGGGACCGAACATCAGGCCGTCGCCCTCCTCGCGCAGGTAGCCCTCGAACCCCTCGTCGCGCAGGATCGGCATCTCCGGCAGGCCCTGGCGCTTGCGCTCGATCACTTCAGGGACGGCATCGGTGATCCAGTATTGGTGGACGATCGGGATCGCTGGGATTTCGAGCCCGAGCATCGCGCCGGTCTGGCGCGCATAGTTGCCCGTCGCCGAAATGATATGTTCGCAGATGATCTCGCCCTGGTTGGTCTTGATCTTCCATTCGCCGCTCGGCATGCGCTCGAAGCCGCGCACCTCGGTGTTTAGATAGATCTTGGCGCCGCGATCGCGCGCGCCCTTGGCCATCGCCTGGGTGACGTCGGCCGGCGCGATGTGACCGTCATCAGGATGATAGAGCGCGCCGAGCATCTCCTTGTTGTTCTCAAGCAGCGGCCAGAGTTCGCAGGCTTCCGCCGGTGAGACGAGTTCGGCGCGAATGCCCTGAACCTCGGCAACGCTCATGTAGCTCTTGTACTCGTCGAAACGGTCGCGGGTATTGGCGATGCGCAACTGGCCGCATTTGTGCCAACCGACATGCTGGCCGGTTTCGGCTTCGAGGCCCTCGTAGATCTCGATGGTCTTGGCGATCATGCGGCCGATATTGATGCTGCGGGCATAGGACGGAATGAGGCCGGCGGCGTGCCAGGTCGAGCCGGCTGTCAGCTGCGTGCGTTCGAGCAGCGCGACATCGGTCCAGCCGCGCTTCGTCAGACCGTAGAGAATGGCTGCGCCGACGCAACCGCCACCGATGACCACGGCTCGAGCATGAGTTTGCATAAAGAGGTTCCCTTATGTGGAATTTTCAGCAACTTACAAACGGCGGGAGCGCTTGTAATCTTGCTAAAAACTATCCGGGGGCATAACCTCAGTTTATGCATAGACTCCGCTCGCTCGTCCCCTCCGCCAACTATCTCTTCGTCTTTGAGGCCGCCGCCCGGCGGCAGAGCTTTACCGGTGCTGCGGAAGAGCTGAATGTCAGCCAGCCGGCCGTCAGCAAGACGATCCGGCTCTTGGAAGAGGCGACCGGCCTGAAACTCTTCCGCCGCGAGCACGCCCGACTGGAGCTGACGGCCGAGGGCAAACGGCTCTACAAGGAAACCCAGGAAGCGTTCGACCATCTGCACATGGTGATCTCGTCGCTGAGGCAAAAGCACTCGCGTGATATCGTGCGCGTCTCGTTCTCCGCATCCTTCGTGCAATTGTGGCTTCTTCCCAGGCTGAAGGCCTTCAAGGCGCAGCATCCTGATATCGCCTTGCGCATTGCCGAAAGCAGCCGCGACGACCAGGACCTCTTGGAGGAGGATATCGATCTTTCTGCCCGGCTTGGCGTGGGCAAATGGCCGGGTATTCACGCCTGGCATTTCGTCACCGAGGAAGTCTGGCCGGTGTGCAGCCCCGCCTATCTGAGAGAGCATGGGCCGATCGAAACCCCAGCCGACCTGCTCAACCACACGCTGCTGCATTTCGAGGAGCGACATCGCTCACGCGTCGGTTGGCGGGAATATCTCGAGCGCAATGAAGTCTCGGCCGCCAAGCTGACGCAGGATTTCGTCTTCACCGATGCACTCAATTCGATCGAGGCAGCCGTGCACGGGCAAGGCGTCGCGCTCGGCTGGAAGCATCTGGTGCACGACCACCTGAAGGCGGGCAAGCTCGTCTGCCCGATCCGGGCGAGCTATCACTCTGGCCAGAGCATCCATATCGTCATGCCTTCCCAGCGCCCGCCGAAGCGGGGCACCGAGATCTTTCGCGACTGGCTGATGGAGCAGAATGCCGACGCCGACATTTTCGCCGACGAGGTTGGTTAGAACCGCTCGCCGACGAAGTGGGCGACCTGGGCTCCTGCCTCGTAATAGACTTCCTTCAGACGCCGCATCGGCGGATCGCTCGGGTCGCTGAGCGGCAGCGGCAGCTCCGCCTCGGTGATCTCGCCCAGGATGTGACGCGCCAGCACCCGGCCGAACACCGTTCCCGGCGCGATGCCACGACCGTTATAGCCGGAAAAGCCGACGACATTCGGCGCAAAGCGGTGGAACCGTGGCAATGCATTGGTGGTCATGCCGATCTGGCCGTACCATTCGCACTCGAAATCGACCTTGCCCAATTGCGGGAAAAGCCGGGCAAGCGAGCGGCGGGCCCAGGCCTTGTGGACGGCCGCACCGCCGTTGCGCAAGGCACCGACGCTGCCGAACACCAGCCTGCCCGCCTTGTCCATGCGGAAGGACGAAAGGATTTCCTTGGTGTCCCAAACGCCTTCGCGGTTGGGCAGAATACTCGAGAGCAAGTCGGGTGCGAGCGGCCGCGTCGCAAGATTGAAATAGGGCAGATACACCTGCTCGGTCCGCACCCGTTCCCATGGGCCGGTGCTATAGGCATCAGTCGCGACGATGATCCAGTCCGCCGTCACGGACGCCCTGTCGGTCACCACCTTCCAGCCACTGCCGATCCGCTCCGTCGAGACGACCCGGCTCGAAGTGTGCAGGACAACGCCGGCGCGCTGGGCCGCATGCGCCAGGCCGCGCACATAGGCGAGCGGCTGCAAGGTGCCCGCCCGTCTGTCGAGCAGGGCGCCGGCATAGGCGGTCGTGCCGATCCTTGCGGCGGTCTCGGCCGCATCGAGAAGTTCGACCGGCGCGCCGCGCTTTTGCCATTGCGACGCACGGTCCTTGATCTCCCTCAGGCCGGCATCGCCGACGGCACAGTGCAGCGTGCCGTTGCGTTCGAGTTCGCAGGCGATCGCGTGCTTGTCGATCAGGTCGATCACGACGCGCGGCCCGTTGCCGAGCAGATCCAGCAGCCGCTCTCCATGCACATCGCCGAGCTCGCCTGGTAGATCGTCAGGCATCACCCACATGCCGGCATTGATCAGACCGACATTTCGGCCCGCACCGCCAAAGCCGATCTCCGCCCCCTCGAGCAGGATGACGCTGCGGCCGGCTTCCGCCAGATGCAGGGCAGCCGAAATGCCGGTGAAGCCGCCGCCGACGACGACCACATCGGCGAATGCGTCAGCGGCAAGCGGGCCGGTGACCGGCGGCGGCGGGGCGGTCTTTTCCCAAAGCCCATGGGAGCGGGGATCATTCAGCATCGTTCAGGTCCTTCGTGCGGGGGTGTCGCTCGTCTTTTCCCGCAACTTCCATCAATCATGACAATGATAACGCCGCCATCACTGTGTAAAGACCACCGTCCTGTGGCCGTTGAGCATGACGCGGTTTTCCAGGTGCATCTTCACCGCCCGGGCGAGAACCCGGCTTTCGATATCGCGGCCGGTGGCGACAAAATCCTCGGCACTCATCGAATGGCTGACCCGCTCCGTCTCCTGCTCGATGATCGGGCCCTCGTCGAGGTCGGGCGTGACATAATGCGCGGTCGCCCCGATCAGCTTGACGCCGCGCGCATGGGCCTGGTGATAGGGCTTGGCGCCCTTGAAGGACGGCAGGAACGAATGGTGGATATTGATGATCCTGCCGTAGAGCCGGTTCGACAGGTTGTCCGTAAGGACCTGCATGTAGCGGGCGAGGATAACGAGGTCGGCCTCCGTCTCACGCGCCAGATCGATCAGCCGCTGCTCCTGTTCGGCCTTGTTGTCCTTCGTCACTTTCCAGTGGTGATAGGGGATACCTCCGAGCTCGGAGGTCCTTGCGCTGTCGTCATGATTGGAGACGATGGCGACCACCTCGGCATTCAGCCAGCCGACGCGGATCTGGTAGAGCAGATGCAGCATCGCATGATCGAACCTCGAGACCATCACGATGATCTTCGGCCGCCGTGTCGCGTCGGCAACCGTGGCCCTCATGCCGAAGCGATCGATCGCCGGTTTCAGCGCCCGCTCGACACCGTCTCGCGACATGCCCAACGGACCGGTAAAGGCAATGCGCATGAAGAAGCAGTTGGTCTCGACGTCGCGGAACTGATTGCTTTCGACGATGTTGCCGCCGATCGCCGCAAGCTCGGTCGTCACCGCGGCAACGATGCCGGGCTGGTCGTCGCAGGCGAGCGTCAGGACGAATGAGGCAGCGGTGCCTGTTGATGTCAGGTTTGCGGGCATCACGGTCATGCCTCTTTCCTTTCGTGATAACGGTGGCCGGAATGGCGCGCCGTTGCGGCTCAGCTCTTGGATTTCGACTGGCCAAAGACGTAGTCGGTGACCCTGGGCAGAAAGGTCTCGCTGTAATACCCGCGCGGCTTGTCGCCGACCGCGACGCCGGCATTGAGAATGCCGGCCTGGTAATCGTCGGCAAACAGCGAATAAGGGTAGACGGGTTCAACCGCACTTGCCGCCTGCAACTGCCGGCGCAACTCGACGGGAATCGAAAAATCCAGTGCAGCCAGATTGTCGTCGAGCTGCTCGATCCGGCTTGCGCCGATGATGGCAGCACCGACGCCGGGCTGCGTCACCACCCAGTTCAGGGCGATTTGCGCCATGCTGCGGCCGACCTCGCCGGCAACCGCTTCGAGCGCAGCGACAATGCGCCTATTGCGTTCGGTAAAGAGCCCGAGCCCGCTGCCGGAGGCGTCGAGCGAAAGCCGCCCTGCGGCCTGCTGGCCGGCCCGGTATTTGCCGGAGAGCAAGCCCATGGCGAGTGGACTCCAGGCGGTGATGCCGAGGCCAAGCGTCTGGGCGAGCGGCACGAATTCGTTCTCGATGCTGCGTTCGGCCAGCGAATACGGTAGCTGCAGGCAGATCGGCGGCGTCAGCGCATGCGCCTCCGCCCAGGTCTGGGCGCGTGCCGCATACCAGCCCGGCACGTCGGAAAGCCCGGCGTAGCGGATCTTGCCCGCGCGCACGAGATCGTCGAATGTCCGCATGACCTCTTCGGCCGGTGTGATCCGATCCCAGGTGTGCAGCAGATAGAGGTCGATGTAGTCCGTTTTCAGCCGCCGCAGCGAGGCGTCGACGGCGCGCATCAGGTTCTTGCGGCCGTTGCCGCCGGCATTCGGATTGCCGGGCTCTAGGCTGTTGGAAAACTTGGTGGAAATCACCACCCGGTCGCGAATGCCGGCCTCGGCGACGAACTTGCCGATCAGTTCCTCGCTGACACCAGCCGCGTAAGAATCGGCCGTGTCGATGAAGTTGCCGCCGATCTCGAGGTAACGGTTGAAGATCGCGCGCGCGGCATCCTCGTCCGATCCCCACGAACCGCCGATACCCCGAATGCCGCCATCGCCGAAGGTCATCGTTCCGAGCGCGAGCCGGCTGACCCGCAAGCCCGAGCGCCCGAGAAGGTAATAGTGGTCCATGGACATCAGTGGTTCCTGGTTTATCGCACGTCTTTGCCGCTGGCTGCGATCACATGTGGCCGTGATGGCTCCGGCGGGCGACGCTTTGCTGGACGTGGTTAATCATGGTTATGAAGTCGAAGACCGGTCGACCGGTCGCCGTCTGCACCGCATGAGCATAGGGCGGCAGATCGCTGCATTCGAGCAGAATGGAGCGAACATCCGGGTTATCCTCGACGAGTTTGCGGGCAACCTCGGTCACTTCCCGCTCGATCTGAGCGCTGTCGAGCGTGCCTTTCTCCTCAAGAATGGCTTCGCGGAATTCCGTCTGCCCTTCCATGCCCGCAACCGCAAGAGGGATATGCCCTGGCACGTTGCTCGCCTCGAAGTGGCGCGGCGTCAGTCGGCTAGCATTGGCCGTGATGATGCCGACGCTGCCGCCGGCCGCCGCATGCATGAACGGGATCTGCATCAGGCTCGACAGAAACACCGGAATATCGACCGCGGCTGCGACCTCTTCCTGGAAATAGGCCATGAAACCGCAGGCGCCGGTGATCGCCTTGACGCCGCGGTTCTGCAATTCGACGGCCGCTTCGATGAAGACGTCGCGAAGTGCGGGATCGCGCTGGTTGAGCAGCCGGTCGATCGAGGCGCCGCGCACCTCCTGGAAGCGGACCGGAAAGTCATAGGTGGTGGCGTTGCCGACATTGCCGGGCACGCAGGGGTACGCAGCATCGAGGATGAGGATGCCGATCTGCTCCCCGTACCACGACTGCGTCTTCCGCGTGACTGTGTAGACAGTCATCGTCTTGTCTCCGATATCAAATTGTTCGCTAATCGGCATCCCTGCCGGGAGGGGGGACGGGAGCCTAGCGGCTCCCGCAACCTGTTGCGGCTGGCAACTATATTACTGGACCAGGCGCGGCGCGCCGGTCTCGGCCGCCGTACCGTCAAGGCCGTAGGATTTCAGGATGCCGACGATGGTGCCATCCGCATGCATCGCCTCGATCCCGGCATCCAGCGCGACACCCAGTTCCTTGGCGTTGAAGGAATAAGGGAACGCGGCCTGTGCGGCTTCCTTGGTCGCCCTCACCCGGTCGTCGGAGGCAGCGACCTTGACCTTGACGTCCTTGAGCGCACCGTTCTTTTCAGCGACGACGCCGGTCGAATAGCCGTCCACCGCCACGTCGATGCGGCCGGAGAACAGGTCCTGCTGCATGTTGACCGAATTCGGATAGAGCCTCAGCTTGGAACCGAGCATGGTCTTCAGGTCGGTGACCCAGAGATAGCCCTGCACTGTGCCGACCTGTTTGTCTTCAAGGTCGCCGACATCCGCGAAGCCGTTCTTGGAATAGATTGCCATCTGATCGGTGTAGAGCGGCGCCGAGAGGTTCATGACCTTGGCGCGCTCGGCCGTGCGGTACCAGTCGCCGGTGGCGATATCGGCCTGACCCGAAAGCACGTACTGGATGGCGGCGGCCGGATCGACGGCGACCGCCTTCACCTTCAGGCATTCGCGCTTGGCAAATTCCGCAGCGATATCGCCGTCGATGCCCTTCATGTTGCCGCTGTCGTCCAGGTAGGAATGCGGCACATAGGTTGTGACGGCAACCGTGAGCGTACCCTCTTCGATGGTGGCGAAGGTGTGTTTCGGGGTGCAATCCTGCGCAAGCGCCACCTGGCTCGATACGAGGAGGCCGGCGATGCCGGTCAGCAGAAGGCGGGTTTTGGTCGCAAATGTGGTCATGCCTGAATGCCCTTTCGTGGTGTTGGTTCAGCGTTGCGCGTAGGAGCCGGCGCGCTTTTCGACATGACTGACGAGGAGAGCGGCGGGGATGGAGATCGAGGCGTAGAGAACGCCGGCGGCTAGCAGCGCCGGGAAATAACGGAAGGTGTTCGAGCCGATTTCATAGGCGCGGCTGACGAGTTCCGGCAGCGCGATGGTGAAGCACAGCGACGTGCCCTGGAAGATCAGGATCGAGAAGGCGAGCAGCGCCGGAAGCGCGACGCGCAAGCCCTGCGGCAGCAGGACGTAGCGCAAGGCATCCAGTCGATTGAGACCAATTGCGACGGCCGCCTCGCGCTGGCCATGCGGGATCGACTGCAGGCTGGCGCGAATGATCTCGCTGGTATAGGCGCCGGTGTTCCAGGCAAGCGCGATGACGGCCGCGGTGAAGGACCCGAGCGTCAGGCCCGATGTCGGCAGGCCGAAATAGATGAACTGCAGCAGCACCAGCGCCGGCGCGCCGCGGCCGACCTCGACCAGGAACAGAGCCAGTATCTTTGTCAACCGGCTCTTGGCGAGCACGCCAAGTGCAAGCAGCAGCCCGAACGGAATGCCGATCAAGAGGCTGAGCACCGTGACCTGCAGGCTGATCGACAGACCCGACAGGAGATCGGGGAGCCAGGCGGAGAGTTCTTCGTAGCTCGGCAACATCAGCGGGCCACCTTTGCTTGCAGATAGCTGTCGGCGACGCGCGACAGCCAGGCGACCGGCAGGCTCAAAAGGATGTAGAACATGCCGACCAGAGCGAAGACTTCGAGACCGCGGAATGTCAGTTGCGACAGCTGGTTGCCCTGGAAGGCAAGTTCGCTGACGCCAATGGTCGAAGCCACGGCCGTCTCTTTCATCAGGCCGATCAGGTAGCTCGCCGCCGAAGGCAGAGCGACGCGGAAGGCCTGCGGGGCGACGACGTCGGTCAGCGTGGACCAGCGGCCAAGGTTCAGCGCCGACGACGCCTCCCATTGGCCGAAGTGTATCGAGGCCAGCGCGCCGCGGTAGATTTCCGCCATGTTGGCAGCCGCGATCAAGCCGAGCCCGGCCAGCGCCGCGTTGAACGGGCTGATCGGGAAGACGCTCATTCCCAGGCCGAAGAAGATGATGAACAGCCAGAGGATCGGCGGAATGCCGCGCACGATCTGGATGAGCACCATCGCCACGATCCGCAGCGGCAGGATGCGGCTCTGCCTGGCCGCCACCAGCGGCATCCCAAGCACGGCGCCGGCCAAGAACGCGCCGAGCGTCAGGGCGACCGTCCAGGGGAGCCCGCGCAATATGGCGAAGACGTCGGCCGTGCTCATCGGTCGTGCACCGCCCGAAGGAAGCGCTTGGTGCGCTCCTGCTGCGGATTGCGCATGACGTCTGCCGACGGCCCCTTCTCGATGATCTTGCCATCGGCCATGATCATCACCGTGTCGGAAACATTCTCGGCAAAGCTCATTTCGTGAGTGACGACGATCATCGTCATGCCGGTTTCTGCCAGTTCCCTCATGACAGCGAGGACTTCGAGGCCGAGTTCGGGATCGAGCGCAGAGGTCGGCTCGTCGAAGAGCATGACTTCAGGGTCGAGCGCGAGCGCTCTCGCAATGGCGATGCGCTGCTGCTGGCCGCCGGAACAGCGGCCGGGATACTGCTCAGCCTTGTCGGCCAGGCCGACACGCTTCAGCAATTGCATCGATCGTTCGTCGGCGTTTCTGCGGCTGCGTCCGAGAACGCGCTCCTGCGCCAGGCTGACATTTCGCAACACCGTCATGTGCGGAAAGAGGTTGAAGGACTGGAAGACCATGCCGACGCTGCGGCGCAAGGTCGAAAGCTCCGATCGCCCGGCGGGTGCGGCCGCGTTGAGCGAGATGTCGCCGATAGTGACATGGCCGCCATCCGGTGGCTCGAGATAGTTGATGCAGCGCAGCAGCGTGCTCTTGCCGGAGCCGCTCGGGCCGATGATCGCCAGCACCTCTCCCGGCATCACCTCAAGGTCGATGCCATCGAGCACCGTGTGATTGCCGTAGTGTTTGCTCAACTTGTCGAGCTTGATAAGCGGCTTTCGCGCCCGGCCTTTTGCGGAAGGCATCCCTTTGGCGGCCAGAGCATCGTCCTTGGTCATTGTCAGTTTGCCACTCCCCAAGTGCAAGACAGCGCCATCCATGACGATTTCGCTCCATTGCGGGCACGGATCGACCCTGCGCCGGGCAAGCCGCGTCCTGTTCGCTGAATGTATTTGATGTTTGCCGTGCGCCACGGGGCGAACGACAGTCGTTCCCGTTCTTTTCTTGTGGATCACCATAACGATTCGACGTCTGGTCGGCAGACGACAAAAATTGCAGAGCAGCATAACCTGAGGTTATGCCGTTGGTGGGATCGTTTCACTGTCGTGCTGGGAAACCGATCGAACGTGAGAGCTGCCAGGCGCTTGCATGATGCGCAAAGCCATTGGAACGCCCTGCCGGTTCAACCAAAAATGGTTAATGCTGACGACCGGCGCTGTTGGCAAGATAACACTATTTTAGCCATGACCGATGAGTAGAGCCATCAGTCGCTAGATATCGCTATGCTTATCGAGTCGCACGAAAATTGCCTGCATTATCCGCAAGTGATAGAAAGAGTTACAGAATTGCAACCGAACAGAGAAGATCCTTGTGCTTGACACTCGGTTCGGCCCACGGAGCTTCAGCGTCCGGTCGCACCATAAGCGAGCAGCATTGACCGCGACACGTTTCGCGATAGCTTTGCTGAGGATCGACTGAAATAGAGCACGACCGTGTATTTCGAGCACCGGCGTCTCGAACATATCGATGGTCGCAGGCGGTTCAGTCAAAACCGCGACGGAAAGGGAAAGGCTAGAATGTCAGGCACTGACGCGACGTTGTCTGCTGCATCTTCCGTGGACGATACCGTCCTTGGCAATACCGACGAGGTCATCTCGCTTTATAATGAGGCTCTTCATCTCGTCGGGGCCTCGGTCGCACTTCAGCGAAGCTACGAGGCGGCTGAACTGGTCGATGCAACGCTCTGGCACGTCTACCCCGAATTGTTGGAACCGGCCTCGAAGGCAATGGCCGAGTCGGTTCTTGCCAATGGCGTTCCACGCAGCATCGAAATCATCGATGGGTCCAATCGATCACGGCGGACACTGCTCGTCTTTCGCGCCGGACAAGGCATCGGCGTCATCGAGACGGACGGGGCATCGGTCCGGCGGGAAGCCGCGAGCCAGGGCGAGAACGAGCGCGCGCTGCTGCTTCACCAGGCGACGCACGATGCCCTGACTGGCTTGCCCAACCGGCGTCAGTTCAGCGATGATCTGCGAAGCGTGTTGCCGGCGGTTCATGAAAAGAAGCCGGCGTTGATGCAGATCGACCTCGACGACTTCAAGCCGATCAACGATACGCTCGGACACGGTGCCGGCGATGCGGTGCTGAGGATGGCAGCCGAACGCATCCGCGGCGTGCTGCGCGAGGGCGAGGTCGCATACCGGCTTGCCGGAGACGAATTCGCGATCATTCAGCGCGACGCCGATCAGCCCGCGGAAGCCGAGCGACTGGCTAATGCTGTGGTCAACGCCTTCAAGGAGCCTTTCACCATCGACGGGATTTCGGCTTTCGTCGGTGCAAGTATTGGCATTGCGATCGCGCCCCCCGACGGCAACGAGGGCGAGCAACTGATGAAGGCCGCGGATATCGCCCTTTATGCGGCCAAGAAAGAAGGCCGCGGCCGCGCCAAAACCTTCAGCCGTTCAATGTTGATCGTGCTGGAACAACGGGAAATGCTGCGCCGGAGCCTACGCACCGCGCTTCAGGAAAACCAGTTCTCCATCGAGTATCAGCCTCTGGTGAAGCCGCCTTTCACCATAGTCGGTTTCGAGGCGCTGGTGCGGTGGCGTCATCCTTTGGTGGGCATCATTCCGCCCAATGTCTTCGTGCCGATGGCCGAAGCCGATGGGCTGATGAGCGATATCGGCCAGTGGGTGCTTGAGCAGGCCTGCCGCGAAGCGACCAAATGGCCGTCGCATTTTACTGTAGCCGTCAACCTGTCTCCGGCGCAGTTCCTGCACGACGGCTTCACCGATCGCGTGTCGCAGACGCTGGATATGGTCGGATTGCGGGCGGACCGGCTCGAACTCGAAGTCACTGAATCGGTTCTTCTTGAGAAGACGACCAACAATCTCGACACGCTCAATACGCTGAACGTCCTCGGCATTCAGATCTCGCTCGACGATTTCGGCACCTACTATTCGTCGCTGAGCTATCTCAAGAACTTCCCGTTCGACACGATCAAGATCGACCGCTATTTCATCAAGGATCTGGAGAACGACGAGAAGAGTCAGGTGATCGTGCGCTCGATAATCGCGCTCGCGCACGGGCTGGGAATGTCAGTGACCGCGGAAGGCGTCGAAACGCGGGCGCAGGCCCTATGGCTGGACCACGAAGGCTGCGATCGATTGCAGGGCTATTTCCTTGGTGTTCCAATGCCGCCCAATACAATCGACAGTTACTTGCGCCAATCGTCGACGATGGAAATATCATAAGACAGCGGGGGGCTACGCTGTCGAGTCGGCCACCGGCGCAAGGGCCGCCTGACCGCTCTCACCGGTTTGTGTGCCTAATAATTCAGCCTGGAAAGTGCCTGTGGGCCGTAGCAAAGTTCCGCAGATGGAGGACAAAGCAAGCATGAACGTCGGTAACAGTGTTCCAGCTGAAGCAGTTTTCGAGCCCTTGCTCCAGTTCGAAATGGAGATGGGTACATTTCTTTCAGAGTGGCAGCATTGCGACCATCTCTCTACCTATCTGGCCCGCATGATCAGCCACAACAGGGCTGATCCGGTACGGCATTCGAACTTCTTTTCGTCGGCGCTCAACGAACTGCTCGAAGTTTCCTTCCGCGGCGGCTCGTCCAGCGGTCAAATCGGCCTCGCGATCTATCGAAACGGGCCGACGGAACGGGTTCAGATCACGTTTCCCTGCCCGCCCGGACAGATTCCGTTCTACCACGAGGCCGTGTCGAAGATCGATCGCAGCGATGCACATTCCCGTTATCTCGATGCCATCTCGACCGACATGGCGCCCAGCCGCGAATCCATCCTTCTTGATCTTGCCATCAATTTCGACGCAAGCATCCGCATCGAGGAAAACACGTCGCCTGCAGTGACACTGATCGTAGACCTCCCGCTGGAAGGGCTGGTGAGTTGAGCGTCGCAGGCCCTTCCCCCAACTTCAAGGTAGCGTTCGACGCCAACAGCCAGGTGTTTTCGCTCGCCGGCGTCATCCGGCCGCGATCGATCGACGAGATCGCCGATAGCATCGCAATGCTCAAGCAGGCGATCGACGACGTGCGCGGCATGCTCTACATCGACGTGAAACGCCTGATCCAGATGAACAACACCGCCTTCCACGCCTTCGTGCGGGTTGCCCTCGATGCGTGCCGCGCACGCGCCGACTTGCGCATGGTGATCGTAACGTCGAGCGTCGTCGGCTGGACCACGCGCATGTTCGGGCATCTGAGCGCGATCGAGCCGCATATCACGGTGGAAGTGTACGATTCGACATTCTATCCCGGTCAAAGTTTCGTCGAGGATACGAGCTTCATTCCCATCCTCCGCGCGCAGACGAAAATGACCTGGCGCCACGAGCGCACCATCCTGCCGCGCCACGGCATGCGGCCGGGCATCGCGATGGCCGACATCTGCTGCGGCATCGGCGATTTCGCCGTGCTCGCGCAGAAGGAGTTTCAGCCGGCGCGGATCGTCGCCCTCGACCACTCGAAGCCGAGCCTCGCCTATGCCCGCAAGGTGGCGGCGGAGTTCGGCGTGGCGGGTATCGAATATACCTACGGCGACGCGTCGGAGATGCTACTCGAGGACAACCAGTTCGACTTCGTGACCTGCCGGCATTCGCTGCAGATCTTCAATCAGCCGGAGCTGCTTCTCAAGGAGTTCTATCGGATCGTGAAGCCGGGCGGCCGCGTCTACATCACCAACGAGAAGAACTCGCACTGCCTCGGCGAGCCACGGGCGCAAAGCATCCAATGGACCTACAATGAGCTCGCGAGGCTTTTGAGCCATTTCGAGATGGATGTGGAACTAGGGCCAAAGAGCCGCCGCTATCTCGCCGACGCGGGCTTCGACGACATCCTGGTCGAATCCTTCATGGTCACCAATCTGGACGGTGACCCACAGGATTTCGCCGACGTCATCGCCGGCTGGGAGAAGATGTTTGCGGCAATGGCGGCGAGACACGGCGAAGCACCCGAATTCATCGACCGTTTTCGCCAGGGCTTCCGGGATCACATCTTCGCGGCACTGCATCCGAAGGGCTATGCAGGCTGGCCGATCTGGGCAGCGTCCGGGCGCAAACCACTATGAGCGAAAGCAATGTCCAACGTTCCCGGTTCGGTTTGAGATCCTTTCGCGCCAAGTTCGTGCTGGTCGTCGGCAGCGCCGTGCTCTTCGACCTCCTGGTAACAGGCGGCCTGGCGCTCTGGAACGTTCAAAGATTGTCGCGCGACGCGACGACGGAGGTCGGGCAGGGCCTGCAAAAGGCAAACGAAGATTACATGCTCACCTACGCGGAATCGACGGCCGCGCGGGTTGATCTTCTGCTCGGCCAGGTTCACGCCGACGTCGCCACGCTCGCGGGCGTGCTCCAGGCGCAGATCGACCGCCCCGTGCGCCGCTCCGACGTCGGAGAGGCACTGGCGCGGCACGCACCGGAATCCGTTACCGTGGCTTACGATCCCAAAGGTGGGTGGGCGCAGAACCTTCCGGGACCGCTCTCGAGCGTCAGCGTTTGGAGCTATCTCCTTGGCCCCGACCACCAGCCGCTACCCGAGGTGCAGACCGATATCGAGAACAGCGCCGTTCTCGATCTGGTTGCTCCGGCCCTGCTTGCGCACGGCCGCTCCAAACTGCAGATGTACTACGTCGGACCAAAGGAGCGGCCGATCTTGCGGATGGCGCCCTATGCCGATCAGGCGCAGACGTTCGACCGTCTCTACCCCGGTCACAATGAGGCCAACTTCTGGAACTTCTTCTTCCCGGGCCTCTACGAGTCCTGGGAGGGATGGGCGAAGGATCCGAGCCTCAGGCCCGTTGCAGCCGATACCACGCAAACGGCGCCTTATACGGATGCCGCCACGGGGAAACTGATCGTCAGTTTCTTCCAGCCGCTCTGGACGCGCGACCGAAAGGCCGTGGCAGGTGCTGCCGGCGCCGACATCACGCTCGACCAATTGGCCGAGGTCGTGCAGAACGTCAAGGTCGCCGAAAGCGGTTTTGGCTTCCTGGCGATGTCCGACGGCAACGTGCTCGCCATCAACCCTGCCGGCGAAAAGACGATCGGGCTGCAGACCTCAAGCGATACCGGCACACAAGGTGTGACCGGTGCCGACCGCTCGCTGCGCAAGAGTGCTCAGCAGGCCATTGCGCAGCTACCGCTCGGGCAGGACGGCGTGATCCAGCGCGTCATGCTCGACGAGGCCGGCGAGAAAGTGCCTTATCTCGTTCTCCTGAAGCAGCTGCTGCCGGAGAATTTCTGGATGTCCGGCCCGGTGCGCATGGAGACGATGTCGCTCGGCATCGTGGTTCCCGAGCGGGAAATCTATGCGTCGCTGTTTGCCGCCCAGACAGGTATTTCGCAGGCGACCAACCGCATTCTCGTCTATCAGATCCTGGCGCTGCTTGCGTCCTTGCTCTTCGTGACGGCGGCGGTGTTCGGCATCTCCAAGCGCGTGACCGCCGGCATCAGTGCGCTTGCCGGCGCCGCCAAACGCATCCAGGCGAAGGACTACTCGGTCCGGGTGCCGATCTCGACGCGCGACGAAGTCGGCGAGGCCGGCACGGCCTTCAACCGGATGGCCGAAGAGATCAGCTTCCACACCGAGAACCTCGAGCATCTCGTCGAAGAGCGCACGAAGCAGATCGAGGAGGCCAATCAGCAGATCTCCGCCCTGAATACGCAGTTGCGCAGTGAGAACCTGCGCCTGGGCGCCGAGTTGGCGGTCGCCCGGCAAATCCAGATGATGGTGCTGCCGAAAGCTGGCGAGCTTGACGAGATCGCAGAACTCGACATTGCCGCCTATATGCGCCCCGCCGACGAAGTGGGTGGCGACTATTACGATGTCCTGCGCGATGGCGCACGGTTGAAGATCGGCATCGGCGACGTGACCGGCCACGGCCTTGAAAGCGGCGTATTGATGCTGATGGTCCAGTCTGTCGCCCGTGCCTTGCAGGAAGCCGGCGACATGGATCCCAATCAGTTCCTGAACCGCCTGAACCGGGCGATCTACAAGAACATCGTGCGCACCAACACCGACAAGCATCTTTCCCTCGCATTCCTCGATTATGATGGTGCCCGCCTGACGCTTTCCGGGCAGCATGAGGAGCTGATCGTCGTTCGCAACAGCGAAGAGGTGGAGCGCATCGATACGCTGGATCTGGGCCTGCCGATCGGTCTGGAGTCGGATATCTCGCGTTTCGTCGCCACGCGCGAGGTCGCATTTGCCCGCGGCGACATGATCATCCTGCACACAGATGGTGTGACCGAGGCAGAAAACGCGGCAGGCGAATTGTTCGGCATCGAGCGGCTTTGCGACAGTGCGCGGCAATTCTACGGACGCAGCGCCGAAGATGCGAAATCAGGTATCATCGACGACTTGATGGCGCATATCGGCAAGCAGAAAATACACGACGACATTACCCTCGTGGTCATGAGACACAGGTGAGCAGATGACGACTTTGTACGGACCGGCGGACCTGACCAGGGGTTCCAACGAAAGCGTGACGAGACTGCGCCTCTATGACGGCCAGCTCAATCTAAGCTGGAAACATTGCGCCATCGCCTCGGATTTCGTCGCCGAGCTGATCGCCATGCGCTACCGCACCTCACGTAACGCCTACAAGGAAGTTCGCCACAATATCGGCTATCTGACAAACGAGCTGGTCGAAAACGCGATCAAGTTCCGTGCCACAGGCGGCATAATGGTCGAGGCCTCGATCGACGACAGCAACTTTCGCGCCAAGGTGTCGAACTTCGTCGATGGTGAGACTGCAGCCCGCTTCCAGGATCTGCTTTCCGAGATCACGACGGGTGATCCGGGCGAACTTCTGATCGAACGCATCGAAGCCAACGCAATCGGCACCGGCAAGAGTGGATCTGGTCTTGGTCTATTAACACTAATGAGCGATTATGGCGTCCGTTTCGCTTGGGTTTTTGGACCCAACGGCGACGGCGGCGGCATCGCGCTCGAGACCTATGCCTCGATCCCCGTCCCCGATATCTCGAACTGACAAGCAGGTGAACATGGAAATCAAGGACGAGGACTACCGCATTTGGTCCGAGGGCAATGACATACACTTCGAGGGAACCATGCGGCTTCCCGGTACGGAGGCCTATGCCCCGATCTTCTCCCTTGCCATGGGCGTGCTTGAGGCCGAGCCTGAGCGCATGACGATCGACCTGACCGAGTTGCAGTTCCTGAACTCGTCGGGGATCAATCTGCTCGCAAAACTGACGATCGAGGCTCGCAACCGTCCGAACGTGCAATTGACCGTGCGCGGAACCTCCGAGATTCCGTGGCAGTCGAAGTCCCTACCCAATCTGAAGAAGCTCCATCCCGGCATCGACCTCAGGCTGAACTGAGCCGAGATTTTCCAGCCTGTCTCTTGCACAGGCTGCCTGCGGTCAGCCGGGCACATGCCCGGCTTGACCTACTGCATGTTTCCTTAAATCCCATTCGATTTATGGATAAAAACACGCAGCAAATGTAGGCGACAATGCCTTTTCTGCCGAAACCGGCCTCTCCCTTCACACATTTTCTTCGGCGTCGGCAAACCGGAGCCGACGGAAAGGGTGGACCGACAAGAATGTCCTGTTTGTCCGGGACGTCGAATGGAGATCGCGACGACGCTTGTCGGCGGACGGATCACACGATTTCGATTTTACTCCGATCCAGGCTGCCCCTAGGCTTCATCCGGTTCAAACAGCACCGGGAGGAAACGCCATGAAACGCAGGCTCGTACTTGTCGCGGCCGCTCTGGCCTGTTCAATCGTCGGGGCCTACGCCCAGGATACGACGATGAGTTTCTTCGTCACTAGTGCAAATCCGGGCAAGGGCGGCAATCTTGGCGGTCTCGCCGGTGCCGATGCCTATTGCAACACGCTGGCCACGACGAGCGGCTCGACCGGCAAGACCTGGAAGGCCTATCTTTCCGCCGACGCGGAAAATGCCAAGGACCGTATCGGCGCCGGGCCCTGGTACAATGCCAAGAGCGAAAAGATCGCCGACGATGTCGCCTCCTTGCATAGCGACAAGAACAACCTGACGAAGCAAACCGCGCTCAACGAGAAGGGCGAGGTCATCAACGGCCGCGGCGACACGCCGAACCGGCATGACATTCTGACCGGCTCGAAGGCGGACGGCACCGCCGCGCCGGAGACCTGCGGCAACTGGACCTTGGGCGGGACCGACGGCGCGGCCATTGTCGGCCACAGCGACCGAACCGGCCTCAACGATAGCGCAGAAGCCAAGTCCTGGAACGCCTCGCATGCGACCCGCGGTGGCTGCACCCAGGAGGCCTTCAAGGGAACGGGCGGCGACGGCCTCTTTTACTGCTTCGCTGCAAACTGACCGCGGCAGCCCACAAGCCGTGTCGTTTGCCGGACGACATCTTCTATTGCAGATGGCGGCACGGGCTTACCGCGCCGGCGAAAGCGGTCTGCCGACGGCCAAGATATCGGGCGCCTGCCTACCTTTGCCGCGAAGCGGCACTGCCTCGCTACAGCGCCGCGCGTCTTATGAGACGCGCAACGGTCGCTGTAGCACTTTGAATGGCCGCATGTTTCTATCCTTAAATCGAATAGGATTTATGGAAACATGCAGTAGTTAGCCAGCCCTATTCAAACACCGGCTCGAGGCCGATCCCGATCGTTCACGCTCACGCGCCGATCGTCGCCGCCAAGCATCTGCATGAGCGCAAGCTCGCTGCGAACGCCTCGCTGGTAGATCTGAATGAGTGACGCCCCAAGCGTATCCGCCTCTTCACTATCCGGCGCCAGTTCATTGCTGGAACAGGCGTGTCGAAACACGCGCTGGAGCATTTTCAGTTGATCTTCATCGATTGCCAGGTCGAGGAAATACCGATCCATCTGACTCTGATCCTCCAATATCAAAGCAGGTTGAGATGACCTTTCAGATATTGGAATCGATCGCGAAATTTTCCAGAGGCCGGAGCGTCTCGCAGGCGGCAGGAGGCCTCGAAATTGTTATTCCGGAGTGCGTCTGAACTGGCAGAGAGGTGCTTGGCGACCGCACCGCATTCCAACAGACCTGATGCGGAGCGCCCCACAGGGGCGTGCACGATCGTCATTTCTGGTTGACACAATCATTGTGTCGATCAGTCAGGCGCCATCCGACAGCTGCGCCACGACGATCTCTGCCGGGAGCGATTGCACCGCTCGTCGGAGATGTGCACAGTCGTCTCATGCTGCCCGACACCGATATCCATCTCCGCCTTCTTGAAGCCCGTATCGATACCCTCTACCGCATCGACGACAATGGCAGGCTTCGTTCGACCAACGAATGGGACGCCCGCCCACCGCCGCGATTTCACCTCATGCGAACGCGTCAGGGAGCCATCTATCGCTGCCGTGCCGATCTTCCGGATGGGCTTGTCGATGACCTCGGACAATTGTGCCGCGAGGAAAAGTCCGAAACGGCATTCGACCGCTTGCCTGCCCTGCATGACCGGTATCTCGATCTGTTGAAACGGCACGATCCGGTCGAAAAGATCTGGTCCGGCCCAGCTTACGCGGCCGTTGACGTTGGTTCCCCGATCACAGAACCGGTGCGCATTACGGAGGCCGATGCCGAACTGCTTCGTGCACATTTTCAGGATTGGCTGCCTGATGTGCCGCACAGGCAACCGTTTTTCGCGAAGGTTGTGGATGGCAAGGCCGTGTCGCTCTGCTGCAGCGTTCGCATATCAGACACCGTGCATTGCGCCGGTGTCGAAACGCATCCGGATTTTCGCGGTAATGGCTATGCGCTCGACGTCGTGGCGGGATGAGCACGGGAGGTCCGCGGGCGCGCTCCAACGCCGTTCTACAGTACCGCATGGAGCAACGCCGCATCTCAACGGATCGCTGCGCGTCTCGGGTTTCAGCTGGTTGCTGTCGACTTTCACGTGACATGAGCGGAAGTCTCGTGGCGGCCAACTTGCAAACAGTTTCGAATCCGACCGGATCTCGATTTCATGGTCGATACGTTATGAGAACGATTGCGGCTGGTGCGAGACCAGCATAGGCCTTCCCGCCGGGCGCGATGGTCGGTCCTTGCGTCGCTATGGACGCGGAGAAGTTCATGACCGAGGTAAAGTGTTTCAAAGACTGCATTGATTGCGACAAATGCATCGACATCCACTCGTCGGACGAGGCATATAGGGCGTTGGCGCCAACCGGTAGAGTGGCCCGCCCTTCTATCACCGCGATCCGCATTTAAAGCCGTGGATCGGCGAAACCGTGATCAGCTCTGAATCGCCCCTATGATGTCGTATTCCACTACAATCGAGCGCTCCCCTTCCTTCTCGTCGGTTATCCGAATCCTTGTTCGCAACACAGGCCGGCGCTGATCAGATGACGACGATCCCCTCCGGCACGGACGCTTCCGACGCATCCGCCAGCTTCAATTCCCGCATCGTCGCACTCGTCGTCGCCATCGCCTTCTTCATGCAGATGCTCGACGGGACGATCGTCATTACCTCGTTGCCGCAGATGGCGGCTTCCTTCGGCGTGCAGCCCGTCGCCATGAGCATCGGCATCACCGTCTATATGCTGACGATGGCGGCCTTCATTCCGCTCTCCGGCTGGCTCGGCGATCGCTTCGGGGCGCGCAACGTCTTCCTCGTCGCGATCGCCATTTTTACCCTCGCGTCGCTCTTTTGTGGATTGTCGGGAAGCCTCGGCCAGTTCATCGCTGCACGCGCGGTGCAGGGCATCGGCGGCGCGTTGATGACGCCGGTCGGCCGGATCATCGTGTTGAAGAACGCCCGCAAGTCGGAGCTTGTCAGCGCGATCGCGCTCATCACCTGGCCGGCACTGATTGCCCCGGTCGTGGGCCCGCTTCTCGGCAGCGTCATCACCACCTGGTTCAGCTGGCACTGGAATTTTCTGATCAACATCCCGATCGGACTGATCGGCCTGGCGCTGGTGCTTCGTTTCGTTCCGGATCAGCGCGAGGAAGCGATACGCCGCCTCGACGTCAAGGGCTTCGTGTTGTCGTCGACCAGCCTCACTCTGGTGTTGGCCGGGCTCGAAGCCTTCGTCCACGGCACGGCCAACGCGTTGGCGATCGTCCTGTTGCTGGCAACGGGTGCTGCCATCGGGGTCATGGCGACACGGCACTTCAAGGCGATCGCCAATCCGCTGCTTAATCTCTCCGCCTTGAAGGTTCAGACCTTTGCGATGTCGACGCTGTCGGCCGGCACCGCCTGCCGGGTCGCGATCAATGCGACGCCCTTTCTGATTCCGCTACTCTTCCAGGTCGGGTTCGGCCTCGCCCCGATCCAGACCGGCATCTATGTGCTCGCCTACTTCGCCGGAAATCTCGCGATGAAAACGGCGACCACGCCGTTGCTGCGCCGCTTCGGCTTCCGCACCATACTCGTCGGCAATGGCCTGCTCGCCTCACTGGCGATCGGCGCCTGCGCGATGCTTTCAACGGATACGCCACAACTGCTGACGCTTCTGCTGCTGTTTGCTGCCGGGCTCTTCCGCTCAATGCAGTTTACCGCGCTCAATACCCTTGGCTTTGCCGATATCAACGCGAGCCAGCGCAGCTCGGCGTCAACCCTGTCGAGCATGCTCCAGCAGGTGGCCATGCTTCTGGGCGTTGCGGTTGCCGCCGCCGTTCTCAATCTGTCGCAAGCCCTTCGCGGCGGCGAAACGGCAGCCGTTGCGGACTTCCGCTGGGCGTTTCTGGTGGTTGCGTCGATCGGCATTGTCTCGAGCTTGCGTTTTCTGGGCCTGCCTCGGGAGGCGGGCGCCGAAGTTTCCGGGCATGCAGCCCGGCCTCGCACGACATAGGCATTCGAACGGTTAGCGTCGAATGCCCGACGACAGCGGCGCTCTCATCTCAATCGCCGCCCGTCGGCTTCGCATTCAGTCGTCCAGTCGCAGCCGGAAGCGGGCGGAAAAATCGCCCTCCCACCACATCGGAAAGTTCGTTCCCCACTTGTTGTTGTGAATGTTGAAACGAACGCCTTCGCTGAAGTCCGGCAATGTCTTGCAGAACGTCATGAAGTCCCAAGCCTCGGGCGCGACCAGGGGCGTGTCGAGCGGCTCGATCGACAACGAACCACCCGAAGCAAGATCGCCGCGAACGCCGGTGACCGCCTGAAGTTGCGCGCCGCCACCGTCAGCGACGTTGCCGGATTTGTGCCAGAGCCCCATCTTTCGCAGGCTCCACGCGACATCCCCTGCTGGCATAAAGGAGAGAAAGCTCGCCTCCGGCATGCGGTTGGCGCTTTTTGCGTGCAAGGTCAGGTGAAGTTCGAGCGTGTCGTCTTCGCCTGAGAAGGCGAGAGCGATATGGCGCGGCGCCCCGTAACCGGCAACCGCCTGCTCAGGCATGGACAGAAGCAGGCCGGATGCGTCCGCTGCCTGAAAGGTCGGTGTAAAGACACGGGAGAGAGCCGCGCCGGACCGGGCAAGACCCGGCTTGTCGTGATCGAGGATCGCCCATTCCTGGCGATGAGTCAGATAGGTGTCCATGTGCCTGTTGACGTCGGTAGCGTCGTAGCTCTCGTAGCGATAGGCGATCAGCGAACCTGACCGGCCAGCCAGGGACCTCCCGGACGGGGCGGTCAGCGAAAGAATGTCTCCGGTCGAAGGCTCGAGCTCGATCGACCAGCTGCCACAGGCGAGACTGGTCCGTCTGTCTCCTCTGGCTATCAGGGCCGGTACGGTCAATTCGGCCAAGGCGGCATCGGCTGCCGCTGCGTCCGGGCCGTCGAGCACTGAGCGAGCGTCATCAAGATAGGCGCGCTGTTCGCGCCAGGAGGCTTCCGTATAGGCAAAGCGGTGGTCGGTCTTGCGGGCGGCCTCAAAGTCGGGCCGGGACCAGGCCGTGTCGTCGCGCAGATAGGATTTGATATCGACGCCGCAGGTATGTTCGGCCGCCATCGTCAGCTTCTGCCCGAAAGCCAGGCGGCTGGCGGTCAGGCCTTCGGCTGCGAACCGGTCGTAAAGCCGTTGAAGCGCCAGGAAACGGGCGGTCTTTACCGGATCGGAGGCGCTGCCGTGGATCCAGCTGTCGCCAAGCTCGTGCTCGACGACGGGAAAGGCTTCCCGCGCATCCCAGATCAACCCGCCATAGTCCTCGAGTGTTGCGGCGCGGACCGTTGCATCGGGATGCTCGCGACGCATGTCGCGATAGACCTCGGCGGTCTGCGGCACGCTTTGCGGACCGATATTGTCGCTTGTATGGGCAAAGCTCAGGCCGTCGGCAAAACCTTCGGGGAAATAAGTCTCCCCATAGGATCGCTGATACATGACGACGATTTCTGCGCCGCCGGGCGCACGCCAGCGAAAGATGTCAGGTGTTTCAGGCGGCGGCGACGCGGTGTTGACGCCGAGATGCAGGAAGCGAATGCCGGCTTCGGCCAGCAGCGGCACCATGCCGAGCGTATGCCCCGGCACGTCCGTCATCTTGGCCGCAGTCGTCTTCTTGCCGAACCTCCGGTCGAGTTCCTGTGAATAGGAAAGGCCGGCGCGAAAGAGCTCCGGCGACATCAACTCCGTATGTGTGGTGAACGGCAGGCCATGCCAGCGGATCAGTCCGAGATCGATTGCCCGCTCGAGCTTCTTCACCTCCGCGGCCGAGCGCGACGTCAGGTGATCCCAGATCAGCCAGGCACCGGTCGTCCAGACGAACTTCGGATCTCGCGGATCCTCGGCATAAAAATGCTCGGCCGTCTCGATCGCCTGCGGAATGAACCGGTCGTGGTACTGGCGACGCACCTTTTCCGCGTGATCGGTGAAGCCAATGTCGAGATGGGTCTTGAAGACCAGATGCACGCGTTTTTCTGTCATGTTCTTCCATTCAGCCGACGGTGCCGCGAACGACGAGGCGGGTGGTCAAGGTTTCGACCAGGGGGTCGGCATCCGGCGTCTTGAGACGTCGAAGGATCAACCGGACAAGGGCGCGAACGCGATCGTCGAGATCGATGCGGACGGTGGTCAAATTGTAACTTTTCCAATGTGCCTGCGGGATGTCGTCGAAACCGACGACCTTGACATCGCCAGGCACTGAAAGGCCGAGTTCGTGCCTGAGGGCATCGATCGCGCCGAACGCCCCGACGTCGTTGGCCGCAAAGATCGCGTCGGCGCCGGATCCGACCCGGAAGAGATCAAGCGTCGAGCGATAGGCGGTGTCGTAGGTGTAGTCACCGGGGACGATAACCGGCGGCGCCATGCCGCGCTCGGCCAGCACCTGCGCGATCATCCTTTCCCGTTCCGTATTGGCAAGAGACTGCCTCTTGCCGCCGAGATAGGCGATGCGACGGGCACCATAGCCTTGCAGCAAGGCGATTGCCTGTTCGATGCCGTCCTTCTGCCGCACGAGAAGACGGTCATAGAGTGTATCGGACGCCCTGCCGGCAAACGCATCCGCGTCGTCATAGATCACGTAGATCGGAACGGCACGATCGAGAAAGCCGCTCAGAACATCAGGCTCGATATTCTCGGTAAAGGCGATGACGGAGTCGGGATTGAAGCCGCGCATATAGGTCAGCAGCATCGGATCCATGCTGAAGTCGGCCTTCGCCTTGAACAGAAGCGTGGCGAAGCCCTCTGCCTGCAGCGCGGTCGTCAAGGCGTCGATCTCCTGGCTTTCCCAGGGGCTGCAGACATCGGGAACGATCATGCCGACGAGATGCGAGCGCCTGGTTACCAGCGAACGCGCGGCCATGTCAGGCGTATAGTTCAGCTCACGTGCCACCTTCAGGATGCGATCTCGCTTCTCCGGCTTCAGGGACGCATTCGGATTGAAGGCGCGCGAGACAGCGACGCGCGAGACATTGGCCTCTCGTGCCACCAGATCGGCCGTGGCGCGTCCTGCTTTCCTGTCGGTTTTCTCGCTCATGGGGTAGTGCTCTGCGCAAAAATGAAAACGTGTTCAATTCAACCTGCACCAATGATCGCGCTTCCGTCAAGATATCAGTAGAAATCACCTCATAGACGGCAAAACCCGAAGAGCATGAACACGTATAAGCCTCGTCACCAGAATCCACTTCATGGCGTGTTGACAAAAATGAAAGCGTGTTCATTCTTAAGTCCAGACGGGATGGGATTGACCGGAGGAGGCCGATTCCAGCCCGGATGCACCGCAGCCGAAACGGTCCGGAGAACCGGACCACCGTGGGAGGAGTTTCAATGCGCAGAAGGATTCAGTCATATTTGCTGAGCGCGGCGGCCATCATGGCCCTGTCCGGGCCGGCGATGGCAACCGAGCTCAACATCACCTGCCGATGCGTTGTCGGCGGGGTCAACAGCGGCATGGCCGAGTGGATCGAAAACAAGGTCATTCCGGCCTTTACCGCCAAGATGAAGGCCGAAGGCAAGGACGTCACCGTCAAGCTCAATCAGTTCGGCGGCGAGGACGAGCAGCTGACACAGCAGCTCGCGCTTGACTTCTCCACCGGGGCTGGCCCGGATGTCTCCGGCTTCGATGGCTTCCTGATCCCGAGCTTCGTCCAGGGCGGGCTGTTGAAATCGCTTGAAGAAGTGGCCGGCGCCGACGTCAATGCCTGGGAAGGCTGGAGCCACATTTCCGACGGCACCAAGGCGTTGATGAGCTATCAGGGCAAGCCTTACGGCATCGCGCTCGGCACCGACGCGCGCATGATCTTCGTGCGCAAGGACCTGTTCCAGAAGGCGGGCCTCGACGCGGCGGCGTGGCAGCCGAAATCCTGGGACGAACTGCTCGACGCCGCGCGCAAGATCAAGGCGGCGGCGCCGGATTCCTTCCCGCTGCAGCTGAATGCCGGCGTCTCCATGGGCGAGGCCACGACCATGCAGGGCTACTGGATGGCGCTGCTCGGCACCGGCGAGCAGGTCACAGACGATGCCGGCAAATACATCGTCTCCAGCCAGGGCATCCTCGATACACTGAAGCTCTACAAGACCATCTATGTCGACGACAAGCTCGGCGACCAGCGCGCCCAGCTCTTGGCCGACGGGCGCAATCGCACCTTCGCCAACTTCCGCGACGGCAAGA
Source organism: Ensifer sp. Root127 (assembly GCF_001425225.1). Taxonomy (NCBI): domain Bacteria; kingdom Pseudomonadati; phylum Pseudomonadota; class Alphaproteobacteria; order Hyphomicrobiales; family Rhizobiaceae; genus Ensifer; species Ensifer sp. Root127. The sequence goes on from NZ_LMDX01000014.1 coordinate 27,065, forward strand.
CCGCCATGCTGGTGGAGGGCGACTGGTTCTATCGTTCCGTCACCGCACCGGACGCCGAGTTCGCGGTCGCCGACCGTGACAATGTCATGACCTGGAAGAAGATGCCGGCGGCGCAACCAGGCAAGGGCCTGCGCGGCCAGGACTTCGTCACCATGTCCGGCGGCACCGGCTTCGTCATCAACCCGCATACCGACGCCCCGAAGGAATCCTGGGAGCTCTTGTCTTTCATGAACAGCCAGGAGCAGCTCACCGCCTTCCAGGAGATCCAGCCGGCGATCCGCATTCGAAACGACGTCACCATCCCCAACTCGCCGTTCCTGACCGAGACCGCCGAGGTCCTGCTGCCCATCACCACGGCACGTCCCAATGACGCCAACTACAACAAGGTCTCGACCGAGATCCAGCGCATGACCGAAAGCGTCGTCTCGGGCGAACTGTCGCCGGAAGACGCGATGGCCCAGTACAAGGCCGCCGTGATCGCCATCGTCGGTGAAGAGAACACGGTCAGCCGTCTCTGATCGGGCCTGATATCACCGGTCGGCCGATCGGCCGGCCGGTGATCTTGCCGAACCGCTTTGCCCTGCAATGGGAAACTCAACGCATGAAGAAATTCTCGCTGCTGTCCACGCGGGCGGGCGCCCTTTTTCTGGCTCCCGCAACGGCATTGGTCGGTGTTTTCGTCATCATCCCCTTCTTCTGGGTGATCTTCGTTTCCTTCACCAACAGGACATTGCTTGGACGGACCGCGCTCGACCCGGATTTCGTGGGTCTCCAGAACTATTTCACCCTCTTCAATCCTGCCACCTTTTTCACCCGCGGCCAGTTCGGCTTTTCGCTGATCCTGACGATCCAGTTCGTGCTGCTCTCCGCACTCATCGGCCAGGCGCTGCTCGGGTTGATCCTCGCCTGGCTCAGCCAGTCCGTGTCGCCCGGTATGAAGTCCTTTCTGCAGACGACCGTCATTGCCGCCTGGATCCTGCCGGAAGTGGTCATCGGCTTCGCCTGGTTCGCATTCCTCGACTATGACAGCGGAACGCTGAACATGATCATGCGCGGTCTCGGCCTGCCGCCGGGAGACTGGCTGCTGCAGCAGCCCTTCTGGGTCATCGTGTTCTTCAACACCTGGCGGGGGGCTGCCTTCTCGATGATGCTGTTCAACTCGGCATTCCAGTCGATCCCGCCGAGCTATTTCCAGGCGGCGGATGTCGCCGGCGCAACCTCCTGGCAGAAGCTGCGCGATATCGCCCTGCCGCTGATCCGCGGCCATGTGGTCACCGATCTGATCCTCATCACCATGTGGACCTTCAATGTCTTCACGCCGTTCCTTCTGACCAATGGCGGGCCGTCCTACCGGACCGAACTGTTGTCGATCTACACCTACCGCATCGCCTTCAAGGATTTCGAGTTCGGCAAGGGCGCGGCCGTCGGCGTGGTCATCATGCTCATCAACCTGGCTTTCGCACTCGTCTATCTGAGGCTTGCCCACAAGAAGCCGGCGGAGGCCGAATGATGCCTTTCTCTTCCCGTATCTACTTCCGCCGCATGGGCTTTTCGGTGGTCGCCGCCCTGCTCGGCACCATCTTCGCGCTACCGCTCGTCTGGTTCCTCTTCGCGCCGTTCAACGCCCGCGCCGAACTCGGCCTTGCCATCCCGGAACCCTTCACGTTCGCCAATTTTGCTACGGTGTTTCAGAACACCTTCGCCATGCAGGCGCTGTTCAACAGCTTGGTGCAGGCCTTCGGCGGCGTCGTCCTCGTCGGCGCGGCAGCAACGCTTGCGGCTTATGCGCTTTCCCGCTCGCCAATCCCCGGAAAAGGCGCAGTCACCTATGTGCTCTTGCTGTTCTCGTCGGTGGTCTCCGGCTCGGCTGCGATGGTGCCGATCTTCCTGATCGTTTCGGCGGCCGGGCTCATCGACACACATCTCGCCGTCATTCTCGTCTTTGCCGGCGGGCTCTTGCCGACGGCAATGTTCATTCTGCGCGACTTCATCGACGCCATCCCGCGCTCCTATGAAGAAAGCGCGATGGTTGCAGGCGCGTCTCCGCTGCAGGCGTTCTTCGACGTGGCTCTGCCGGTGATCCGGCCGGGTATCGTCGTGGTCGTCGTCTGGGCCTTCGTCAACATCTGGGGAAGCTTCCTGATCCCCTTCATCCTCTTGCGCAGCGACAGCCTGATGCCCGCCTCCGTCGCCATCTATTCCTTCTATTCCGAGGCCGGCACGCCGATCGTCACGCTGCTTGCCGCCTACTCGCTCATCTATTCGCTCCCTGTCATCGCGCTCTACCTCTTCGTGAACTGGAAGTTCGGTTTCCGGTTCTTCGGTGGCATCAAGTCGTAATCGGAAAACCAGTCTCATGGCCTCTGTCGAATTCCAGAACGTTTCCAAGAGCTTCGGCGCCTTCAACGCCCTGCCAGACATCAGCTTCTCGATCGCTGACGGCGAGTTCGTCTGCCTGCTCGGGCCATCCGGCTGCGGCAAGACCACGAGCCTGCGCATGATCGCCGGGCTCGAAACGCCGACCTCCGGCAAGGTTCTGATCGGCGGCAAGGACGTGACCTACCTGCACCCGAAGGATCGGCAGATCTCCATGGTCTTTCAGGACTATGCGCTCTATCCGCACATGAACCTCGCCGACAACATCGCCTATCCGTTGAAGGTGCGCGGCGAAGCGGAGGACAAGCGTCACGCCCGCGCAAAGGAGGTCGCCGACGTCCTGAAGATCGGCGATCTGATGAAGCGCCTGCCAAGCCAGATCTCCGGCGGCCAGCAGCAGCGCACGTCGCTTGCGCGTGCGCTCGTCTATCCGAGCCAGGTCTATCTCTTTGACGAGCCGCTCTCCAACCTCGACGCCAAGCTGCGCCTGGAAGCACGCGGGTTTCTCAACCACCTGCAGCGCGACATGGGCATGACCGCCGTCTACGTCACCCACGACCAGGCGGAAGCGATGGCGCTCGCCACCCGCATCGCGGTCATGGACAAGGGCCGGATCGTCCAGTTCGCACCGCCGATCGAGATCTATCGGCGGCCGGCCACCACCTTCGTTGCCAATTTCGTCGGCAACCCGCCGATGAACCTCGTGCCGGCGCAGGCTGCAATCATCGACGGAAAGCTGCAGCTTCGCGCCGAGGGGCTGTCGGTCGCGGCACTGCCGGTTTCCGACGCCATCGCCAAGGCGGTCGACGCCAAGACGATGACGCTCGGCGTTCGCCCGGAGCACCTGCGCATTGCCCGGCCCGACGACGGCAACATCATCACCGGCGAGCTTTTCGCCAACGAGAACATGGGGCCGGAAAGCCTGGTGACAATCGAGCGGAAGGATGCCGGCCGCGTCACGGCCCGCATCTTCACCGACGACGAGATCCGGGTGGACAAGACAGTGCGACTTTCCTTCGACGCCGAACACGTCACGCTGTTCGACAGCAGCGGCGCCCGCATTCCCGTCCCCGGCGAATAGGCAGGATCGCCGCGAATGATGACAACCACCGTTCACGTGACACGCGCCGACCAGGCCGCCAACCCGTATCTCTACGTGCCCTTCGACGTACCCGAGGGCACGACCCACATCGATGTCACCATGGCCTATGCCAGGGCAGAGGACTGCATCATCGATCTCGGGGTGCTTGATCCGCGCGCGACCGACTATCCAAGCCATGCCGGCTTTCGCGGCTGGAGCGGCGGCGCCCGCGACCGCTTTTTCGTCGCAACGGACGACGCCACGCCCGGCTACATCCACGGGGAGATGCCGGTCGGTCGCTGGCAGGTCATGCTCGGCCTTTACAAGCTTCCGCCAGAAGGTGCCGATGTCACGCTGACGTTCAGCCATGACAATGCGCCCCGCGCGCTGGAACCGCAGCCCGCACGCACCTTCCCCGTCAGGAAGGCGGCCGGCTGGTATCGCGGCGATCTGCACTGTCACACCTTCCACTCCGATGCGGCAGGCTCGCCCGAATTGCTGCACGCCGCCGCCAAGCAGGCCGGGCTCGACTTTCTCGCCGTCGCCGACCACAACACCATCAGCCAGCGCCGCTATTTCCATCCCAACTCGTCCGCCGACCTCGTCTTTGTGCGTGCGATGGAGGTGACGACCGCAGTCGGCCATGCCAACGTCTTTGGCGTCGACGACTGGATCGATTTCCGCATGACCCGGCCCGAGCATGGGCACACGCTTGCCGACATGGTGCATGAGCGCGGCGGCATGCTGTCGATCAACCACGACAAGCCGACGATCCCCTGGGATTACGACGTGCCGGAGATCGACTGCATGGAAGTCTGGCAATCTCACTGGATGGCCTGGAACTGGGTATCGCTCGGCCGGTATCAGCAGCGGCTGGCTTCGGGCAAGAAAATCTCGGCAATCGGCGGCAGCGACTTCCACCAGCCGGCCCGGCTGATGCCCGAAGGGCCGCTCGTGCTTGCGCGACCGACGACGGTGCTGTGGCTCGACGAACTTTCTGAAAACGCGATCCTCGCCGCGATGAAGGCCGGGCTTGGCTATATCACCGAGAGCCCTGATGGACCGCATTTGGCACTTTCGGTCGATGGCCAGCCGATGGGCTCGACGATCCGAGGGCCCGTCGACGCGAAGGCCGACGTTCACGGAGCAAAAGGCGATCGGCTGCTCTGGTTCGACGCGACAGGGCAGATTGCCGATCAACTCATCGAAGACGACCGCTGGGTCGGACAATTCTCCGGGCGGCCGAGCCTGTTCCTGCGCGCCGAAATCGCAGCAGAGAAGAGCCGGCCGCAGATAATCGGCGATTTCACCGCGGCCCTTGGCGGCGGGTTGCCCTGGCAACTGACCGAAGTGGAACTGCAACAACAGACCGTGCGCCGCGCCATCAGCAATCCGATCTATGTGGCGTGAGCATTTCCAGGAAAAGTGCGAAGCGGTTTTCCGTTAGGAAATGCTTGGAAACAAAGAGGTAGAGCGTTTCCGTGACTCCGTTTAAATCGGAAACGCTCTAGGGCTAGAAAAAGGGTCGCAGGGCCAGCTCCGCGCCAAGAAGCAGCAGACCGACCAGGAACCACCGGCGAAACGTGGTCGGGCTGACCAGACGGCGGATCGCCTGCCCGGCCCACATGCCGGCCAGCGCCGGCACGATGGCAACCACCGACAGGAGCAGGTTGTCGGCCTCCAACGCCCCACGCCACAGCAGACCTGCCGCAAGCGTCATCGTTGACACGGTAAAGGAGAGGCCGAGCGCCTGGATCAGGTCGTCCTTCTCCAGACCAAGGGCCTGCAGATACGGCACCGCCGGCATGACGAAGACGCCGGTGCAGCCGGTGACCACGCCCGTAATCATGCCGATAGGCGGAGACAACCTCACCTCGGCCCTTGCCGGCACTGAGAACGGGCGCGCCATGAGCGTATATCCGGCATAGACCACAAGCGCCGCCCCGAGCATGGCTGTCGACAGGGCCGTATCGCCGCCCGCGAGAAGAGCCGTGCCGAGGATGGTACCGATGCCGATCGCCAGCATCATCGGCCAGAGCCGCAGCATCAGCGGGCCGAGGGCCGGACCCGCCAGCAGTTGCCAGACATTTGTCACGAGGGACGGCAGGATCAGCAGATTGGCGGCCGTAATCGGCGACAACAGCGCACCGAGCGCGCCCATGGCGACGGTGGGGAGCCCCATACCCGTCACGCCCTTGACCACGCCGGCGAGGAAAAAGGCGGTGGCGATTGCGCCGGTGAGCCATGTGGAGAGTTCGATCATGGCTCTAAAGTCATGAAGCATTGCGACAGCGCAATGCGGATGATCTGCAGGTTGGCTTCGGCTATGCCGAAGGCACATTTGCCGCTATCGTGCCGGCATGCGCTTCGATCTGATCGACCTTCGCCTGTTTCTTGCCGTCGTCGAGGCAGGCAGCATCACCCACGGCGCCGGGGTCGCGAACCTCTCCCTGGCCGCCGCCAGCGAGCGGCTGCGCGGCATGGAGGAGAACGGCGGCGTAAAACTTCTGGCGCGCGGCCGCAGGGGCGTATCCACGACCGCCGCCGGCGATGCGCTCGCCCATCATGCCCGGCTCGTACTGCGCCAGATGGAGCATATGCATGGGGAGCTCGGCGAATACGCCAGGGGATTGCGGGCGAGCATTCGCCTTCTCGCCAACACCGCCGCGATCACCGAGTTCCTGCCCGGCCGTCTTGGGCCTTGGCTTCGCGCCCACTCGCAAACCGATATCGACCTGAAGGAGCGCCAGAGCGCGGACATCGTCAAGGCCGTCTCAGGTGGCCGGGCTGAGATCGGCATCATCTCGGATGCCGTCGACGCGACCGGCCTGCGCCTCATCCCCTTCGCGATCGACCGGCTGGTTGCCGTGGTCGCCAAGAACCATGTTCTTGCAGAAACAAGACAGATCAGCTTCACGGATCTGCTCGACCACGCCTTCGTCGGCCTTGCGGAAGGCAGTGCCCTGCAGGCCCATATCGAGGGCCAGGCGACCCGCATCGGCCGCCGGATGAGCTACCGCCTGCGCGTGCGCAGCTTCGAGGATGTCTGCGGTCTGGCCGCACAGGATGTCGGTGTCGGCATCGTCCCGCAGACAGCTGCGCGCCGATGCCGTCGCACGGCGATTTCCGCCCTCCGCCTGACCGACAAGTGGGCGACGCGTCGCCTGTCGATCTGCCTGCGGCCAGACGAAGACCTCTCGCCGCTCGCCCGCGACCTGGTCGAGCATCTCGGCAATTTCAAGCCGGACTGACCGTCGAGGCGACCCGTAGCGGTCGATCAGTAGCCTCTGGCAGCACCCGCGCCGATGCGACTGTCGACCGCACCGTTGTAGCGGGCGCCACCGCCGTCCTTGATTTCGGCCAGGCTTTCGCCGCCAACAAGGATGCCGGTCGCCTGCCCCCAGATGCTCCAGCTCTTGTCGATCTGCACATCATGGCCCATCTCCGAGAGAAGCTTGCGCGTATCGGGCGAAAGGGCGTAGGGCTCCATGAACACCTTGTCCGGTAGCCACTGATGATGGATGCGCGGCGCGTCGACGGCCTCCTGGATGTTCATGCCGTGATCGACCACGTTGAGGATCGCCTCGAGCGTGATCGTAATGATGCGCGCTCCGCCGGGGCTGCCGATCACCATGAACGGCTTGCCGTCCTTGGAGACGATGGTCGGGCTCATCGATGAAAGCGGTGTCTTGCCCGGTGCGATCGCGTTCGCCTCGCCCTGAACGAGCCCGTAAAGATTGGGAGCACCCGGCTTCGCTGTGAAATCGTCCATCTCGTTGTTGAGCAGAATGCCGGTTCCTGGAGCGACCACGCCGGCGCCAAAAGAACCGTTCAGCGTATAGGTAACGGCGACCGCGTTGCCCTCGTCGTCGATGATCGAATAGTGGGTGGTCTCCTTGCTTTCTGCGAACCCCTCCGGCATCAGCGCCTGCGAGACGCCAGCCTTGAACGGGTCGATCTTGCCGCGGATCTCAGCCGCGTAAGCCTTGTCGAGCAGTTTGGCGACTGGGTTCTCGACGAAATCGGGGTCTCCAAGCGTCGTGTTGCGATCGACATAGGCATGGCGCATGGCCTCGATCATCGCATGCACGGTTTCGGCCGAGCCGTAACCGAGATAGGAGATCGGATAACCCTCGAGAATGTTGAGGATCTCGCAGATGATGACGCCACCCGAGGATGGCGGCGGCGAAGAGACGATGTCATAACCACGATAGTTGCATTTGACCGGCTCAAGCTCGCGCACGGCGTATTGCTCGAAATCCTTCTTGGCGAGGATGCCGCCCTTGTCAGCACTTGCCTTGACGATGGCATCGGCGATCGGCCCCTTGTAGAAGGCGTCGGTTCCCTTTTCGGAGATGCTTGTAAGCGAGGCGGCGAGATCCGCCTGGACCAGTGTCTCGCCGACGGCAAAGGGTTTTCCGTCGGGCTTCAGAAAGATTGCTGCCGCTGCCGGGTCCTTGGCCAGCCTTTCGGTTTCGCCGTCAAAGGAATCGACATCGCCCTGCTCCAGCCGAAAGCCGTCCTTGGCAAGGGCGATGGCAGGCGCGATCAGCTCTTTCAGCGGACGCGTACCATAGCGGCTTCGCGCGACTTCGAAGCCCATCACCGGCCCAGGAACGCCGACGGCCAGATATCCTTCGGTGCTCAGGCCATCGACCAATTGCTTCTTGTCATCGAGATACATGGTCTTGGTCGCAGCAGCGGGCGCCCGCTCGCGAAAATCGAGGAAGGTGGTCTTGCCGTCCTTGAAACGGATCGTCATGAAGCCGCCGCCGCCGATGTTGCCGGCGGTCGGATAGAGCACCGCAAGCGCATAGCCGACGGCAACGGCAGCATCGACGGCGTTGCCGCCCTTTTTCAGGACCTCGACGCCGATGTCCGACGCCAGATGCTGGGCGGTGACGACCATGCCGTGCTCGGCTTTGACCGGCTCCGGCGAGGCGGCCCTGACGGCCGATGGCGAAACCGAGCCGAGTGCGGCGATAAGGGTGAAGGACAGAACATTCAGGCAGGAACTGCGCATGCTTTTCTCCCGCGACAACAGGTTTTGCTGGCAATTGACGCCCTCGATTAAGGGCGGCGGCATCGAAGTTCGCAAAGGCACCACGCATCACGCGGCGGACAACAGTCCGGCCATCGGGCGAGAGGCTTGTTCAGAAATTGAAGCCTTGGCCGGAGTATAGACATGTGCGGACGGCACGGGCAATCGCCGCCTGACGATCATGATCGGCGAACAATTCGAATGCGAAGACGATCGGCTTACCATTGCTCTGTCATTGCAGCGACGCTACCCCAGTGAGTACCGGGTCGCGACAAGCCGGAGTGCAGCCGATGACCGCATCCTAGCGACCACCAAATTTTTGCCATTGCCATGAACAACCTTGGCTGTGACAGTTCGCTCCAGGGATCTGGTATCATCCGCATCCGGATTTCTGCACGAGGACACTAAACGGGAAGAAGGTCGCATGATCGAAGGCCGTTGCCATTGCAAGTCGGTTCGCCTTTCCGTCCGTGTCCGCCCTGACACACTTGGCAGCTGCAACTGTTCGCTGTGTTCAAGACTAGGCACGCTTTGGGGCTATTACAACGCAGAAGAGGTTTCGATCAGCGACCCGCAGGGCAAGCTCGTCGGCTACGTCCAAGGCGATGCCACGTTGACGATGCACCATTGCGGCACCTGCGGTTGCACCACCCATTGGTCGCCGATCGGCACTGACGCGACGCGCATGGGTGTCAACATGCGCCTGTTCGATCGATCCGTCTGGGAAGACATACCCCACCGGCTCATCGACGGCGCCAGATGATAGGTGCCACTCTCTTCCTACTGCATGTTTCCTTAAATCCTATTCGATTTGAGGATAAAAACATGCAGCAATCCAGCGCTACAGCGACATTTGCGCGTCTAATAAGACGCGCGGCGCTGTAGGGCGCCTTGCCTGCACGACAGTCCTGCAGAAACGGTGCTAGGCCGCCGAGGCTGCGCCGCCACGCTCGCTGGCCGCCTTGGCATATTGGGCGTCACGGCTCTCCTTTGTGGCGTATCGCGCCCGCTTCTGCTCGTACATGCTGAGGTCCGCTCGCTTGACCAGCGCCTCCATCGATTCGCCGGTATCGCTGGTCGAAACGCCGAGCGATATGCTGAGGGGAGCGTTGGAATAGAACTGGTTGTTGATCTTCAACAGTTCGTTGATCGTCTCGACCATGGTGGCCGCTGCCAGCCGGTCGGCACCCGGCATCAGGATGGCGAACTCGTCGCCGCCGATGCGGGCGGCATGGTTGGGCTGCGACACCGCACCGTTCAACACTTCGCCGAGCCGGCGCAGGAGGGCATCACCGGCGTCGTGGCCAAGCTGGTCGTTGGCCGCTTTCAGGCCATCAAGATCGATGACGATGGCCGAGACCGGGCGAAGCGACTTGCGCTCCAGCCTGTTCAGCTCGTCCATGTAGAAGGCGCGGTTGTGCAGCTTGGTCAGCACGTCATGCTTGCCGAGATATTCGAGATAGGCCTCGGCCTTCTTGCGTGCGGTGATATCGGTCAACGCCACCTGGACCAGCGACCAGTCGCCTTCATGGCCCGGAAGCACGGAGAATTGCAGCAGGACGTGGCGCTCGGAACCGTCGAGCGCATAATTGACCACCTCGCGGTGGTGCAGAAGATTGCCGTTCCACAGCTCGATCAACTGCTCCTTGAAGTGCTTCTCCATCTCGTTGCGGAAAATGTCGCCGAGACGCTGCAGCAACGTGTTCCGATCCGGCGCGCAGAACAGGTCGAGCGTCGCCTGGTTGATGTCGATGACCCTGATCTCGCTCATGCACTGGCGCACGAACTCCGGATGGACGTCCGTGAACACGCGAAAATCGACGATCCCTCGATGACGGACATCCTCGAGCAGCAACTTGATGCGACTGAAGTCCTCGACCCACAACGACACCGGCGAATGCTCGAAGATACCTTCGGCGTAACGGCGGTTGGCCAGTTCGTTGCGGCGCGCCTCCTCACGCGCCGTGACATCTTCCGTCGTCAGCAGCAACCGGCCGAGCGTGTTCTCGTATCCTGGTAGCACCGAGCCGCGCAGCTGAATGTCGAGCCTGCGGCCAGACAGCGTGTAGTTGACCGCGCTGCTGCTGAACTCGGTCTTGCCCTCCCACAATTCGGCAAGCTCATTGACATGGCTGTCGAGCATTTCATCGCGAAAGACCTTCGACAGGTTCGCGGAGAGGTGATCGAGATCCCTGGCTTCAAACAGGTCCAGTGTCCGGCGATTGACCTGCAGGACACGAATTTGGCTGGAGCAGGCGGCGACACGCGTCAAGTCTTCTCTGAGATAGGCGCGGATATCGACCACGCCCTCGGCCCGCCAACGATCGAACTGCGTTGTGACCCCGCTGAAATCCTCGATCCACATCGCGATCGGCGCCAGATCAAAAATATTGGTGTCGGAAGAACCTGTCATTACTGTTCCATCTCGGTTCGCGGGGAGAGGGTTCCGTGCAAGGCGCATCGCCTTTGAGTGCATTCTAACGGTCTTTAAGTAAAGATGCCTAAATCCTCAACCGCAGATCGCCGCGCGCCCCTCGCTGCTTGCCAATCTGCAGAGTGACGAGCCCGACTGGAAAAGGACTATGTTATTCCAACCGCCCACGCCACCTGCCGGTGGCCGGCGTGATTGTTTTCGGACCAACTTCAGGTGAAAGCGGTAATCTGCCTAAGCAAGATCACCTCCCCGACATCGGAACCGCCGACCCGCCACCCTTGCAGCAATCGCGGCGGTCTCTATCTCACGGCGTTCACGCAGGAACAGAATGGGATATCCAATGACCTTTCGCGACCTTGATCTGACTTGTGTTGAAAGCCACGGGATCCCATCGCTTCCGGAGCCGCACGAACATGGCTACGTCGAAAACGAAGGCGCACGCATCTGGTATGCGAGCCATGGTTCCGGCCCCGCAGTCATCCTGCTGCATGGTGGCATGGGAAACAGCGGAAACTGGGGCTATCAGGTCCCGGCAATCGTCGAAGCCGGCTATCGCGCTGTCATCATCGACAGCCGCGGCCACGGCCGCAGCACACGCGACGCACGTGAATACAGCTACCAGCTGATGGCCGCCGATACCCGCGCCGTCATGGATCGGCTAGGGATCGAGAAGGCCGCGATCGTCGGCTGGAGCGATGGCGCCGATACCGCCCTGATCCTCGCCCAAGAAACGCCCGAGCGCGTTGCCGGCATTTTCTTCTTCGCCTGCAACGTCGACGATACAGGCACCAAACCGTTCGTGTTCACGCCTGTTATCGGCCGCATCTGGCAGCAACATCAGAAGGACTACGCCGCATTCTCGGCGACGCCAGGTGATTTCGACGCGCTCTCGGCAGCCGTCGAAACGATGCAGCGGACACAGCCCAACCTGTCGGCGGCAGCACTTGCCGGTATCTCCGTGCCCGTGGCCGCGGTCCTTGGCGAATTTGACGAATTCATCGAGCAGGAGCACATGACCTATCTCGCCAAAACGCTACCTGACGCGACGCTTCACGTCCTTCCCGGTCTCAGCCATTTTGCCCCATTGCAGGGTCCCGATGTTTTCAATGGCGCCGTGATGACGTTCTTGACGAGCATCTTGCGCTAGCGCCCTACGCGATCCCGAGAGCCGTCCTTTCGAAGGGACGTCTTCAAACCGACGATAATGGTGGCTCGTGTCGATTGCGCGCGATACAACCGGGGAGCGATCAGGAGGAAAGAATGCGGAAGTCAGATTATCCCAAGGGCACGGTGTCCCGTCTCAGCGTCGACAGCGACGTGCTTAAAAGCAACAGGCTCGGGGATCCGAGCCGCCGCGACGTCGATGTCTATATCCCGGCAAACCATGATGGCGCCGGCCTGCCTTTGCTCGTCGATCTCGTCGGCTTTACGGCCGGCGGCCCACTGCACACCGCCTGGAAAGCCTTCTTCGAGAACGTCCCGGAGCGCCTGGACCGGCTGATTGCGACCGGGCAGATGCCGCCGGTGGTCGTCGCCTTTCCCGATTGCTTCACTTCTCTTGGCGGCAACCAATATGTCAACAGCGAGGTCGTCGGCCGTTGGGAGGATTTCCTCATCGACGAGATGCTTCCGGCAGTCGAAACCCGCTTCGGCTGCGGCGGCACCGGACGGCGCGGCGTTTTTGGAAAAAGCTCGGGTGGCTACGGCGCGTTCTCCCACGCCTTCCGGCGGCCGGATGTCTGGGCTGCGGCAGCGAGCCATTCCGGAGACGCCGGCTTCGACCTGATGGCGGCTGACTTTCCCATGGTGCTGCGCGCGCTTGCGCGGCATGATCTCTCGATTGAAAGCTGGTTTCGAGCCTATGAGGCCCGGGAGAAACATGCCGATGAGGACATCCCCGTCCTCCTCGTTTTGGCCCAGGCGGCAAGCTACGACCCCGATCCCAACCTCGAGGCCTTCAAAGGCCTGCGGCTCCCGGTCGATCTGGAGACCTGCGAGCTCATCGACGACCGCTGGCAGAATTGGATGGCGTGCGATCCCGTTGAGCTCGCCAAGACCCATGGGCACAACATCGGCAAGCTCAAGGCCTTCTACATGGATTGCGGCACTGTGGATCAGTACAATCTGCTCTACGGCAATCGCCGCATCCATCGGACGCTGAAGCAACTCGGCATCGAACACACCTATGAGGAGTTCGAGGACAACCACAATTCGGTCGATTACCGCATGGATGTCAGCCTGCCCTTCCTTGCCAAGGCGCTGCAGTAACGAGCGTCAATGGCCCGACCGGAAGCAAACGCCGGCCGGCCATGGTGTCTCGAGATGCGGCGATACCTGATGGCGGTCGCCCTCGTTTCTGTCGAGTTTAAGCGGCACGCCGATCGTGGCGACCCTCTTCGATCTCCTCGACGATCTTGGCAACAAAGGCGTCGAGATCGTCTGGCGAGCGGGAGGTGACGATACCGTGGTCGCTGACGACCTTCAGATCGACCCATTGCGCGCCAGCATTCTCGACATCCTTGCGGATGGAGGCATAGGACGTTGCCTTGCGCCCCTTCAAGGCGTCGGCTTCGACAAGCAGCCACGGCGCATGACAGATGGCTGCCACCACCTTGCCCGACTGCACGAAATCGGTGACGACGCGCATCGCGTCGGGGTTCTTCCTTAGCAGGTCCGGGTTGATCTGCCCGCCTGGCAGCACAAGCGCATCAAAATCTCGCACGAACACGTCCTTTGCCGTCAGGTCGACGTCAACGGTGTCGCCCCAGTCGCCCTTGTCCCAACTCTTGATGGCCCGTTTTTCCAGCGATGCGATGGTCACTTTGGCGCCGCGCTTTGACAGTTCGTCGCGCGGGACGTGCAGTTCCGAGCGCTCGTAGCCGTCGGTAGCGAGGATCAGAATTTTGGCTGTGTCGATCGATGGCATGGCGAAGTCCTTCCCGGTTTGTGAACCCAGGGGTAGAACCGGCTGCGAATGAAATGGTTCCGACCTTCTGCAAGCCCTTCAGGGCGCAAGCAACCAGAACACCAGCCCGGAAAGAAGGATGAAAAGGGCGATCAGCCTGGCGAAGCGCTGCATGCCGTGGGATGTGTCGTCGCCCAAAAGCGCGTTCCACAAGGCTCCGCCGGAAGCATCGACGTCGGTGGTTGCCGCAGACGCCGGCGCTTGTTGCGCTGACACTGCCGAACTGTAATCGTGAGGACGCGGCTGCCGGTTCACCGTTGTGGATTCGTCAAAATAAACCCCGGCGCTAACAATCCCGCCGTCGCCGGCATCTGCCACCTGGCTCTCACGAAACACGCGATCCTCCGGCTCCGGTCGTCCCAACAGCGCGTGAAGCCAGGCACGGCGCGCCTGAGCCGTCGCCGCGTGACGTGGCCATTGCGCTGACGGCAGCAGCATTGCGGACGTGCGTCTGCCTTTCGGGTGACGGACTGACATCTTGGGGCCTCCCGTAACAACAATACACCGGAAACGCGTTTGTTCCATCACAACACGGTTCACCGCCCGGAAAACGCGAAGGGCGGCAGACGTCTCGTGACCACAGCACCTGCAAGCTGACGAACGGCAGGCCCGCCGCCGCCCGATGCGGGAGAGCCCCGAAATAGAAAAGGCGCTCGACCCTTGACGGGGAGCGCCTTTTCTTGACCCGGACAACGTCAAACGCGCGGGCTTAGCCGCTGCAGGACGCCATCGATACGGGTAGTGATGCCCTAGATAGTCAGTGGCTCAGGGTTTTCAAGGCCCAATCATGATTATCCCGGAAATTGTTTGATCGGCACGGCAAAGACACTTTGTCGGGCCGGATCCGATCGGGATTTCTTCCACTCGGCGGTCCGTAATGAAGCATGGATGAACGCATTGTCGGGACAGATAGGCAAAGTCGTAATCAGGATGGCACGATCGCGTCCGCCAGCTTGAGCCGTCGCCAGTCGCTTGGCGCCATGCCGGTACGCAAGCGGAAGAAACGGGAGAAGTAGGCGGCATCCTTCAGTCCGATCTCGTAGGCTATATCTTCCAGTGATCGAACGGTGAAAAGCAACAGACGTTTGGCTTCCAGCAGCCGGCGCTCATTGATCAGTTCCTTCACCTGCATCCCGAACGCGGCATTGCTGGCCTTGGCAAGCAGGTGCGGGGTGGTCGCAAGAGCACTCGTATAGCGCCCAACCGTCCAGTTCTCGCGAAAATGCGCATCGATCATGCGCCGCAACTGTGTTGCGAGCATCATATCGGGGGACTGCGACGGCGATGGCGCGGCGGTGGCAAGGCGCGCGATCTGCGTCAGGATCGCCGATACCAGCGATGCCATCATCGACTGGGTACCGAAAGCTCCCGTGCCGTACTCCTCTGCGATCATGTCCATCAATGACGATAGGCGCTGCCACTGCCGGTCGTCCCGGGCGCCGGCAACCATGATCGGCGCATCGAGCGCCAGGACTGTTCTCTCCCGGGCGGACAGCATCAAGCCGTCGGCGATCGATATTACGAAAGCATCGCTTTCCAGCGGTTCGACGGAGAAACCGTGCACGATACCGCTCGGCACGAAGCTGACGGCTGGCGCGGAAAAGTCCAAAACCTTGTCTTCGATGAAATACGACCCACGTCCGCGAAACCAGTAGGTCACCTGGGCAAGTTGATCGTGCTTATGGGCCTTGACCCGCCCTTGATGCAGTCCACGCCGAGCCATCACCGTTTCGACGTGGAAGAACCCCGGTTCGAGCTGTTGTTCTGGTTCGCCGTAGACAAAGAAGCTTGGAATGATGTCGGCCATTAACCACCCGAAAAAGTGCAAGTCATTTTGGCATTCTGTCCATGGCTGCCTCGACAATCAATGCCTAGTCTTGACGAAACTCAAGGAGGAGAACCATGAGAGCCGAGGACTTTCGCGCCGACAAGGCGCGCCCGTTTACCGGGGCCGAATATCTCGAAAGCCTGCGTGACGGTCGCGAGGTCTATATCAACGGCGAGCGCATCGCCGATGTGACAACGCACCCGGCCATGCGCAATTCGGCCCGATCGCTGGCCAGGCTCTACGATGCGCTGCACGACCCGGCGAGGAAAGAGGCCCTGACCGCCCCCACCGACACCGGCTCCGGCGGCTACACCCACAAATATTTCCGCGTCGCCCGATCGTCTGCCGACCTCGTTGCCCAGCAGGGCGCCATCGCCGAATGGGCGCGCATGTCCTACGGCTGGATGGGACGCACGGCCGATTACAAGGCGGCGCTGATGAACACGCTTGGTGCCAACGCCTCGTGGTACGGACCCTTCAAGGACAATGCGCTCGCCTGGCACAAGCGCGCCCAGGAAGCGGCGCTGTTCATGAACCACGCGATCGTCAACCCGCCGATCGACCGGCATAAACCTGCCGATGCGGTGAAAGACGTGTTCGTTCATATCACCAAGGAAACCGATGCCGGCATCTATGTCTCCGGCGCCAAGGTGGTGGCGACGTCGTCGGCGCTGACACACTATAATTTCCTTGCCCAGAGCTCGGCGACCGTGACCGAGGATCCGTCGCTCTCGGTGATGTTCATCGTCCCGATGAATGCGCCGGGGATCAAGATGTTCTGCCGGGTTTCCTACGAACAGACGGCCAACACCGTCGGCCACCCCTTCGACTATCCGCTGTCGTCGCGCTTCGACGAAAACGACGCCATCCTTGTGCTCGACAATGTCTTCGTGCCCTGGGAGGACGTGCTCGTGCTGCGCGATGCCGCCAAGATCCTTTCGTTTCATCCGGCATCGGGCTTCATGCACGGCTACTGCTTCCAGGGTTGCACCCGCTTTGCCGTCAAGCTCGACTTCCTCGCCGGCCTGCTGGCCAAAGCGCTGCGGGCAACCGGCGGCGACGCGTTTCGCGGCAACCAGGCAGCCCTTGGCGAGGTCATCGCGCTTCGGCACATGTTCTGGAGCTTTTCCAATGCCATGGCCTACAACCCCATCCCGTGGGCGGATGGCGCCGTTCTGCCCAATTTCGAAGCCGCACTCTCTTACCGAACGTTCATGTCGGAAGCCTATCCGCGAGTGGTCGACACCATTCGCCGGGTTATCGCCTCCGGCCTCATCTACCTGCCGTCGTCGGTCAAGGATTTCGGCAATGGCGAGATCGATCGCTACCTCGCGCAATTTGTCCGCGGCTCCAACGACATGGGCCATATCGAGCGCATCAAGATCATGAAGCTGCTGTGGGACGCGACCGGCACCGAGTTCGGCGGGCGCCATGCGCTCTATGAACTCAACTATGCCGGCGCGCCTGAAGAAGTCCGCCTGCAGGTGCTGAAGGGCGCCGAGCGCGGCGGACGCCTGACGGAGATGGAAGCCCTCGTCGACACCTGCATGAGCGACTACGACCAGCATGGCTGGACCGGCGACACCTGGCTGCCGCCAATTGGCGCCGAGACGCCGATCCGCAATGCGGCCGAGTGAGGCGATTGCCATGGAAACGGCGATCTCGAAGACCGAATTCCGCAACGCGATGGCGCGGGTCTGTGCGCCCGTCAATGTCGTCACCACCAATGGACCCGCCGGGCGCGGCGGGTTCACTGCAACGGCGATGTGCTCGGTGACCGACGACCCGCCGAGCCTGCTCGTCTGCATGAACCGGAACTCGACGCAATGCGGCCTGTTCATCGACAACCGCCGCTTCTGCGTCAATGTGCTCAGCCACGACCACACCGAGCTCGCCGGCCATTTCGCCGGCGCGACACGGGACATGGCAACCCGCTATGCCGCCGCCGACTGGGTCGAGATGCAGTCGGGAAGTCTCGCTGTGAAGGATGCGATCGTCTCGCTCGATTGCGAACTGGCGGAAGCAAGATTGCTCGGCACCCACCACATCCTGATCGGCCGCGTCGTCGGCATAAGATCGCGCAGCGACGGCAACGCGCTCCTCTACTTCGATCGCAACTACGTGCACGTGCCAACACAGCTCGGCAGTTTCGGCGGGTAGAATACCGAAATACAAAAACGAAATGGGCCGGTGTTCAACTCCGGCCCGTTTCGTTTGGTGGCGATTATTCGCTGCCCTCAGAGCTGGATCCAGGCGGTCTTGAGGTCGGTGTATTTGTCGAGCGCGTGCAGTGACTTGTCGTGGCCATTGCCCGACTGCTTCACTCCGCCAAGCGGCACCGTATTGTCGGCGCCGCCATAGGTGTTGACATGCACGACGCCGGCCCGAATAGAGCGCACAATGCGATGCGCCCGCGACAGGTTCGCGGTCCAGACGGCCGCCGCAAGCCCGTATTCGGTGCCATTGGCGATGCGGAGCGCGTCGGCTTCATCGTCGACGGGGATGATCGAGAGGATCGGCCCAAAGACTTCTTCTCTGGCGAGCGTCATGCCCGGATCGACGTCAAAAATCGTCGGCTGCATGTAGAAGCCGCCCGTTTCCTCGAGGATACGCTTGCCGCCGGTCCGCAGCCGCGCGCCCTCCTCCACCGCCTGCTGGGCGAAACCGAGGTTCTTCTCGAGCTGGATTTCGCTGGAGATCGCACCGGCTTCGGTTGCCAGCAGCAGCGGATCGCCGACCTTCATGTTTGCTGCGATCGCCGCAACCTTTTCGGCAAAGGTCTCGTGGATCGATCGCTCCACCAGCAGGCGCGAGCCGGCGACACAGACCTGGCCGGAGTTGCGGAAGATGCCATAGGCTGAGATTTTCGCCGCCTGATCGAGATCCGGGGCATCGGCAAAGACGATGTTGGGCGACTTGCCGCCTAGCTCCAGATAGACGCGCTTGAGGTTGGATCGCGCCGAATACTCCAGCAGCCGCCGACCGACGCTTCCCGAACCGGTAAAGGCCAGCACGTCGATATCGGCATGGAGGCCGATCGCCTCGCCGGTGACTGATCCCCTTCCCGTCACGACATTCAACACGCCCTCAGGCAGGCCGGCTTCGGCGCAAAGTCCGGCGAGCCGCAGCAAAGTCAGTGACGCGCCCTCTGCAGGCTTCAGAATGACCGAATTGCCGGCCGCGAGCGCCGGCGCGATCTTCCAGGCGCCAATCATCAGCGGAAAGTTCCAGGGAACGATAGCGGCGACAGCACCGACGGGTTCGCGATGAACGAGCCCGAGTACGTTATCAGCGGTCGGCGCGATCTCGCCGTAGACCTTGTCGATCGCCTCGGCATAGTAGCGAAAGGTACCGGCGGCGCTGCCTGGCTCAGCCTTCAGCGCCATCGAAATTTCGGTGCCATTGTCACGTACGCCGAGAACGGCAAGTTCGAGAGCATTTTTCTCGATGAGTTCGGCTATGCGCAGAAGCACCTTCTTGCGCTCCGCCGGTGCAGCCCTCGACCATGTGCCCTTCTCAAAGGCCGCCCGGGCGGCACGCGCAGCGGCATCGACGTCGTCGACATCAGCATCGGCGATGGTCGTGAGGCGCGTGCCATCGATCGGGGAAATGACATCCAGCGTCCTGCCGGACTGTGCGTCGCGCCAATTGCCGCCGATGAAAAGCTTTTGCGACGGCACCACATTGCGGCGCAACTGGTCGATTTTTTCCTGCATGTTTCCCGTTCCATGTGTCAGGCGGAAGAGCGGCCGATCGCTCGGCCGCCCCTATCGGATCAGATCTCCTGGCCGGCGCCAAGCCGGGCAAATTCGAGCGGACGGCCCGATTTGAGCATCGCTGCCAAGCCAAGCCCGATGACGCCGGCGATAACGACAAGTCCGGGCAGCAAGACCGCAAGCAGACCGGTGGCGCCGGCGAGGTCGCCGAAGTTGATCGCAATGGCGATGATCACTGCAATCAGGATGATGCCTGTGATGACCGGGATGATCTTGGTCACCAGGGTGTTCGATTCCAATCCCGGATTGCGATTGAAGAATGCGACGATGGCAAAGGCGGTAAACGCCATCAGCACCATCACGGCCAGCGTGCCGACATTGGTCAGCCAGGAAAACAGCGCCAGCACCGGATCCTGTCCGGTTGCCGCAAACAGCGCAACGACAAGCACAGCTGTAATCGTCTGGATGACCGAGCCGGCGTGCGGGCTATGGTAGACCGGATGGGTGACGCCGATCGAAGCCGGCAACAGGCGCTCGCGGCCAGCGACGTAGAGATAGCGGGCGACACCATTGTGAAACGCCAACACGCCGGCAAACAGGCTGGTGACGAAGAGTACATTCATGATCGGCGGCAGCCAGCCTCCGGCATAACGTTCCGCCAGGCCGAAGAGGAAGGTTGTCGGATCGGCAAGGCCCTGCAATTCCGGCACCAGCTTGTCGGCACCGGCCGCATTGACCATCAGCCAGGATGTCAGCATGTAGAAGACGCCGATGATCAGCACGGAGATATAGGTCGCGCGCGGCACGGTCCGGTGCGGGTCGCGGGCTTCCTCGCTGTAGATCGTCGTCGCCTCGAAGCCGATGAAGGCGGCAAAGCAGAACAGGATGCCGATCGACGGTGAGCCTGACATGAGCGCCGAAGGCGTAAACGACGTCATTGTCAGGCCGCTGTCGCCGCCCTTGGCGATGATTGCGACGTCGATGACAAGCACGACCAGATATTCGAGGATGACCAGCACCGTCAGCACTTTCGCTGACAGGTCGACGCGGCGGTAGCCGAGAACACCGACGATGGCGATGCCGATAAAGGTCCAGACCCACCAGGGCAGGTCGATGCCGAGCCCGGCGAAAAGGCCCGCGGTCGCCGCGCCGAACAGACCGAAGACACCGATCTGCATCGCGTTATAGGCGAGGATCGCAATCATCGCGGCGGCACCGCCCATCAACCCGCCGAGCCCCTGCGCGGTATAGGCGTAGAAGGCGCCGGCGTTGCGGATATGCCGCGCCATGGCGACGTAGCCGATCGAAAACATCAGAAGGATCAGCGTGACCAGCAGAAACGTGCCGGGAATGCCGGCGCCGTTGCCGAGCAGCATTGCCAGCGGCACGCCGCCGGCGACCGCCGTCAGCGGCGCGGCGGCCGATACCACGAGAAATGTGACGGCACCGACCCCGAGCGCATTCCTGCGCAACTGGTTGGCGCCGGTTGCGGGCGACGATTGATTGTCCATAGCTTCTTAGCTCCCCTTTTCTTGGCACTATTTGCCTTCGCCTCAGGTCCATCTCTCCAAAGGCATCCTCCGCGAAGCTGCTGCTGACCGTGTTGCTTTTTGTTCTTGGTCGCGCGCATTAATCGGTTCAATATTCAAACCGTTGCTTCAAATATAGACTTGCAAATGCCACGGCGACCTGTCAAGTTATTTCGCATGTTAAGTATCTCGGCTGGATAAAAACGCGATACGGGCGGCCAAACCGCCTGGGAATCAAGGGAACAGGCATCGGGATCACTGGCGGCGGCGCTCAACGACGGAGGACTGGATGAGCACCATCGGTAAGGCACTGACCCTGTTGGACGCGATCTCGCGACTGGACAGGGAAGTGGGCTTGAGCGACATCGCCAGGCATTGCGTGCTCGACAAGGCGACGGCGCGACGCTTTCTCGTCGAGCTTGAAAAACATGGTTTCGTCGAACAGGATCCGGACACCAAACGCTATCGCATCGGCGGCGCGCCGGTCCGGCTTGCCCGCATCCGGGAAGCACGGTTCCCCTTTCTCACGCTCGCCATTCCATTCGTAAAAGAGCTTGCCAGCACATCAGGCGAGACCGTGCATCTCTCGGAATTCGTCGCCGGCCGACTTTCGACCGTCCACGTGGAGGATTCGCCGCGCGCCCATAGGGTAATCGTCGATATCGGCAGCGCGCTGCCGTTCCATGCGACCGCGTCCGGCCACGCCTTCCTTGCCTTCTGCCCGCCAAGGCAGGTCGAAGATGCACTGTCCATGCCCCTTGAAGCCTTCACCGAACACACGATCACGTCGAAAACGGAACTTCTCCGCCTGCTCGCGGAGACCGTCCACCGCGGCTATTCGATCAGCCAGCAGGGACTTGAGAGCGGCGTCATCAGTGTCGCCGCGCCGATCCGTGCGCCGAACAGCGTGCCGATCGGCGCGATTGCCGTTGCCGCACCGCAGGTCCGCGCCAATGCCGACACGATCGAGCAACTCGGACCGGCAACGGCAGCGATCGCCAAACGCATTTCGGAGAAATTCTTTGGGTTGGAGCAGGTGACTGCCAATCCGCTGGCAAGGAGGGCCGGCTGATGAATGCGATGAACCGTCTACCCAACATCCTCGTCGTCGGAACGGGTGACACCAAATGCGAAGAACTTCAATTCATGGCCTCCGTCATCCGGGAAGCCGGCGGCCTGCCTGTCATGATGGATGTCAGCATCCTCGGTGACCCACCCTATGCCCCGGAATATTCGCGCCACGATATCGCCGATGCGGCCGGCACCTCGATCGCAGCGATTGCGGCGAGCGGCGACGAAAACAGCGCGATGGAACTGATGGCCAAAGGGGCGGCGGCCCTCACCCGCACCCTCTACGATGCCGGGCAGGCCGATGGCGTCATCATTCTCGGCGGCTCGATGGGCACGGATCTGGCGCTCGATGTCGCGGCGGCCCTGCCGCTCGGCGTGCCGAAGTTCGTCGTCTCGACGATCGCCTATTCGCACCTGCTCCCGCCCGAGCGCATCGCGCCCGATCTGATGATGATCCTTTGGGCCGGCGGGCTTTACGGCCTCAACGGCATTTGCCGATCGGTGCTTTCGCAAGCCTGTGGCGCCGTCGTTGGGGCCGCCCGCTTCGGCACCAAGCCGGACAAGGACCGCCCGCTGATCGGCATGACCTCGCTGGGGTCGAGCTGCCTCAAATATATGAAATACCTGAAGCCCGAACTGGAACGGCGCGGCTATGATGTCGCGGTGTTTCACGCAACCGGCATGGGCGGCCGCGCCTTCGAAGCGATTGCCGCACAGAACGGCTTTACGGCCGTCTTCGACTTTTGCATCCAGGAAGTCAGCAACCATCATCACGGCACCGTCGTCACCTCCGGCCCCGACCGGTTGGAAAATGCCGGCCGCGTCGGAATTCCGCAGCTTGTCGCACCGGGAGCAGTCGATATGGTCGACCTGCCCGCCTGGCAGGCATTGCCTGCTGCTTTCGCCGACCGGCCCTACCATGCGCATAACCGGCTGCTCGGTTCGGTGACGACATCGCCTGAAGACCGGCGCGAGATCGCCCGCATCATCGGCGGCAAGCTCGCCGACACCCGCGCCGAAGTCGCCTTCATCCTGCCGCTCAAGGGCATCCAGGAATGGGACAAGCCGGAGGAACCGCTGCACGAACCTGAAGCGCTCGACGCCTTCATCGACGAGATGCGCCGCGCCGTCCCCTCCTCCGTCAGCCTTCATGAAATCGACAGCCACATCAACGCACCGGAGTTTTCGGCAAAGGCGCTCGCCATCTTCGACGACTGGATCGCCCGCGGCGTGATCCCGGGAGGCCGCCCGTGACGGATCGCGCTCTCATCCTCGACTTCGGCGGCGTCGTTACACGCACGCTGTTTGAAACCCACGATGTCACCGAGCGCGCGCTCGGCCTTGCCCCCGGCAGCCTGACCTGGCGGGGGCAGTTCGACACCGCCACCGATCCACTCTGGGTGTCGATGCAGAGGCGCGAGATCACCGAGCGCGACTATTGGACGGAGCGCACCCGCGAAGTCGGGCACCTCGTCGGTGAAGACTGGACGGATATGAAGACCTTCGTCCAGCGCGCGCGCGGCGCCGAGCCGGAACTGGTGCTGCGCCCGGAAGCGCGCGATGCGATCCTACAGGCCAAGGACGCCGGTATCAGGCTCGCCATTCTTTCCAACGAGCTCGATCTTTTCTACGGGGTCGAGTTTCGCAAGCGCTTCCCGCTGATCCAGCTTTTCGACGTCATCGTCGATGCCACCTACACCGGCATCCTGAAACCGGACCCGCGGGCCTACGAACTCGCACTTTCCGAGCTCGGCCTGCCGCGAGAGGCCTGCGTCTTCGTCGACGACCAAAAAAAGAACATTGAGGGCGCCGAGGCAGTGTCCCTGCCCAACGTGCACTTCGATGTCACCAGACCCGCCGAAAGCTACGCCAGAGCCCTCCGGATGCTCGGCATTTGAACTGACCAG
This sequence comes from Ensifer sp. Root127, assembly GCF_001425225.1. Classification (NCBI taxonomy): domain Bacteria; kingdom Pseudomonadati; phylum Pseudomonadota; class Alphaproteobacteria; order Hyphomicrobiales; family Rhizobiaceae; genus Ensifer; species Ensifer sp. Root127. Next base: position 51,013 of record NZ_LMDX01000014.1, read on the forward strand.
GAGCAAGACATGCGCGAAACCAATTTCCTCATCGAGAACAACGCCCGCCACCTGTGGCATCCGATGGCACACCCCGCCGAAATGCACGCGACGCCGCCGCGCATCATCAATGCCGGCGAGGGCGTGGAGATCGTCGACATCCACGGCAAGAAGGTACTCGATGCGGTCGGCGGCTTGTGGAACGTCAATCTCGGTTATTCCTGCGAGCCGGTGAAGAAGGCGATCCGCGATCAGCTCGACGACCTGCCCTATTATTCGACCTTCCGCGGCACCACCAACTCGCCGCTGATCGAGCTTTCCTATGAACTTGCCGAATGGTTCAAGGAGGATGGCCTCAGCCGCTCGTTCTTCACCTCGGGCGGCTCGGACTCGGTCGAGACCTGCCTTCGCCTCGCCCGCCAGTACCACAAGCTCAACGGCCAGCCGGAGCGCACCAAATTCGTCGCGCTGAAGAAGGGCTACCACGGCACGCATTTCGGCGGCGCGTCGGTCAATGGCAACTCTAATTTCCGCCGCAACTACGAGCCGCTGCTGCCGGGCGTCTTCCACCTTCCCGCCCCCTATACCTACCGCAATCCGTTCGCGACGCCGGACGGCGCCGAGATCGCCAGGGGCATTGCCCGCCTCTTCGAAGACGAGATCGCCTTCCAGGGGGCCGACACCATCGCCGCGCTGATCATGGAACCGGTTCTCGGTGCTGGCGGCGTGATCGTCCCGCACGAAACCTTCATGCCGCTAATGCGCGAGATCTGCGATCGCCACGGCATCCTGCTGATTGCTGACGAGGTGATCACCGCCTTCGGCCGCACCGGCGCCTGGACCGGTTCGCGTCTTTGGGGTGTCAAGCCGGACCTGATGTCGACGGCCAAGGCCATCACCAACGGTTATTATCCCTTCGGCGCGGTGATGATCTCGGACAAGGTTGCCGAGGCTTTCGAGACCAACAGGACGGCTGCCGGTTCGATCGGCCATGGCTACACCTATTCCGGTCACCCGGTCGGTGCGGCTGCCGCCCTTGCAACCCTCAAGGAAACAAAACGCCTTGATGTGGCGGCCAATGCGGGCGCGCGCGGCGAGGAGTTGATGGCCGGCCTGCAAGCTCTGAAGGCCAACCACGAGCTCATCGGCGATGTGCGCGGCAAGGGCCTGATGTGCGCGCTCGAACTCGTGTCGGATCGCGAAAAGAAGTCGCCCGCCGCCAAGGATGTGATCCAGAAGGTCCAGGACGCAGCCTACGAGGCCGGCGTCATGGTCCGAACCTCCGGCCCGAATGTGATCCTGTCGCCGCCACTCGTGATCACTGCCGAGGATGTCACGCGCATTCTTTCGGCGCTCGACGCCGGCCTGAGTGCTGCCGGAGGCAAATGACATGAGCGACACCGCAGCGTTGCTGGCACGCCGCGACCGGCTGCTCGGCAAGAACATGTCGCTGTTCTACAGCGACCCGGTGCACATCGTGCGGGGAGAAGGCGTCTGGCTCTTTGACGCCGACGGCAGACGCTATCTCGACTGCTACAACAATGTGCCGCATGTCGGCCATTGCCATCCGCACGTGGTCGAGGCAATCGCCCGGCAGGCATCGACGCTGAACACCCACACGCGCTACCTGCACGAGGGTATCCTCGACTATGTCGAACGACTGACCGCGACGTTCGATCCTAGTCTAGACACAGCGATCCTGACCTGCACCGGCAGCGAGGCCAACGACATTGCCCTGCGCATGGCTCAGGCGGTGACCGGAAAAACCGGGGTCATCGCCACCGATCACACCTATCACGGCAACACTGCCTCCGTTTCGCAGCTTTCCACCCGGATGCCGCCGGTCGGCGGCTTCGGCGGCCATGTGCGCCACGTGCCGGCACCGGATAGCTACCGGCTACTCGGCGGCGTTTCCGGCGAAGCCTTTTCGATCGCGTTTGCGGCCGAAGTGGAAAAGGCGATCGCCGAGCTGCAGAAAAGCCCGTTTGGTTTTTCCGCGCTGATCATCGACCCGTTCTTCGCCAATGAGGGCTTCCCCGATCTGCCTGAGGGCTTCCTCGACAGGACCGTTGCGGCCGTGCGGAAAGCCGGCGGCGTGGTGATTGCCGACGAGGTCCAGCCCGGTTTCGGCCGCACGGGCGGGCACATGTGGGGCCACCAGAAGGCCGGCATCACCCCCGACATCGTCACGCTAGGCAAGCCGATGGGCAACGGCCATCCGATCGGCGGCGTCGTTGCCGGCAGCGATGCGCTGAACACGTTCCGCAAGGCGTTCCGCTACTTCAACACCTTCGGCGGCAATCCGGTGTCCTGTGCCGCGGCGATGGCCGTGCTCGACGTCATCGAGGATGAAAAGCTTGTAGATAATGCCCGCGAGGTCGGCGCCTATTCCAAGGCCGGCATCGACCGGCTCAGGCACAAGCACGCCATCATCGGCGACGTGCGCGGCAGCGGCTTGTTCTTCGGAGCGGAACTCGTGCTCGACCGGGGTAACAAGACGCCGGCCGCCGAACTCGCCACCAAGGTCATCAACGACATGCGCGAGCGTGGCGTGCTGATGGGCAAGCTCGGCATCCATCAATGCGCGACAAAGATCCGCCCGCCGATGCCGTTCTCCAAGGAGAACGCCGACCTGATGCTTTCGACCCTCGACGACGTGCTTTCAGGCTTGTGAACGCGCCATGGCCGAGCATCTGCCACAACATCTGCTGCTAGCACTCGAGGCCCGCGCACTGGAGGCCATAACCCACTGGGGACTTGCCGACGTGCGGCCCGAGCTGCTGAAATATCGGGAGAACGCCGTGTTCCGGGTCACCCTCGCCGACGGCGAGCCGGCTGCGCTCAGACTGCACCGACCGGGTTATCACGACGACGCCGCGCTGCGCTCCGAACTGCAGTGGATGACAGCCTTGCGCGACGGCGGCCTTGCGGTGCCTAGCGCGATTGCGACACCGGACGGCCGTCTTCTCGTGCATCTCGACCCGACCGATGATTTTGGCGCACAGCATGCCGATATCGTCAGCTGGCTGGACGGCTCGCCGCTCGGTGAAAGCGGCGTTCCGCTCGCGCATAGCGGTGAGAGGCAGATCGTCCTGTTTCATGCGCTTGGGGCCATGATGGCCGACATGCACAACCTTGCCGATCGCTGGTCGGCGCCATCAGGCTTCAAACGTCCTGCCTGGGACATCGCGGGCCTGCTTGGCGAAAGGCCGGTCTGGGGCCGCTTCTGGGATTGCGAGGGCCTGTCGGTCGAGCAGAGGTGTGGCCTCGGCATTCTGCGCGATCGGCTTCGGAGCATTCTGGAAAACGTGCCTGCGGGCGAGTTCGACTACGGCCTCGTCCATGCCGACCTCGTGCGCGAGAACGTGCTGGTTTGTGACGACGGCGTGGCGTTCATCGATTTCGACGACGCGGGCTTCGGCTTTCGCCTGTTCGATATCGCGACGGCGCTCCTGAAGAACCGCAATGAACCGGCCTACGAGGCGATCGAAAGGGCGTTGATCGAAGGATACAGAAGCAAGCGCCCATTGACGGATCCGGCACTTTCGGCGCTGCCGATCTTCATGGCGCTTCGTAGCCTCACCTATATCGGCTGGTTTGCCGCGCGCCCGGAACTTCCGGACGCGGAGGCGCGTGTGCGTCGTTACGCGGATGAGGCCCTGCTGCTGGCGCAAGCGCTACCGGTTCCCGCATGAGGTCTGCAGGTGCCCGTTCAATCGCCGAGCATTGCGAGTTCGTCCAGCATGTCGAGCAGCACCTCGACGCGTTCGCGGCCGTAGCGCGCTTCAAGCTGGTCGTAGATCGCCCGGCTTTCCGGGCTGACATCGGCAATGACCCGCATGCCAGCGGGCGCGATCTCGAGCAGCACGCGGCGACCGTCGTCGGCGTCCTTGTGCTTGGTGATCAGTCCGCGCTCCTCGAGCGAGCGGATGATACGCGTGAGGCTCGGCGCCAAAATGAAGGCCTTGTCGGCCATCTCGGATGCATCGACCTTGCCGGATTCTGCGAGGATCCGGATGACGCGCCACTGCTGCTCGGTGATTTCGTGACGTGCCAGCATCGGCCGGAAATGCCCCATCACGGCCTCGCGCGCGCGCAGAAGCGCTATCGGCAGCGACCGACGCGTATTGTGGGGAAGAAGGGCGTCGGGCCCAAGCTCGATCGGGGTTTTCGCACGGCTCATGCGCGATCTATGGGCGATTTTTCACCTTTCTGCAATTGCCGGCGAGCTTCGGGCGACAGCGAAAGTCGCTTGACACGGAACGGCATATTGTTAACGTGTTAATTAATAAACAGAGAGACACGGGGGACGGGAAATGCCGCACTTCACGATCGAACATTCCGCCAATCTCGACGCGCGCGTCGACTTCGACCGCCTGTGCCGCACGATCCACAAGACCATTCTCGGCACCGGTCTCTTCGAAACCGGCGCCGTCCGCGTCCGTACCATCAGCAGCAGCCATTATGCCATTGCCGATCTCATGCCGGAGAACAGCTTCATCGACATGTCGTTCCGCGTCGGCCGGGGTCGCTCGGACTCCGAAAAGCAGGCAACCGGAGCGGCCATCTTCGGCGCCGTCACTGAAGAACTCGCCAGCCTTTTCGACACACCCCATTTCGCCCTCAGCCTGGAGATCCGCGAAATCGACCCGGATCTCAGCTGGAAGAAGAACGCAATCCACCCGCGCCTTCGAAAGAAGGGCACCTGACCCGACAGAAGTCGGCAAGACGTTTCTGCGCCCGCACGAACAGCCGCGCACCACGATTGGAGAATGCAATGTCCAAACTCAACGAGAACCTCCAGAAAGCTGAAGCGTATCTCGCTCGCTTCCGCGCGGACGGCGTCTCGAACCACATCAATGGCGAAGCCGTGCCGGCGCTGGACGGCGACAGCTTCGAGACGATCTCGCCGGTCGACCTCAAGCCGCTTGCCACCGTCTCACGCGGCAAAGCAGCCGATGTCGACCGCGCCGCCCGCGCCGCAAAGGAGGCCTTCCCGGCCTGGGCCGCCATGTCGGGCGACGCTCGCAAAAAACTTCTCCACAAGATCGCCGATGCCATCGTCGCGCGCGCCGAGGAGATAGCCTTCGTCGAATGCATGGACACCGGACAGTCGCTCAAGTTCATGGCCAAGGCAGCTCTGCGTGGTGCGGAGAACTTTCGCTTCTTTGCCGATCGGGCGCCCGAGGCCCGCGACGGCAAGGTGCTTCGCGCCGAGGGCCAGATCAACATGACCACGCGCGTGCCGATCGGCCCGGTCGGCATCATCACGCCCTGGAACACGCCGTTCATGCTGTCGACGTGGAAGATAGCGCCCGCGCTGGCGGCCGGCTGCACCATCGTCCACAAGCCGGCGGAGTTCTCGCCGCTGACGGCCCGCCTGCTCGTCGAGATCGCCGAGGAAGCCGGTCTACCCAAGGGTGTCTGGAACCTGGTCAACGGCTTTGGCGAGGACGCCGGCAAGGCGCTGACCGAGCACCCTGCCATCAAGGCCATCGGCTTCGTCGGCGAAAGCCGGACGGGATCGCTGATCATGAAACAGGGCGCCGACACGCTGAAGCGGGTGCATTTCGAGCTCGGCGGCAAGAACCCGGTCATCGTCTTTGCCGACGCCGATCTGGAGCGCGCCGCTGACGCCGCGGTCTTCATGATCTATTCGCTGAACGGTGAACGCTGCACCTCCTCTTCTCGGCTGCTGGTGGAAGACAGCATCTACAACAGCTTTACCGCGCTGGTTGCCGAGAAGGCCAAGCGCATCAGGATCGGTCATCCGCTCGATCCGGAAACCGTGGTCGGGCCGCTGATCCACCCGGAGCATGAAAAGAAGGTGCTCGAATACATCGGCATCGGCCAGGAAGAAGGTGCGACGGTTGCCGCCGGCGGCGCAAGGTTCGACGGTCCTGGTGGCGGCCGCTACGTCCAGCCGACGCTCTTTACCGGCGCCAAGAATTCCATGCGGATCGCGCAGGAGGAGATTTTCGGGCCCGTCCTGACCGCCATTCCGTTCAAGGACGAGGCGGAGGCGCTGGAGCTTGCCAACGACATTCAATACGGCCTCACCGGCTACCTCTGGACCTCCGACATCACGCGCGCCTTCCGCTTCACCGATCATCTCGAGGCGGGGATGATCTGGGTCAATTCGGAGAATGTCCGTCATCTGCCGACGCCCTTCGGCGGCGTCAAAAGCTCGGGTATCGGCCGCGACGGCGGCGACTGGTCGTTCGACTTTTACATGGAAACCAAGAACATCGCGTTTGCCAGCTCGGCGCATGCGATCGCCAAGCTCGGCGGCTGAGCGCGAGACACGAACCGCGCCGCCCAAAACTGGAGGAGACAAGAATGCCCCTACCGAAGCCAAACCTTCACCCGCCCTTTAACATCGTGCGGCTGAGCCATGTCGAACTCGCCGTCACCGATCTCGCCAAATCGCGCGCCTTCTATGTCGATGTGCTTGGCCTGCAGGTCACCGACGAGACGGCCGACACAATCTACCTGCGCGCCATGGAAGAACGCGGGCATCACTGCATCGTGCTGAAGAAGGCCACGACTGCCGAAGCCCGCGATCTCGGTTTCAAGGTCTTTGGCGACGAGGACCTCGACAAGGCGGCGCATTTCTTCAAGCAAAAGGCGTTGCCGGTCGAATGGATCGAGCGGCCCTATCAGTCGCGCACTTTCCGCACCCGCGACCCGCAGGGCATTCCCTTGGAATTCTACTCGAAGATGGACCGCCTGCCGCCGATCCACCAGAAATATGCGCTCTATCGTGGTGTGAAGCCGCTGCGCATCGACCATTTCAACTGCTTCTCGCCCAATGTCGACGACGCCGTCGCCTTCTATAACGAGATCGGTTTCCGGGTGACCGAGTATACGGCCGACGAAGAGACCGGCCGGCTCTGGGCGGCCTGGACCCACCGCAAGGGCGGCGTACACGACATCGCCTTTACCAATGGTCGCGGCCCGCGCCTGCATCATACCGCCTTCTGGGTGCCGACGCCGCTCAACATCATCGACCTGCTCGACCTGATGTCGACCTCCGGCTGGCTCGCCAATATCGAGCGCGGCCCCGGACGTCATGGCATTTCCAATGCCTTCTTCCTCTATGTCCGCGATCCCGACAACCACCGCATCGAGATCTACTGCTCGGACTACCAGACGGTCGATCCCGATCTGGAACCGATCAAATGGGATCTCAAGGACCCGCAGCGCCAAACGCTCTGGGGCGCGCCTGCGCCACGCTCCTGGTTCGAAGAGGGCAGCCAATTTGCAGACGCCGAGACGGTGGAACCGGCGTTGAAGGCGCAACCTATCATCGCCCCGTAAATCGAGGCATGAAAGGTGGATGCCGGCACAACAGGGCCGGCACCAATGGCGCAAGGGGAGGAACGTTATGGACGAGAAGACTTTCGGTGAGTGGTCGCAGAAAGCGGCGGAATGGGGATCGGCCTATCGGGCGTCGCTGCGCGACAGGCCTGTTCGCGCCCAGACGGCACCGGGCGCGATCGCAGCCCAGATCCCGAGCAAGCCGCCCCAGACCGGCGAGGACATGGCGGCGATCTTCGAGGATTTCGAAAACATCATCCTGCCGGGCATGACCCATTGGCAGCACCCGCGCTTCTTCGCCTATTTCCCTGCCAACGCCGCCCCGGTTTCCGTCATCGCCGAATATCTGGTGACGGCGATGGCCGCCCAATGCATGCTGTGGCAGACCTCCCCCGCTGCCACGGAGCTCGAAACCAGGGTGATCGACTGGCTGCGCCAGGCGATCGGCCTGCCCGACGGCTTTTCCGGCGTGATCCAGGACTCGGCGTCCTCCGCCACGCTCTCCGCCGTACTCGTCATGCGCGAGCGCGCCTTGAACTGGAAAGGCAACAAGCAAGGACTGAGCGCACACGCGCCCTTGCGCATCTACTCCTCGGACCAAGTCCACACCTCGATCGACCGGGCCATCTGGGTGTCGGGCATCGGCGAGGAAAACCTCGTGCGCATACCGGCGGCCGGGCCGCTCCACGCAATGGACTGCCAAGCGCTCGAAGCGGCCATTATCAGGGATAAAGACGCAGGTTTCCTGCCGGCCGGCGTCATTGCCTGTACCGGCGGCACCAGCACCGGCGCCTGCGACGATATCGCCGAAGTCGTTCGCGTCGCCCACAAGCACGGCCTTTATGTCCATGTCGATGCGGCATGGGCCGGGTCGGCAATGATCTGCGAGGAATTCCGCTCGCTCTGGGCCGGTGTCGAAGAGGCGGATTCTGTCGTCTTCAACCCGCACAAATGGCTCGGCGCCCAGTTCGACTGCTCTGCCCATTTCATCCGCAATCCCGATGATCTCGTCCGCACGCTGGCGATCCAACCGGAATATCTGAAGACCCATGGCCGCGACGGCATCATCAACTATTCTGAATGGACGATCCCGCTCGGAAGGCGCTTCCGCGCCCTGAAGCTGTGGTTCCTGCTGCGCTTCCACGGGCTGGATGGTCTGAAGACGATGATCCGCAACCACGTCGCCTGGGCAAATCGCCTGGCCGCGCGCCTCGGCGCGAACGAAAACTTCGAAATCGTCACCGCGCCGCGCTTCTCGCTGTTCTCGTTCCGCCATCGCGGTGGCGCCGACAGCGACGCCCACAACATCGCGCTGGTCAATGCCATCAACGACGATGGCCGCATTTACCTGACCCAGACGCGGGTCGACGGCCGCGTCGCCATCCGCTTCCAGGCAGGCCAGTTCGACATGACCGAGGCGGACGCCGATGTCGCCTTCGATGTCATCACCGAGGTCGCTGCGGGCATGGCTAACCGGTGATCTGCGGGATCAAACATGTCTGCCCGTCGGCATCGCCCGACCAGGCCGGAGGATTGAAATGACGCTTGCGAAATTCGCCAGTTTTTACACGAGCGACGGTCAGGGATACGGCCTTGTCAGCGACCACGGCATCATCGATCTGTCCCGGCGTTACTGCTCGAAATGGCCGACGCTGCGCGAGGTCATTGCCGACGGCGCCCTGACAAGGCTTGCGGACGAAGCCGCCACCCTCGCCCCCGACGTGTCGCTCGCCGATATCCGCTTCGAAATCCCGATCCCCGCGCCGGAAAAGATCATCTGCGTCGGAGTCAATTTCCCCGATCGCAACGAAGAGTACCGGGATGGGCAGGCAGCACCTCCCAACCCGTCGTTGTTCATCCGTTTTCCGCGCTCCTTTACCGGGCACGGACAGCCGCTGATCCGCCCGCCTGAAAGCCCGCAGCTCGACTACGAGGGCGAGATCGTCATCGTCATCGGCAAGGGCGGCCGGCGCATCCCCGAAGGCTCGGCGCTCGACCATATAGCTGCGTTGTCGCTCTGCAACGAAGGCACGATCCGCGACTGGGTGCGCCACGCCAAGTTCAACGTCACGCAAGGCAAGAACTTCGACCGCACGGGTTCGATCGGGCCATGGCTGGTTCCCTTCACCGACGAGGCGCAGATCGCAGACATCAAGCTCGAAACCCGCGTCAATGGTTGGGTCCGCCAGCAGGACCGAACCAGCCGGATGATCTTCTCCTTCCGCAAGATCATCAACTACGTCTCGACCTTCACCACGCTGGTGCCCGGCGACGTGATCGTCACGGGAACGCCGACCGGTGCCGGCGCCCGCTTCGACCCGCCGATCTGGCTGAAACCCGGCGATGTCGTCGAGGTCGAGGCCGATGGCATCGGCCTGCTTCGCAACCCCATCGCCGACGAGGTGTGAGCCGTGTTGAACGCCAGCGAAATCGCCGATGCCGCAAGGACGCTCGATGCGGCGGAGGCGAGCCGTATCCAGACCGGCCTTCTCTCCCTGAAGCATCCCGACATGACCATGGACGACGCCTACGCCGTGCAATCGGCCTGGGTGAAGCAGAAGATCGCCCGGGGGCGCAGGGTCATCGGCTGGAAGATCGGGCTGACGTCAAAGGCGATGCAATATGCGCTGAACATCGATATTCCCGATTCCGGCGTGTTGTTCGACGACATGATGTTCGAGGACGGCGCCACGATCCCCAGGGATCGTTTCATCCAGCCGCGCATCGAGGCCGAGATCGCTTTCGTCATGAAGGCGCCGCTCGCCGGCCCCAATGTCAGCGTCTTCGACGTCCTCAATGCTACCGACTACGTCACTCCAGCGCTCGAGATTCTCGACACACGCATCCTGCGTGTCGATCCGGAAACGAAGAAGGCCCGAACCATCGTCGACACCATTTCCGACAATGCCGCCAATGCCGGTATCGTCATCGGCGGCCGCGCCATGCGCCCGCAGGATGTCGACATGCGCTGGATGGGCGCCATCGTCTCGCGCAATGCCGCGGTTGAAGAGACCGGGCTTGGTGCAGGCGTCCTCAACCATCCGGCCCGCGGCATCGCTTGGCTTGCCAACCGTCTTGCCAGCTATGGCGACCGCATCGACGCCGGCCAGATCGTGCTTGCCGGCTCGTTCATCCGCCCCGTCGAGGCCCGGCACGGCGACACCATCGTCGCCGATTTCGGGCCGCAGGGAACCGTCAGCTGCTTCTTCGAATAGGGTGCGCCCATGCCTGCTCCACGCAATATGTTCAAGCTTGCGCTTGCCGAGGGCCGGCCGCAGATCGGCCTTTGGCTGGCGCTCGCCAATCCCTACACCGCCGAGATCTGCGGCGGTGCCGGTTTCGACTGGCTGCTGATCGACAGCGAACATGCCCCGAACGACGTGCCGCTGATGATGGCGCAGCTCCAGGCACTCTCCGGTTCGACGAGCCATCCGATCATCCGCCCGCCGATCGGCGAGGCGTGGCTGATCAAGCAGCTTCTCGATATCGGCGCGCAGACGCTGCTGGTGCCTATGGTCGAGACCGGCGAACAGGCCCGCGCGCTGGTCCGGGCCGTGCGGTATCCGCCCCACGGCATGCGCGGCGTCGGCGCAGCACTTGCCCGCGCGTCGGCCTTCAACCGCATTGATGATTATCTCCCGACCGCCAATGCCGAGATCTGCCTGCTGTTGCAGGTGGAAAGCCGTGCGGGACTGGCGGCACTGGACGATATTGCGTCGACCGAAGGGGTCGATGGCGTCTTCATCGGTCCGGCGGATCTAGCGGCCGACATGGGCTTCCTTGGCCGGCCCGGGGCACCCGAGGTGCAGGAGGCGGTCGAGGCTGCACTCGCGCGCATCCAGTCGCACGGCAAGGCTGCCGGCATCCTGACCTCGGACACCGCACTCGCCAAGCGCTACCTCGAACTGGGCGCGCTCTTCGTCGCTGTTGGTAACGACGTCAGCCTGCTCGTGGGAGCGACCAGCCGCCTGCGTGCGAACTTTGCCGAACAGCCGGTTGCGCCGCCCGCATCCGGCTATTGAGAGGCAACGCCACCGAGAGCATAGGGTCGCTTCGATTGCATTTGGTCGAGCGCCCGCGCCACGCCGGCTTGAAGATCGATGCGCGGCACAAGGCCATAGGACGCCTGCAGCGCCGTATCGCCACAACGGAAGAACACGCCCTCGGGCTTGTCTGACCGGCCGCTTACTCTCGGCTCCCAGCCGATGCACCGGCTGACCAGTTGGGCGAGTTCAATGAAGGAGGTGGCGATGCCGGTGGAGATGTTGAGAGATGCGCCGTTCTGCAACCGGGTAAAGGTTCGCCAGACGAAATCGACGCAATCCGAGATATGGATGAAGTCGCGACATTGCCGGCCCGAGCCCCAGACGAAAACCTCTTCCGTGCCGCGCTCATCGAGGAGCCGTCTGCAGATCGCCGGGAATGGATAGCTCAGGTCCTGATCCTCGCCGTAGCCGCTGAACGGCCGGTAGGCGACCGCCCGCCCGCCATAATTCTCGACATAAAGCTTCATCAGGTATTCGCCGCTGAGCTTCGCCCAGCCATAACTCAGATCCGGAACGCCGATCGTATGATCGAAGTCGATCATGTCTTCGCTCAGCTTGCGGTACCCTTCCGGGCGCTGAAGACTTACGGGGTAGGCAGCACTCGAGCTGAAATAGACGACGGTTCCTGGACGCGTGCGCGCGGCCCAGCGCCACATATCGGTGTCCACCGCGAGATCCTCGGCAACCAGAAGCGTCTGGGTCTCCAGCATGACACGACCGCCGACCATCGCGGCGAGATGAAACACCATGTCGAAACGGTCGTCGGAGCGATCGAAATAGCGGCGGCAATCCTCCTCGATGAGGGAGAAGCCGCCCCTCGGCGGGTTCGGCCAATCCTCAGGACGCATTGCCCCGGTTCCGCGCGCGAGTTTATCGACGCAAACGACATCGACGCCTTCCGACATCAGCTTGCCGCAGAGATGGCGTCCCACAAATCCGGCTCCGCCGGTCACCAATGCACGCGCCATCCTCTCTCCCTTTCAGATCCGGCTGGCCATCTCAAACGCTGGATGTCCAGGTCGCCCCACCGCCCCTGTCATCACATCACGGATCGAAAATTTGATCCGTCCGGCATAGATATCGACCATCCGCTGGTGCCATTCGTCTCGCGAAGGCGCGATCCTCTTACCATAGGCGAATGCACCCTCGCTCAAACGCCGAACGAGATCGTCGTTTTCCATCAGCACCATCTTCTCGGCGAGGGATCGGGCATTGCCGCTCTGAAAAACCAGCCCCGCCTGGTTCTCTTCGATTTCTCTGGCAATGAGCGCATTGCTGCTGGCGATCACCGGTATGCCCGACATCAGCGCCTCGGCGGCGACGAGACCGTAGGGTTCGGGCATCCGCGACGGCATGAAAAAATAGCGTGCCTTGGCCGCGACGGCGGTAACCTCGCCGTCATCAAGCCATCCCGGAACATGACAGTGAGGAAGTGTGTGTTGTATTTCCTGGAGCAACGGCCCTTGTCCAATCAAGGTCGCCGCCTTGCCCGTCACGTTGAGCGCCTCGGCCAGCGTACGGACGCCCTTTTCTACCGTCATGCGGCCAAGAAACATGGCGCGTTCGTTCTTCCAGGCTTCAACGGGAAACCGCGTGAGCGGCGTCGACGGCGTGCGCAACGTCAGGAAGTTTCGAAGCGAGCCCGTGCTCAGGTAAGGTTCCATGGCTTCATGCGCGAGAATGACACCGACGCGGCCCCAGAAGACCTCACCCGCGGCGCTCTGGGTCATCGAACGGCCGAAACGCCAAAGCTTGTGAAGGTAGTTGCGCTTGTCGCAGGCGCTGGCCAAGCAACCGGCAGTCAGCGGTTTCTCCTCGCAGATATCGCCCTTCCCGAAATGAGCATACGCGCCGTTCGGACAGCTCAGAAAGAAATCATGCGCGGTAACGATGACCTTGGCGTCACTGCACGCCAGCGCGTGAAAAATCGAAGGGGACAGGATCTGTGACCAACCGTGAACATGCACGACCGTGTCACTTCCGGACTTGAGCAATCGGCGCAAGGCACGGTAGGCGCGGCCGTTGAAATTCCTGTCGAACAGGTTTGTGAAGCGGACGCCGTCGCGCAAGGGGCGCTCGCCCAGCGCCTCCACCTGTACGCCCGGGAATCGCAAGCGAATGCCCGCACCGTCATCCCCGACCAGAACGGAACAGTCGAGCCCCGCCGCAACGCCTGCCTCAATGCATTGGAGCGCGACCTTGGTCGCACCGCCCAGGGCCTCCGACACGTCGTTGACAACGATAAGCCGCATGAACACTTGCCTCTCGGAGACTTTACTCGGCGACCTGGATCTCCCCCATTTGGCTGCCGCTTGCCGACGGTTTGCAAGATATCAATTTGCGGTAGACGCTGCGCGCGGATGGACGGAATAACGCCTTGCCAAATACCTCAAGGCGCGCACTGTCGGGCCGAAATGGCCGTTAAGCCTTTGCCTCCACCGACGGCAGGCACGCTTTCGGCACAGCTTCGCTGTTGTTATTTTGCGAGAACGTAGACGCCGTAAAGCAGGATCAGCACGGCCGCAGCAACGGCTGCAATCAACCCCAGGCGCTTCTCGATGAAATGCCGGACGGCTTCGCCGTGCCGGCGAAGAACCGCCGCCAAAATGAAGAAGCGCGCGCCGCGCGTGATTACCGCCGATGCGATGAACATGCCAAGGCTGACATTGGCGGCACCGGAGAGGATGGTGACGACCTTCATCGGCGGCACGTGCGCAAGCCCCGATGTCACCAGCAGAAGCACGATTGCCTCCATGTCAACCGAAGCGCGCATCGATTCGAACGCATCGATCTTGGCGTAGAACTGCAGGATTGGACGGGCGATCGCGTCGAAGGCGTAGTGTCCGAGGAACCAGCCCGCGATGCCGCCGAGCACCGAGAACAGGGTAGCAATGAAGGCATAACGATAGGCCCTATGCGGTTTTGCCAGCACCATCGGCAGGAACAGGACGTCGGCCGGAACGACGAAGACGGAGCTTTCGACAAAGGCTACCAGCGCCAGCCACCATGCGGCGGATCTCCGGGCAGCGAGGTCCATCGTCCAATTGTACAAACTGCGAAGCATGGAAAATCCGGTCGTTCATCGGGGGCGTCCCGTGCGGGACCTTGGCGGGAAGCGTTCCGATCCCCGATGCCGGGGACAGAGGCTGAACACGCAACGATAATAATCCAGTCGACTACCAAACAGGCGGATTTTTGTCTGCCTTGAAATCGCGCCAGAGCAACTTGAGCGACGGTCCTATTGGTCCGCCCCGCCAGCAAAGCTATCCGTAGCCTCGCGTCTTTCGGCCGGAGCCGATCCTGAGGCGCCAGCCATCGCCGCCAGGCTCAGTCATGGAACTTTTGTTGTTTCGTGATATTGAAACCCAACATCACGTAACTTATAAAGATACGATCTTGAGACGATGAGGCCCGATATGACCCATGACGTAATCATCCTTGGCGGCAGCTACGCCGGCCTTTCCGCCGGCCTTCAACTCGCCCGCGCCCGCAGGAGCGTGCTGGTTATCGACACCGGATTGCGGCGGAACCGTTTCGCCGCGACATCGCACGGTTTCCTGACCCAGGATGGCAACGCGCCGGCTGAAATCGCCGCCGAAGCCCGCTCGCAATTGATGGAATACCGGTCGGTCGAATGGCTGCAGACTGCCGCCACAAGTGCCGAACGTGTGCAGGATGGCTTCAAGGTCGCCCTGCAGCAGGGCCCCGATGTCACTGGCAAACGGCTTGTCCTCGCCACCGGCGTCACCGACGTCCTGCCGGATCTTGACGGGCTTGCCGAACGCTGGGGCAGAAGCGTCTTCCATTGCCCCTATTGCCATGGCTACGAACTCGACCAGGGTAGGATCGGCGTGCTCGCGACGTCGCCCCTTTCGATGCATCAGGCGCTGATGCTGCCGGACTGGGGTCCGACCACCTTCTTTCTCAACGGTGCATTCGAGCCCGATGCCGACCAGCTACAGCAGCTTGCATGGCGCAATGTCACGGTGGAGCACGGGCTTATCGACAGGATCGAGGGTGAGCGGGTCGATGTCGTCATGAAGGACGGGCGGGTGTTGCCGATGGACGGCCTATTCACCACCACCAGGACGGTGGTCTCGGCGCCATTTGCCGAACAGCTCGGCTGCGCCTTGGACGACGGCCCGCTCGGACGCTACATCCGAACCGATGCGATGAAGGCAACGACGGTTCCGGGCGTCTTTGCCTGCGGAGATGCGGCAAGGCCGACGGGGTCGGTCGCGCTCGCCGTTGGAGACGGTGCCATGGCCGGAGCCGCAACCCACCGCTCGCTGATGTTCGACTGACAGCGACTGCAGCGGGTCCGGGCGTCACGCCGCTGGACAATGAAACGGCGGCCTCCCCTGGGCGGCACTATCCATGCTATCAGATGCGAAACAGGGAAGATTGCCATTGCGCCAGGACGGACGACTTTCACGGCTGCTGCATGTGTTGCTGCACATGGAAAAGCACGCAGCGCCGATGACATCCGAAACCATTGCCCGGATGCTCGGCACGAACTCCGTCGTCGTGCGCCGGACGATGGCCGGCCTTCGCGATGCCGGTTACGTGTCGTCAGAGAAGGGCCATGGCGGCGGTTGGACGTTGTCGCGGCCGCTTTCCGAGATCACCCTCCTCGACGTCTATCGAACCATCGGCAGTCCCGGCTTCTTCGCCATGGGTGTCGCAACCGACGAACCGCAATGCCTGGTCGAACAGGCTGTCAATTCGGCGCTGGAGCGAACACTCGATGAGGCAGAGACCCTGCTGCTCGCGCGATTGGGCGAGATCGCCATCTCCGATATCGCCGCCGATTTCGAGCGGCGCTATGGCGCTGTCAAGGGCAACCGATTGTCCTCGTGCAAAGGTCATCCGACAGAGCCGAGTTGAAGACCTCGTCACTGATTGAACCGGACATCGTTTGTTTTTCCGGCTGATGACAGGTTCCCTCAATGAACGTGCGCGAGGATCGCCGCGCGTCGGAGCGTCGTGCGGAGTGAAGCGGTTTCATGCGGGTGCTATTGGTCGAGGACGAGGCAGAACTTGCGGGGGCGCTGAAGACAGCGCTTAGCCAACACCGCATGGTCGTCGATCATGCGCGTGACCTGGCGGAGGCGACCCTCGTTCTCAGCGATGCGGTCTATGACGTCGTCGTGCTCGATCGGCGGCTGCCGGATGGAGACGGGCTTTCGCTCATCCCGGCGATCAGATTGCGGGGCAACAGCGTGCCGGTGCTTGTGCTGACGGCGCTGGGCGAACTTGCGGATCGTGTCGCCGGACTTGATGGCGGCGCCGACGATTATATCGGCAAGCCCTTCGCATTCGAGGAGCTTCTGGCGCGCCTGCGGGCGCTGGCGCGGCGCCCCGTCGCCGTACAATCCGACGTCGTGGCGGTCGGCCGCCTGTCGTTCGACCTCGCCCATCTTGAAGCCAATGTCGATGGCGTGCCCCTGAAAATGCCACGCCGTGAACTGCTGGTTCTCGAAACCCTGACGCGGCGCATGGGGCGGATGGTGCTGCGTGCGGCCCTCATGGAAGCCGTGTTCGGCCTTGACGACGAAATCCAGTCGAACGCCCTCGATACCCACATATCGCGTGTGCGGAGAAAGCTTCTCGACGCCAATGCAGGCGTCACGATCAATGGCATTCGCGGCGTCGGCTACCTCCTGCGGGAAGCGCAATGATCACCGGCACGCCGCACTCCTTCAAATGGCGGCTCGTCCGCTGGCTGGTGCTCTTCGAAACAGCCGCCATCAGCCTTGTAATCGCCATCGCGGTCGGTCTGCTCTGGGCGACTGGCTATCTTATCGACGGCTACGAGAACGGCAATATCGATGTGCTCACGGACGCGATCGTGCGCGATGGGCAGAACAACCTCGTCGTCCAGGAAACCCCAGAGCTGGCCCGGCTGCGGCGCGAAGTAGGCGAGATCTGGTTCATCGCTCGCGACCGCGCCGGACACAGGCTTTCCGAAGGCGCGGTGCCTCAGGCATTCGCCTTTGCCACGGCCGGTCTCGACCGGATGAACGACGGACGCTTCAGGCTCTCGCCCGACAAGGATTCGCGGCCGGAAGCCGTCGTCAAATGGGTCGATTCGCCCGCGGGGAATATCCAGATCTTCACCGGCACGGAGGGGCAACTCACGCTTCGCCGGCTGCTGCTCGGCACCTCTGGCGCGTTCCTGACCATTTTCGTGCCTATGCTGCTGTTACTGGCACTCGCCACCATCATCGTCACGCCGATCGTCGTTCGCCGGATGCTGGCCGGTCTCTCGCATGCAGCAGCCCATGCAGCCCATATCGAGTTTGACCAGCAGGGCGTGCAGATGCCGATCAAGGGCGTTCCGGCCGAATTCCTGCCGCTGGTCGAAGCTTTCAACAATGCCCTCAAACGCCTCGACGAGGGATATGCCCGCCACAAGCGCTTTCTCGCCCAGGCGGCTCACGAGTTGCGCACCCCCATTGCAATCCTCAACACGCGGGTAGCAACATTGCCGCCGAGCGACGGCAAGGCGCGGCTGATCGAGGACACCAATCGCCTGGCTACACTCGCCGGCCAACTGCTCGACCTGCAGCGCCTCGGTAAACGAACGACCCCGTTTTGCCCGCTCGACCTCAGGGCACTCGCCGAACGCGTCATTGCCGATCTGGCGCCACTTGCCTTTGCCGCCGGATACGAAATGTCCTTCGATGCGGCAGACGAGCCGATGATCGTCCTTGGCGATCATTCGTCGCTCGAACGGGCTTTGACCAATCTCGTGCAGAATGCCATCGAGCACGGCGGTCGTCGCGGCAAGATCACTTTTCGCGTCATTGCGCCGGCGCGCGTCGAAATCTGCGACGAAGGAGACGGCGTCCCACTTGCAGAGCGCGAACGAATTTTCGAGCCGTTCAGCCGGCTTCATCCCGGCGGCAAGGGCGCCGGGCTGGGCTTGAGCTTGGTCAGGGAGATCGTGCACCTCCACGGTGGCCATGTCGCGATCGTCGACGCGACATCGGGCGGCGCATGTTTCAGGATCGACCTGCCGCCGGCATGACGCGCTACTGCATGTTTCCTTAAATCGTATCCGATTCAAGGATAAAAACATGCAGCAATTTAAAGTGCTACAGCGACCTTTGCGCGTCTGATAAGACGCGCGGCGCTGTAAAGAAGCGTGTTCTCTCTGCGCCATGCTCGCCGCTTCGACTTTTCGGAAAGGGGGTCGATCGTAAAGATTGTATTTAATCTTTTCCGGTAAGTTTCCGTTAGCAATTTCACATCAATGGGGTCCCGGCGGTACTGTTGTTCGCCGTCGACAATGTTTTGCGTACGGGTGCTCATGCGTTTTTCAGCTGTGCCAGCAATGTTCCTTGCCTGTCTGGTTTTGGCGGGCT
The DNA here is from genome assembly GCF_001425225.1 of Ensifer sp. Root127. Taxonomy (NCBI): domain Bacteria; kingdom Pseudomonadati; phylum Pseudomonadota; class Alphaproteobacteria; order Hyphomicrobiales; family Rhizobiaceae; genus Ensifer; species Ensifer sp. Root127. Next base: position 69,728 of record NZ_LMDX01000014.1, read on the forward strand.
GCACGTCCAGTTCGACGCTGGACACGATCGTGCCGCAGCAGCCCTCGCGCGAAACGACGAGTTCGGTCGTGCCGACGTCTCCCGTGCCTTCGGCCAATGTCGGCGTCGCAGCGGCTCAAGCCGCCCCGCCGCAGGAGGTGCTGGCCTGGGCCGGAGCAGTTCCGGAACCGGAAGCCTTCCGACCGCAGGCTAAGACGGCGGCAACGCCCATGCCGCTGGAGCGGCCCGTTGCCGTGATCGCCCCGGCAACACCCGCGGTCCTGACGACACCGGGGACACGCACGCAGATCTACAGCCATCGCTTCCGCGATGCCAAGCCGATTAATTTCGGCCGCGCATCCCCGCGCAAGATGGCCGTTCATGGTGTCGACGTGTCGCGCTGGCAGGGCGAGATCGACTGGCCCAAGCTGCGCGCGCAGGGTGCCAACTTCGCCTATATCAAGGCGACCGATGGCGGCGACCACCTCGATCCGATGTTCAAGAAGAACTGGCGCAAGGCAAAAGAAGCCGGGCTGAAGCGCGGCGCCTACCACTTCTTCTATTGGTGCCGCACGGCCGGCGAGCAGGCCGACTGGTTCATCCGCAATGTTCCAAGAGAAGCCGGCGCTCTGCCGCCTGTCATCGACGTCGAATACAACGGTGAGTCCAGCTGCAAGCGACGCCTGTCGCGCGCCCGTGTGCTTGAAAAGATGCAAGTCTTCATGGACAAGCTCGAGGCGCATTACGGCCAGCGACCGATCATCTACACCGCCCCGGATTTCTATCAGGACAACCTGACCGGCGAACTGCTCGACTACCCGTTCTGGCTGCGCTCGGTGGCAGCTCATCCCTCCAAGAGATATCCAGGCCGCAAGTGGATCTTCTGGCAGTATTCGGGCTCGGGCCTGTCGCACGGCGTCGAAGGCAAGATCGACCTTAATGTGTTCCACGGCAACGAGAACGAATGGCAGAACTGGCTCGCCAGGCGGGCAAGCTAGGTTTTGCGACAGACCAGGCGCCTGACGTGTGCCTGGCTGGCCTGATCTCTATTTCACAGCTGCGTTGCCCCTGAGCCGAAGCCTGCTGTGGTGCCGTCCCTATGCACTTGGGCCGCCGCATTGCGCGCGGGAGCAGCCGCGCGCTCCGGGCCCAGTTTCAAATCCTGAGTGATTACAACCTGCCTTGCATAAAGGCAGCTCCCCAAAAGAAAAAGCCTGCCGCGGGAGGAGGTGCGGCAGGCTTTCAAAGGGATTGAATGGCAACCGGGAGGAGGAGTGTCGCCATTCCGGCAAGCGCTCGTTGGGAGGAGGAGAAAGCGCTTGCACACTCGAAGTCCTGCGGGAGGAGATGCATCGCTTCGATGAGTTGACTATACAAGAATGCACGCGATTTCGTAGATCTGACTTCGCAGACCAGCCATGCGCGGAGCGCCGGTCAGGCACTCCGAGGGCACCATGCAGGTTCTACAGCGCCGCGCGTCTTATGAGACGTGCAAAGGTCACTGTAGCACTTTGAATTGCTGCATGTTTCTAAATAGGATTTAGGGAAACATGCAGTGGTCTTGACTGAAGAGACCATAGAAATGCCGGCGCACGGTTACCCCTTCGCGTGGGCGCGCCCACCAAGTCGGCAAAAAACGATAATATTCCAAATGGTTAGTTGAATATTAGCGACAGCGCCTGCAAACGTCACGCCCATGTCACGGGAACGGTCCCACAAACCGTGTTATAAAATCCCGTCATCGCGTGTCTCGGACATCCCTCCGCCATCGGTTGTGGATGCGAGAAGCATTGAAAGCCCATGCAAATCGGAAAGGATCGGCGGACTATGCCCCGCTACATGTACCATATCCATGCGGCCGGCGTGACGAGCCGCGATCAGGCCGGCAAACAGCACCCCAATGACGGCCGTGCGGTCGCTTACGGACAACTCATCGTCGACGAACTCGCCGAGGAATACGAATATCGGGGTGCGATCGTCGACGTCCTATCCCCGAGCGGGCGCCTGATCGCGCGTCTGGTTTCGAGCCGGGCGTTCCCGCCGTGGCTGCAATCCACACCACCCGAGCAGCGCGCGCTTCACTGATCCGCGTTCGGAAGTCTGTGCGGAGGCCGTCGCAATGGCCTCCGCTTGGACAATGCCAGTGAACGGGTTGGTTGAGGAAACATGCTTGGTATCGGCCATCGTCCGCTGGAACCGCTCCATAGGGTAGAAGCCGCGCGCTACGGCTCTCGCTGCGCGAATGAGCTAGCGCCGTCTCGCGCGTGACACAAGCACGTTGCGGATCGAAAAGCTGGAATGAATGCGCAACACGCCCGGGAGCTTCGCAAGGATTTCCTTGTGGATGCGCTCGAAGTCGCCGGCATTTTCGACCTCCACCCGCAACAGATAATCGGACCCGCCGGTCATGAGGTAACATTCCTGGATTTCCGGGTGTTTCCGCACCGCCGCCTCGAAGCGATTGAGGTGCTCCTCCGTCTGGCGTTCGAGCGTGATGTTGATGATCACCGCAATGGCGTTGTCGCCATCGGCGTTTCCGACCAGCGCCGTATAACCGCGGATCACGCCGCCCTGCTCCAGCAGATTGATGCGCCTCAAGCAGGCCGAAGGTGACAGCCCCACCTCGGCGGCGAGCTTTGTGTTGCTCATGCGCGCATTGAGACGCAGCAGACGAATGATGTTGCGATCGATCGCATCCAAACCGGACATGCAGATTCTTTCATTTTCCCGCCGATAATTCTTAAGATCAGCGAATACTCGAATATTCAAGCGCTACTTCGCATGATCGTGCTCGATTATTTCACTATGTTCGAGCGCAACTTCTGCCGGGTTTGGGGGCTGGTAACAGCGAGCATTTTGCGCGTACCTCAGCCCGTTTGACGATCGATCTGTGATCCTGAGGATGCGATGAAGATTACCATATTGGGCGCCGGTGTGATCGGCGTCACCTCCGCATATTATCTTGCCAAGGCGGGTCACGAGGTGACCGTCCTCGATCGGCAGTCCGGCCCTGCTCTGGAAACGAGCTTTGCCAATGCCGGCGAAATTTCTCCCGGCTATGCCTCGCCGTGGGCGGCACCCGGCATCCCGCAGAAGGCACTCAAGTGGCTGTTCATGAAGCACGCGCCCTTGATCATCCGCCCGATGGTGGACGCTGCCACCTGGCGCTGGATGACGGCAATGCTGCGCAACTGCACCTCGGCGCGTTACGCCGTCAACAAGGGGCGGATGGTCCGCCTTGCCGAATACAGCCGTGATTGCCTGATTGCGCTACGCGGGGAAACGGGCATTGCCTACGATCACCGCACGCAGGGCACCCTGCAGCTCTTCCGGACCGCCAAGCAACTCGACGGCATCGGCAAGGATATCGAAGTGCTGAAGGCCGATGGCGTGCCCTTCGAAGTGCTCGACCCGGCCGGCTGCGTGGCCGCTGAACCAGGCCTGCAACCGGTCCGCGACAAGATCGTCGGCGGCCTTCGGCTGCCGAATGACGAAACCGGCGACTGCTTCAAGTTCACCAACGAACTGCAGAGACGCGCCGAGGCTCTCGGCGTGCAGTTCCGCTTCGGCGTCGATATCCGCCGGCTTCGACAGGAGGGCAACCGCATCGTCGCCGTCGAGACGGCAGAGGGCGAGATCCGTTCCGACATCTTCGTCGCCGCCCTCGGCAGCTATACGCCGGCGCTCCTAAAGCCGCTCGGCCTTCGCCTGCCCGTCTATCCCGTGAAGGGCTACTCCATCACCGTTCCGATCGTCGACGAGACGCGGGCGCCGGTATCGACGATCATGGATGAGACCTACAAGATCGCCATCACCCGGCTTGGCGATCGAATTCGCGTCGGCGGCATGGCGGAGATCGCCGGCTTCAGCAGTGCCCTTCCCCAGACACGTCGCGCGACGCTCGAACATTCGGTCGAAGACCTGTTCGGCGGCGCTGGCAACCAGAGGCAAGCAACCTTCTGGTCCGGCTTGCGGCCGATGACGCCGGATGGAACACCGGTGGTCGGTGCAACGCGCTTCGCCAACCTGTTCCTCAACTCCGGGCACGGCACGCTCGGCTGGACCATGGCCTGCGGCTCGGGCCGCGTGCTGAGCGATCTGATCAGCGGCACCAAGCCCGAGATCGAAACGGCGGACCTGGCGATCAGCCGATACCACTGATGGGCATTCGTATCGCTTCGATGCCGAGCGTAAACGTCAGAACATACTGGTGATCCGCCGGGCCGTCACGAGTCCGCCTCGCCGGAGATCTGGCGTTGAACGCGCAAGCGGCATCCCCTTGCCCGTGCGTTGCAGGAACTGTCGATAAGCCGGATGCTCGATGAGAAGCCGTCGGCCAAGGCCTGACAAAAAGTCGACATCGTCGGGTTTCAACGTCAGGCGGTTGTGCAGCCGCATGATGCGTTTTGCCGTTGGCGGATCGGCGGTATCGGCGAGCGCCAGGCGAACGATGCCGACATCGAGATCGCGACAGCCTTTGCCGGAACGCTGAGTGGCGCAGCGCCATCTGATGACCTGATCACGCCAGACGGGCAATCGATTTTGCAGGGCATCGAAGCTCTGGAAGTTCGGAATGTTGATCATCGCATCGATCGCGGCCACGATCGCATCGGGGGCTTTCGGGCTCTTTGCATTGATGGAAAGATCACCTCCAACCCGCGTCGAGGCATCGACGACGATGACCAGCAGGTGCCGGAGCCGTCGCGCGCGGGCGGCAGGAAGCGGTTCCGGCGCTGGCCGGCCCATCAGATGCAGCAGGCTCTGTGTTCCGATGCCATCGACCAGGCCGCCGTCGTATAATTTGAGATAGTTCAGATCCGGCGCCGTCTCGTAGCGGCCGAGCGCATTCCAATATTCGCGCTCGACAAGCGACGTCGCGCCACGAGCAGACGACTGTGCTCGCGGGCTTCCGCCATCGCCTGGCAAACAGCTTTTGCTGAAGTTCTGCAGGGTGACCGGCGCAAACACCACCGGGACAGCGGCGGACGCCGCCACGGCATAGGCCAGCGGATAGTCATTGTAGTTGCTGCAGATTGCGGCAAAGGATGGACGATCGAAAATGAACGGGTTGCGATTGTAGAGGTCGGTGGCGTGGATCACCAGCCGAGGACGGTCAGGACGGCTCATGTCGCCAAGTGTCGCGCCCCGGAAGAGCTTGCGATCGAGCCAGGACGGGAACCCCGAGAGGTCGTTTATGCCACCCTGATAACCGCGCAGCAGATTTTGCGGCGTGAAGGCCGTGTGCAGCGAGGCTTCCACATCCTGACCGAGAAAATTCCGGCGAAAATCGTCAAGACCGGTCCGCCCGCGAAGCGCGAAATGGGAGGCAAGGACCGCACCGCCCGAAACCCCAGCAACGACTGCGACGTCATCGGCGAGCATTCGGTTCTTACCACCGGGCGAAGGCTGATCAGCCAGGGCGGACAGTACGCCATAGCCGAAGGCGGCAGATCTGGCACCACCGCCAGAAAAGGCAATGATGATGCCGACGTCGCCAAAGTTTTGCGCGTCCCGGAACTGGATGCTCCCGGTGGTGAAGACAAGTGGCTTGTTGGTCGGGCGCGTATCAGGCGCCATGCAGCCGGACAAGATCATGGCGCCGACAAGGACGCCTCTCCTCAGGACGCGGCCGGCGGTGATCCATAACCGCCGCAAATCGCGAACATCTGACCGCACGAGATGCCACCTGTCCCATCGTTCTCCGCAGTTCATCGCCATCTCGCTCCGTCCGCGGGCTGATCCAGCCGGGCCGACATTGATGTCGGCGCCGACCGTTCGAACACCTTACGGATCTAGATTGAGACAGCATGGCATGCCGCGGCGGGCGAAGCGAAAGCGGCGGCTCCGGCTCCCTCCGACAACGGTTTCTGGAAGATGGGATGCCTCCTCCGGCACCGTGGCCAAGCGGTTCTATCACTGAGGTCAACATGACTCTGGCCGCGACAGATGCCTTTATACCCGCCCGTCGTACCGATTATCCTCGGCGCCGCCGCGTTCGTGGCAATAACCGCAGGCAGTCCCGCACCAAGGCGTACAGTGCTCTTTCATTGGAAAGCAACCGCTCGGCATCGACTTTGCGCGCCACCAATCGCGGTGGCCTTCGGGGTCAATGGGACTTCGCCCTCGTCGGCTCGGATCGTTTCCGCCCGCCATCGAGATTCAAGCTGAGCTGCACGCCGCGGCTCAGCTTCGGCAAAGGTGCCGTGAGGTCGATACGGCCAAAAATCTGCTTGCGGCGCTCACTGTCGCGCTCCCGCTTCAGGCGAGAATCGGCGACGGCGGCCAGTGCGCGATTGATGATGTCAGTGCGGGTCATCGTTCATCTCCACATCTGTTCTCTTTTTGTTCTATTTTTAGCAGAATGTCAAGTGACCAGATCCCAGGTTGAGAACAGCGGCAACGCGGGCCGGTCGGCGCGACAGCAGCACGTGAGCGGCGGGTCACCCCGGCAGCCGCTAAAACGCGTCGCGATCTCCAGGATTCTCTTGTTGCGCTTTAAGCTCTGGTTCTGCGCATGCCGTTATCGCAAAACCGCTGCGCACTGCGCGACATGCTTTAGAACGTGATCTTCACCGAACTGGCGCTGCGGTTGGCCGGCCCGTGAAACACCGCCTCAATGTTGTTGCCATCGGGATCGAGCAGGAAGGCGGCGTAGTAACCTGGGTGATAGGGGCGTTCGCCGGGTGGCCCATTGTCCTTACCGCCGTTTTCAACGCCGGCCTTGTGAAAGGCGTCGACCATGGTGCGGTCCCGGGCCTGGAACGCGAGATGATGGCGCCCGGTCAGCTTTCCCTGGGCCGCTTCGCTATCGGCGGTCGACACGAAAAGCTCGTCGGCCCAGAAGTAGTCTTTGCCCTCGCCTCCCATCGGCACATCGAGAGCTTGAAACACGGCTTCGTAAAACCTCCGGCTGGCGCCGAGATCCTTGATCACGAGTTGAATATGGTCGATCAGCCGACCGCGGTGCAATTCCATCCGGAAATCCTCCGTTCGCAATCGGCAGAAATTTAGGTCCGACCTGAGGTCCGTCAATGGTGGCGGAGCATCGGCACCTTGGCCGCCTCAGGTCTCCGGGGCCGAAGACAGGATTTGGACGATGTGATTATAAGGGCTTGAAATAGCCGCAATCGCTCGCCATATGGGGCATAACGAATTGATCGTTGAGCATAGACAGTCTCGGTGAGACGGATGTGTTCCGGTCAGAGTTTGCGCTAAACCGCTGACCACGGATGTACTGGCAGGGTAAAGCAGCGAACGGGAAAAGGTCGGCATTGCCGGCCTTTTTTGTTTTGGGATCCCTCGGTCTCATCAAAATCCGAACAGATCGGTTGCGCTCGACTGCCTTTGTCTGGCAGAAGACCCGGGAACGCGATCGCCATCAGTTTTAGGGTGGGGTCGGGCGGGCGATTGACGTCTACCTCGCTGCCACGAGACCACGTGGCCGTTCACGAATTTTCCGCGGCATGAGCCGTCGGAATGGCGGCGCCGCTGACATGCGAAAGAGCCATGATCTCATTCAGACCTATGCTTGAGAGCGAGTATGCTGGATATCTCGCCTATTTCATCCCCGACTATGCCACGGAGATCGCCGCCAACTACGGGCTCCCCGACGCAGACGCCCTCGCCCAGGCAACCGGTGAAATCGCCGAGGACCTGCCGCAAGGCGTCGGCACGCCAGGCAACGTCCTGCTGTGTCTGATCGACAGCGAAAGCGCCGAGCATGTCGGCTATCTCTGGTATCGACCGGACGCGAAGGGCCGCTCAGCCTTCATCAGCGATTTCCATATTCTGCCCACCCACCAGGGAAAAGGCCTTGGAAAGCTCGCGATCGAAGCACTTGAGGCCGAGCTCTTGGCAAACGGGTTCGACCAGATCAAATTGCGCGTCGCCGAAGACAACAGCCGCGCCCGGCATGTCTATGAGGCAACAGGGTTTCGGGTCACCGGCACCAATATGAGCAAGACGCTCAAGCCGCGCTAGAACTCAACGCATACTCAGATATGGCATCGGCGGTTGCCCCCGGTTACGATCCCATGCGGAACTTAAGCCGGCCGTCGTCGTTGGTACCTTGCTGCTGCATGTTTCCTTAAATCCTATTCGATTTAAGGATAAAAACAGGCAGCCATTCAAAGTGCTACAGCGACCTTTGCGCGTCTAATAAGACGCGCAAAGGTCGCTGTAGAACAAACGAGGTGCAAAAAATGGCAAATGACATTCAGCGATCCGTCGAAGACCAGATTTCCGAGCTGCGGGCACAGGTTGCCGATCTGACACGATCGATCTCCGCACGCGCTGGCGAGGCTGCAGGCAGTGCCGCCGATCTGGCGGAGGACGCAAGAGGACGGGTGAGCTCGGCCGCACGTGTTGTGCGTGCACAGGGACAAAGCGTTGTCGAAGCGGCAAAGGACAACCCGGGCACCGCGACGACGGTCGTCAGTACGGCGGGACTGATCGGCTTTGCCATCGGAGTCCTTGTCGGCGTGTCCTTCCAAAGCAACGCGCGGTGGCGATAGCAGGCAGAGCCTGAGGTTGACCCTTCCGTCAACCGCAGGGTCAGGCGCTACTCTATTGCATCGGCATGTTCACCAACAGGGTGCCGGCCACCCCGAGCCCAATCAGGATGAAATGGGTGATCTGCATGGTCTCCTGACGGACATAGTAGGCAAACCAGGCACCGCCGAGCAGCATGATCAGGCTGAGAGCGATGAAGGCTGCGAGAGCGAGGTTCGCCCATATCATCGCGGCGGCACCGTCCGATAGTCCGAAGAATGCGCCGATAAGCATGATGGCGGCCGCCGCCAAAAGCATCATGGTTGCCACCTCCATCACCAGAACGAAGCTGAAGACCATACGATGCCACACAGCGTTCGTTACACGGCGCGACAACAGCGGTGTACGGATGGGCGGTTCCTGATCGAAGAGCTGCATGCCCATCAGCATACCAACCGCAAAGACGCCATTGCGAAATGCGACGACGTTGTTGAGGACGATAACGGCAAGCCAGAGCGCGAGCCCGGAGAGCAGTACGGCTTTGATCAGAAGAAGCGAGGTTGGTTGAGTCATTTCGATATCACCATGGGTTGGGGCCTGCACGCTCAAGCGCGATACCTTGATGACGATCGGCAGTGGCCGCCCGTGACACCCGTATGACGCTTTTTTCGCTCAGCGTCGCTTTTTCCATGCGGACGGAGGCTGTCCACAGCTTGAGCAATAAGTTGGGGATCAACCGGCAGCCCGCGATGTGCCCGCTCCCGACGCGTCTGGACGCCTTATTGAGGCCACGAAAGCAGTGGCACCATTCCTGTCGGCGGGCCTAAGACCCATTGCCTTGCGCGGGATCGAACGAGGGCCTGCGCAAGGCATGATCGGCAAGGCGCCTGTCGCCAGTACCTATCAGAGCGAGTGATGTCAGAGGCCGCCTATTACGGCTATGGCGCTTGCCTGCGCAATTCGGCGATTAGCGGCGTCGTTGAGTCAGCGCCATGCCTGCCAGGATCAGAACCACGCCAAGGGCGCTTGCAAGGAAGGTTGCGGATGTTCCCCGCAACAGATCGAGCGCCACGCCCGAGACCATCTGCCCGCCGATCACCAGCAGGGCGGTATTGACGGCACCGATGCGCGCGATGAGCCAGCTGCCGGCGGCAACGAAGACCACACCGATCGAACCACCGAGATAGGCGTGCCAAGGCGCGTCCGCAGCGCCCGCCGGGATCGGCCCGCCGACCGACAGCCCAAGAATGCTCAACGCGACGAAGCCGACGACATGGTTCCAGAACGATGCGATCAGCGGTGACGTCGAGAGACTGAGCCGGCCATTGACCTGCCGGCTGACACCAACAAGCACACCGGCGAGACAGGCGAGAAGGATCGGCAAGGTCATGCGCTGCCTCTGCCGAACAGGATGATAAGGGCGCTGCCGGCAACGATCAGTGCCATGGCTGCCAGATCGCGGCGATCCGGGCGGCGCATCGGCAGGCCGAACAGCCCCCAGCGATCCGCAGCGATGCTGAATACCACCTGGCCCGCCAGCCCCAAGGCAAGAGTCCCGGATAGTGCAAGCGGTGAGTTCACGGCAAAGGAGGTCAACATGACGGTCACGCCGCCGGAAATCCCGCCAAGATAGGCCCAGAGCGGCGCATGCGGTTTCGTCCCGGCATTCCGGTCGCGCCAGGGATAAAGCATGGCGAGCATCACAAGCGCCGCCACAGTCCCCGTGCCATGCGCCGCCCAGGACGAGAACAACGCGTTGCCGTAGCGTCCCAGTTCGCCGTTGAAGTGAACCATGAGGGTCAAGAGCCCGCCGGTACCAAAGGCGGCCAGGAGATGCAGCGGATTGAGTGGGTGCCCGGAGGGACTGGTCATGAAGGGGTGCTCGCAACAGAATCGGTCATGCGGCAATCATTACCTGCCGATTGCCTTTCCTCCAGAGACTTCGATGACAGACTGACAGCTTTCACTCGGTTTCGCCCAACAACCCGACTGGCTGCAGTTTCGCCTTGCGATGTTCTGCGCGGGGCCGCCCGGCGGCGTCTACGGCGTGGGCGCCACAGGCGGCATCACCTATATGAGGACGATCAACGCCGATGACATTCTGACCGACGGCAAGGATATCGGCATTCGCCTGCGCGGCGGCATGATGTCAAACACCGCCCGCCGGTACTACAGGCGGGCTATGGCGTCACCAAATCCTACACCACCGGCTGCAATACGAACTGCACGATCACGCCCTCTCTCCCGGCGTGATCCCGGGCAGCCGAAACATTCAGCGCCCGGGGATCCAGGTGATGAAACGGACGAGTTTGTCCGTCAGCCCCTTGTACGGCGGTGTGATCAAATCGCTCGGCGCCGGATCGTATTTTCTGAGCACCGACATCGACTTGGAAAAGGTCAGGAACCCTTCCCTGCCGTGGTAGTGGCCCATGCCGCTTGCCCCGACACCGCCGAAAGGCACGTCGTTGCAGGCAAACTGGTAGAGCGTATCGTTGATGCAGACACCCCCGGCAACGACGCGGGCGAGGATCGCGTCGATCTCGGCTGCATCTGCGCTGAAGCAATAAAGCGCAAGCGGCCGGTCGCGACCGAGCACATAGCCGATCGCCTCGGCCGTGGTGCGATAGCTGATGACCGGCAGGATCGGCCCGAAGACCTCCTCGCGCATAACCGCGCTGTCTTGTCTGGGATCGAGCACTACGGTGGGCTCGAGCATTCGCACCCGCGACGGTGGCATCTGTTTCATGTCCAGCAGCGAGACCAGTTCGTGTCCGCGTGCCCGCGCATCGTTTACCAGACTGGCGAGGCGGGCGTGCTGGGCTTCGTTGATGATCGACGTGTAGTCCTCATAACCGTTGCCGGCACCGTAGCGCTCGCCCATCTGCTGCTTCAGCAGGCCGACGAAGGCATCGCGTTTGCTCTCATGAACAAGGACATAGTCCGGCGCGATGCAGGTTTGGCCGGCATTGAAGAACTTGCCGGTGGCGATGCGGTTCGCCGCCCGTGGCAAGTCCGCTGTCTCACCGACGATGGCGGGTGATTTGCCGCCGAGCTCCAGCGTGACCGGGGTCAGATTCTGAGCCGCAGCCGCCATCACCTTGCGGCCGACGGCGGTGGAGCCGGTGAAGAACAAATGGTCGAACGGCAGCGCGGAAAAGGCCGCCGAGAGATCGGCGCCGCCAAGCGCCACCGTCGCGCGCGTGTCTGGGAAAACATCGGCGATGAGCGTGCGCAAAAACTCCGACGTGCGCGGCGTATGTTCGGACGGCTTGAGAAGCACATGATTGCCGGCACCGATCGCAGCAACCAGAGGCGCCAGCGCCAGATTGACCGGATAGTTCCACGGCGAAATGATCCCGACGACACCAAGCGGAACGAACCGAATTTCTGCCTTTGCCGGCCAGAGCTTCCATCCGGCCGCCCGGCGTTCGGGCTTCATCCAGGCCTTGAGCCTGGCCAGCGTGTGATCGATCTCCGAAAGGACCACGCTTCCTTCGCCGAGCAGCGTTTCGTGGACTGAGCGATGGCCGAAATCGGCGCTGACCGCCTTCGACATCTCATCCATGCGCTCGCGGAAAAGACGGCGCAGACGCTTCAGGTCGTTCCGCCGTTGCTCGTAGGACGGACGCTGTTCGAGCCAGGCGGCTCGCAACCGCTCGAAACTCTGCTGCAGCTGAGACGGATGACTATCTTGCATGCGCATTGCCTTCGGTCGAGCGCGCGAACAGCCATTGCGCCGTATAGTAGGTACCCAGCACCCAGACGGCATTATAGGGAATGTTCCAGCGGAACCGCCCGTAGGCGAGCAGTGTGTCGCTGACCATGAAGAACAGGCCGCCGAGGGCGGCAGATCGCGCGGCGGATTTCTGCGGCGCTCCAACGGTCAGCTGAAGGTCACGGGAAATCGCCTGCGCGGCCATTGCTGCCAGCGCTAGAGCGTAGAAGACAACGGGAATGCGCATACCGGGCGGCAAGGACGACCACAATCCGGCAATGACGATAAGGCCGATCCCTGCGAAGAGGGCGAATATTCCCTTGTCGGCGGCAAAGCGGCTGTCACGGCTCAGCGCCCAGATATAGGCGCAGTGGGTCAGGAGAAAGCAGACGAGGCCGGCGAGGAAATAGTCGCCCGGCAACATCAGAAAGAAGTCGCCTGCCGCCGCAAAGGCGAGCCCGACGACAATCGCCAGCCCATAGGCCCGCGATGGCGGGCCGATGTTGCGTAGAACAGCAATGAGCAAAAGTATCGTTGCCGTCGGCTTGGTGACGTAATGCAACCACCGCCAGCCGGATTGATCGCCGCCGGCCAAGAGACTGCCGATGATGGCGAGAACCGCGCAAACGGCAAACAGCGCATAGATCGATGCGTTGTTTCGCGCGCTCAAAGTACTGCTCTGCCTCATGCCCGTCCCTCGTTATCAGCGAGACTGGCTCGCCCTTATTGCCCAACAACGACCGCCATCGCCGATCCGCAACCGTTTATTCGAGGGACTGTAGTCAAGCCCCGGATATTGTCCATAGCTGAACAAATATGGAGGCGCTGTTCCTTGCGCGTAAGGCTGAGTGGAATCCATTTCTAGTGCCGCCCGGCATCCGTCTGCATCGGAGAAGCAATTGGTTGGCGATCAGCGGTGTTCGCTACCGGCGAATGCTTTCTATAATTATCACTACATATTTCTGCGGTCAGGGTTGCGGGAGATGCTTTTGCTATTTATATAAACTTCACTACAGAAAGGAATGCTCATGGCGACCAGGGGACGGCCACGTGGTTTCGACCGCGATCTTGCGCTTCAAAAAATCACGGAGGTGTTTTGGGCGAAGGGTTACGAGGCCGCCCAGCTCAACGACCTGACGGCGGCAATCGGCATCACGCCGCCGAGCTTCTACGCCGCGTTCGGGTCGAAGGAAGCCGCGTTTCGCGAGGCGGTCAGCCTCTATGCCGCGACAGCAGGATCGGGCCCGATGCGCGCACTCGATGAGGGTGAAACGGCGCTACAGGCGATACGCGCGATGCTTCTCGCCAGTATCGAGGTCGCGCTTAGGGCACCGCAATCGAACGGCTGCCTGTTGATTCTCGGCGTGATGAATTGCCAGCCAGAAACCGGGCCACTCTTCGACCTGCTCAAAGGCATAAGGAAAGAAACGGTGGAGCGCGTACACGCAAGGCTGGAGCGCGGCGTGGCCGACGGCGACCTCCCGCAAACCACCGACATACCGACACTGGCGACCTATTACGGTGCCATGATGCAAGCCATTTCCATGCAGGCCCGCGATGGCGCGACCCGACAGGAGCTCGAAGCCCTCGTCGGTCCATCCCTCGCCGCACTGCAGGGAATACCGGCTGCCGATCAAGAAGTCTCAACACCTTGAGAGAGAATATGCTGCAGCCCATCGAAACGACCGTCAGCGCTGTGCCCACCCGGACCGGAAAGGTCGTGATACCGGCCGAACTCCAGTCGGATGTGGATCAGTTTCATTACGCGCCCGCGCGCCGTGCCGGTGATTTCGTCTACCTGTCCGGCATTGTTGCCGCAAACGGCGACACCGAACCGATGGACGCCGAAGGATTTCGTCGCGAACTGCGCCGTGTCTTCACGTTGATCGAGCAATTGCTGGCTGCGTGCGAGGCGCGCCTCGATGACGTCGTCGAACTCCAGATGTTTCATGTGTTCGGAAGTGACCGCCTGGCATTGGACAAGGCGGGGCAACTGGCCGCGATCGCCGCGGTGCGGGACGAGTTCTTTGCTATCCCCTACCCCGCCGCGGTCGAGCTTGCCGTGGCCGACCTCAATCCGGACGGTGGGCTGGTCGAGATCAAGGCGACGGCATTCGCACCGCTTGGTTGACGTGTTTTCCGCCCGATCAATAATATCGGGGCCTGTCGAGCGCACCGACGCTTTCATTCGTTTGCCGGCCAGCGGCGCGCGCAGCCCAGGCGACCGTGTCGGCAATGCCACCGAAGGGGTAGAGATGCAGCATGACCGTGCCGAGATCGCGGCCCGCCATGCCGCCTGCAAGCCGGCTCATGAAACGATCCGGCCCTATTTTGGTGACGAGATTGGCCAGCGAGAACCCGTATTTTCCGACGATCGCTGCGGATGAACTTACACCGAACTGAGCAGCAAACCGCAGCAGTCGCTTCACATCCGCGGGCCCAGGCACGCCGATGCGGATCGGTGCATTGATGCCACGCGCCCTGACCTGCGCGATCCAATCGACGATCGCATCTGCGTCGAAACCGAATTGCGTGGTGATCTCGACGCTGCAGCCGCGGGCCTTGAGCAACTCGAGCTTCTCCGCGAGTGCCTCCCACAGGCGCGGCTGGCCAATCTTCGGATGGCCTTCCGGGTAGCCGGCAATCCCGACATTGACGATGCCGTGGTCCGAGATGATACCGCTGGCAATCAGATCGAGCGAATCCTTATAGGGACCGGCTGGCGACGACGGATCGCCGCCCACGAACATGAACCTGGCGGGACGCGCTGCGCTGATCAGGCCCGTGAGCAATTCGTCCCGATCCTGCACCGATTTCAGCCGCCGGGACGAAACGATGGGGACAGGCTCGAAGCCCCATTGCCGGATACACGCGGCTGCCTCGATGCGTTGCGCGTGGCTCTCGTTGCCGAGGAAGGCGATATTGATTGGCGTGCCGGCAGAAATCTCGGATTTCGCAGCTTCGATTTGCCAGATATCCTTGCCGGTAATCTCCAGTGAATAGTCACGAAACAGAGCAGAACCGTGTTGTATGAGCGCGGTCATGAAGATCCTTTGCCGGTGCGACGGGCTTGGGTCGCCTCGAGTCAACGGCGCGAGCTGTCGGGCTCGGGCATGCCTCAATCTAAGGCTTGGTCGAGTTGGAAGCGGGCACGGTTTTCTGCGGCGGCCGAGCCACCATGCCTCCGCGCATGCGGCATTGATCTAGCCGATCGAAATTGCCGCGTCGACGCGCCAAGCGTCGCAGGCCCTCATCCAGTCCGAAGAAAATATGGGACGCAAGCGCCGACCTGCCGAATGGCTCGGGGGCTCGAAGCGCGGCGCTCAGCGACAGTGTCCGGACCGAACGAGCAGCGTCAGAAATAGAAAGCGCCCGCTCGTTTCCGAGCGGGCGCTTCATGAAATCTTTGATGGTCTCAGGCGCGGTTAGCGGCCGAAGGCATTGCGGGCAATGCTCGGGATGTCGGCGCGGTCGATGCCGAGGTCGCGCAGTTCGCGCGTGGACATGCGGCCCAGTTCGGAGACCGTCTGCCGGTACTTGAGCCAGTTGTTGAAAGAGCGTGCTACGTTCATGATGATCCCCTT
>NZ_LMDX01000015.1:0-85296 GCF_001425225.1 Ensifer sp. Root127
CTTGTAGCCGCAATCGGCAGCCCACTTGGTGATCGCCGCAAACGAGTTGAACGGCGCCGCATCCCCGGCAAACTGCGCAAGAAACAGACCGGGGCCCTTAATCGTTTTCATCGCAAACATCCTCCTGATGATATGGCTACCGGCAGAGCCGGCCGGTTCGGCCAACGACAGGAAGAAGCGGACGAAAGCTTCATTTTCGCTGCAGCTGAAGCACCTGAAACGTTGCAGGCGCCGAAGCTAGCAGATTTTCTGTATGGAGCAACCGGTTGGGACGAGAATTTCGGGAGGCGTCCTCCTGCGTTCACAGGCGCCGAAATGCCAATCCGGAAACTGACTGCGGTGCGCCTCACCGGCACGACGAGGCACCAGTAAAAAAACCGGCCGCAGCGGCGGCCGGTTCTTCAATCAGCGTTGATCGCAGCCGCTCAGACGTAGCGGTTGACGACATTCTCCAGCAGCTCCTGCTTGCCGGACTTCGGTTGCGGGTTGAGGTCGGACTTCAGCACCCAAGCTTCGATCTCTTCCAGCGAGAAGCCACCCTCGAGCATCTTCTTGGCTTCCGGCACCTGCCAACCGGCGTAGCGCTGATCAAGCGGAGCCGACAGCGCCTTGTCTTCGATCATCTGGGCGGCCGCCTTGATGCCGCGGGCGCAGCAATCCATGCCGCCGATATGGCCGATCAAGAGGTCCTCGGGGTCGAGCGACTGGCGCCGCAGCTTCGCGTCGAAGTTGGTGCCGCCCGACTTGAAACCGCCGCCTGCCAGCACCTGATAGTAGGCGAGCGCCATTTCCGGCACGTTGTTGGGGAACTGGTCCGTATCCCAACCCGACTGGTAGTCGTTGCGGTTCATGTCGATCGAACCGAAGATGCCAAGCGCATTGGCAAGAGCCAGTTCGTGCTCGAAGGAATGGCCGGCGAGGATCGCATGGCCCTGCTCGATATTGACCTGGACTTCCTTCTCCAGACCGTACCTCTTGAGGAAGCCGTAGACCGTGGCGACGTCATAGTCATACTGGTGCTTGGTCGGCTCCTGCGGCTTCGGCTCGATCAGGATCGCGCCCTTGAAGCCGATCTTGTGCTTGTAGTCGACCACCAGATTGACGAAGCGGCCGAGCTGGTCGAGTTCTCGCGAAAGGTCGGTGTTGAGCAGCGTCTCGTAACCTTCGCGCCCGCCCCACAGCACGTAGTTCTCACCGCCGAGACGCTGGGTGGCATCTAGGCAGGTCTTTACCGTCGCGGCTGCAAAGGCAAACACATCCGGATCCGGATTGGTGGCGGCACCCGACATATAGCGGCGATTGGAGAAGAGGTTGGCGGTGCCCCAGAGCAGCTTGACGCCGGTGTCGGCCTGCTTCTTTGCGAAATAGTCGACGATCTCGTTGAGGTTCTTGGTGTTTTCGACGAAGTTCCGGCCCTCGGGGCGCACGTCGGCATCGTGGAAGCAGTAGTAGGGAACGCCGAGCAGCTGGAAGAATTCGAACGCAACATCCGCCTTCAGCTTGGCCGCATCCATCGTGTCCTTGAACCATGGGCGCTCGAACGTCTGGCCGCCAAAGGGGTCTCCGCCCGGCCAGACGAAGGTGTGCCAATAGGCAACCGCGAAGCGCAGGTGATCTTCCATGCGCTTGCCGAAAACGACCTCGTCCTTGTTGTAGTGGCGGAAGGCGAGCGGATTGCTGCTCTCCGGTCCCTCATACTTGATCTTAGCGATATCGCCGAAAAATCCCGTGCTCACGGTCTGGCTCCTCTCAAGGCTGGTGTGCCGGCGCCGCGACTGCAAAACGCCCGGTCATTACGTGGAAGGTAATTGGTTTCATTCCCTCGTGCGGCGATACCTGCGGCATCGAAACGCCAAGCCAAAGGAATAGTCAGATGAACGATTTCAACCGGATCGCCGAGGCCTACATCGCCGCCTGGAACGCAGAGGTCGGCAGCCGCAGCGTGTTGATCGAAGCGGCCTTTACCGTCGACGTCGCCTATCGCGACCCGATCATGCAGGGTGACGGGCATGCGGGCATCGGCGGCTTGATCGCCGGCGTTCAGGGCCAGTTTCCTGGTTTTCGCTTCACGCTCAAGGGCACGCCGGACGGCTTTGCCGACACGATCCGCTTCTCCTGGGCGCTTGGCCCAGATGGCGACGAATCCGTGATCGAGGGCACCGACGTCGGCCTCATCGAGAACGGCCGGCTGAAACAGGTCACCGGCTTTATCGACAAGGTGCCGGCGCAATAGGCCCGGTCGATCGAAAACAGCCATGGAGGGGCGCGGTGCGGTCACGTCGTCGCGCCCTTGATGGCGGGATAGAGACGCCGATAGCTCTGGTAGGCTTCGTCGTAGGCCGCCACAAAAGCCGCTTCGGGCGCGATCGTTTCCGCCGTTTTCGGTGCATGGCAAATCGCGACTGGGTCGGCGCCGGTCGCCGCGATCAGGCCGAGACGCGCAGCACCGAAGGCGGCGCCGAAATCGCCATCAGCAGGCAGATCGACCGGCAGGTCGAGCGCGGTCGCGATCGACTTCAGCCAGTAGCGCGAACGCGATCCACCACCGATCGCCGTCACCCGCGAAAGCGTCGTGCCGGCGGCACGCAAAGCTTCGAGGCTGTCACGGATGGCGAAGGAAACGCCTTCCATGACCGCCTGCGTCAGCACTACCCGGCTGCTCTCGTGGCCGAGCCCGGCAAATGCGCCGCGGATCGTTGCATCATTGTGGGGCGTGCGCTCGCCGGAGAGATAGGGAAGGAAGGTCACGCCGCTTGGCGCCTTCAGCGTATCGCCGAGCTCGGTGCTGAGGTCGGCGGCGCTGCGACCGGCGATTCCGGAATACCAGTTGAGCGCATCGGTCGCCGACAGAATGACACCCATCTGATGCCAGGTATTCGGCAGAGCGTGGCAGAAGGCGTGAACGGCGCTTTCCGGATTGGGCAGGTAGCTTGCATTGGCGGCAAACAGCACACCCGACGTGCCCAATGAAACGAAAGCATGGCCTTCGCCGACGGTGCCCATACCGCAGGCAGACGCCGCATTGTCGCCCGCCCCCCCGGCAACGACGACGCCGGCATCCATGCCCCAGCGTGACGCCAGCTCGGGCCGGAGCCCGCCCGCCCGATCCGTGCCTTCGACGAGATCCGGCATCTGCCGTTCCTCCATGCCGGTGGCCGAAAGCAGGCTTTCTGACCAGCGGCGCTTGGCCGTATCGAGCCAAGCCGTGCCGGCCGAATCCGACATCTCGGACATATGCTCACCCGTCAGCCACAGGCGCAGATAGTCCTTCGGCAACAGCACCCACCGCACCTTGGCAAAGAGATCCGGCTCGTTTTCACGCACCCATGCGAGTTTCGGCGCGGTGAATCCGGGGAAGACGATGTTGCCGGTGATGGCGCGGAATTGCGGCTCGGCATCGAGCGCCGCTGCCTCGCGAAAACTGCGGGTGTCGTTCCAGAGGATGCAGGGCCGCAGCACCTTGTCGTCGGCGTCAAGCAGCGTCGCGCCATGCATCTGGCCGGAAAGGCCGATGCCGCGCACGGCGGCAAGGGCTGAAGGATGTGCCGCCTTCAGGCCTGATATCGCCTCCTCGGTAGCCCTGATCCAAGCGGCCGGGTCCTGCTCCGACCAACCGGGATGCGGCCGCGAGACGTCGAGTGCGCCGGATGCCGAACCGACAATACGCTGATCGCCATCCATCAGCATCGCCTTGACGCCCGACGTGCCGAGATCCAGTCCAAGATACATGCGTGCCTCCATTGGGCAATTCCGGGGAAAGCGTGCAACGGTTTTCCGTCAGGAATTGTGTAAATTCAAAGCATTACACCGGTTCGACCGGCAGGTTGTCTTTGAGGAAAATGTCGATGCGGATGCGTTCCTGCGCCTCTATCATCGAGAGCCCATCGGCGCGGGCCTTCAGCACGCGAATGGCGCTGCGCACCTCGTGACCGGCATCCTGGTTGAGCAGCGCATCGATGGTACCCGAAACGAGTGCAGCACGACTGTACGGCGTCAATTCGTGCGCGATCGCGCAGATCTCGGACTGACGTCCGGCCTTCTCCAGCGCCGCGATCAGGCCGCGGTTGCCGGCGCCGAGGCTGTAGATGCCGGTAAGGTTCGGATGCGCGGCGAGCAGATCCTGCACCAGATTTTCGACTTCCGACGGGTCATCGTGGCCCTCGACCACGGGCAAAAGCTGCCGCTTGGCGGCACCTTCATTGACGGCAGCGCTGAAACCCTCAAGCCGATCCCGATGGTCTCGCACCAGCATCGATCCGGCGACGATGGCAACGGGCCCGTCGCGGCCGCCGACAAAACGCCGCATCAGACTGCCGGCCGTGCGTCCGGCGGCAATATTGTCGACGCCGGCGAAATGCTCGCGCTCGGAGCCGGTCAGGTCGGACACGAGGGTGACGACGGCAATGCCGTCCTCGCGAAGCCGCCCAACGGCCGCAACCACTTCAGGCGCTTCGACGGCAACGACGGCAACGCCGGCCGGTCCGCGTCGGCGCGCTTCGTCGAGCGCATCGGCCAGCGCCGATGCATCGAAGGCGGGAACGGAGAGGATGCTGACATCGGTCCGCTCGACGGCGGAGCGGGCCATTGCGGACTGGACCTCGGCCTCGAGCCCGCGCATGAAGGCGTTTTCGCCTTCGGGCAAAATGAAGATCAGCGGATAGCTGCGGCTCTTGGCAAGGTTGGCCGCCGCCACGTCCCTGATATAACCGAGCGTCGCGATCGCGCGCTCGACCTTGTCGCGCGTGACCGTCCGCACACCCGGGCGATTGTTCAAAACCCGGTCGACGGTCGCAAGGCTGACGCCTGCTTCTGCAGCGATGTCGTGGACTGTAGGGCGCATCATTTCCTCCCGCAAACTGCCTTAGAGGAATTTTTGATGTACGTAAATCAAAAACACGCAAGGAAAGACCGGCCGCTGTTTTCGCTGGCTAAAAACGCTTGCTGAATGCTTGCGTGAAAGTGACCTCGCCGTGGCCCTTCCCGGCCTCGGCAAGCACCACATCCATGAAGCCGTCGGTCACGCGCACGAGCGCGAAACCGCCCATATAGGCCGCCTTCGGCTTGAACAGATCCAGCCCTTCGCGGCGATAGATCATCGCGGTTTCGTGCTGATGGCCGTGAAAGAGACCGATGACATTATAGCCCTTGACGGCATCAACGAGCGCCTGCCGCTCGCCAGGACTCCACCAATGCGGCGGGCCATTGCCCTGGTCGTCGAAGGTCCTGGCGGCAGCGTCCCAGACCTCCGTCGAGAAGGCATCCCAGCCATAGTGCTGGAACAGGATCACCGGTCGGCCGTCAGCGGCATAGGTTGCCAGATCCTGCTTCAGCCACGGCAGCGCATCCACCGCACCCTTGCTGACGTCGCCACCGAAGCGTTGGAGCTGAACGAGATGCAGCCCGCCCCAATCCCAGGAATAGCAATCCGACAGCGGGTCGTAGTTCGTCACCGGCACCGGAGGCTTGTAGAACACCGACTGCCGATGATTGAGCTCGACATAGTCGCGCAGTTCGCGGCGATACCAGTCGACATGCGGCGGCGGCCCGTCCTGGTCGAGGTCATGGTTGCCGAGCCCGACATAGACGGGGAAGTGCACGCGGTCGGCACCCGGTCCTTCCTGATAGCGGCTCGAAAACTGCTGCAGCTGCCGTCCCTCACGCGGCTGGCGCACCTGTCCGCCGCCGTCATCGGTCACGTCGCCACCGAGCACAAGACCGAGCGGCCGGCCGATCCGCCGGCCGGTGCTGCCGAGCCCGCTTGACTGACCGCCGACGGTTTCCGGCCAGTGCATCGCCGGCAGGGCATTGAGCGCTGCCACGTGGCGAAGCAGATTCGCGTCGGTCTTGCCTTCGGCCGCACAGTTCGGCGCAAGGCCCTCGGTCGAGACGAGGCAGGCGTGGATATCGTTCGAAAACAGGAAGGTAGCATCGATGGGCGGGCGTCCGGCTGCGCGCATGGGCGTGGCCAACAGTGTCGCGCCGATGCCGGCGGCGGCGGCAAGGAAGGAGCGCCTGGAGATGCCGAAGTGTTGGTATGCCCGCATGAACGGCCCCGTTTCCAACCCGGCCAGGTGCCGGATCGTCGATCAGGGTTCGGCCGGACGTTGCTTTCCGGCCGGATTGTGCCGCAACACGAAGACGGCGTAAACCGCGCGTGGGCCTAGTGCCCGCCGCCGCTGGGTCCGACGCCCTGCGGTTTCTTGATCATCATCACACCCAGGATCAGCGACAGGAACAGCACGGTCAGGATGACGAAGATATCGCCGAACGACAGGATCATCGCCTGCTTCTGGGCCATCGCCGCAAGCTGCTTGATGGCGATCGAAGCACCATCGAGACCATGGGCGTTGAAGGTGGCGGCCATGTTGTTGAACCGCTCCATCGCCTCGGGGTTGCCCCACTGGATGTGTTCGGAGAGCCGGGCATAGTGCAGATCCTGGCGCTGGGTCAGGATGGTGTTGATCACCGCCAGGCCAACAGCGCCGCCAAGGTTGCGCGTCAGGTTGAAGAGGCCGGATGCGCCGCGCATGCGTGCCGGCGGCATGGTGCCGAGCGCGATGTTGTTGATCGGCACCATGCACAGCATCAGCCCGACGCCGCGCAGGATCTGCGGAATGAACAGCTCGTAGAAGTCCCAGTCAGCCGTCAGATGTCCCATGATCCAGGTGCCGCTGGCAAAGCTGGCAAAGCCGATGGTCATCAGCACGCGCGGATCGAGTTTGCCCGACAGGAAGCCGGCGACCGGCGCCGTGAAGAACATGGCTAGACCCGAGACAAACATCGTCTCGCCGATCATCAGTGAATCGTAGCCGCGGATGCGCCCGAGATAGAGCGGGTAGAGATAGGTGAGACCATAGAGCCCGATGCCCATGACAAAGGAGAACATCGAACCGAAGGCGAAATTTCGGTTTGAAAACGCCCTGAGGTCGACCACCGGGAATTCCACCTTGAAGGCCCGGTAGAAGAAAATCACCGCGGCGATCACGGTGGCGACGGCACCCATGACGATATGCTCGTCGTTGAACCAGTCGTTGGCGTTGCCTTCTTCCAGGACATATTCGAGCGAGCCGAGGAAGATCGCCATCGAGGCGAGCCCCCACCAGTCGAACTTCTTGAACAGACCAAGCTCCGGCTTGTCGAAATCGATGAAGGTCCAGGTCAGCGTCGCAACGATGATGCCGGGAATGACATTGACCAGGAACAGCCAGTGCCAGGAGAAGGCGTGGCTGAGGTAGCCGCCGACGGTCGGGCCGATGGTCGGCGCGAGCGTGGCGATCAGACCGATGATCGGCGAAACGATGTTGCGCTTCGACGGCGGAAAAATGGTGAAGGCAGCCGCAAAGACTGACGGAATCATGCCGCCACCGATGAAGCCCTGGATCGCCCGGTAGACGATCATCTGGTCGATATTGGTGGCTGTGGCGGCGAGCGCGCTTGCCGCGGTGAAACCCGCAGCCGATACCGAAAACAATACCCGCGTCGAGACGATACGCGCCAGCGTGCCCGAAAGCGGGATCATGATGACTTCGGCAATGAGGTAGGAGGTCTGCACCCAGCCGATTTCGTCGGAGCCGGCCGACAGGCCGGCCTGGATTTCGGCAAGCGATGCCGAAACGATCTGGATGTCGAGGATCGCCATGAACATGCCGACGACCATGGCGAAGAAGGCGATCAGCCTTCTCGGGTCCATATGTTCTTCGACCTTCGGTGCGGCTGCCGCCACCGAGCCTGCTGTTGCCGTTGCGGCCATCTGAGCCACTCCCTGCGTGTAAAGGCGCATCGGCGCGTTCAAAAGAACACGCCGGCGCGTCAGGCCCGATTACTTCGTGGCGGCGACCTTGGTCTCGTCGGGCGCCGTGCGCGTGTCGACATCGACGACGACGCTCAAGCCCGCCCGCAGATGGCCTTCCGCCAGCACATCGGCCGGCAGCGTGATGCGCACCGGCACACGCTGGATCACCTTGGTGAAGTTGCCGGTGGCGTTTTCCGCCGGCAGCAGCGAGAACACCGAGCCGGATGCCGGCGCGATCGAGGCAACCGTGCCTTCGACCGCGTGCTCGTCATAGGCGTCGATATGGACCTTGACCTTCGAGCCGGGGACCAGATGGGCGATCTGCGTCTCCTTGAAGTTGGCGTCGATATAGAGCTGGTCGACAGGCACGAGCGCGGCCAGTCGCTGGCCAGCGGAAACGAGGTCACCGACCTGGACGGCGACGTTGCCGATGACGCCGTCATAGGGCGCCTTCAAGACGGTGAAGCCGAGGTCGCGGTTGGCCTTGTCACGGGCAAGTTCGAGCGAGCGGATCTGGCTTTCCGCCTCTGAGCGCTGCGCCTGCAGCACGGTGATGTTGGCGTTCGCAGCCGCGATGTTGGCATCGGCGCCGGCAAGGTTCGCCCGAGCCTGATCCAGAGCCACGTCGGCATTGTCGCGCGAAGCAACGGTGCCGACGTCCTTGGACTGGAGGTCGCTCGCGCGCTTCTGCGCGAGTTCGGCGCCGCGCACCGTTGCTTCGAGAGCGTTCTTCTGGGCTTCGGCCTGGGCAAGGCTCGCCATCGCCCCTGCGATCTGCGCGTCGAAACGGCTGAGCGCCAGCTTCTGGGTGGCGATCTGGGCTTCGGTCTGCTCGGCCGCGATACGGTAGTCGCCGTCATCGAGCGTGACCATGGGATCGCCGGCCTTCACCTTCTGGTTGGCGACGACGTCGACCTTGGCGACATAGCCCGACACTTTCGGAGAGATCGTGGCAATGTCGCCTTCGATATAGGCGTCATCAGTCGAAACCATGAAGCGGCCATTGGTCCACCAGTCATAGCCATACCAGCCGGCGCCAGCGAGCGCGACAAGGCCGAGAACCGGCAAGATCGGGCTGCGCTTCTTCTTTTTCGAAGCGGCCTCGACAGCAGGCTCTTGCACCGCTGCCGGCGCCTCGGCAGTCGCCCCCTTGGCCTCGGGCTCGGCCTCATGGGTCTGCGGAACTTCAAAATCCTCGCCGACAGGGCGAACGCGAGCGGCGCTGGACGTTTTGGATGCGGACATGGATACCGGCCTGGTTAATGAGGGGTGACTGAACTGAACCGTTCGGTTCGATCGAAGCTTGACTTAGTCGCTTTGACGTCGCATATCAAGAGGGAATCGAACCGGGTAGTTCGATGGACGAGAATTAATGCGAACGGGACGGGTGCAGACGGCAATCATGGAACCAGCAAAGACCGAGCAAAACGAGACCTTCCGGCCTGATAACGGCGCGGACGACCAGCTTGGTCCCGGCAGCGGACGCCATGCGGCGGGTGAAGACCCTGCCAAGCGCCAACAGATTCTCGAGGGCGCGCGGCGGGTCTTCATGAGCCAGGGCTTCGACGCCGCCAGCATGAACGATATCACCCGCGAGGCCGGCGTCTCGAAGGGCACGCTCTACGTCTACTTCGAAAACAAGGAAGACCTGTTCAAGGCGCTGATCATCCAGGGCAAGACCCTGGTGATCCAGACCGCCAAGCATGCACTCAACGACCACGAAGACGTCGAGGAGGCGCTCTACGATTTCGGCGTCACCCTGACGAGCAGCATCACCTCCGAGGCCACGATCCGCTCCATGCGCATGGTGATCGGCGTGATCGACCGGATGCCGCATCTGGCGGAACGCTTCTTCAGCGAGGCGCCCGAAAACGGCTATACGGTCCTCAAGACCTATCTCGACCGGCAGGTTCCAACAGGCACGCTCGACATCGACAACACGGAAGTAGCGGCCAGGCAGTTCATCGAGATGGCCCAGGCCGGGCTGTTCAAGCACCGCCTGTTCGGCGGAATGTGCTCGGCGCCGCCGCGAGAGCAGATCGAGGGCACGGTTGCCGCGGCCGTCCGCGTCTTCATGGCCGCCTATGGACCGAAGAAGAAGACGGACTGAGCCAAGCCAAGGGGCTCATTCGTTCGGGCTAGCCTTCAATCCAGCAATTGCGATCAAGCACGCCTTGCGGCAAGACCCTATGAGCATGGGCTGTCTGCCACGGGAGTGAACATGAGTGCTATCGGAAGGGCGATCTGGTTCATCGAGAGCCATTTCGCCAGGGATATATCGCTGGAGGAGATCGCCGAGGCTGCCGGCCTTTCGCGCTTTCACCTGTCGCGCGTCTTCGGACTGGTGACCGGTCGCTCCATCAGCGCCTATATCCGTGCGCGGCGGCTGAGCGGCGCCGCACGAAACCTTGCCGACGGCTCGTCCAGCATTCTCGCGGTGGCCCTCGAAGCGGGCTACGGCTCGCACGAGGCTTTCACCCGTGCCTTTCGCGAGCAGTTCGGCGTCACGCCGGAGACCGTGCGCAAGCAAGGGCACCTCAGCAACATCGCACTGACGGAGCCTATCAGAATGGACGACACCCGCCTCCTCAAACTGGACCCACCGCGCTTCGAAGACAGCCCGCCTTTGCTTTTGGCCGGCCTTGCCGAAACCTACGCCTATGGCCGCACCGAAGGCATTCCCTCGCTGTGGCAGCGCTTCAATACCCACTTCGGCAACATCCCCGGACAGAAGGGCAACGTCGCCTACGGCGTCTGCAGCCAGAGCGATGGCGAAGCCGGGACATTTCGCTATATGGCGGCAGCAGAAGTCGACGACGCCGGCGCCCTGCCCGCCGGCTTTACCACCATGAAGCTGCCGAAGCAGCGTTACGCCGTGTTCCTGCACCGCGGCCATATCTCGTCGATCGCCACGACGGCGCACCATATCTTCGGCACCTGGCTGCCGGAGTCCGGTCTTCAGCATGGCCAAACGCCTGATCTCATCGAGCGTTATGATGATCGTTTCGACCCGCATTCGGGCATGGGGGTGGTCGAAATGTGGATTCCGATCCAAGCGTAAACGGTAAAGCGCCGCCGCAAATGGCCGGCGGCGCTTGTCACTTTCGCAATGTTGCTTAAATACTGCCGCGATTCTTGCGCGACGACGCGCCACCGAAAAAGGAAAGATCGCCGATGCAGGGGATAATGTCGCTTGCCCAGGACCCAGCCGCCTGGGTCGCCCTCATAACACTGGTTGTCATGGAGGTGGTTCTCGGCATCGACAACCTGATCTTCATCTCCATCCTCACCAACAAGCTGCCGGCCGAACACCGCGAGAGGGCCCGCCGCATCGGCATTACCCTGGCGCTCGTCATGCGCCTCGCCCTGCTCGGCACCGTCGCCTGGATCGTCAAGCTGACCACGCCGGTGTTCGAGGTCTTCGGACACGGCTTCTCGTGGAAGGACATGATCCTGATCGCCGGCGGTCTTTTCCTCGTCTGGAAGGCGACCAAGGAAATCCACCATAGCGTCGATCCGAGCGACCACGGCGAAGACTTCATCGCTTCTTCGGCGATCAACAGCTTCGGCGCGGCGATCGGCCAGATCCTGCTGCTCGACCTCGTCTTCTCGGTCGACAGCATCATTACCGCCGTCGGCATGACGCCGCATCTGCCGATCATGGTCGTCGCCGTCCTAGCCGCCGTCACCGTGATGCTCGTTGCCGCGACGCCGCTTGCCAACTTCATCGAGAAGAACCCGACGATCGTCATGCTGGCGCTCGCCTTCCTCTTGATGATCGGCACGACGCTGATCGCCGAAGGCATGGGCCTGCACGTGCCGAAGGGCTACATCTACGCCGCCATGGCCTTCTCGGCGCTGGTGGAGGTTCTCAACATGGTGGCGCGCAATGCGCGGCTGCGAAAGAAGGCCGCCGGCAAGCTGCACTGAGGCGTTGCCACGAACAAAACTGGAAAGGCGGGGCCACCAGCCCCGCCTTTTCGTTGCGCCGAAAAAAGACCTGCATCACAGGGGATGCAGGCCATCTTGCTGCGGGCGTTTGTGAGAACGCTACAGCGCCGCGCGTCTTACGAGACGCGCAAAGGTCGCTGTCGCGCTTTGAATTGCTGCATGTTTTGATGCTTATATCGAATAGCATTTAAGGAAACATGCAGTGGCGCTCGACTGCCGTTTCGTTGGCCACGGGAAGAAATCGGAAAAATTCCCGTGTTCTCCGCCTTCGTCATGTCCGATTGGCACAGCCCGCGCCTCTCGAACGGATAACGCCTCATCCGGTAAATCGTTCCGGTTGCTTCAGGCGTCGGGACGTTGCCCAATCTCCACGAGGATGTTGCCGGGTATGACCATATAGAAGACATAGGCGCCATGCCGCTCTTCCGGTTCGGTGATGCGGATGCCGCTCGGCAGGATGCGCCGATAGGCATCCTCGACTGCCAATCGCTCGGGCAGCAGGAAGCCGATATGGTAGGTCTGAAGACCGAGGCTGACCTGGTCGCCACCGCCAAGCTTGGCGATCGGCGGGCTGATCACCAGCACCATGCCGGCATCGTCTGCCAGGCGATAAAAGGCATCCTTGCCGCGCGTTTCGACAAGCGTGAAGCCAAGATGTTCGATGAAGAATGTCGCCGTTTCGGTAACGACGGGGCTGTGAAGGTCGAGATGGTTCAGTCGCATATGCAGTCTCCGTGTTTTGAGAAACGCGGCGGACTGCGTCTGATCTGGATACACCCCGCCGCGGACCGATGCGGATGCATCGGAACCACGCCGCGGGTTCGAACGATCAGGTTCGAGCAGAGCTTCGCAACCGCTCGTACGGTGACGAAGGGACCGGGCTTACCATATCCGGTCCTGCCTTTTTCGACACGGGATGTGTAGCGCAGCCAAGCTGCGCCAGCAAGATCGCTGAGATCAGTTTTTCCCGGCGTCCGGATCCACCTTCTGCAACTCCTGCAGATAGGCGTCGAGACGATCAAACTTCTCTTCCCAGAAGCGGCGGTAGCTGTCGAGCCAGCTGTTGACGTCGCGCAAGGGTGCCGCTTCGAGCCGGCAGGGGCGCCATTGCGCCTCGCGGCCGCGGCTGATCAGCCCGGCGCGCTCGAGAACTTTCAGATGTTTTGAAACCGCCGGCAGGCTCATCTCGAACGGCTCCGCCAGTTCGCCGACAGAGGCCTCGCCGAGAGAGAGCCGGGCGAGAATCGCCCGGCGCGTGGGGTCGGCAAGGGCTGAGAGCGTGGTCGACAGGCGATCTTCCGGCATTTCCTAAAAAACCTTTCAGTTAAATAACCTCACGGTTCAATATAACCAGCCATCGGCAGTGTCAACAAAAACCGGCGTGATCCACTTTCCGTTGACATGCTCCATGTTCTATGGTCTCACGCGAGCCGACTGGAATAGCCCGCCGATACCGCTGGTGCGGCACCCCTACGGGCCTTTCCTTCCCATAAAATGCGCGCCCGGCGGCCGGACTTGTCTTCCGGCAAGGGGCGAGAAGCACGTCAAACGGGCAAAGACCATGGCAGATTCAGCAGTTCGGGTACGCATCGCACCCTCCCCCACCGGCGAGCCGCATGTCGGCACCGCCTATATCGCACTGTTCAACTATCTCTTCGCAAAGAAGCACGGCGGCACCTTCATCCTTCGTATCGAGGATACCGACGCCACACGCTCGACGCCGGAGTTTGAGCAGAAGGTTCTGGATGCGCTGAAATGGTGCGGGCTCGAATGGTCGGAAGGCCCTGACGTCGGCGGCCCCTATGGCCCCTACCGCCAGAGCGACCGCAAGGACATCTATCTCGACTACGTTCGCCAGATCGAGAACAACGGCCACGGCTTCCGCTGTTTCTGCACACCGGAACGGCTCGAACAGATGCGCGAGGGCCAGCGCGCCGCCGGCAAGCAGCCGAAATATGACGGCCACTGCCTGAGCCTGACAGCCGAAGAAGTGACCCGCCGCGTCGATGCCGGCGAGCCGCATGTCGTGCGCATGAAGATCCCGACCGAGGGCTCCTGCAAGTTCACCGACGGCGTCTATGGCGACGTCGAGATCCCGTGGGATTCGGTCGACATGCAGGTGCTGCTCAAGGCCGACGGCATGCCGACCTACCACATGGCGAACGTCGTCGACGACTACCTGATGAAGATCACCCACGTCGCGCGCGGCGAGGAGTGGCTGGCCTCCGTGCCGAAGCACATCCTGATCTATCAGTATCTCGGCCTGACGCCGCCGGTGTTCATGCACCTGTCGCTGATGCGCAATGCCGACAAATCGAAGCTGTCGAAGCGCAAGAACCCGACGTCGATCTCCTACTACTCGGCGCTCGGCTACCTGCCGGAAGCGCTGATGAATTTCCTCGGCCTGTTCTTCATCCAGATCGCCGAAGGCGAGGAACTGATGACGATGGCCGAGCTTGCCGAAAAGTTCGACCCCGACAACCTGTCGAAGTCGGGCGCGATCTTCGACATCCAGAAGCTCGACTGGCTGAACGGCCGCTGGATCCGCGAGAAGCTGAGCGACGACGAATTCCTCGGCCGGGTGCTTGCCTGGGCGTCCGAGAACGATCGCCTGAAGCAGGGCCTGAAGCTGTCGCAGTCGCGCATCTCCAAGCTCGGCGAACTGCCGGCCCTTGCCGACTTCCTGTTGAAGTCCGACCTCGGCCTCGAGCCGGCGGCCTTCGCCAAGATCAAGTCGAGCCCGGAAGAACTGGTCGAGATCTTCAACACGGTACAGCCGGATCTGGAAAAGATCCTCGAATGGAACAAGGAAACGATCGAAGCGGAACTACGCGCGATCGCCGACCGCATGGGCAAGAAGCTCAAGGTCGTGCTGGCACCGCTGTTCGTGGCGGTTTCCGGTTCGTCGCGGTCGCTGCCGCTCTTCGACAGCATGGAACTGCTCGGCCGCTCGGTCGTGCGCCAGCGGTTGAAGATTGCAGGCCAGGTCGCCGCCTCGATGGCCGGCAGCGGAAAGTAAGGACAGGACGATGAACGACAAGACCGAAACAACAGCCCTCTCCTCCGATGTGACGGAAGTGCGCGCGCAGAAGCTGAAGCTGCTCCGCGAACAGATCGGCGACGTCTATCCGGCGCATTTCCACCGCACGATGACCAATGCCGAACTTGCGGCGAAGTACGAGAACCTGGAGCTGGACACCGAGACGCAGGACGTCGTCACCGTCGCCGGCCGCGTCTACTCGTCGCGCAACTCCGGCATGTTCATGGATATCCATGATGCCTCCGGCAAGATCCAGATCTTCAGCCACAAGGACACCACGCCTGAAGACGCACGCGCACTGCTGCCGATGATCGACATCGGCGACATCATCGGTGTCACCGGCGTCGTGCGCCGCACCAAGCGCGGCGAACTGACGATCAACGCGCAGACGATCACCATGCTGACGAAGTCGCTGCTGCCGATGCCCGAAAAATGGCATGGCTTGTCGGATATCGAGCTGCGCTACCGCAAGCGCCACCTCGACATCATGACCAACGAGGAATCGAAGCTGCGCTTCCAGCAGCGCAGCAAGATCGTTTCCGGCATCCGCCGCTTCATGGAAGACGACGGCTTCATGGAAGTCGAAACGCCGATGCTGCATTCGGTCTATGGCGGTGCGACGGCCGAGCCGTTCAAGACTCACCACAACACGCTGAAGCTCGACATGTTCCTGCGCATTGCGCCGGAACTGTATCTGAAGCGCACGCTGGTATCTGGCCTGACCGACAAGGTGTTCGAGATCAACCGCAACTTCCGCAACGAAGGCGTCTCGACCCGGCACAATCCCGAATTCACCATGATGGAATGCTACTGGGCCTATGCCGACTACGAGGACATCATGGACCTCGTCGAGCGGCTGTTTACCAAGCTCGCTCTGTCGATCCACGGCTCGACCGAATTCATGTTCGGCGACAAGGAAATCTCCTTCAAGGGTCCGTTCCGCCGCGTGCCGATGCCGGATGCCGTCAAGGAAGCGACCGGTATCGACTTCCTGGCGATGAAGACCGACGAGGAAGCCCGTGCGGCCGCCAAGGCTGCCGGGTTCGAAGTCGAGAAGGACTGGACCTGGGGCGAGTGCCTCGCCTTCATCTTCGAAGAAAAGGTCGAGCCGACGCTGATCCAGCCGGCCCACGTCACGCATTTCCCGAAGGACATCTCGCCTTTCGCCAAGGAAGTGCCGGGCGAGCCGCGCCTCGTCGAGCGTTTCGAGACCTATTGCAACACCTGGGAACTCGGCAACGCCTTCTCGGAGCTCAACGATCCGGAAGAGCAGCGCGCCCGCATGGTCGAGCAGCTGGAGCAGGCCCATGCCCGCGGCGAAAAGGCAAAGCAGCTCGATGACGAGTTCCTTGATGCCATCGACCAGGGCATGCCGCCGGCAGGCGGCCTCGGCATCGGCGTCGACCGCCTGATCATGCTTTTGACCAACGCGCCGTCGATCCGCGACATCATCCTGTTCCCGGCGCGCCGCAACAAGGCCGACTGATCAAAGTCATAACGGCACAAGACAAAGCCCGGCGCGATTGCGGCGGGCTTTTTTTCATTTTCAATGATGGAGTGACAGCGCGCTGCGCGAGAACGGCGCTTCAGTGGCCTGCAGGCGCTTCGGCGCTCTCGACCTTGTGCTCTTGCGCCGTGGCGTCCGGTGCCGCCTCGCCCTCGACGGCGACAGCATTCGGATCGATGCAGGGCGACCGATCGTCCATGCCGGCCATCATGCCGCGGATGTCACCCACGGAAAGATCGATGGTGTTGCCATGAAAGAAGCCGGCCGAGTTTGCCGTGCCGTCATTGTAGGACGCGCGGAACGGTTCATCCATACCGGGCACGCTCTGCGGGCCCGGTGCAAAGAGAACTTGCGCGCCGATCGCCGCACCCCGAACCTGGGCGCGCTCTTCCGGTCCGGCCGCATCGAGAACGACCACCTGGTAAAGCTCGGCATTTTCCGTCTTGGAGAGAGCACCGACCACGCGAAGCGCCGTGCGCATGCGCGCTTCGCCGTCGGCACGATCCGTCTTGATGTGCATGCGGACCCAGCGCTGACCGTGATGGCCGAGCTTGATGGTTCTGACCAGGGTGCATTCGAGGCCGGAGGTGGCGGGCTTGGAAATCCGCTCCATCAATGCGTCGCGGCCGACATAGACGGCGGCAGCACCTGAGGCAGCCGACACGCCGAACGCCGCGGCGAGGATGACGACCAGCCTCTTCGATGGGCGCAAGTTGCCGAGAATAGCCTTCACGAGAATGGCTCCGCTGTCATTTCAGGAACTGTAACAAAAGCCCGAAGGCGCCTTGCAAGGATAGGCGCTGCACCTTTCAGAAAGTTTAAGCGCCGCGCGCCATAGACGAACGGGAAGAACAGAGGAGCTCGCCCAAAAGACATCTTCAGCTTCGACATCGGGCGTGTTCGATAGGGATCGAAGGGTGATTGACTTTCGCAGGCATCTTGCCTCCATTGCGACCCGTCAAACGCAAGAAAAAGAAAAGAAGAACACATGCACAAGGTTATCTTTGATACGGATCCGGGCATCGACGATGCGATGGCCCTCCTCTTCCTCCACCGCCACCCGGATATCGACCTCATCGGCATTACGACGGTCTTCGGCAACGCCTCGGTCGAAACGACGACGCGCAATGCGCTGTTCCTGAAGCGCGAGTGGGGCATTAAGGCACCGGTCGCAAAAGGTCTCGACAAGACCTTCAATCCGGATCGGCCGCATGTCGGCTGGCCGACCTTTATTCATGGCGATGACGGCCTCGGCAACATCGACGTGCCCGAGACCATCGACCTGCCCGTCGATCCCCGCCCGGCGCACCGCTTCATCATCGACACCGTCCGCGCCAATCCCGGCGAAGTGACGCTGATTGCCGTCGGTCGCATGACCAACCTGGCGCTGGCACTGCGCGAAGATCCGGATTTTGCGCCGCTGGTGCGCGAAGTGGTGATCATGGGCGGCGCCTTCGACGTCAACGGCAACATCACGCCGGCCGCCGAAGCCAATATCCATGGCGACCCCGAGGCAGCCGACGTCGTCATGACGGCGCCGTGGCCGGTTACGGTCGTCGGTCTCGATGTCACCACCAAGACGGTGATGACCAAGGCCATGCTCGCCGACATCGCCGCACGCGGCGGAGCGCCGGCACAGCTGCTCTCCGACATCTCGCAGTTCTACATCACCTTCTACGAGCAGCATGTGCCTGACGGTATGGTGGTGCATGACAGCTGCGCCTGTGCCTATGTCGTGGCGCCGGACCTGTTCAAGGTGCGCAGCGGCGTCATCCGCGTCGTCTGCGGCGGCCTTGCCGATGGCCAGACGATCCAGAAGCCCGACAGCCGGCTGTTCCCGCCGAGCCCGTGGGACAACCTGCCGAGCCAGAAAGCTTGCATCGACATCGATGCAGCGAAAACCCTGAAGTTGATCGGCGACACGCTGGCGCTGCACGACTGATGTCACCCCGAACGGACCGGCTTGTCCAACCGTTCGAAAAACTTTGCTGCGATAGCTGGCGGACATGCGTTCGCCGGCTATCTTTATGGCCATGAAACCGGACGCCCTGCTCTATCCAGCCCCGAAAGGTCTCTATTGCGAGATCGGGGATTTCTACATCGACCCGGTGCAGCCGGTCGATCGCGCCCTGATCACCCATGGCCATTCCGACCACGCTCGCGCCGGCCACGGTCAGGTGCTCGCCACCCGCGAAACGCTCGATATCATGCGCATCCGCTATGGCGACGGTTTCTGCGGCACGAGCCAGGCCGTTGCCCTGGGCGAGACGATGGTCGTCAACGGCGTCGAGGTGCGTTTTCACCCCGCAGGCCATGTGCTCGGCTCGGCGCAGATTTCGGTGATGGCGAAGGGCACGCGCATCGTCGTCTCGGGCGATTACAAACGACGCCGCGACCCGACCTGCCTGTCGTTCGAACCGGTTCCATGCGACGTCTTCATCACCGAGGCCACCTTCGGCCTGCCGGTCTTCCACCACCCGGACGACCGCACCGAGATGCAGAAGCTGCTGACGTCGCTGAAGCAGTTTCCCGAGCGCACCCATGTGGTCGGCGCCTATGCGCTCGGCAAGGCGCAGAGGGTGATCGCCCTTCTGCGCGAGCAGGGCTACGACCAGCCGATCTACATCCACGGCGCCTTGCAGAAGCTCTGTGATTATTATCGTGGCGAAGGCATAGATCTCGGTGAAATCCGCCCGGCGACGCTTGCCGCCGACGAGAAGCAGGATTTTTCCGGCACCGTCGTCATCGGCCCGCCCGCAGCCTTCGCCGACCGCTGGGCGCGGCGCTTCGTCGATCCCCTGGCGATCTTCGCTTCAGGCTGGATGATGATCCGGCAACGGGCCAAGCAGCGCGGCGTCGAGCTGCCGCTGGTGATCTCCGACCACTGCGACTGGCCAGAACTGACGCAAACGATCCGTGAGATCGGCCCGGCGGAAGTCTGGGTTACCCATGGCCGCGAGGAGGCGCTGGTGCGCTGGTGCGAGCTCGAAGGCATCGCCGCGCGACCGCTGCATCTCGTCGGCTATGACGACGAGGGAGAGTGAGCGATGAAGGCCTTCGCCGAACTGCTCGACCGCCTCGTGCTCACCCCGCAGCGCAACGCCAAGATCCGGCTGCTGGCGGATTATTTCCGCACTACATCTGATCCGAGCCGCGGCTATGCGCTCGCCGCGATCGCCGGCACGCTCTCGCTTGCAACCGTCAAGCCGGCGATGATCCGTGACCTTCTGCTCGAACGCATGGACGAGGTGCTGTTCCGCTATTCCTACGATTATGTCGGTGACCTTGCCGAGACCGTGTCGCTGGTCTGGGAGCCGCCTGCAGGCGTGGTGCTCGACGACATTCCGCTCGGCGACGCGATCGAAAAGCTGCAGGCGACCGGCCGCGCCAATGTGCGCAGTGTCGTTCGCGACATGCTCGACCGGCTCGACACATCGGCGCGCTTCGCCTTCCTGAAACTCGTGACCGGCGGCCTGCGCATCGGCGTCTCCGCCAAGCTCGCAAAGCAGGCTCTGGCCGAGATGGGTGGAAAGGACGTCAGCGAAATCGAAACTCTCTGGCACGGGCTCGCTCCGCCCTATCTGCCGCTCTTCCAATGGCTGGCGGGAGAGGCGGAAAGGCCGGTGCTTTCGACGCCCGCCGTCTTCCATTCGGTGATGCTTGCCACTCCTGTCGGCGAAGGCGACCTCGACGGGCTCGACCCGAAGGATTTTGCCGCCGAATGGAAGTGGGACGGCATCCGCGTGCAGCTCGCCAATATCGGTGGGACCACACGGCTCTACTCGCGCAGCGGCGACGAAATCTCCGGTGCCTTCCCTGATGTGCTGGAGGCGGCCGACTTTTCCGGCATCATCGACGGCGAACTGCTGGTCGGAGGCACCGCCCGCACCAACCGTGCCACCCGGACCTTTTCTGACCTGCAGCAACGGCTGAACCGCAAGTCCGTCAGCCGCAAGATGCTGGACGAATACCCCGCCTTCATCCGCGCCTACGACGTGCTCTTTGCGGGCGAAACCGACGTTCGGGCGGAGGGTTTCCTGGCACGACGGGCGATATTGAGCGACCTTGTCGAACGGGCCTCGCCGCAGCATTTCGACCTGTCCCCGCTCGTGCCGTTTTCCTCCTGGGAGGAACTCGACCAGCTCCGATCCGATCCGCCCGATCCCGTCATCGAAGGCATCATGCTGAAGCGGCTGGATTCGCCCTATACCGCCGGCCGCGCCAAGGGTCCCTGGTTCAAATGGAAGCGCGCGCCCTTTAACGTCGATGCGGTGCTGATGTATGCGCAGCGCGGCCACGGCAAGCGCTCCAGCTACTATTCCGATTTCACCTTCGGCGTCTGGACTAAGATCGACGGCACGGAAACGCTGGTGCCGGTGGGCAAGGCCTATTTCGGCTTTACCGATGCCGAACTGGAAATTCTCGACCGCTTCGTCCGGGATAATACCATCGAGCGCTTCGGCCCGGTCCGGGCCGTGCGGGCCGAACCCGATTTCGGCTTCGTCGTCGAGGTCGCCTTCGAGGGGCTGAACCGGTCGACCCGGCACAAGTCGGGCGTTGCCATGCGCTTTCCCCGTATTGCACGGCTGCGTCAGGACAAGCTCCCGCATGAGGCCGACCGGCTGGAGACCTTGCAGGCGATGATCGATGGCAGATCGTGATCGACTGCATAATTCCTTAAATCGGATCCGGTTTAAGGATAAAATTATGTAGCAAATTTAAAGCGTTACAGCGTCCTTCGCGCGTCTTATTTGACGCACGGCGCTGTAAAGCGCGGAACCGGCGCGATCGATCGGCGTTTGAGCTATTCGAACGCACGCAAGGAGATGCGACATGCCTGCAAAATCCAAGGCACAGCAAAAGGCGGCCGGTGCAGCCCTTGCCGCCAAACGCGGAGACATGAAGAAATCCGAACTCAAGGGCGCGTCACGCGAAATGGAAAAATCCATGACCGAAAGCGAGCTTGAAGAACTTGCGGAAACCAAGCGCAAGAAACTGCCCGAGCGGAAGACGGCAAAATGACCTCCCGGCAAGCATAAAAGCCGGAACTAAAACACAATTGTTAATACCAATTTGGGATCATCCCGGTCGTTTCGTATCATTCGCACACCGCCGGGGTGATCTTGTGCTTGCCAGACATATCTTCCACCTCGGGAAGAAGAAACTTTCCAGAGTTCTGACGCCGAACTACCTTCCCGCGATCATCGCCTCTTTCGTTGTTCTCGCGGCCGGCATTCTTGCGGACAATCAGAACCAGGTGGTCTCCGAAGCCCGCATGCGATCTCAAGTCGCCGACGAGCTCAACCCGATCCGCTCCAAACTCGAGGCCAGCATCAACGGCAATATCCAGCTCGTACGGGGCCTGATCGGCACCATCGTGACCGAACCGGGTATGGACCAGGAGCGTTTTGCAGCTCTTTCGCGCAGCATCTTCACAGAGCGCTCGCAGCTGCGCAGCATCGCCGCGGCGCCGAACCTCATCGTGCGCATGGCCTATCCCTTGCAGGGCAATGAAAGGGCGATCGGGCTCGATTACCGCAAGAACGATGCCCAGCGCGCCGCCGTCATGAAGGTAAGGGACACCGGCAAGATGGTTCTCGCCGGCCCGGTGGATCTCGTGCAGGGCGGGCGCGGACTGATTGGCCGCTTCCCGGTATCGATCGATGCCGGCGGAGGCAGCAATCGCTTCTGGGGCATCGTCTCTGCCGTCATCGATGTCGATCGTCTCTACAATGACAGCGGTCTCCTCTCTTCCAAGCTGGGCATTGATATCGCGATGACCGGCCGCGACGGGACGGGCAGCAGTGGAACGGCCTTCTTCGGCGACCCCAAGGTTTTTGGTCAGGCGCCGGTTGATATGACCGTCCTGCTTCCCGGCGGCTCCTGGCACATCGCCGCCGTTCCCAAAGGCGGCTGGCCGCACACGCCCCGCAATGCCTGGTTCATCCGCGCGCTGATCGTTGCCGGCGGCCTGATGATCATCCTGCCGATGCTGCTGACGGGCCGGCTGATGAGCGAGCGGCAGAACAATATTCGCGCCCTCAGGCACAGCAAGGCGCAATTGCAGGAACTGTCGCACCGCCTGAAGATCGCGCTCGACAGCTCGCAGATCGGCATCTGGGAACTCGACATCGCCAGCGGCAAGCTGCTCTGGGACGAGCGGATGAAGGAGCTCTACGGAAAGACCGGATCGGTGCGCAAGGCCTATGACGACTGGAAGACGACCTTGCATCCCGACGACATTGACCGCGCGGAAGAGGAGTTCGCCGAAGCCCTTGCGGCGGGCAGCGCCTACAATTCCGAGTTTCGAATCCGGCTACCGGATGACACCATCCGGCATATCCGCGCCATCGGCTCGACCTATGACGGCGCCGATGGGCGCAAGAAGATCGTCGGCGTCAACTGGGACGTGACCGCCGACATCAAGACCCGCGCAACCCTGTCGGAAGCCAAGCGCCAGGCCGAGGCGCACAGCGCCGAACTGGAGGCCGCGCGCTACCGCATGGAGTTCAATGCCCTGCACGATCCGCTGACCGGCCTGCCGAACCGGCGCTTCCTCGACCAGGTACTCGCAGACAGAAGCCATCACTTCGAAGCGGAGGCAAGGCTCAGCATCTTTCATATGGATCTCGATCGCTTCAAACAGATCAACGACACGCTGGGGCATGCGGCCGGTGACGAAATCCTGCGGCATGCAGCCGAACTGCTGCGCACCAACGCCAAGGAGAAGGACTTTGTCGCTCGCATCGGCGGCGACGAATTCGTCCTCGTCCGCCCGGAGGACAGCGCCGAGCCCGACGCCCGGCTGGCGTCATGCATCATCGAGGCAATGAGCGTTCCGGTTCGCTACAAGGACCAGGAATGCCGCATTGGCGTCAGCATCGGCATCGCGGCGCAGACCAAGCCGACCGACGACCTGGCGCAGATCCTCGTCAATGCCGACATCGCCCTTTACGAGGCCAAGCGCCGCGGCCGCAATCGGCACGAGACCTTCACCGGCGACCTGAAGACTGCCGTGTTCAAGACCAAGCAGACCGCCGACGAGATCCTTCGCGGTCTGGAACACAAGGAATTCATCGCGCATTTCCAGCCGCAGTTCTGCCCGAACACGCTTGAGGTCATCGGCGTCGAGGCGCTTGCACGTTGGGACCACCCGACCAAGGGATTGCTGGGTCCCCACACCTTTCTCAAGACCGCCGAAGACATCAACGTCGTCGCCTCCATCGACCAGGCGATCCTGGAGCAGGCGCTGTTCCAGATCTATCGCTGGGAGGCCAATGGCATCCACATCCCGAAGATCTCGGTCAACCTCTCCTATGCCCGCCTGCACGACGAGGGGCTGATCGGCCGTCTCGAACAGCTGCAGATCCCGCGCGGCCGCCTGTCCTTCGAGTTGCTGGAATCGATCTCCTTCGACGAGAGCGACGTCACGGTGCTGTCCAACATTCGCCGGATCAAGGAACTCGGCATCGATATCGAGATCGACGATTTCGGCACCGGCTATGCCTCCATCCTCAGCCTGCTGAAGCTGACCCCGCGGCGCCTGAAAATCGATCGCCAGCTGATTTTGCCGATCCTGAACTCGCCGGCCGAAAGGCGCCTCGTCGAATCGATCATCGATATCGGCACCTCGCTCGGCATCGAGGTGATCGCCGAGGGCGTCGAAACGCTCGAGCACGCCCGCATTCTGCAGGAGCTCGGCTGCCACGGCCTTCAGGGCTATGCCTTTGCCCGGCCGATGAGCGCCAACGATCTTGCGACCTTTGTTTTCGAGCGTAGGTGGCAGGCCGCCTGACGCCACCTTCGGTCGGCTGCGACAGTTCGGCGCGCGCTCGAGCTGGCCAAAAATGACGCGATCTCACATTTTTCCCGCCATCGAGGCTTGGCAGCCCCCGGGAAAATCGTCATAAAAACATACGGCTGTTACCGCTATGCGGACCATGACGGCGTCGTCTGCGACCGTTGCGTCAGCGATGGTCCTTGAGGGGCTTCGGCACCCAATCTCCAATATGCCCAAGAGAAGGGAACGATACGATCGAATACGCGGGGAAATTGCTTTCTGTCTTCATCCTAGCCCCGTTTGCGGGGAGCCTCATTGCAATCTTCTTTCCGTCCGATCAACGCGGCGCAACGGCCTGGTTCGCAGGCGCGATCGCGCTGCTCTGCTTCCTCGTTGCGGTTTGCCTCTACCCCTTCGTCACCTCCGGCGGCGTTCTTCGCTATGAACTTGCCTGGATGCCCGAGCTCGGCCTCAACTTCACCTTGAGAATGGACGGCTTTGCCTGGTTGTTCACGGTGCTGGTGACCGCAATCGGCGTGCTCGTCGTGCTCTACGCCCGCTACTACATGGCGGCAGAGGATCCGGTACCGCGCTTCTTTGCCCTGTTTCTCGCCTTCATGGGGTCGATGCTGGGCGTCGTTCTCTCCGGCAATCTGATCCTGCTTGCGGTCTTCTGGGAGCTGACGAGCATCGTCTCCTTCCTGCTGATCGGCTATTGGCACCACAATGCCCACGCCCGCGACGGTGCGCGCATGGCGCTGACGATGACCGGCATGGGCGGGCTCTGCATGCTTGTCGGGCTTTTGATCATGGGCCGCGTCGTCGGCAGCTACGACCTCGACGTCGTGCTTGCCTCCGGCGATACGATCCGCAACCACCCACTCTATGTCACGATGCTGGTCCTGATCCTGCTCGGGGCCTTGACCAAGAGCGCGCAGTTCCCGTTCCATTTCTGGCTGCCGCACGCGATGGCAGCACCAACCCCCGTCTCCGCCTATCTGCATTCGGCGACGATGGTGAAGGCAGGCGTGTTCCTGCTCGTCCGGTTCTGGCCTGTGATGGCCGGCACCGAGGCCTGGTTCTGGATCGTCGGGCTCGCCGGCCTGACGACACTACTGCTCGGCGCTTACTTCGCCATCTTCCAGCAGGATCTGAAGGGGCTTCTGGCCTATTCGACCATCAGCCACCTGGGCCTGATCACGGTGCTGCTCAGCCTCGGAAGTCCGCTCGCGGCGGTCGCCGCCGTCTTCCACATCGTCAATCACGCGACCTTCAAGGCATCACTGTTCATGGCGGCCGGCATCATCGACCATGAGACCGGAACGCGCGACATGCGCAAGCTCGGCGGGCTCATACGCTACATGCCGGGAACCGCAATGCTCGCCATGGTCGCCAGCGCCGCGATGGCCGGCGTGCCGCTGTTGAACGGATTCATCTCCAAGGAAATGTTCTTCGCCGAAGCGATCGAGACGCACCAGGCCAATTTGCTCGATACGATGACGCCCTATGTCGCCACGCTCGCCGGCATGTTCGCGGTGACCTATTCGCTGCGCTTCATCCACAGCGTCTTCTTCGGCCCGACGCCGAGCGATCTGCCCAAGATCCCGCATGAGCCGCCGCGCTGGATGCGGGCGCCGATCGAGTTCCTGGTGCTGGCCTGCCTCGTCGTCGGCATTATCCCGGCCATCACCATCGGCCCGTTCCTGCACACAGCCGTCGTGTCTATCCTCGGTGCCAGCACCCCGCAGTACAACCTTTCGGTCTGGCACGGCTGGAACCTGCCGCTGATAATGAGCTTCGTGGCGCTTCTCGGTGGCATCGGCCTCTATTTCCTGATGGGGAACTATCTGGCGACCAGCACCGAAGGGCCGCCGGTCTTCCGCCTGCTGCACGGCCAGCGCATCTTCGAGCGGGTACTGGTGACCCTGTCGTGGAAGTGGGCGCGCTGGCTCGAACAGAGGCTCGGCACGCGCCGACTGCAGCCGCAGATGCGGTTCCTGGTCTTCGTCGCGATCGTCGCCGGCGCCCTGCCGCTGCTGCTCAATCATTTCGAACTGCCGCCGCTTCTGGTGCGCGGCATCGATCCGGCCTTCGCCCTGCTCTGGGCGATCGGCATCGCCTGCGCGGTTGGGGCCGCCTACCAGGCAAAGTTCCACCGGCTGGCGGCACTCGTGCTTCTCGGCGGCGCCGGTCTCGTCACCTGCATCACCTTCGTCTGGCTGTCGGCCCCCGATCTTGCGGTTACCCAGCTCCTCGTCGAGATCGTCACGACTGTGCTGATCCTGCTCGGCCTGCGCTGGCTGCCCAAGCGCATCGAGGACACGCAGGAATCAGAATTGCTGTCGCTGCGCGTCCGTCTGCGGCGCCTGCGCGACTTTCTGCTGGCCATTGTCGCAGGCGGCGGCGTGGCGCTGATCGCCTACACCGTGATGACCCGCCCAATGCCCGAAACCATCGCCAGCTATTTCCTCGAGCGTGCCCACAAGGAAGGCGGCGGCACCAATGTCGTCAACGTCATCCTCGTCGACTTCCGCGGCTTCGACACGCTCGGCGAAATCGCCGTGCTGGCGATCGTGGCCCTGACCGTCTTTGCACTGTTGCTGCGCTTCCGTCCTCAGGCAGACAGCCTTGAGGCGCCGGTACAGCAGCAGGTCCAAAATGCCTTCGACGACGATCATCCCGATCGCGCAAAGGGCGACAGCGTCGCCGAATATCTGTTCGTTCCATCTGTCATCATGCGCTGGATGTTCCCGGTCAGCGGCATGCTGGCCGCCTATCTCTTCCTGCGCGGCCACGACCTGCCGGGCGGCGGCTTTGCGGCCGGCATCGCCATGTCGATCGGCTTCATCCTGCAATACATGTCGGGCGGCACCCGCTGGGTCGAGGAGCGGCTGCGCATCCACCCGCTGCGCTGGATGAGCATCGGCATCATCGTCGCGGCGGCAACCGGCATCGGTTCGTGGCTGTTCGGCTATCCGTTCCTGACCTCGCACGCGCAATATGTCACCCTGCCGATCGTCGGCAAATTCCCGCTGGCAAGCGCAATCCTCTTCGACCTCGGCGTCTTCTCGCTGGTGGTCGGGGCAACCGTGCTCATCCTGATCGCGCTTGCGCACCAGTCGATCCGCGCTCCGCGTGCCCATGCCCGTGCCGTCCTTCGCGCCGGAAAGGAGGCGAAGTAATGGAGATCATCCTGTCTGCCGCCATCGGCGTCCTCACCGCCTCGGGCGTCTATCTCCTGCTCCGCCCACGCACCTACCAGGTGATCATCGGCCTGTCGCTGCTCTCCTATGCCGTCAATCTCTTCATCTTCAGCATGGGTCGGCTGCGCGTGAATGCGCCCCCCATTCTCGAGCCCGGCGGCGTCGGCGATCTCTCGCGCTACACCGATCCTGTGCCGCAGGCGCTGGTGCTGACCGCGATCGTCATCGGCTTTGCCATGACGGCGCTCTTCCTCGTCGTACTGCTCGCCTCGCGCGGCTTCACCGGCACCGACCATGTCGATGGAAGGGAGCAGCGCAGTGACTGATTGGCTGCACCACCTGATGATCCTGCCGATCCTCTTGCCGCTGATGGTCGGCGCGGCGATGATCCCGATCGACGAGCGCAACCGCATGGCCAAGGGCGTGATGGGCTTCGTCTCGACGCTCGCCCTCTTCGTGCTCTCGATGGTGCTGATGCGCGCTAGCGCCTCGACGGAAGGCTTTCTTGCGGGCACAAGCGTCTACCAGCTCGGCAACTGGCCGGCGCCGTTCGGCATCGTACTGGTGCTCGACCGGCTCTCCGCGCTGATGCTCTGCCTGACGAGCGGCCTGGCGCTCGCCGCCCAGGTCTATTCGATCGCCCGCTGGCACACCGCCGGCCATCACTTCCACTCGCTGTTCCAGCTGCTGATCGCCGGGCTCAACGGTGCCTTCCTGACGGGGGATCTGTTCAATCTCTTCGTCTTCTTCGAAATCATGCTCGCGGCCTCCTACGGCCTGCTGCTGCACGGCTCGGGCCCGCTGCGCGTCAAGGCCGGCCTGCATTATGTCGCGATCAACCTTGCCGCCTCGTCGCTGTTCCTGATCGGTGTCAGCCTGATCTATGGCGCGACCGGCACGCTCAACATGGCCGACCTCGCGGTCAAGCTTGCGACCATCTCGCCAGAGAACCGCCAGATGGTCGAAGTTGGCGCCGGCGTGCTCGGCGTCGCCTTTCTGGTCAAGGCCGGCATGTGGCCGTTGAGCTTCTGGTTGCCCACCGCCTATTCGGCGGCAACGCCACCGGTTGCGGCCGTCTTTGCGGTGCTGACCAAAGTCGGCATCTACGTCATCCTGCGGCTGTCGCTGCTCGTCTTTGGCGCCAATGCCGGGGTGTCCGCCGGCTTCGGCCAGACTCTGCTGGTGGTCGGCGGCATGCTGACCATCGCCTTCGGCGCCATCGGCGTACTCGCCTCGCAGGCGATGGCCCGGCTTGCCGCCTATTCGGTGCTCGTCTCTTCGGGCACGCTGATGGCGGCGATCGGCCTCGGGCATTCCAGCATGATTGCCGGTGCACTGTTCTACCTCGTCAGTTCGACGCTGACGATCTCGGCCTTCTTCCTGTTGATCGAACTGGTGGAGCGCGGCCGCGATGCCGGCGCCGACGTTCTGGCGGTGACGATGGAAGCCTATGGCGATGCCGACGAGGACGAGGAAGTCGATGAAGCGGGTGCCGCCATTCCCGGCACCATGGCCGTGCTCGGCCTCTGCTTCTGCCTCTGCGCGCTGCTGCTCGCCGGCCTGCCGCCGCTCTCGGGTTTCGTCGCCAAATTCGCGATCCTGAGCGGCCTCTTCGGCCTTTCCGGCCCCGAGGCCGCGCCGGCGATTTCTGCCGCCGACTGGACTTACGTCACATTGCTGATCCTGTCCGGCCTCTCCGCCATGATCGCCATGAACCGCGTCGGCATCCGCACCTTCTG
Organism: Ensifer sp. Root127; assembly: GCF_001425225.1. NCBI lineage: Bacteria > Pseudomonadati > Pseudomonadota > Alphaproteobacteria > Hyphomicrobiales > Rhizobiaceae > Ensifer > Ensifer sp. Root127. Next base: position 29,013 of record NZ_LMDX01000015.1, read on the forward strand.
GGCCTCGATCGAAAACACCGTGCCGCGCGTCTTCGTCATCGAGATTGCCCCCGTCGTCGTGCTGCTCGGCGCCTGCATCTTCCTGAGCCTGCAGGCCGGGCCGACGATGCACTACATGCAGGCAACGGCCGATTCCCTGCTCGACCCGTCGGGCTACACCCAGCGCGTCCTCAGGGCGCCACGTGCGGGAGGGCAGTAACCGATGCGCACCTGGTTCCCCTACCCGCTGCTGTCTGTCGGCCTGCTCATCATCTGGCTGCTTCTCAACCAGTCGGTCGCCCCCGGCACGATCGTCATGGGCACGATATTGAGCGTCGCGCTCGGCTGGGTGACGCTGAAGCTCAATCCCGCCCACTCGCATCCGCGCCGGATCCTGCGCACGCTGCGCTTCGGCGCCAGCGTCGTCGTCGACGTCATCCGCTCCAACATTGCCGTCATGCTAGTGATCCTGCGCGCCGGACGGCGGGCGCCGAACTCGGGCTTCCTGACGGTCGACCTCGATCTCGAAGACGAAAACGCGCTTGCTCTGCTCGCCTGCATCATGACGGCGACGCCGGGCACCGCGTGGCTCGAATACGACCGCCGCCGGAAGTCGCTGCTCTTCCACGTGCTCGACATGGAAAACGAGGAGATCTGGCTGCAGACGGTGAAGCGCTATGAGGCAGGTTTGAAGGAGATGTTCGGATGACTGAGCTTGCAATCATCTGGTCGATCCTGATCGCGCAGATCATGATCGGGCTTGCCATGGCCTTCGCGCTCTACCGCATGGTCAAGGGACCGCGGGCGCAGGATCGCATCCTCGGCCTCGATACGCTCTACATCAACGCCATGCTGATGCTGCTATCCTTCGGCATCCGCACCGCCAACAGCCTTTATTTCGAATCGGCGCTGATCGTCGCGCTGATCGGCTTCGTCTCGTCGATCGCCTTCGGCAAGTTCCTGATGCGCGGGGAGTTGATCGAATGAGCCATCTGACCGACCTTCCGACCTGGGCCGCCATTGTCGTCTGCGGGCTCGTTCTTCTCGGCGCGGCGATTGCGCTGATCGGCTCGCTCGGCCTGCTGAGGTTGCCGGATTTCTACACCCGCCTGCATGCGCCGACCCTTGCCACCAGCGGCGGCGTCATCCTCATCTGCACCGCCTCGATCATCTGTTTTGCCGTGCTGCAGAGCCGCTGGGTGTTCCACGAAGTGCTGATCATCGTCTTCGTCATCATGACCACGCCGGTGACGCTGATGCTGCTCGGCCAGGCAGCACTTTATCGCGACCGCGTCGAGCAACGCCGCGGCGTTCCGTTGAAACAGAAGCCGCTGCCCGAAGAGAGCGCAGAGTAGGCCTACTCGCGCCCGCGGAAGCGGCGCTGATAGGCGGGATCGTAGAGCGAGCTTTCGCGGAAATCCGACGCTTCCAGTCCCAGACCGACGAAGATCAGCGCGGTGCGCTCGATCGGCTCCTCGGCCACCTTGGCGGCGATGGTGCCAAGCGTGCCACGCACCACCCGTTCATCCGGCCACGACGCCTTGACGACGATCGCCACCGGGCATTCGGCGCCATAGAGCGGTGTCAGTTCCGCAACGACCTGGTCGAGCGCATGGATGGCGAGATGGATGGCAAGGGTCGAGCCGGTGGCGCCGAAGCCGGCAAGCGTCTCGGTGTTGGGCATCGGCGAGGCACGACCGGAAACCCGCGTCAGCACCAGGCTCTGGGCGACCGCCGGAATGGTCAGCTCGCGACCGAGCGTCGCGGCCGCGGCGGCAAAGGCCGGCACGCCGGGGGTCATGGTATAGCCGATGCCGTGCTTTTCCAGCCGGCGGATCTGCTCGGCAACCGCGCTCCAGACCGAGAGGTCCCCGGAATGAAGCCGGGCGACATCCTCGCCGACTTCCGCCGCGCGCACATATTCCGCCTCGATCTCGTCGAGCGACATCGGCGCGGTATCGACGATGCGGGCGCCGGGCGGACAATATTGCAGCAGTTCCGGCGAGACGATCGAGCCGGCATAAAGGCAGACCGGGCAGCGCCCGATCAGATCGCGGCCGCGAACCGTGATCAGGTCCGCCGCTCCCGGACCGGCGCCGATGAAGTGTACCGTCATGTGTCTCTCCGAATGTTTTGGAGCGTCCCCTTTGCACACAGCATCGTGGATCCACGCCATCTCATAATTGCGCAAGTCGGACGTAAAACGCTCCGCCCTTTTGCGCGAATGTTCTTTCGCGTGCCGTTGTCGCAAAACCGCGGTACACTTTTGCGCGACATGCTCTAGGCCTTGGTCCAGGACCATTGCGTCACCGGCATCGCCGGGCGCCATCCCGTCATGCCGCCGACCGGCGAGGCGCGGGCGATGTCGATGCGGATCAGCGATCCGCCGAGCCGCGCGTGGCGTTGAAGCAGCACCGCTTCCATTTCCGTCGTAACCGCGTTGGCGACAAGCCGGCCGCCGCTGCCAAGCGCCGCAACGGCTGCGTCCATGACGCCAGGCTCGCTGCCGCCACCGCCGATAAAGATTGCATCGGGACGCGACAGGCCTGAGAGAGCCGCCGGCGCCTTGCCTTCGACGACGGTAAGGCCGGGCACGCCGAATGCCTCGGCATTGCGGCCGACACGCGCCGCGCGCTCCGGCGAGGCCTCGATGGCGATCGCCCGCATGGCCGGATCGGCCAGCATCCATTCGATGCCGATCGAGCCGGAACCGGCGCCGATATCCCAGAGCAGCTCGCCCTTGCGCGGCGCCAGCGCCGAAAGGGTCAGCGCCCGCACCTCCCGCTTGGTGATCTGGCCGTCATGTTCGAACAGCGTGTCGTCGCGCCCGGCCGAAAGCGGCAGCACCCGTCCGCCCTGATCAGCGGCCACCTCGATGGCGCAGACGTTGAGCGGATGGACCAGACCCAGCATGAAGCGCGAGGCAATCTGCGTCGTCACGCGTTCGCCGGCGCCGCCAAGGGCCTCCAGAACCGTAAGCCTGGACTGACCGAAACCGCTTGTTGCGAGCAGCTCGGCGAGCGCCTTCGGTCCCGCCCCATCCGAGGTCAGAGCGAGCACCCTGTTGCCGGGCTGCAGGTGTGGCCGCACTAGATCGATCGGCCGGCCGTGCAGCGAAACGAGCGTTGCCTCCTGCAGTGCCCAGCCGAGACGTGAGGCGGCAAGGCTGAAGGAGGACGGTGCCGGAAGCGTGCGGATCTCAGGCGCGGCGACGCGGCGCGCAAGCGTGGCGCCGACGCCGAAGAAGAAGGGATCACCTGAGGCGAGCACGACCACCGGGCTGCCGCGACGCGCAACGATCTCCTCGACCGAGCGGCCGAACGGGCTTTGCCAGACGCGGCCCTCGCCCTTTATCAGCGAGTGCGTCAGCTCCATGTGGCGGGCACCGCCATAGACGACCGGCGCAGCGGCAATCAGCCGCTTGGCCTCGTCGCCGAGACCGGCTACACCATCCTCGCCTATGCCGATGATGGTCAACCAGGGGGAGACGATGGCCGGATCGCTGTTCGACACCTCAGCCATGGAAAAACCTCGCATTCTCATTCTTGGCGGGACGACCGAGGCCCGCGAACTGGCATCCCGCCTTGCCGGTGACATGCGTTACAACACCATGATCTCGCTTGCCGGCCGTACGGCCGATCCGCGCCCGCAGCCAGTCAAGACCCGCATCGGCGGTTTTGGCGGCGCCGAGGGGCTCGCAGCCTTCCTCAACGCCGAACAGATCGCGCTGGTCGTCGACGCGACACACCCCTTCGCCGCCCGGATTTCCCAAAACGCCGCCGCGGCGGTAAAGGCTGCGCGGGTGCGCCTGCTCGCCCTGCAGCGCCCGCAGTGGCAAGCGGAAGCCGGCGACAACTGGACCGGCGTCGGCACCGTTGCGGAGGCGGTCGTGGCCCTTGGCGACGCCCCGCGCCGTGTCTTTCTCGCCATCGGCCGGCAGGAGGCCTTTCATTTCGAGACTGCGCCGCAGCACAGCTACGTCATCCGCAGCGTCGACCCGGTGACCCCGCCCCTGAAACTGCCGGACGCGACGGCGATCCTTGCCACCGGCCCATTTGCCGAAACGGACGAGATCGATCTGCTTAGGGCTCATCGCATCGACGTCATCGTCGCCAAGAACAGTGGCGGAGCCGCAACTTATGGAAAGATCGCGGCTGCGCGCAGGCTGGGGATCGCGGTGATCATGGTCGAGCGCCGCAAGCCCACCGACGTGCTGTCGGTGAGCGACTGCGATGCCGCGCTCGAACGCATCGATCAATGGCTGTCTCCCGCATAGAAACGCGGCGTATAGACCAGATCCGGCTTGCCTTCGCGCGCAACGATGCGCGTTTCCGACGAACCGATGATGACGCATGTCGCCATGTCGGCGCGGCTGGCGTCGGCCTCGCCGAGCGGCATGACGGCGATGCGCTCATCCGGCCGGCCGGCGGCGCGACCGAAGATCACCGGCACTGTTGCCGGCAGCACGCCGCGCAGGATTTCGAAGGCCTCGCCGAGCTGCCAGGGCCGTGCCTTGCTGATCGGATTGTAGAGCGCGATCACCAGCCCGGCTTCCGCCGTGAGCTTCAGCCGCTTGGTGATGACCTCCCAGGGCTTCAGGTTGTCGGACAGCGAGATGGCGCAGAAATCATGGCCAAGCGGCGCGCCGATGCGCGCGGCAACCGCCAGCATCGCGGTGACGCCGGGCGTCACCACGAGATCGACGGACTTCCATTCCGCCGGTCCCTTGTCAATCGCTTCGCAGACAGCAGCCGCCATGGCAAAGACGCCGGGGTCGCCGCCCGATACCATGCAGACCTTGGCGCCGGCAGCAGCGCGCGTCAGTGCCGCCTGTGCGCGATCAAGCTCCTCGCGATTGTCCGACGCGATGCGCATCTGGTCGGGCCTGAGGTTGAGGCGATCGAGATAGGGGATGTAGCCGAAGAATTCCTGCGCGTTTGAGACCGCCTGCGCCGTCTCCGGCGTCATCTGCTCGGCATTGCCGGGGCCCGTGCCGACGACATAGAGCGTGCCGGTCATGGCCTGTCCTTCCACCCGGGAACGAGCACGAGCGAGAAGTATGGCGCCTCGTCATCGGGCTTTTCGGCAAGTGCCGTCATCGCCGCGTTCTTCATCGTGCCACGCTCGACATAGACGGCCTGGTCGAGCCGGCCGGAGGCGGCAAGCGCCCGGCGGATTTTCGGCAGGTTGCGCCCGACCTTCATGATGACGGCGGCCTCGGTATCGGCAAGGCGTCGTCCAAGCTCACCTTCCGCCATCGTGCCCGGCAGGACCGACAGGACGTCGTCGCCCTGGACCAGCGGCAAGCCGGCAAGCGACCAGCAGCCGGACATGGCGGTGATACCGGGGATGACTTCGACCGGGAAGCGCCCGGCAAGCCGCACATGCAGATGCATGTAGGAACCATAGAACAGCGGATCGCCCTCGCTCAGCACCGCAACGGTCCGCCCGACCTCGAGATGCCTGGCGACTGCGTCAGCAGAAGCGTTGTAGAAATCGGTGATCTGGCTCTTGTAGGCGCCGTCGTCCTTGTCGATCTCGGTGGTCACGGGATAGTAGAGCGGCAATTCGATGAGACCGGGCTTCAACAGCCCCTCGACAACAGCGCGGCCATTGCCGCTGCGGCCTGCCTTGGCGAAATAGGCAAGCACATCCGCCTCGCCCAGCGCCTTGACGGCCTTGACCGTCAGCAGCTCCGGATCGCCGGGGCCTGTGCCGACGCCGATCAACCGGCCCATGCCTGCCCCGCTCACAGGCCCGGCCTCGCTAGCGAATTGAGTGCTGCAGCCGTCATGGCGCTGCCGCCGAGGCGACCGCGCACGATGGCGAAGGGCACGCCATAGGAATTCTCGGCAAGCGCATCCTTCGATTCCGCAGCACCTACGAAACCGACCGGCATGCCGATGATCGCAGCCGGCTTCGGCGCGCCATCGCGCAGCATTTCGAGCAGATAGAAGAGCGCCGTCGGCGCGTTGCCGATCGCGACGACCGCACCAGCCATGTGCTCACCCCAGAGCTTCAGTGCCGCAGCCGACCGGGTATTGCCGATCTCGGCTGCCAGTTCCGCGGTGCGCGGATCGCGAAGCGTACAGATCACCTCGTTGCCTGCAGGCAGGCGCGCCCGCGTTACGCCCCGCGCCACCATCTCGGCGTCGCAGAGGATCGGCGCGCCGTTCTTCAGGGCGCCGCGGGCAGCGGTGACGAAATCGGGAGAGAACACGAATTGCTTCGACGCCTCGACGAGGCCGCAGGCATGAACCATGCGCACCGCGAGATCGGCTTCCTCCTCGGAGAAGGCGGAAAGGTCGGCTTCTGCCCGAATGATGGCGAAGGAACGCTCATAGATGGCGTTGCCATCCCGGATGTAATCATACTCAGGCATTTCTATCCCTGTTCGAACGCAGCCGAGACGCGCGCGGCACCCAGCCGTGTAAGACAGGACCGCGCCGATTCGCCAGCGTCTTTGTTTTCCCGCACCAGGCCAGCCAGCCGTTCCAGCGCGGATTTCATTCCATTTTCATCGGTGTAGGCATTCGCGCCATCCTTCGCCGCCCCATTTACGACAAGCGCATATCCTGATGGCGCACCCACCAGCGTCAACGCCGACGCCTTCGGACGGGCGCAGCCCTTGACGCAACCGGAGAGGTGCACCGTCAGCGAGCCGTCGAGCAGATCCGGCGCCGTTTCCACCCATAGCCGCGCCATCGCCTTGGTGTCCATCCATGCGGAAGCGCAGCCGGTGCTGCCGGCGCAGGTGGCAATGTGGTTTCGCGGGTCATCCGCTGCAATACGAAAGCCCTGCGCCAGCGCCAGCCGCTGGACGATTTCGGCCGCTTCCGGCTCCAGACCCAGCATGAAGAAACTGTGGCCGGGCGCAAGCCGGATTTCTCGCGCCCCAAGCTCCGCGGCTTGCCGCAGAAGGGCGATGAGGCTGATAGCGTCGATTTGGGCGAAGGCGAGCCCAAGGCCAAGGACAGCACCAGTCGAGCCGAGATCGTGGATACCGACGACCGGAGACACCGACATCGGAGCCGGAACGATCTCGACAAAGTCGGCGCCCACCGGACAGAGCATCTGCACCGCATCGATCTCGAGATCCCGGCCACGCGCAGCCGGCCCGATGTCGGTCAGCGCTGCAAGAATCCGGATAACGATCGGCACGACCGCCTCGGTTCGAAGCGCGCAAATGGGCTTCGCCGTTGCAGCGGTTCCCGCAAGCGATAGGTTCCACCAGACGTCCCCGCCGCGCCCGACAGCCTGCAGACGGAGATCGGCAACCGTATCGCCGAGGTGGAACCGGCCGCCGCCATCGACGATGATGGCGAGCTTCGGCGCCAGCCGCAGTGCAGCGCCTCGTGCGGCGATCTCTTTGCGCAGCACGGCAGCGAGGATCCGTGGGTCGATGATCTCTTCCGGATCGATGCCGGCAAGCGGTGGCGTCTCGATGGCAACTCCATCGGGGACCACGATCGCCGCTTCGCCGATCGCTTGGGCAAGGCCGGGAACGGTCGATGCCGTCAGCCTGCGGACCTGCAGATTGCCGCGCGCGGTAATTTCCAGGATGCCATTGCCGAACTGCCGGGCGGCCTCAGCGACATCAGAGAACTGGGAAAGCGTCAGGCTGCCGTCGAGCGGCCGCAGCCGCACCAGCAGGCCATCGCCGGTCGGCATCGGTGCTGCAAGCGACGGGCACGCACCCCGGCGCATAGAGGCGGCGGCATCCATTGTTTGCGATGTCGGCACGGCGCAACTGCTCATAGTCTTGTCTCGGTCGCTCCCAGCGGTCGCCCTCTCGTTGGGCTTTTTTTTTCACCAGACGCTATAGCACAGCCACCGACGTTGAGAGAGATCAAAGACGACGGGAAAAGCCTGGAGAAAGCAGGCACAACAGCGGCTATTCCTCGAAATCGGCACCCTTGCGCAAGAGGTAGATATCCATGATCCACCCCATGCGCTGGCGTTCCCTTGCGCGGGTCGCCAGGATCTCGTCCTTGACGTCGGCCAAGCGGCCGGAGATGACGATTTCGTCTGGCGTTCCGAGATAGGCGCCCCAGTAGATCTCGGCGTCCGGATCGTCGATCCGCTGGAATGCCTGCTCGCCATCGAGCATGACGACCGACGTCTGGCTGCGCTTCGGAAAACTTTCGGACAGGCGGCGCCCGGTGGTGATCTCGACCGGTTTGCCGACAAGGTTCAGCGGAATGCGGTGGCTGGCGCAAAGCGCCTGCAGGCTGGTGATGCCGGGAAGAACGTCATAGTCGAACGCGACCTTGCCACGCGCCTTCACCCGTTCGACGATGCGGATGGTGCTGTCATAGAGCATTGGGTCGCCCCAGACGAGAAAGGCGCCGGTTCCGTCTTCGGTCAGTTCGCCATCGATCAGGCGCTCGTAGATTTCGGCGATGCGGGCATGCCAGTCGTCGACGCTGCCATCATAGCTGACGCCCTCGGTGCGGCGGACCGGCACAGCGAATTCGACCGTGCGGCTGTCGGCGCGCGTGACGTAGCGCGCGCAGATCTCGCGGCGCACCTCCGCAAGCTCGGTCTTTTTCTCACCCTTGGTCGGGATGAACAGCACGTCGGCGCGGTTGAGCGCATTGATCGCCTGTACAGTCATATGCTCGGGGTTGCCGGAGCCGATGCCGATGATCAGAAGTTTTCGCACGCGGTCCTCGCCTTTGTTATCTGCAGCAGATCAAAGTGTTGCAGTGTCTTTGGCGGATTGCCGATTGAGACACAAGACCCGCCCGCGACACGCTCCCAGCCGTCGGCGTCATTGCTTGGCGCGCGCGCTTAAGGTGCCTCCGGATTTTCCGGCAGCGTCCAGTCGATCGGCTCAAAGCCTTTCGAGGCGAGGAAGGCATTGGCCTGGGAAAAGTGCCGGCAACCGAGAAAGCCGGAATGCGCCGAGAGCGGCGAGGGATGCGGCGCCCGCAAAACGAGATGGCGCGAGCGGTCGACGAAGGCGGCTTTCTTCTGCGCGTAGGAACCCCACAGCAGAAACACCACCGGGTGATCGGCCTCGTTGACGGCGCGGATGATCGCGTCGGTGAAGCGCTCCCAGCCCCGCCCTTGATGTGAAGCCGCCTGCCCGCGCTCGACCGTCAGCACGCTGTTGAGCAGCAACACGCCTTGTTTCGCCCAACTTTCGAGAAAGCCGTGACGAGCCGGTGGAATACCGAGGTCGGCGTTCAGTTCCTTGTAGATGTTGACGAGCGAAGGTGGCGTTCTGACGCCCGGACGCACGCTGAAGCAGAGCCCGTGCGCCTGGCCGTCACCGTGGTACGGGTCTTGCCCCAGGATGACGACGCGCACCTTGTCGAGCGGCGTCAGATCGAGCGCCCGAAAATATTCAGGTCCCCGCGGAAAGATCTGCCGTCCTTCGCTGCGCGCGCCGACCAGGAACTGCTTGAGTTCGCCCATATACGCGCTGGAAAATTCGGGCTCCAACGCCGCCTTCCAGCTTTCTTCGAGCTTCACTGCCGTTTCCATCACGCCTCCGGTCCGTTTCATCCGCTTGCCGCCCCGGAATTTAGAGCGATCACCCGCAGCCGCAAGCGCTAACCGCGCGACGAGCCGCTTGTTTCACGGCTTTTACTAGCGCTTTCGAGCAGCATTGTATTTCAATGGATACAACGCTAATCAGGATGAGATATCGTTATATCCTGAAAAATATCACGAACTTGATGGAGGCAAGACTGATGATGCAACGCAGACAATGGCTGAAGGGGCTGGTGCTCGCCCTTGGCGTCGCCTGGGCCGGCGCGACCTTCGCGCCAAGCGCCGCCATGGCCGAGGACAAGGTAACCGTTTTTGCTGCCGCGAGCCTGAAGAACGCGCTCGATGCGATCAATGCCGAATGGCAGAAAGAAAGCGGCAAGGAAACGACCGTCTCCTATGCGGCCAGCTCCGCGCTCGCCAAGCAGGTGGAACAGGGCGCACCGGCTGACGTCTTCATCTCCGCCGACCTCGCCTGGATGGACTATCTGGCCGAGAAGAAGCTGATCAAGGACGACACCCGTGCCAACCTGCTCGGCAACAGCATCGTTCTCATCTCGGGCAAGACAGACGCGCAGCCGGTCGACATCAAGCAGGGCTTCGATCTGGCAACGCTACTCGGTGACGGTCGCCTGGCGATGGGTGCAGTCGATTCCGTGCCGGCCGGCAAATACGGCAAGGCAGCGCTTGAAAAGCTCGGCGTCTGGTCGAGCGTCGAACAGAAGGTTGCGGGCGCCGAGAGCGTGCGCGCCGCACTGCTGCTCGTTTCGCGCGGGGAAGCGCCCTATGGCATTGTCTACCAGACCGACGCTGCAGCCGATCCGGGCGTCAAGATCGTCGGAACCTTCCCCGAGGACAGCCATCCGCCGATCATCTATCCGATCGCAGTCACCACGGACAGCAAGAACGCCGACGCGACCGCCTATGTCGACTTCATCAAGTCCGACAAGGCAGCGCCGCTCTTCGAAAAGCAGGGCTTTACTATCCTGAAATAGCGCGTGCGGCGCCTGTCCAGAAACGGGCGAAGCATCTATCTTTCTCCAGCGCCGCGCGGACATCGCGCGGCGCTGGGCATTTCGACCGGGAGTGGGATGACTTTGGATTGGTTGGAGTTGAGCGAGGCGGAATGGATGGCGATCCTGCTGAGCCTGCGCGTGGCGACGGTTGCGATGGTCTGCAGCCTGCCGTTTGCGCTTGGGGTCGCCATGCTGCTTGCCCGCGGACGCTTCTGGGGCAAGACGGCGCTAAACGGCCTCGTTCACATGCCCCTGATCCTGCCCCCCGTCGTCACCGGCTTCCTGCTGCTGCTGCTGTTCGGCCGTCGCGGACCGATCGGCGCCTTTCTCGCCGAGAATTTCGGCCTCGTCTTTTCCTTCCGCTGGACCGGCGCGGCACTCGCCTGCGCCGTCATGGCCTTCCCCTTGATGGTTCGCAGTATCCGGCTGTCGATCGAGGCGGTCGACCGCAAGCTCGAGGATGCCGCAACCACGCTCGGCGCCGGGCCGGTCTGGGTGTTCTTCACCATCACGCTGCCCTTGATCCTGCCAGGCATCATCGCCGGCATGATCCTCGCTTTCGCCAAGGCGATGGGCGAATTCGGCGCGACCATCACCTTCGTCTCCAACATCCCCGGCGAAACGCAGACGCTGTCGTCTGCGATCTACACCTTCACCCAGGTGCCGGGCGGCGATGCCGGCGCCATGCGCCTGACGATCATCTCGGTGATCATCTCCATGGCGGCGCTGATGCTCTCGGAGCTGCTGGCAAACGCCGCCGCCAAGCGAACGGTTGCCGCATGAGCCTTCTCGTTGAAGCCCGCCATCGGCTCGGGGATTTCTCCGTCGACGCCACCTTCACCTCCGACGGCGGCGTCACCGCGCTGTTCGGCCGCTCGGGCTCGGGCAAGACCTCGCTGATCAACATCATCGCCGGACTGATGAAGCCGGAAAGCGGCCGCGTGGTGCTGGACGGCGACATCATCGCCGACAGCGAACGACGGATCTTCACGCCGGTGCATCGCCGCCGCTTCGGCTATGTCTTCCAGGAAGCTCGGCTGTTCCCGCACTTAAGCGTCGGCAGCAACCTTGCCTATGGCCGCTGGTTTGCCGGCAGGTCAGGAAAGGCGGCCGACATGGCGCGTGTCGTCGACATGCTCGGCATCGGCCATCTGCTCGAGCGCAACCCCTCGGCGCTCTCGGGCGGCGAGCGGCAGCGCGTCGCCATCGGCCGCGCTTTGCTTGCCGCCCCCCGCCTGCTGCTCATGGACGAGCCGCTTGCCGCGCTCGACGATGCGCGTAAGGCCGAGATCCTGCCTTATCTCGAGCGATTGCGCGACGATGCGGGCGTGCCGATCGTCTATGTCAGCCACTCCGTGAGTGAGGTCGCGCGCCTGGCGCAACGGGTCGTCGTGCTGGAGAACGGCCGCGTAAAGGCATCGGGCGCCGCCGCCGAAGTGTTGAGCGCGCCGGCGGCGGCACTGGCAACCGGCCGGCGCGAAGCGGGCGTGTTGCTCGAAGGCGTGGTCGAGATGCACGACGCCACCCACGATCTGACAACCGTCCGGGTCGGCGACCGGCTGATCCGGGTGCAAAGGATCGACGTGGCGCCGGGGCACGCGCTGCGCCTGCATATTGCCGCACGCGACGTCATGCTGGCGACGGTTCGTCCTGAAGGCATCAGCGCTCTAAACGTGCTGGAGGGAACGATCGTCGACCTGACAGTGGGCGAAAACGGCAGTGTCGATGTGCGGGTGGACTGCGGAAGCGCGACGATCGCCGCCCGCATCACCACCTTTTCACGCGATGCGCTCCAGCTTTATCAGGGCAAGCCGGTCCACGCGATCATCAAGTCCGTGGCGATCGATCACTGACAGGCGCACTCGCCTGCTCCCGATCGCGGACTGCCTCCAGCCAGGCGAGATCATCGGCGATGGCGGCCTTCGCCTTCGCCTCCATTTCGCGATAACGGCGGATCAGCGTTTCGCCGAACGGTGTCAGCATCGCACCACCACCCTGTTTGCCGCCACGCTGGCTTTCGACCGACGGTTCCCGGAACATCCGGTTCAGCGCATCGACCAAAAGCCACGCCCGGCGGTAGGACATGTCCATAGCGCGGCCGGCAGCCGAGATCGATCCGGTCTCGCGGATGAGTTCCAAAAGCATGATCTTGCCGCGCCCAAGTCGGTCCCCTGGCGGAAAGTCGATGCGCAGAATAGGGCGAAGGTCGTCGGGTCGGTCACTCATGCGCGAAACATAGAAGTTTGCGCGCCAAATCGAAAGTCGGTCTGAAGCCAGGCCCGGCCGATTCCACATCGGCCGAACCGGGCAAAACATCAAGGGTGCAGAAAGGCTAGAATCCGGGCCTTGATCTGGCGATGCCGGCATGTACCGATGGCGCGTCCGCAAAACCCCGCCTGAAAGCTTGCCCTCATGCCCGGTCCCCCTCTCGATGCCGTCGAAACCGATCAGATCCAACCGGCGAAAGCCGATGTCGTCATCGTCGGTGGCGGCATCATCGGTGCCAGCACCGCACTGTTTCTCGCCGAACGCGGCATCGATGTTGTGCTCTGCGAAAAGGGTGTGCCCGGAGCGGAACAGTCGAGCCGCAACTGGGGTTGGGTGCGCGTCATGGGCCGTGACGAACGGGAGATACCGCTGGCGATCGAAGCGCTGAAGATCTGGGATACGCTCGATGCCCGCGTTGCAGGCGAAACCGGCTTTCGCCGCAGCGGCATCCTCTACATCTCCGAAAACGATGCCGATATCGCCAACCGCGATGCGTGGCTTGCCATGGCAAGACCCTATGGCGTCGACAGCCGGCAGATCGGGGCCGAAGAAACACAAGACCTGATGCCGGGCGCAGGCATCCGCTACTGGGGCGCGCTGCACACGCCGAGCGACGGCAGGGCCGAACCGCAAAAGGCGGTACCGGCAATCGTTGCCGGAGCCAGGCGCGCCGGCGCCCGCGTTCTGTCCGGCTGTGCCGTCCGCGGTGTCGAGAGGACGGCCGGCCGGATCAGTGCCGTCGTCACCGAGAAGGGCCGGATCGAAACCGCGACCGTGGTCGTGGCCGGGGGCGCCTGGTCACGCCTCTTCCTCAAGGGGCTCGGCATCCGGCTGCCGCAACTGAAAGTGCGCAACACAGTGCTCCGGACCAGTGCGGTATCGGGCGGCCCCGAGGGCGCGGGCGCGACGGGCAGCTACGCCTATCGCAAACGCCTCGACGGCGGCTACACGATTGCCGACGGTGGCGCCAATCTGCACCCCGTTGTGCCTGATAGTGTCGCCTTTTTCCGCGATTTCCAACCGGCGCGGAAGGCCGAGGGCGATTCCGTCCAGGTCGGCCTCAGTGCCCAGAGCTGGCGCGAACTCTTCGAGATCGGTTCCGTTCCACTCAACCGCCCAGGCGCCTTCGAGCGGCACCGGGTGCTGGATCCGCAACCCGATCAGCATTCCGCGCTGCGCGCATTCGATGAAGCAAAAAAGGCATTGCCGTCCCTCCGCGACGCTCGCGTACAGCAGGTCTGGGCCGGCCTGATCGACGTCACGCCCGACGCCGTGCCGGTGATTTCTACGGTCGAAAGCCTGCCCGGCCTGGTCGTCGCCGCAGGATTTTCCGGCCATGGCTTCGGCATCGGCCCAGGGGCCGGACATCTGGTCGCCGACCTCGTTACCGGTCAAAAACCGATCGTCGACCCCACACCTTTTCGCCTCTCACGTTTCTCCGACGGCACCCCGATCACCATCGCTCCGCCGGTTTGATCATCCGAACGGCAAGTGGTCGCGCAAGAAAATTACGCGTGAGCCGGACCTGGAATCGCAGCCGCATCTGCCGCTGGCATGGCGATGGCAGGAATCTGTCTTTCTTCTGCTGCAAGCAGCCCGGGCGGCCGAAAGGCCTTCATAAGCCCCTGAACTCATGGCAGTCTGTGTGCATTCCCGTCGGGAGAACGGGCTGAGGAGGAAGGCGTGACGATCTGGGGCGGAGGAGCCCGCAGGTGGTCCCGCCCACTTTTGCCATGCGGCGACATCCCGTTTTCCCCGATGCTGACTGGTGCGCGTCGCGCACTCCGGAGGGAGGCCGGAAACCGCATGAGCGATCCCGATCGACTTAGCCTGCATGTCCCCGAACCGGCCGTCCGGCCGGGTGGCGAGCCGGACTTTTCCAACGTCAAGATTCCGAAGGCGGGCTCCGTTCCGAGGCCGGAAATCGATGTCGCCCCGGAAGAGATCCGCGACCTCGCCTATTCGATCATCCGCGTACTCAACCGCGACGGTGAGGCGGTCGGCCCCTGGGCCGGGCTGTTGTCGGACGACGAACTCTTGGCCGGCCTCAAGCACATGATGACGCTGCGCGCCTTCGATGCGCGCATGGTCATGGCGCAGCGGCAGGGCAAGACCTCGTTCTACATGCAGCATCTGGGCGAAGAGGCGGTCAGCTGCGCCTTCCGCAAGGCGCTGAACAAGGGCGACATGAACTTCCCGACCTATCGCCAGGCGGGCCTATTGATCGCCGACGAATACCCGATGGTCGAGATGATGAACCAGATCTTCTCGAACGAGAGCGATCCGTTGCGCGGCCGCCAGTTGCCGATCATGTATTCCTCCAAGGAACATGGCTTCTTCACCATCTCCGGCAACCTCGCCACGCAATATGTCCAGGCTGTCGGCTGGGCCATGGCCTCGGCGATCAAGAACGACACCAAGATCGCGGCCGCTTGGATCGGCGACGGCTCGACGGCGGAATCCGACTTCCACTCAGCGCTCGTCTTCGCCTCCACCTACAAGGCGCCTGTTATCCTCAACATCGTCAACAATCAGTGGGCGATCTCGACCTTCCAGGGCATCGCCCGCGGCGGCTCCGGCACCTTTGCCGCCCGCGGCCTCGGCTTCGGCATCCCGGCACTGCGCGTCGACGGCAACGACTATCTCGCCGTCTATGCGGTCGCCAAATGGGCGGCGGAGCGCGCCCGGCGCAACCTCGGCCCGACGGTGATCGAATATGTCACCTACCGGGTCGGAGCACATTCCACCTCCGACGATCCGAGCGCCTACCGGCCGAAGACGGAATCGGAAGCCTGGCCACTCGGCGACCCGGTCCTCCGGCTGAAAAAGCACCTGATCCTGCGTGGCGCCTGGTCGGAAGAGCGCCACACCCAGACGGAAGCCGAGATCGTCGACGCGGTGATCCAGGCGCAAAAGCAGGCAGAAGGCCACGGCACCTTGCATGCCGGCGGCAAGCCATCGGTGCGCGACATCTTCGAAGGCGTCTACGCCGAGATGCCGCCACATATTCGCCGCCAGCGCCAGAAGGCAGGATACTGATATGGCCAGAATGACAATGATCGAGGCCGTGCGCAGCGCCATGGACGTCTCCATGGGGCGCGATGACAATGTCGTCGTCTTCGGCGAGGACGTCGGTTACTTCGGCGGCGTCTTCCGCTGCACGCAAGGGCTTCAGGCGAAATATGGCAAGACCCGCTGCTTCGACGCGCCGATCAGCGAAAGCGGCATCGTCGGCACGGCAATCGGCATGGCGGCCTACGGGCTGAAACCCTGCGTCGAGATCCAGTTTGCCGACTACATGTACCCCGCCTACGACCAGATCACCCAGGAAGCAGCCCGCATCCGCTATCGCTCCAACGGCGACTTCACCTGCCCGATCGTGCTGCGCATGCCGACCGGCGGCGGCATCTTCGGCGGCCAGACGCACAGCCAGAGCCCGGAAGCGCTGTTCACCCATGTCTGCGGCCTCAAGGTCGTGGTGCCGTCCAATCCCTATGACGCCAAGGGCCTGCTGATCGCCTCGATCGAAGACCCCGATCCGGTGATGTTCCTGGAGCCGAAGCGGCTCTATAACGGTCCCTTCGACGGCCATCACGACCGGCCCGTCATCCCCTGGTCGAAACACGATCTCGGCGAGGTGCCGGAGGGGCATTACACGATCCCGATCGGCAAGGCGGAAGTGCGTCGCAAGGGCTCGGCCGTCACCGTCGTCGCCTATGGCACCATGGTGCATGTGGCGCTGGCAGCAGTGGAAGAAACCGGCATCGACGCCGAGGTGATCGACCTGCGCAGCCTGCTGCCGCTCGATCTCGACGCCATCGTCCAGTCGGTCGAAAAGACCGGCCGCTGCGTCGTCGTGCATGAGGCGACGCTGACATCGGGCTTCGGCGGCGAAATCGCCTCCCTCGTCCAGGAGTATTGCTTCTACCATCTGGAAGCCCCCGTCGTGCGCGTCGCCGGCTGGGACACACCCTACCCGCATGCCCAGGAGTGGGACTATTTCCCCGGCCCGGCGCGCGTCGGACGCGCGCTCGTCGAAGTGATGGAGGCCTGAGCATGGGCGAATTCGTAATCAAGATGCCGGATGTCGGCGAAGGCGTGGCCGAGGCCGAACTGGTCGAATGGCATGTGAAACCCGGTGATCCCGTGCGCGAGGACATGATCCTCGCCGCCGTCATGACCGACAAGGCGACGGTCGAGATCCCCTCACCGGTCAACGGCACGGTGCTCTGGCTCGGTGCCGAGATCGGCGACACGGTGGCGGTCAAGGCCCCTCTCGTTCGCATCGAAATCGCCGGCGAAGGCACGGAGGCTCTTGCGGCCGAAGAAAAGCCAGCGGCCAAGGCGGAGGAAAAACCGGTGCCGAAGACCGAAGCCCCGGCCGCAACACCGAGCCAACCGGCAAAGGTCGAGGCGAAGACGGCGGCCCCGGCCAAGAACGGCGTGCATGTTTCATCCGAGCGCCTGGAGAAGGCACTGGCCTCCCCCGCCGTGCGCCTGCGCGCCCGCGAAAGCGGAGTCGACCTGCGCCAGGTGACCGGCACCGGGCCTGCCGGGCGCATCACCCATGATGATCTCGACCAGTTTCTTGCCCGTGGCGCGCAGCCGGTGGCAGTCCCTGCCGGGCTCGTGCGCAAGACCGCCATCGACGAGATCAAGGTGACCGGTCTACGCCGCCGCATTGCCGAGAAGATGACGCTGTCGACCTCGCGCATCCCCCACATCACCTATGTGGAGGAGGTCGACATGACAGCACTCGAAGACCTGCGCACCATGATGAACCGCGATCGCAAGCCGGATCAGCCGAAGCTGACGATCCTGCCCTATCTGATGCGCGCGCTTGTGCGGGCGATCGCCGATCTGCCGGGTGTGAACTCCACCTTCGACGATGGCGCCGGCATCATCAACCGTCACCACGCGGTACATATCGGCATCGCCACGCAGACGCCGGCGGGCCTGACCGTGCCGGTCGTGCGCCACGCCGAAGCGCGCGGCATCTGGGATTGCGCCGTCGAGCTCAACCGGCTGGCGGAAGCGGCCCGTACTGGCACCGCGACCCGCGACGAGCTCACCGGCTCGACCATCACCATCTCCTCGCTCGGCGCACTCGGCGGCATCGTCACGACCCCTGTTATCAACCACCCCGAGGTCGCGATCGTTGGCGTCAACAAGCTGGCGGTTCGCCCGGTCTGGGACGGTGCGCAATTCGTACCGCGCAAGATCATGAACCTGTCGTCGAGCTTCGACCATCGCGTCATCGATGGCTGGGATGCGGCCACCTTCGTGCAGCGGCTGAAGGCTCTGCTCGAAACGCCAGCGCTGATTTTCGTGGAGGCATGAGGCGATCATGAAGGAAATTTCCTGCAAGCTGCTCGTCATCGGTGCCGGCCCCGGCGGCTACATCTGCGCCATCCGCGCTGGCCAGCTCGGCGTCGACACCGTCATCGTCGAGAAGGCGAAGGCCGGCGGTACCTGCCTCAATGTCGGCTGCATCCCGTCCAAGGCGCTCATCCACGCCGCCGACGAATTCCATAAGTTGCGCTCGGCTGCCTCCGGCCGCAGTCCGCTCGGCCTGTCGCTCGCCAACCCGACGATCGATCTCGCCCGCACCGTTGCCTGGAAGGACGGCATCGTCGGCCGGCTGAACGGCGGTGTCACCGGCCTTCTGAAGAAGGCAGGCGTTAAGGCCGTCATCGGCGTCGCCCGTTTCGTCGACGGCAAGACGGTCGATGTCGAGACCGAGATCGGCCTGCAGCGCATTCGCGCCGACGCGATCGTGATTGCCACCGGCTCGGCGCCGATCGAGCTTCCCGACATGCCGTTCGGCGGCTCGATCATTTCGTCGACCGAGGCGCTGTCGTTGAAAAGCGTGCCGGCCAGCGTTGCCGTCATCGGTGGCGGTTACATCG
Organism: Ensifer sp. Root127; assembly: GCF_001425225.1. NCBI lineage: Bacteria > Pseudomonadati > Pseudomonadota > Alphaproteobacteria > Hyphomicrobiales > Rhizobiaceae > Ensifer > Ensifer sp. Root127. The sequence goes on from NZ_LMDX01000015.1 coordinate 47,683, forward strand.
GACTGGAACTCGGCACCGCCTTTGCCAAGCTCGGCGCTCACGTCACCGTGCTCGAGGCGCAGACGCGCATCCTGCCGCAATATGACGCCGATCTGTCGAAGCCGATTGCCAAGCGGCTCGGCGAACTCGGCATCGAAGTGTTCACCCAGACAGTTGCCAAGGGGCTCTCCGCCGACGGCAAGAGCCTGCTTGCCGAGCACAATGGTCGGCCGATCGAGGTACCGGCGGAAAAGGTTCTGGTGACGGTCGGCCGCAAACCCGTGACCGAAGGTTTTGGGCTTGAAGAAATCGATCTCGACCGCGCCGGAAAATTCATCCGCATCGACGACCAGTGCCGCACGTCGATGCGCGGCATCTATGCGATCGGCGACGTCACCGGCGAGCCGATGCTGGCCCACCGCGCCATGGCGCAAGGGGAAATGGTCGCGGAGATCGTCGCCGGCAACAAACGCGCCTGGGACAAGCGCTGCATTCCCGCCGTCTGCTTCACCGACCCGGAGATCGTGACATCAGGACTATCGCCGGAAGAAGCCCGTGCCAGCGGCATCGAGATCAAGATCGGCCAGTTTCCCTTCCAGGCGAACGGCCGCGCCATGACGACGCTGTCGGAGGACGGTTTCGTGCGCGTCGTCGCGCGCGCCGACAACCATCTGGTCCTCGGCATCCAGGCCGTTGGCCACGGCGTGTCCGAGCTTTCGGCAAGCTTCGGACTTGCGATTGAGATGGGCGCGCGCCTAGAAGACATCGCCGGCACGATCCATGCTCACCCAACGCAATCGGAAGCGTTCCAGGAGGCGGCCCTCAAGGCTTTGGGCCACGCGCTGCATATCTGAACGGCGAGAGACGATCTCCTCTCACCTCATCCCTGTGCTTGTCACAGGAATCCAGCTACGGCGCGTCGGCGCCGTGAATGAATCGTCATCGCGCATTCAGCTCTTCGGAGGAAAGAAGCCCTTCAGCGCCGCAGACGCGGCGCTGCTGGATTCCTGTGACAAGCACAGGAATGAGGGCGGCGACAATGCCCCCCTTACTGCAACAACTCCAGCCCCACCGCCGTCGCCTCGCCGCCGCCGATGCAGAGGGAGGCGATGCCGCGCCTGACGCCCTTGGCGCGCATCGCGTGCAGAAGCGTCACGATGATCCGGGCGCCGGAAGCGCCGATCGGGTGGCCGAGCGCGCAGGCGCCGCCGTGGATGTTGACGATGTCATCGGAAAGGCCGAGGTCGCGGACCGCAGCCATGGCAACCACGGCGAAGGCTTCGTTGATTTCATAGAGCCCGACGCTGTTCTTTTCCCAATCGAGCTTTGACAGCAGCTTCTCAATGGCTCCGATCGGCGCGGTGGTGAACCAGGCTGGCTCCTGCGCATGACCGGCATGGCCGGCAACGATCGCAAGCGGCGTCAGCCCACGCTTCTCCGCCTCGCTTGCGCGCATCAGGATGAGCGCTGCCGCACCGTCTGAGATCGAGGAGGAGTTGGCGGCCGTCACGCTGCCGTTTTCACGGAACGCCGGCTTCAGCTTCGGGATTTTTGCCGGGTCCGCCTTTCCGGGCTGCTCATCGTGGTCAAGCGTTACGGTCTGTCGCTTGCCGGCGCCGTTGATCGCAACCGTCTCCTCGGCAAACGAACCATCCTCCAATGCCTTCACGGCGCGTTCCAGCGAACGCAGGGCAAAGGCATCCTGATCCTCGCGGGAGAACTGGTAGTGCTCGGCCGTATCTTCGGCATAGGTGCCCATCAGCCGACCGGAATAGGCATCCTCGAGACCGTCGAGGAACATGTGATCCTTGACTTCGCCGTGGCCGAGGCGAAAACCGCCGCGTGCCTTGGGCAGTAGATAGGGCGCATTGGTCATCGACTCCATGCCGCCGACCGCAAGCGCCGTGGCGCCGCCGGAAAGCAGCGTGTCATGGCCGAGCATCAGCGCCTTCATGCCCGAACCGCAAACTTTCGAAATCGTGGTCGACGGCGTTTCCATGCCGAGGCCGGCGCCGAGTGCCGCCTGGCGCGCCGGGTTCTGGCCGACGCCCGCGGGCAGTACATTGCCCATCAGCACTTCGTCGACGGCATCGAGGCCGGCGCGCGCAAGCGCCGCCTTCAGCGCGATGGCGCCGATCTCCGGCGCCGTCAAATCCTTGAGGCCGCCCTGAAAGGCGCCCATCGGTGTGCGTGCCGCCGAAACGATGACGACCGGGTCAAGCTTGTCCATGTCTTCCTCCTGCACCGCCTCTCTCGCGGTTGGAAGCGACTATAGCGCAGCGATTGTGCAGTGCAACGCGACTTGTTGGCGCCAGCGACCGGATCGGATTTTCACGTGTTCCACCGCCGGGACAACGCCCGGCGATGGCAGGTCGGGCTGCCGGCCGGCAATCAGCCCATGCGCTCGGAAGCATAGCTGCCGGGGCTCGCCGGGAAGACGACGACGCGGTTGCCGTTGATGAAGCAGCGATGATGGATATGGGCGTGTACGGCGCGCGCCAGCACCTGACTTTCGACGTCGCGGCCGATCGAGACATAGTCCTCGGCGCTCTGGGCATGGGTGATGCGGGCGATGTCCTGCTCGATGATCGGACCCTCGTCGAGATCCGCGGTGACATAGTGCGCCGTCGCACCGATCAGCTTCACGCCGCGCTCATAGGCCTGCTTGTAGGGGTTCGCGCCCTTGAACGACGGCAGGAAGGAATGGTGGATATTGATGATCCGGCCGGACATCTTCTTGCAGAGTTGGTCGGACAGAACCTGCATGTAGCGGGCGAGCACGACCAGATCGGCGTCCGTCTGCTCGACGATCTCCAGCATGCGTGCTTCGGCCTGCGGCTTGTTCTCCTTGGTCACCTTGATGTGGTGGAAGGGGATGTCGTGGTTGACGACCACCTTCTGGTAATCGAAGTGGTTGGAGATGACGCCGACGATATCGATCGGCAAGGCGCCGATCTTCCAGCGGTAGAGCAGGTCGTTGAGGCAATGGCCGAAACGCGACACCATCAGCAGCACTTTCATGCGCTCTTCGCTGTCGCGGATCTCGCAGGTCATGTCGAACCGCTTGACAACAGGCGCAAAGCCTTCCTTCAGCTCGTCGAGCTTGACGCCGTCCTGGCTGATGAAGGTCAGGCGCATGAAGAACAGGCCCGTCTGCAGGTCGTCGAACTGCGAACTGTCGGTGATATAACAGCCTTTTTCCGCGAGATAACCGGTAATGGCGGCAACGATGCCGCGGGTGGACTTGCAGGTGACGGTCAGCACATAGCTTTTCATCGGTATCTGTCTCTCGCTCCAGAGGTTTTTCCGGCCCCCCTTATACGGCCAGTCACCGCGAAAACTAGCGCGGCCTTCGCCCGGCTGTCGATCCATTCGCGACATCGGCTGGACGGAACCGGCCAGCCGGCACCGGTGCGGCTTTGTGAATGGCGCCTGGATTGGCTAGCGCGGGGTGCGATCGGGATGGGCGCGGGCAAACGCGTCGATCTCGGCGCAGCGCTGGTCGATGGCGACAAGTTTCGGGCAGGCGGAAAGATCGACGTCCCAGCGACGGGCATTGTAGACCTGCGGCACCAGGCAGAAATCGGCCATGCCGGGGCTGTCGCCGTGGCAGAAGCTCCCGGTTGACGGGTGGTCGAGCAGGCGCTCGAACGCCGCCAAGCCCTCGCCGATGAACTTGCGCATCCAGTCGCGGCGCGCGGCCTCGCCGTCTGCAGCATTGGCCATGACGAAGGATACGACGCCGAGATTGCAGACGGGATGGATGTCCATCGCGATCGCGTAGGACAGCGCGCGCACGCGCTGCCGCCCCACCGCATCATCAGGCAGGAAGCCGGCCGCTTCCCGCGTTTCCGCCAGATACTCGATGATGGCGAGCGATTGCGTGAACCGCTCGCCATCGATGTCGAGCACGGGCAAGAGCCCCTGCGGATTGCGGTCGAGATGTTCCGCTTGCCGATGGCCCCTGGCAAGCAGGTCCACCGGCACCGATCGATAGGTCTCGCCGAGACTGTTCAGCGCGATGCGGACACGGTAGCTCGCCGAGGACCGCCAATAGTCATAGAGATCGGTCTCGGCCATGCTGCTATCCTCGTCGCGTGCGCTGCCCACAATCAGGCCTTTTCGTAAGGCCCGACCGACTGCTCGATCGCACCGAAGATCGAATGGCCCGCCTTGTCCTTCATCTCGATGCGCACGATGTCGCCGAAGCGCAGGAAGTGCGTCTTGGGCGCGCCGCCAACGATGGTCTCGATCATGCGCAGCTCGGCAATGCAGGAGTAGCCGGCGCCACCTTCGGAGACCGGTTTTCCGGGACCACGGTCGAGCTTGTTGGAGACGGTGCCCGAACCGATGATCGTGCCCGATGCAAGCGGCCGCGTCTTGGCCGCGTGCGCAATCAGTTGGCCGAAATCGAAGGTCATGTCGACGCCGGCGTCCGCGCGGCCGAAAGGCTTGCCGTTGAGGTCGACATGAAGCGGCAGATGCAGCTTGCCGCCATCCCAGGCGTCGCCCAATTCATCCGGCGTGACGGCGACCGGCGAGAAGGCAGACGACGGCTTCGACTGATAGAAACCGAAACCCTTGGCGAGTTCGGCCGGGATAAGACCGCGCAGCGACACGTCGTTGACCAGCATCACCAGCCGAATGGCGGCGCGCGCCTCTTCGATCGAGGCACCCATCGCCACGTCGTCGACGACGACGGCGATCTCGCCTTCCATGTCGACGCCCCAGCTTTCATCCGCCATCAGGATCGGATCGCGCGGCGCAATGAAGCTGTCCGAGCCGCCCTGGTAGATCAGCGGATCGGTCCAGAAGCTCGCCGGCATCTCGGCGTTGCGGGCTTTTCGCACCAGCTCGACGTGATTGACGTAGGCTGAACCGTCCGCCCACTGATAGGCGCGCGGCAACGGCGAAAGCGCATCGTGCTCGTGGAAGCGGACCGTTGGCTGCGCACCGGTTTCGATGCCTTCGGCAACGCGCTCGAGCCGCGGCCCTGTATGTGCCCAGTCGTCGAGTGCGGCCTGCAGCGTGCGGGCAATGTGCCCGACCTCCGAGCAGCGGGTGAGATCGCGGGAGACGACCGCGAGTTTTCCGTCACGCGAGCCATCCTTGAGTGTCGCCAGTTTCATGCAATCCTCCCTCTACGCAGACGATTCGTCCGCAAGTTCCACAACAAGGCCGTCAGACGCGATCGTCAAGGCACCGGTCCAGCTTTTGCGCGTGGCAGCCGTCCAATGAGCGTGCGTGATTTCAGGATCGTCGGCCGGGATGAGATGATGCAGCACCAACCGCCCGACGCCGGCCGCCGTGGCAATCGCACCGGCCTCTCCGGCAAAACTGTGGCTTGCCAGCAGGTGCTCCTTCAGCCGCGCGCCGTTGCCGGTGCGCGCCACCAGCCGATCGACGCCCTCTGTCAGCATTGCCTCATGCACCAGAATGTCGGCACGATCAGCGAAATCGGCGAGCGGCGGGAAATAGGCCGTGTCGGCCGAAAATACCACGCTCGCCTCCGCATGGTCGAACCGCAGCGCGAAGCAATCGGTCACCGGCGGATGATCGACGCGCAGCGCCGACACCGCCAGGTCGCCTTCGGCCAGGACCGGGCCCTCGGCAAATTCGACGATGTCGACGAGTTGGCGCAGATCGGGCCGGCCCTCGTCGATGACGCGGATAACGATGTCGAATTTCATCGCCTGCAGAAAGCCGTGCCAGTAGTCGCGGGTTCCCGGCGGGCCGAAGACGCGCACGGTCGTTGCGAGACCGGCGGTCCAAGCGGTGTGGATCAAGGGCCCGAGCTCGAGCACGTGATCGGAATGCAGATGGGTGATGAAGATCAAATCCAGCGCTTTGAGGCTGACGCCGGCATCGGTGAGGCCGCGGGTGACGCCGAGGCCGCAGTCGACAACCACAGTGCGGCCGCCGATTTCAAGCAAGGACGAGGTCGGCGAAGGGCCGCCCGGACGGATTGCCGGGCCACCCTTGCTGCCGAGCAGAACCAGGCGTGCTCTCAAGACCAGTCGCCTTCCGGCGTGCCGTTGAAGCGCTTTTTCAGATCGGTCCAGCAATCGATGTAGTTGTCCTGCAACGTCTCCAGTTCGGCGGCGAAGCGGGTCAATTGCTGCGGAAAGCGGGTTTCGAACATGAAGGCCATCGTATGATCGAGCTTCACCGGTTTCAACTCGCTGTTTGTCGCCTTGTCGTAACCTGATGCGTCCGGCCCGTGGGCCAGCATCATGTTGTGCAGGCTCATGCCGCCGGGCACGAAGCCCTCCTCCTTGGCATCATAGCGACCATAGATCAGGCCCATGAACTCGCTCATGATGTTGCGGTGATACCAGGGCGGCCGGAAGGTGTGTTCGGCCACCAGCCAGCGCGGCGGGAAGATGACGAAATCGACATTCGCCGTTCCCTCCTCGCCCGACGGCGCGGTGAGCACGGTGAAGATCGACGGATCAGGATGATCGAACAGGATCGCTCCAACAGGCGAAAAGGTCCTGAGATCGTATTTATAGGGCGCGTAATTGCCATGCCAGGCGATGACGTCGAGTGGCGAATGGCCGATCTCGGTGACGTGGAAGGCGCCGCACCACTTCACATGCACGCGGCAGGGCGTTTCCTTTTCTTCATATGCAGCTACCGGCGTCTTGAAGTCGCGCGGATTGGCAAGGCAGTTGGCGCCGATCGGACCGCGATCCGGCAGTGTGAACTTGGCGCCGTAGTTTTCGCAGATGTAACCGCGCCAGACCTTTTCGTCGCCAAGCCTGGTCACCTTGAACATGGTGCCGCGCGGCACCAGGCAGATCTCCGAAGGCTCGACATCCATCTTGCCGAGTTCGGTGAACACCTGGATGGCGCCGCATTCCGGCACGATCAAAAGCTCGCCGTCGGCGTTGAAGAAATAGTCGTCGACCATATCGGCGTTGAAGGCATAGGCGTGGGCTGCCATGCCGCCCTGCGTCAGCGCGTCGCCGGCCGTCGTCATGGTGCGGATGCCTTCGAGGAAGTTCAATTTTTCCGACGGCGCCGGCAGCGGCCCCCAGCGCAACTGGCCAAGAGCCAGCGAATGATCGGCCACATGCGGCCCGGTCTTCCAGTACGGATAGTCGATTTTCTGGAACCGCCCGGTGTGACGCACGCTCGGGCGAATACGGTAGAGCCAGGAGCGCTCATTGGTGCCGCGCGGCGCGGTGAAGGGCGAACCGGAGAGCTGTTCGGCATAAAGACCGTAGGCGCATTTCTGCGGACTGTTCTGGCCCTGCGGCAAGGCGCCCGGCAGGCTTTCGGTCTCGAAATCGTTGCCGAACCCCGGCATGTAATCAAGCGACTGATCAGCAGTCGACCCGGCGCCCGCCTGCTTCTGTGCCTTGTCCAACATGACCTCAACCTCCTCCTCTGGTGCCTGCCCATCGAGGATCACGGCTGATCCCGGAAGTCCACGGCACGTTCTATACATATGGGCGCCGCCCCAAATCCGAATGGACGGTGGCGCGCTGCCGCCCTATTAGTTGCAATCGTAACTATCGATTTTGTAACTATCAAGGATGCCACAGATGGCGGCCGATGGCTTCGAGCTCAACGCATTCCTGCCCTACCGACTGAACCGCGCCGCCGAGTTCGTCGCCGTGCGCTTCGCAGCCGAATACAAGGCGCGCTATCAGTTGACGCGCCCCGAGTGGCGCACGCTGGCGGCGCTTGGAAGCTCGGCCCGTGCGATGACGGCGACGGAAGTCGGCACCCATTCGGCCATGCACAAGACCAAGGTCAGCCGCGCCGTCTCGGCGCTTGAGGAGCGGCGCTGGCTGAAGCGCAGCGAGGACGAAGACGACCGCCGGTTGGAACATCTGGAACTGACCAGGGCCGGCCGGCTGGCCTATGGCGAACTCACAGGACTTGCGAGCGTCTACCAGGCGCACCTCAACGAACTGATCGGCGCCGGCGGCTTGAAGGCGCTATGCGCCGGCCTTGAAGCGATCGAACGGGCGATCGACAGGGCCGAGAAGCGCCCTTCCCGCAAATGAGCCTTGTACCAGCCGGCGCTGATATCAGCCTTTCATGCGTTCCGGGATCGGCACGCCCTGGAAACTCTTCAAGGTGTCGAGCACGATCGACGTCTTGACGTGCTGCACGCTGTCATGCGGCAGCAGCACATCGTTGACGAAGCGCGAGAGGCCGGCGAGGTCCGGCGTCACCACCCGCAGGTGATAATCCATTTCGCCGGTCAGCGCGTAAGCCTCCAGAACCTCGGGCAGAGCCGAGATCAGCTTGCCGAAGCGCTTGGCGTTGTCGCGGTTGTGGGTGGCGAGCGTCACCGAAATCACCACCATCAGATCGAGTCCGAGCTTCTGCCGGTCGATCTGCGCCTGATAGCCCGTGATGAAGCCTTCCGCCTCCAGGCGGGTGCGGCGGCGCGAGCATTGCGAGGGCGAAAGGGCGATGCGCTCCGATAGCTCGTTGTTGGTGAGATGTCCGTCGCGCTGCAGTTCGCTGAGGATCTTGAGATCGAACCCGTCAAGCTGCTCCATTCATGCATCCTTATACAGTATTTCGCACGTTTTGTGCGGCATCCTGCTCAAAACGCACAAGAATACAAGCATCATGCATCGAATTTGCGTCATACTCCAGCAAAGTTTGGAGGCCAGAGAAATCTGGAGAACTTAAAGAGGAGACTTCCGATGGGCCCGTTCCCGCATGACGCCCCGCCCGCAACGATTACCGCGGAGAACCCGGCTGGTACGGATGGCTTCGAATTCGTCGAATTCGCCCATCCGGAGCCGGAGAAGCTCGCCGAGCTCTTTACCCGCATGGGCTACAGCCCTGTCGCGAGACACAAGAGCAAGAACATTACCGTCTGGCGACAGGGCGATATCAATTACATCCTGAATGCCGAGCCGGGCTCGCATGCCATGCGCTTCGTCGACGAGCACGGCCCCTGCGCCCCGTCGATGGCCTGGCGCGTCGTCGACGCCAAGCACACCTTCGACCACGCGGTCTCCAAGGGAGCCATCCCCTACGAAGGCACCGACAAATGTCTCGATGTTCCTGCGATCGTCGGCATCGGCGGGTCGCTGCTCTATTTCGTCGATACCTACGGCGCCAAGGGCTCGGCCTATGAGGCCGAATTCGAATGGACCGGCGAGCGCAATCCGAAGCCGGAAGGCGTCGGCTTCTATTATCTCGACCACCTGACGCACAACGTCTATCGCGGCAACATGGACAAGTGGTGGGCCTTCTACCGCGAGCTGTTCAACTTCACCCAGATCCATTTCTTCGACATCGACGGCCGCATCACCGGCCTCGTCAGCCGGGCGATCACCTCGCCCTGCGGCAAGATTCGCATTCCGCTGAACGAGTCCAAGGACGATACCAGCCAGATCGAGGAATATCTGCGCAAATACAAGGGCGAAGGCATCCAGCACATCGCCGTCGGCACCGAAGGCATCTACGACGCCACCGACAAGCTGGCGGACAATGGCCTGAAGTTCATGCCAGGCCCGCCGGAAACCTACTACGACATGTCGCATGACCGTGTACACGGCCATGACGAACCGATCGACCGGATGAAGAAGCACGGTATCCTGATCGATGGCGAAGGCGTGGTGAACGGCGGCATGACGAAGATCCTGCTGCAGATCTTCTCGAAGACCGTCATCGGACCGATCTTCTTCGAGTTCATCCAGCGTAAGGGTGACGAAGGTTTCGGCGAGGGCAATTTCCGTGCCCTGTTCGAATCGATCGAGGCCGACCAGATCCGCCGTGGCGAACTCGGGCCGCAGGCGGCCGAGTAGCACGGACAGCGCCTCCATTCTCTTGTGGTGGCGCTATTCTCGAGTCTTACAAAAGCCTCTCGCCCGCTGGCGAGGGGCTTTTTTGGTTCCGGCACTGTCGCCGCACTCAGTTCGTGGCGTCGTTGACCACGCGCCAGTTCGGCCGACCGAGTTCATGCGGCCATTCATGCACGTCCCGATCGTTGAAATAGACGACCTCGGCTAGGTTTGGGAAATCCGGGTCGGGCTGTGTGGCGGTGTCGATCCAGGACTGCATGTAGGGCGCGCCGCCCTGCCAACCGAGCTCGGCGACCCAGATCGGCTTGTTGTATTTGGCGACAAGACCGTAGCCGGGTTTCAGCGCCTGCTTGAAGGTGTGAGGCCCGCCGTATTCGATCGCGTCGAACTGTTCGAGACCGAACACCGAAAGACCGACGAGATCGACATAGTCGTCGCCCGGATAGTACTCGCCGAGGTTCGGCATGCCCTTGGGCGACCACATCAGCTGGACATTGGGTACTCGTTTGCGCACGATATCCATCGCGTGCTTGTAGGCTTTGACGTAGTCCTGCGGCGCCCATCCGGCCCAGGAGAACCGTCCCGATGTGTCCTCCATCTCCTGCCCCCAGCGCACGATGACCGGGCTCTTCAGCTCGGCAAGCATGCTGGCGATCGCTTCCATGTTGGCGTCGTAGTCGCCCCTGAGTGTCCGGTCGCGCAACTGGTCAGGCGTCAGCTTCCAGTCGAGCGACCATGACCACGGCTCGATGGTAACCAGCAGCTTGCGCTTGCGCTGAAGCGCGTAGGCGTCAGCCAGGCGCAACGATTCCAGATCCACGTCTTCCCATGGCAGGAACAGATGCTCTGTCGAGACATCGGTCTGGTCGCCGAAATCGCCATGCGGATCATAGGCACCGAGCCGCGTTCCGCCGGGGTGGATGACGGGGCGCTTGTCGGCCATTGTCTGTGTCTGACCTGCATTACCATTGGCGGCAAGATCGGCCTTCTCCTGTGCCAACGCTGATACCAGGCCCGCGCCGGACCCCAGATTGAAGGCGAGCGCAGTGCATAGGGCGAATGCCAATTTGCGTTTCATGTCATCCTCCTGTGGCGGTTCGACCGCTCTTCTTGACCAGGTATTGGTCCTTCAGGCGTAACGCCTTTTCCGTGATTGCGTCGGAAGCAACGAGTTTCCTGTATTCGTCGCCGGGCTTGGGCTTGGCATGTTTGAAGACGTACCACTCGCCATTCGGCACGCGCCGCTGATAAATCGTGTCGCCAATCTTGCTGTGCCCGAAACAGGTGCGGGCCGGACCGGAGCCATCGAGCGCCGTCCATTTCGCCTGCATGCACATCATACCGAGATCACTGACGTACCAGTTGCCTTCCGCAAACGAGCGTTTGCCCTTGTCGTTCACGAAGGCGACCAGCTTCCTGTCATGCGCGGTGAAGCGGGCGCCGCCCGTCGGCCATTGCCAGGTCTTGTTCCGGTAGAGAGAATAGACCTCGTAGGCGCTCAAGGGGATCGGCTTGATCTCCGTCTTCGCCCTGGCGGGTTGCGCGCCGGTATAGACCGCAAAGGCTGCGAGAGGCAGCAGAAGCGGCAAAAGCAATACATTCATGGACCGTTTCATCATTTTTTCTCCTCGCTTGAGGGCCTTTTGCGGTGCGAGAGGCCTGCGGCACGCTGCGCTACAGCGATGCCTGAAGCCGCCCGACCTTGCCTGTCACCCTCGTCTCACGCACCTCCGGCAAGCCGGAGCCTTTCCGCAGCCCGTCTGTCGCGGACGACGAAAACCCTTTCCATTTCAGGCGAAAACGAACGACCCTGAGGTCCGATCCACCCTGCCCGGCACCGGCGACCGAAAACTTCGCTTCGGTGAGCCCGACGAAACCGAGTCCCTGCGAGAGCGCCTCGGTGGCCTCCGCGCCATGGCGGATGGCCGACTGTCCCGACAGCACCGAAATGACCACGAGACAGCCAGCGGTCAGCGCCGTCATGGCCGTACGGGGAACGAGGGCAAGGCGGTTCTCCCGCGCATGCTGGGCGTGGATGGTGGCAGCCAGCCCGGCGTAAACAAGGGCATTGATGCCGGTAAAGATGTAGAAGCCGCGCGCCGTGCCGGCGTCGGAGACGAGCCAAAGCGCAAGCGCTGAGCCGAGCGATAGCAGGAGGTAGGGCATCATGACGCGCAGCGGCAGGGGGGCTGCCGGTCCTGCGCCCTTGGGCGTGATGCGGAAATCGACAAAGGAGCCGCTGACGTGATCGCGCACAGCCGCGGCGCAGCCGAGCAGCGACCAAGGCCAGCGGGCAAAGAGAAACAGCATGCCTTCCCAGCTGAGAACCCGCGCATCAAAAGGACGGAACGTGCCGGTCGAGCGCCAGAAATAGGCAAGCCCGATCAGAACCAGCGACAGCGGCGCGAAGTGCAGCAGGAAGTCGGGATAGGTGGCGGCGACGAAGCTCCGCCCCATGACCAGCGCCATGATCGGCATGACGAACATCAACGCCATGAACAGGGAAAACAGCGGGTACCAGAGCTGCGAGAAGACGAACTGGAACTTCAGCCGCATCGGCAGCCTGGGCACATAGACCGGCGAATATTTGAGCAGGATCGTTACCAGGCTGCGCGACCACTGGAATTCCTGGATAACGAGATCGGCAAAGGTCGCGGGCCCATCCCCATGGGCGATCGCATGCAGGGCATGCACGCCCTTCCAGCCGCCGGCGTTCATCAGGAGCGTGGTCGAATGATCTTCGGCAAGCTCTGGCCCGAGACCGCCGACCTCTCTCAGCGCCTTGGTGCGAACGGCATAATGCGAGCCGATGCAAAGCGGCGCCCAGCCGTTGTTGTAGCCCGCCTGCAACGAGCCGTGCAGGCTCGCTTCGGCGTGAAGGCGACCGCGCGCCGACCAGCTGCGCGCCGCATTGGCATCGCAGATGCTTGGCGCCGAGACGTAGCCGACCTTCGGGTCGTTGAACGGGCGCAGCACCTCGACGAGATAGGTCGGCTCCGGCACGTGATCGGCATCGAACTGGGCGACGAAATCATAGCGTTCATAGCCATAATGATCGTAGAAATAGGCGAGGTTTCCCTCCTTGCAGCGGGTGCGCCGCGGCCAGGTGGCGCGGTGGTAGTCAGCAACCCCCTTGCGCGTCGAAACGAGCACACCCTGCCGCGCGCACCAATCGATCGTCTCAGGCGACGGATCCTCGTCCGCCAGCCATACGTCGTAATCGCAGCCGATCTGATCGAGCATTGCCAGCAGCGTCTTGCGGACAACAGTGAAAGGTTCTGACGGCGCCTTGGTCACGACCATGGCGATCCGGCCGTTCGGGACGGCCCGGCCGTTCTTTCCCGCGACCTTGGCGCCTGCGAAGATGAAGATGAAATAGGCAGGCAGTAGTGTGATCCAGCCGACCACGATCGTAATCATGACGTAGGATGGCCAATGGGTGACATGGGCGGGATCAAGCCACCACGCCCAGAAGAACAGGAATGCGACAATCCAGGCTGCGATGCCGAAGCCGTTCGCAATCCGCATGCGTGTCGAAAAAAGCGCCACGAGCATCGCCGAAGCATCGCCGGCCGGCGCCGCCGTCAAGGCAGCGGACCTGGCGGATGGGGCGAATGACATCTTGCCTGTCATGACCGTACCTCCAGCCCGAAACCGGGGGCAGCCGTTCGGATGATGGTTTCGATATTGGACAGCGACGGCCGGAAGCCGAGCGTCCGGCGTGCCCAGGTGGTGTCGGCATACAGCACCGGCGGGTCGCCGGCGCGACGCGCCAGAAGCTGCACGGGAACCCGTCTGCGGGTCACCTGATGGATGGCGTCGATCACCTGCCGGACCGATGTGCCGTGGCCCGAACCGAGATTGGCCTTGAGCGGCTCGCCGCCGTTGCGCAGGTAGTCAACGGCGGCAACATGCGCCTCGGCCAGGTCCATGACGTGAATGTAGTCGCGGATGCAGGTGCCGTCGGGCGTATCGTAGTCGTCGCCGAAGACATCGAGCCTATCGAGGCGGCCGGCTGCGGCCATCAATGCCCGCGGGATCAGGTGGGTCTCGGGATCGTGCCGCTCGGTCAGCTGCCCATCGGGATCGGCGCCGGCGGCATTGAAATAACGCAATGCAACCGACCGGAACCCGTAGGCCCGGGCATAGTCGCCGAGCATCAATTCGATCATCAGCTTCGTGCGACCGTAAGGATTGACCGGAAGCTGGATCGTGTCCTCGGTGATCGGCAAACGCGGCGGCACGCCATAGGTCGCGCAGGTGCTGGAAAAGACGACGCGCGCCAGCCCCGCTTGACGGCAGGCCTCGAGCAGCGAAACGCTGCCGGCGACATTGTTGCGATAATACTTTCCGGGATCCTCGACCGATTCTCCGACGTAGGCGGAGGCCGCGAAGTGGATCAGGCATTCGGGTTTGAAGGTCCGTATAGCCTCGACGATCCGATCCGTGTCTTCGAGCCCTCCTTCGACCAATGGTCCCCAGCGGACATTGGTCCGGTGCCCCGTCGACAGATTGTCGTAGACAACAGGCAGGAAGCCGGCCTCATCGAGGCGTTTGCAGGTATGGCTGCCTATGAAGCCGGCTCCGCCGGTGACAAGAACGACGCGCGACATATCATACCGCCTCTCCCGCCACGGCGAGATCTGACGCGCCCAGGCGGCGATCGAAATAGGCAATGGCGCGTTGAAGCCCTTCGCGTAGCGCGACCTTGGGCTCCCAGCCGAGCTCCGCCATGGCCTGGGAAATATCCGGCCGGCGCTGACGCGGATCGTCGACGGCTGCCGCACGGTGCACGATGCGCGAGCGTGAGCCGGTCATCGTGCGGATCATCTCGGCAAGTTCGAGAACCGTGAACTCGCCTGGGTTTCCAAGGTTGATCGGGCCGATGCAGCCGTCATCCGAGATCGATAACCGTATGAAGCCCTCGATGAGATCGTCGACATAGCAGAACGACCGCGTCTGATGGCCATCGCCATAGATTGTGAGGTCCTTGCCGAGCAGCGCCTGCACCACGAAATTCGAGATGACGCGTCCATCGTCGGGGCGCATCCGCGGCCCATAGGTGTTGAAGATCCGCGCGACCTTCGTCTTTACTCCGTAGGTGCGGTGATAGTCGAAGAACAATGTCTCGGCCGATCGCTTGCCCTCATCATAGCAGGCGCGCGGCCCGATCGGGTTGACGTTGCCGAAGTAGCTTTCGCGCTGCGGGCTGTGCAGCGGATCGCCGTAGACCTCCGATGTGGAGGATTGCACGACCGTGGCCCCGGTGGCGCGGGCGTTTTCCAGCGCATTCATGGCGCCGAGCACGTTGGTCATCAACGTTCCCACCGGGTCGGCCTGATAGTCCGGCGGAGATGCCGGTGAAGCAAAGTTGAAGATGACGTCCACGTCAAAAAGGAAAGGTTTGCGGACGTCGTGCTCGACGATCTGGAAGCGGCTTGTCTCGCTGAGATGAGAGAGGTTTTCTCGCCGACCGGTCGAGAAGTTGTCGAGGCAGACAACGCTGTGCCCCAGACAAAGAAGTCTTTCGCAAAGATGAGACCCGAGAAATCCGCCGCCTCCGGTCACCAGTATTCGCTTGGGTATGCCTGCTACCTTCTTCAGAAAATCCTGCCCGCCGACAACCGGCAGCTGACCACGACCGACCTGACGCATTACACACCTCCAATTATTATACACACCATTGCACCTGGTGATTGGAGACGAGACGTGACTGAAAGCTACAATAAGGAAATATTCTTTATCAAGAATTCAAAACACGACCCGACAATATAAAAATAATATCCAGAAGGACCACGAATCCTTCTTCAGTAATTTATTATGTTAGATGATTAGCAAATAATTAATACATAGTCAACACGGAACTAAAATAACAATATATGATGCCATACACAATAAAGTTACAATCACAAAACATGTACCTAATTTGAACAAAAAATCAGCAGACATCACAAATTATAAACAGATAGCGAGAAGATATAATTACATCCATCGAAATATCTTCGTATAACTACATAACTGAAGAATAATTACTCAACCATCCGGCATCAACGACATATCGGATCTACGCCATACGGCCACGCTTCCTCGCACCTCTGTCTGCGACACGCGATACTCGCCGCCACGACAAAGCATGCGATGCCCGCCTGGGCCACCGCAACAAACATCACAGACGACGTGAGAGTACTTGGGTTAAACCGCGCCCAACGCAAACCGTCCCTCAAAGTCGCCAATTGGCGATGAGCAACGGAAGCATCATCCCCGACGTCTCACGGCGTCAGTTCTTCCAGCGCGAAGAAAACGGTCCCGCCGCGTGCTCGGAATCCGCATCGGTGGTAAAATAGCGCGATGCTGCTTCCGTCCGGTTTCGCACATTCATCTTCTTGTAGATGTTGCGGACGTGAACCTTCACGGTGTTTTCCGACAACCCAAGGCGATCGGCGATAATCTTGTTCTGGGTTCCCATGCAGATCAAATCGAGAATCTGCACTTCGCGGGTTGTTAACCCACCCAGACTTGCCTCCCGCCGCCGCTTTCCGGCATTCGCATAGACAGCAGCATCGGACGCTTCCGCCTGCCGACCATAGAGCTTGGCCGAGTTAAAGGGGTCTACCGACAGCCGCCGCAACAGTGCAGCCGGGAAATGCTCGCCCCCCTTCATCAGCAGATCGATCGCCGCAAGGCAGACATCAAGGTGCAGGTTGAGAGGAAGGACACCATGGATCAACCGCTCTTCAACAAAACCGGCGATCGACGGATCGAGTTCTTCGGCATTGTCCACCACCAGTCCGATCGAGGCCTTGGGATGGAACTCGTGAATGGTCCGCAGGATTGTCGGAAATGTCTTGGCAGACATGCGGTATAGCATGATCAAAGAAACATCGACGAGATTGCCGTCGAGCAAATTGTCGGGGTCGGAAAGACTAACGACGTCATGTCCAGAAAACCGGGAGCCGACCGCCTGCATCAAGCACTCGGCAAACAGGTCGATCTTGGCAAGCATGACAATCTTTTTCTTTTGCGACAAAGCCTTGTTGTTATCTTCAAAATCGCCCACGTTATGGCCTTCAGGATGCATTACGCCCTCCTCGGGTTTTCCCATTTATTCTTATGGGTGCGCCAGCCTGACTCGGAGTTACGCCCATCTCAGCAAATTGATTCGTGACCAGTGGATAGCGCGAACCCTCTCCACAGACGGAAAATTCGCACTAGCTAATGTATCGTAAAGGTAGGAGGGGTGAAACAACCCAAAAGGATTAGATGCCCTCCAGAAAGCCCCTTAAATCGTTCTAATTAGAACCATCTTTGGGCTAATTCTTAACCAAAAGTATAACAAGATCGTATCCGAAGCGTCTGAATGGGCTTTCAGCCTAGGCTACTCAGCCATCCATATCATCCATTTCCATCCGCAGCGTCGGCCGCACACCGTCCGTGCGCCGGCTCTCGCCACCAGAAATAGCTTCTCTCCAGAGAGAACCTTAGGCATATACCTAATAATACTTCCTAGGAGCTATCTCTCGGGGTGAGCATTGCACTCCCCGTGATGGCTGACAAGACCTCTCTGCGCTCTAAAGCGCAACTTGCCCGCGAGCACCAGAGGTTGCGCCAGGTCGATTTTTGCAAAGATTAACAAACCCTTGCGATCCCTAAAACCCCAAAAAATCCCGAAAAAACGCCGATAATTCGCCCAAAAATGGCATGCTAGCTCCAATTGATGTCTATCGTCCCGTCGTATTCAGAGCCACACTCCTCTCATCGCACTTGAGTTTCGTGTGATCCGAGCCCGGTACCTGTGTGTGCGTTCTGGCTCGCGGCCCGTGTGAATGTGTAAGCGTAGTGAAGCGTAAATCAGTATTAAACCAAAGACATAATCACACGTAATGATTGAGTGCAGGAACTAACCTGCCGCAATTCGATACTTAAAACAACATTGAAATATATTGAGACCCCACAGATGAATATCCCGCGGGAGCATCATCTGAAATTCAAAAAAGAGCCAGCTCCGGATAAAAACCTCATAAAGATGTAGGGGTTTCGGTGCTGGCTCCTTCTCAGGAGGAGAACCACATGTCCGCACTTCTCGACGATAGCATCAAGGCCGATGATGATCTGAAAGTCGGCGCTCTCGCCGATGGACTGGCAACCAGTGCTGCCAATGATCTGAACGTTGACGACGGGTCAACGAGCAACGTTGGCATCGCCAACGGCAATGACCGCAATAACTACAGCGACAGTTCGCAGGACAACGACACCCACATCAAGACGGATGTCGACACCGACATCAAGACCGAGGCCAATGAAAACGGCGACAACCGCAACAACTACTCCGACAGCTCGACCGACTACAATTACGACTACGATTACAAGGACAACAGCAGGGTCGAAACAGATATCGACCAGAAGGCCAACGGTGACAACCGCGACAATTCCTATGAATGGGATTATGACAGCAAGGTTACCACCAAGACAGACATCGATACCGACATCAAGACGGAAGCCAACGACAACGGCGACAATCGCAACAACTACTCGTCATCCGACAACGACATCATCACCAAATCGGACGACGACTTTGCAACGCTGAAGGACGTCAAGGACTTCGACAATCTCGGCATCGCCGGTGGGGACCTCACCTTCAATCTCGGCGACGACTTCTCGTTTAATCTGAACGTCGACCACATCCTCAACAACTCGCTCGAAGGCGCCGGCAACGATACCGGTTTCAGCGTGGTACAGGCCAACAACCTTGCCGATCAGGACCAGGCCTACGACGTCAGGATGAACAACTCGGACGCCAACAACGACCTGCGCGCCGACGGCGGGCACTCGGATGGCGGCGATGGTCTGAACTTCGACACCAAGTCGGATTGGGACCTCAAGGCCGGTGACGGCATCAACGGCAGCACGACCTCCGACTCGTCGGCGATCCTGGCAAATTCCGGCTTCCATCAGGAAATCGTCCAGGGCGCGAACCTTGTCAGCAACACCGTCGACTCCAGCGTCATCGGTGGCAATTCGCAAACTACGGATGTCGGTCACGACACCGACAGCTGATCGATCCGTTTCACAAGAGAAGACTGCACCGGCCCCCCGCGCGGCCGGTGCAGTCGCGCAGATTTGATTTCGGATCGGTTCGTTTCTTTTTTACCGGGGCATTCCTGTCTAGGCCCACCGAAGTCTCCCTTTGATGCGGAAAAAAGGGAAGGATCGGGACAATGCATACGGAAAGAGTGAATGAAATCATTGCACATTTCATCGGCCTGTTCGAAGCCGATACCGATGAAGCACGGCTGAGGCAGAAGCAGCTCGAAGGCGGTGATCTGAAGGAAGTTGCGCAGCAGCTCGAAGACGGCGAAGCAAAGCCGTCCGACTTTACATCCTCATACCAGCTGGTCGACTATGATCCTGAAGTGCTTTATCGAGCGCCCTCCCATGACATTGCCGATGTGGACCTGTTCGGCCGGATCCGCGGCTTCGGCGATCATTTTGCCGATGCTGTCGCCCAATACGGCAATACCGTACCGGTGAAGCTGTTCGCCAACCTCGGCCAACCCGACGGGGCACCTGTCGAAGACAAGTTGATTGTCCACGACGGCCCCGGCTCGGTCATCGCCCATGTGGTCCAGGCCAATATGGTGCGCGACGACGACGCCCTGAACATGACGGATTCCGAGGTCGCCCCGCGCGACACGACCTACGTCAGCTACAAACTTGCCGAATTCAGCGCCGAGGCAGCCGAAGCCACTCCATTCGCGCACTACACCCGCGTCGACACCTTTGAAGGTCTCTCGAAAATCGCCGACGATCTGTCGGACTACGCCGCGGCAAACCGACTGCCGGAACCGCCAGCCTCAAGCAGCGAGCCCGCCCTCAACGCAGGCGCCGATGCTGGCACAACCATTGTACTCACCGAGCAACCCGCCACTACGGATCCGCTCGACGACGAAATCGACCTTCCCACGACCGTCTCTCCGGACGAATTGCCAAGGGATGACAACGGCAATTTCGCCTTGGCCGCCGACAGCATCGAGGGCGTCTACGTCAACGGCTGCCGCGTCGACGAAGCCCCGGTTCTTGCGGACTTCATGCCTGATCGTGGACTGGCGCAACCGGTTGCCGATCCGGAAGGCACCGACGGCCCGCTGCAGGAGGAAGACGACAAGAGCGGCAATTCCGTTTACGTCGAAGCCGGCGCCAACATCGTCGCCAATATCGTCAGCATCGTCGAGACCGGCGTCATCGCCCCCGTAACGGCGGTGATGGGCGGATACCATCAGATCGACATCATCTCGCAATCCTACGCCTATGCCGACAGTGACAGGCTGGATAGGGTTCTGAGTGAAAACTCGGCCGAATCTACGTCACGCACGGTTGCGATGAACATCGCCAATTTCGGCCGTGATGCCTATCATTCATCGTCTTCCGAGCAGGACGGCGATACGGCTCAATCGTCGATCTTCCCGAACGCCTGGCGCGTCAGCATGGTGGAGGGCGACGTTTCCTTCGTCCATTGGGTCGAGCAGTACAACTTCGTAAACGACAACGACACGGTGACCGTGACCACCACCGGCGTCCAGACAACGGCCCTGACCGGTGGCAACGTGGCGGTCAACCTCGCTTCCTTCCTCGGTTTGGGCGACCAGTACGACCTGGTGATCGTCGGCGGCAAGGTCCTGGACCTCAACATGATCACCCAGGTCGCCGTCTTCTACGACAACGACCACATCAGTGGCATTGCCGCCGGCAACGGCATGACCGTAAACGAGAGCGGCAACCTGATCTGGAACCAGGCGTCGATCCAGAACATCGGCGCGAATGACCGCTTCGAAGCGATCCCGGACTATATCCAGAAGGCCGTCGACAACATCAACGACCGCATTGACGAACTGCCCTCAGGCTTTTCGCATGACCTCAATTTCCAGGGCTATGAAGGCCTGAACATTCTTTACATCACCGGCAACCTGTATGACGTCAATGTCATCAAGCAGATCAGCATTCTCGGCGACGCCGATTCCGTCAGTTACGTCGCCAGCAAGATCCTCAGCGACAATCCGGATGCTGACATTACCATCCACACTGGTGCAAACGCCGTCGTCAACAGCGCTCAGATCATCGACTACGACAGTTTCGGCCACACGACCTATGTCGGCGGCCAGGTCTATTCCGATGCGATCCTGATCCAGGCCGGCCTTGTCGACCACGACACCGATACCCATGACGTGACGCCCAAGGGCGACCGGCTCGCCAACGAAGTCATCGCCTTCATCGGCGACGACGACGCACCGTCACATCCGACCGAAACAGTGATCGACGCCGGCAATGACTTGTCCTGGTCCAACGGCCAATGGAACGACGTCATGCACACGGTGCTGACCTAACAAGAACACGAACGGGGGAAGGCATGAACGATCTTTCTAAGTGGCGTGGCAGCGGCAGCAAGGCGCCTGCACGGGAAGAGCCGGCTCCGGAGGTCGTCGACGAACTCGAAGCAGCGTTGACCAACCGATGCATCGCCGCGATCAACGAGGCCGTTGAAGGCCTGCGAAAGGTCGGCCTGGATATCCGCACGACACGGAAAGGGCACGCGCCGGCACCGAAAGCGATGTCGGAACCCGCGAAACTCGCCGATGCCCCCGCCCCCCGCGACCAAGACGATTCCGACGCAGAGTTTCTCGCCCTCGCCCGCTCGATGGCAAACCCCATCCGCCATACCGAGAAGAAGCAGGCCAGTTATCACTTCGGCCCAAGGCGCGACGGCGCCCGGTGGCAAGACCGCGAAAGCGCACCGCTGGAGGAAGTTGAGCGTCAGGCAGCGCCGGTCGTCGCGGCAATCGCCGAGATGCCGATCGCAAAGGCGGCGCCGGCGGAACTGCCGGAAAACAGCTCGACTGCGCAGCAGCAAGCACATCGTCGTGGCAACGACAGCGACCCGGCCGATGAATTGAAGGGCCGACCGGGTCGCGCTCTCCCGCAGACGATCGACAACGATCCAGGCCCGCTGAAAGAGAATGACCGCCGTCCGGCCGTCCGCGACGGCGGCGGCGCCCCGACCGATGGCGGCGGTGGTGGTGGTGGCGACAAGCACACCTTCCACAAGCGCATGGGACCGGTCAATTTTGCCGCCAGCCTGCGCAACGGTATGGCCGTCGTCCGCCGCAACATGATGATCGTCATCGCGTTTACCATCGCGATCAACGTTCTGGTCCTTGCCATTCCGATCTACCTCTTCCAGATCTCCGATCGGGTGCTGACCAGCCGCTCGCAGGATACGCTGGTGATGCTGACGATCGCCGTGCTCGGTGCCATCGTCCTGCAGGTCATCCTCGATTCCATCCGCCGCTTCATCCTGATGCGCACTGCCGTCGAAATGGAGGTCCAGCTCGGCGCGCCTATCTTGAGTGCGGCCGCGAGA
The DNA here is from genome assembly GCF_001425225.1 of Ensifer sp. Root127. Classification (NCBI taxonomy): domain Bacteria; kingdom Pseudomonadati; phylum Pseudomonadota; class Alphaproteobacteria; order Hyphomicrobiales; family Rhizobiaceae; genus Ensifer; species Ensifer sp. Root127. Next base: position 69,856 of record NZ_LMDX01000015.1, read on the forward strand.
GCGTCACTGCACGGCAACGGTCGCGACTATCAGGTGTTGAGCGACCTCCAGCAACTGCGCTCCTTCATCGTCTCCGGCACCCTGATCTCGTTCCTCGACGCGCCGCTGATGCCGTTCTTCGTGGTGGTCGTCTATATGATCCAGCCGCAGCTCGGGTTGATCGTCATCATGTGCTGCGTGGTGCTGTTCGTGATCGCGTATCTCAATCAGAAGGCGACGTCGCAGCCCTTCAGCGAGGCCAACGCCTTCCTCAGCCGCGCCAATTTCCACCTGGATTCGATGTCGCGCAACTCACAGATCATCAACGCACTGGCGATGATCCCGGAAGCAGTAAAGATGTGGGGCCGCGAGACTGCCGGTTCGCTGAAATCGCAAGTCTATGCCCAGGACCGCAGCATCATCTTTACCGGGGCATCAAAGGCGGTGCGCATGTTCACCCAGGTCGCCCTGCTTGGCTGGGGCGCGCATCTGTCGATGGACGGGCACCTCACCGGCGGCATGGTCATTGCTGCCTCGATCATCTCGGGGCGGGCGCTTGCGCCGGTCGAAGGGGCAATCGAGGGTTGGAACCAGCTCAATCATTCACGTGCCGCCTATGGCCGGATCAAGCAGTTGCTGGTCAACTCGCCCTTGAACTTTCCGCGCCTGCGACTGCCGAACCCGGAGGGCCGGCTCGATGTTGAACGCATCCTCTTCGTGCCGCCGCCGCAGAAGCGCGTGATCCTCAACGGCATCTCCTTCTCGCTCAACAAGGGGGAGTCGCTTGCGGTTATCGGTAATTCCGGCTCCGGCAAGACGACGCTCGGCAAGATGCTCGTCGGTTCGATCGTGCCGACCTCAGGCAATGTCCGCCTCGATCTCATGGATTTGAGAAACTGGGACCAGCGGCAGTTCGGCGAAAGCATCGGCTATCTGCCGCAGGACGTGCAGCTGTTTCCCGGCACGATCAAGGCCAACATCTCGCGCATGCGCGACGATGTCGAAGACAGCGCGATCTTCGAAGCGGCCGTACTCGCCGACGTGCACGAGTTGATCGCGTCGTTCCCGCAGGGCTACGAGACGATCGTCGCTGCGGACGGTGCGCCGCTCTCGGGGGGCCAGAAGCAACGCATTGCGCTGGCACGCGCCTTCTTCGGCAACCCAAAATTCGTGGTGCTGGACGAGCCCAATTCCAATCTCGACACCAATGGTGAGGCAGCGCTTGCCCGCGCACTGGTGCATGCCAAGAAGCAGGGCATCACCACCGTGACCATCACCCAGCGTCCCTCCTTGCTGCAATGCGTCGACAAGATCATGCTTCTGAACGAGGGAACCGTTGCCATGTTCGGTGCGCGCAATGACGTGCTTGCAGCCATCGGCGCCAAGCCGAAGGACGAAAAGTCCGCACCCCGTATCGCCGGAGAATGACCATGAGCCGCGAGAAGAAGAATGCCGCCGAAGAACATGCCGTCGAGTGGTACTCGGAGGTGCCGCGATCGATCAAGCTGCACAGCATGGTCGGCCTCGCGTTGATCGTCGCTTCATTCGGCGGCTTCGGCTACTGGGCCTTCGCAGCCCCTCTGGCAGCGGCAATTATCGCCCAGGGCAGTTTCGTCGCCAACGGCAACAACAAGATCATTCAGCACCTCGAAGGCGGCATCATCGAGCAGATGCTGGTGGCCGAAGGCGACAAGGTCAAGACCGGCGATATCCTGGTCAAGCTCGACCAGACGCCGTCGCGCGCCAACGAGCGCGCCCTCAACCTCAAACGCCTGCGTCTCGAGGCGGTGGTCGCACGGCTGCGTGCCGAAGCCATGGGCAGCGATACATTCAAGATCCCCGACATCGTCAAGAACGAGGCCAGCGATCCGGATATCCACGCGATCATCGAGAGCCAGAACGTCAATTTTCACAGCAAGAAGATCAAGCTCGACGACCAGCTGAACCTCATCGACCAGAACATCAGGTCGCTGGAGTTCCGAGCCCAGGGCTACCAGCGCCAGCAGGAATCGTTCAACAAGCAGCTGGATATCCTCAACGAGGAGCGGGACGCCAAGAGCAAGCTTGTCCAAGGTGGACTGACCAAGAAATCCGAACTGATGGCGCTCGACCGCGCCGCGGCCGATGCGATGGGCGAGATCGGCAGGCTCGACGCCGAGGTCAAGGAGAGCCTGTCGCAGATCGACCGCTATCGCCAGGAGGCGGTCATTGCCGTCAACGCCAACAAGCAGGCGGCGCTCGATGGGCTTGAGGCCGCAGAAGCCGATCTCGATGGCGTGCGCGAGCAGTTGCGCGAGGCAAGCGAAGTTCTCGGCCGCGCCACCATCCGTTCGCCCGTCGACGGCACAGTGGTGCGCAGCTATTTCCATACCGCCGGAGGGGTGATCGCGACCGGCAAGCCGATCATGGAAATCCTGCCGGCCAATGTGCCGCTGATCATCGAAGCGCAGGTGCTGCGAACCTCGATCGATCAGTTGCGGGTGGGCGAGGATGCGACCATCCGTCTCTCGGCGCTCAACCGCCGCACGACTCCGGTGCTGAGCGGCAAGGTCTTCTACGTCTCGGCGGACTCGGTTGAAGAAGTGAGCGGCGGCCAGCAGCGCGATGTCTATATCGTCCGCGTCGAGGTTCCCGTCAGCGAGATCCACCGCATCCACGGCTTCCATCCGGTGCCGGGCATGCCGGCGGAAGTGTTGATCACGACGTCGGAGCGCACGTTCTTCGAGTATCTGACAAAGCCGATCACCGACAGCATGTCACGCGCCTTCAAGGAAACCTGAGGCGAAGTACGGGGGGTGGGGATGACGAAGGGGCTAAGCAGAATGGGGCGGCAGCTTTCGCTGTTTCACCAGCAATCTGCCAACGCCTTGAAGGCTCGGTCATTTCCGTCAAAATGGTTTGCGCCGGCAATGGCAGCGCGTCATCGATGGCGCACAGAGGAGACGTTCGATGGCAGCGATACACGAGGTGCTTCTGCTTGTCGGCCGCCTCAACTATGTCTGGACCAATACCGAAAGCCTGCTGATCTATATCATCGCCCACCTGTTGAATGTCGACAAGGAGCGGGCGATCGTGGTCTTTCTGACCTTGAACACGACGCGCGCCCGCATCGATCTGACCGAGCGCCTGGCCAAGCTGCCGGTCACGCCGGTCGACACGCGCGACAGCGTTCTTTCGATCATGGACCGGCTGAAACAGCAGTCGAAGATGCGCAACAAATACAATCACTGCATCTATTCCTTCGACGAGCAGGGCGAGATCTCCAGTACACAGCTGATGCGCCTGGTCGAGGGCGACAAGGACATTCGCTACGGCAAGGTCGAGCAACTGGACGCCCGGGAACTGGAGCGGCTCGAAGCCGCCATCCAGGAGATCACCGAAATCAGCAAGAGCCTCTGGGCCTTCATTCGCTCACGGCCGAACTTCGACGAGCGTTCGATCTAGACGAGATTGCCACAGCCGGCAGGCGACATCCTGCATTCGGATAATATCCTTGGTATATAATGGCTAAATATTGACTATAAGCTAAAGTTGTTTCGAAGAAATTCTGGCTTGAAATACGCTAAACTAAAAATACTTCTCAGTTGCGTAAGAGGGCGTTATGAAAATAGATATTATTGATACTTTAGAATATTTTGAGAAAGTTCGCGAAGATTGGGATCTGATCTACCTAGAAGACCCGGAAGCTCATCTATTTCTTTCCTGGGAGTGGCTGCAGAAATATCTGTCGCACCGACACCGCTGGTTCATTCTTGCCCTCAAGCAGGAAGACGATGGGCGGTATTGCGCCTTCCTGCCATTGAAAGTGTCGACCTACCAGGACGACACGACCAAGCTTTTCTGCGACGAGATCCGGATGGCCGGCAACTATGGCGCCGACTATACCGGCTTCCTGTGCCGGCCCGGCCTGGAGGATGCTGCGGCCGATACCTTTTCTGCCCACATCGGCAAGGAGAACTGGACGACCCTCACGTTCGATTATTTCTCTACGGCCTCTTCGCGGCTCGATCGTCTGCTCGGCGCCTTTCCCGAAGACCAGTTCGTCCAGACCAGCAACGAGCGCAGCAATCCCGACAATATCGACAATACGATCTGCCCCTATGTGAACCTGCCCGAAAGCTGGGAGGACTATCTCGCCACGCATATGAGCGCCCAGACGCGGCAGAAGCTGCGTCGCTTCATGCGGATGGTCGAGGCATCACCCGATTACCGCATTACCCACGCGACAAAAGACACGATCGAAAGAGACCTCGACACGCTGTTCCGGCTGTGGCGCATCAAATGGGCAGAGCGCAAAGGCAGCAAGGTCGATCGGCTAATCACGTTCACACGTGAGATGCTGCTGGACGCCTTTAACCAGGGCGCGCTCGATGTTCCCGTTCTGTGGTATCAGGACCAGCCGCTCGGCGTGCTTGCCAATCTGCTCGACCGGCAGAAGAAGACCGTCCTGTTCTACATCACCGGCCGCGACGAGACGTGGACGACCCCTTCCCCGGGGCTTCTGCTGCACGGCTTTGCCATTCGCAATGCGATCGCCTGGGGATATCGGGTCTACGATTTCCTGCGCGGCAACGAAGCCTACAAATATTCCTTCGGGGTTGAAGAGCGCCGCATTCGCAGCATGCGTGTCAAAACGCGATCAGGCCGCAATCTGCGCAACTGCCTCAACCCGCGCAGCATCGAACATGTCTACGAGCGCGCGGTGGAACTGCACAGCCAGGGGCGACTGGACAAGGCGGAACCCGGCTACCGGCAGGTCATCCACACCGTGCCGACACACACCCGGGCTCGCTACGGCCTCGCCCAGCTTTTCGACGACAAGGGCGAGCACGACGAGGCCGAATATCTTTACAGAAGCCTGCTTGCAACGATGCCGGGCGCTGGCAAGATCCAGCATCGGCTCGGCGACAGCCAGATGGCGCAAGGGCACTACGCTGAAGCGGCCGAGACCTTCGAGGCCCTGCTGGCCCGCCATCCGCTCGTAAGCCTCGTGCGCTACAAGCTCGGCGTCGCCCTCTGCGCGACGGGCCGAGGCGAAGAGGCCCTCAGCATCTTCAGCAGCTTCGAGGATATCCTTTCCGACGATCCGGATCATGTGCGCTGCAAGCTCAAGGCGCAGGAAGCCGTCATACGTCTGAAGGCAGCCCTGCAAACGCCGCAGCAGGACGAGGTTCCCGAACCGGAGCAAACGCCGGTATCGATCCCGCCGCCGCAGAGAGTGTTGGTGTCGCCGAAACGAGCGCTTGATGCATCCGTGCGCCTGCCGACCGCGCCACCCCTGCTTCAGCCGTCCCTGCCATCAGGCATATCGGCGCACCTGCAGTCGCGATCGAACAGGCCGGGCGAAACAGGTTCACGGATCAAGCATTAAATATATCGATTGCGAGGTGGCCGACCGCTCACTCGGCGGTGTCGGACCAGTCGAGCGACGTCAGCTCCTCGCGAAATGCGAAGCGGATGATGTGGCGTTCGATGACGTCCTTACATTCCGCCAGCGCCTCGGCATCCGGTGATTCCGCGACGAAAGATAGCTGATCGCCGCGCGCCGTCATGCGCGCGGTGCTCGCCCCTATCGTCGCCACAGAATCCGTCTCGGTATATTCGACCGTCGTCTTGTGGGCGAAATGCTTGGACAGCTGCTGCAGGTATTGCGACGCGCGCGCGGTGGTAATACCGCTCGTGGCTTTCAACATGTTCTTCTCCACACTGCATGGGGTCGGTGGGCAGGCCAATGAAAGAGAAAAGGCGCCATGATTGCTCCTACCGCCCTTATCGGAACCTCAAGCCTACTTCTTGCTCAGTGCTTCGGTGAGCTGATCGACGATATCCTGCTCGGACTTCAGGCCCGAACTCGTCAGGTAGAGCTTGGCGGAATCGAGATAGACGACCCGCTCGTTCTTCCAGGCCTTGGTCTGGCGCACCAGCTCGTTGTCGAGCAGCGCTGCGGCCGGCTGGCCTTCCTGGCCGATCGCCGCGTCGCGGTCGACGACGAAGATCCAGTCCGGATTGGTCTCGAGGATATATTCGTAGGAAACGGCCTGGCCATGCGTCGCGACCTGCAGCTTCGGATCAGCCGGTTCCACACCGAAGATGTCGTGGATTTCGCCGAACCGCGAACCCTTGCCATAGGCGCTGATCTTGCCGCCGGTCGTCAGCAGCACGAGGCCGGTGCCGGCACCCTTGGCAACACCCTGCAGCTTTTCGATCGAGGCGTCGAGTTTCTCCGAAGCTGCCTTGATCTCCGCTTCCTTGCCGAAGATGAGGCCGAGAATAGCGGCGTTCTTCTTGACGCTGCCGATCAGATCCTTGTCGTCGGAGGTGAGGTCGATGGTCGGCGCGAGCTTGGCAAGCTCGGCATATTTCGACTGCGAACGACCACCGACGATGATCAAATCCGGTTCGGCGGCATTGACCGCCTCGTAGTCGGGCTCGAACAGCGTGCCGATCTTCGGATAGGTGTCGGACTTGTATTTTTCGAGTGACGGCGGGATCGCAGAGCCGGGAACGCCCGCCACGGGAATGCCGAGCATGTCTAGCGTTTCCAGCATTCCGAAGTCATAAACCAGCACGGTCTTCGGATTCTTTTCGACATCCGTCGTACCGCTGCTGTGCTCGATCTTCAACGTTTCAGCGCTTGCGGCAGGCGCCAGAGCCAGGACGGCAGCGACTGCAACACTACGAAGACCATTAGAAAACAGAGATATATTCATGACTTTTTCCCTCATCTTTTCGATCGTCCTAGCGCGATTTTCCAAAGAGGGCAACAAGGCCGTTTGCCGTCCTTGCAAATGCCGTGCGCCAAACCGCGGCCCATGAACGTGTGCGAGCGCCACCAAAAATGTCCTGGACCGATCCACAGGCCAGCCTGCGCTGGCATCGGCGACGTCGAGCGAACTGCCGCAGCGGATGCGACGAAACTTGACTAGCCATGTCATATATATGAATGAAGCTCAGCTCCAATCCGGCGCTGGGCGGGGCAAGCTTTTAGCGGTGCCGGGAAAGACGCAAACAAAACCTGTCCCAAGCTGCTTGGAGGCGACGGAAGAATGAACGGCAACAAGTCGACAAAGAAGAGCCAATCACCAAAACGCCGGCGCGCCTAAAGACCGATCGATGAAACCACTTCTGATTGCCGTTCCCGTCATCTTTGTGCTTGCCGTCATCAGCGTCATGACCGGCGTCGGCAGCCTCGCTTCAGGACTTGAGAGCGATGGTCGCGGCTGGCTGTTAATCGTCGAAAGCCGGGTGCCGCGCACACTCGCACTGATGCTCGCCGGAACCGGTCTCGCCGTCGCCGGCACCATCATGCAGATGCTCGCCCGCAACCGCTTCGTCGAACCATCGACCGCAGGCACCGCCGAATCCGCCGCCCTTGGCATGCTGCTGACGATGATCTTTGCGCCCACTCTGCCGGTCGCCGCCAAGATGGGCGTCGCGGCGCTCACCGCGCTCGCCGGTACGGCGTTGTTTCTAAAAATCCTGCGCCAGATCCCGTTGCGCTCGGCGCTGATGGTGCCACTGGTCGGCATCATGCTCGGCGGCGTCATCAGCGCCGTCACCACCTTCGTTGCCTATCGCTACGACATGATGCAGTCGATGGGGGCGTGGATGTCAGGCGATTTCTCCGGCGTACTGCGCGGTCGTTACGAGTTGCTGTGGATCGCACTTGTTCTGACGTTGATCGCCTATGTCACCGCTGCCCGTTTTACCGTCATCGGCATGGGCGAGGAGATCGCCCGCAATGTCGGCCTCGACTTCAACAAGGTGGTGACGCTCGGCCTTGGCATCGTTTCGATGGTGACGGCCACGGTCGTTGCCACCGTCGGCATGGTGCCGTTCCTCGGACTGATTGTGCCGAACATCATCAGCCTCTTGGTCGGCGACAATCTCAGGCGCACCCTGCCGTTGATCGCCGCAACCGGGGCCGGGCTGGTGCTCGCCTGCGACATCGTCGGCCGCATCGTGATTGCGCCCTACGAGATCCCGGTCGGAACGGTCATGGGCGTCGTCGGCAGCGTCGTCTTCCTCTATCTGCTGCTTTCGAGGCGCGCCCATGCAGGCTGACATTAAAAGGGTTTCACCCTCCGGCATGCTGCTCGTCACAGCTATGCTCGCGCTCCTGTCGATGCTGGCCTTCATGACACTCGGTGCCAGGGGAAGCTGGGCCTTCATCCTCTCCTTCCGCGGCACCAAACTTGCGGGCATGGTTCTCGTCGCCTATGCGATCGCCGTCTCGACCATCCTGTTCCAGACGATCTCCGGCAACCGCATCCTGACGCCATCGATCATCGGCTTCGATGCGATGTATGCGCTGCTGCAGACGGTCATGGTGTTCTTCCTCGGAGCCGCCGGCGCCACCGCCGTCGACCCGCGGTTTCAGTTCATCATCGAAGCCGCGGCGATGGTCGGTTTTTCCGTACTCCTGTTCCGGGCGCTGTTTTCCGGAGGCACCCGCAGCCTGCATCTCCTGATGCTGGTCGGCATCATCCTCGGCGGGCTGTTTCGCAGCCTTTCGTCCTTCCTGCAGCGGATCCTCGATCCCAACGAATTCGTGGTGCTACAGGACCGGCTGTTTGCCAGCTTCAACACGGTCAACGCCGACCTTCTCGGCATTTCCGCCGTCGCCGTCGCAGCAGTTACCTTCGTTCTCTGGCGGCTGTTCCCAACCTTCGACGTGCTGTCACTCGGCCGCGAAAGCGCCATCGGGCTCGGTGTCGACCATCACCGCACCCTTACCATCCTGCTCGTGCTCATCGCCGTTCTCGTTTCCGTCTCCACCGCGCTTGTCGGCCCGGTGACGTTCTTCGGTCTTCTGGTCGCCAGCCTCGCCTGGCAGATCACCCCGACGGCCAGCCATCGCTTCGTGCTGCCGATTGCCGTGTGCCTGGCCATCGTCACGCTCGTCGGCGGCCAGGTGATCCTGGAGCGGCTGTTCGCTTTCAACACCGCGCTCAGCATCGTCATCGAATTTGTCGGTGGTCTTGTCTTCATCTTCCTGCTTGTTCGAGGCTCCGCCCGATGATCGAAATCCGCGACGTGACCAAATCCTATGGCAGCAATGCGGTCGTCGACCGGGTCTCGATGACCTTGCCGGCCGGCGGCCTCACTTCGATCATCGGCCCGAACGGCGCCGGCAAATCGACGCTGCTGTCGATCGTCAGCCGGCTGATACCAATGGATGAGGGACAGGTTCTGGTCGACGGGCTCGATGTCAGCAGGACCGCCGGCGACGTGCTCGCCCGGCGCCTGTCGATCATGCGCCAGGACAACCACATCACCGCGCGCCTCAGTGTGCGCGATCTCGTCGCCTTCGGCCGCTATCCCTATTCGAAGGGTCGCCTGACGGCGGTTGACGTCGAGCATATCGAGCGCTCGATCGCCTATGTTGGCCTGCACTTCCTGGAACACCGGTTCCTCGACGAGCTATCGGGCGGCCAGCGCCAGCGCGCCTTCATCGCCATGGTGCTCTGCCAGGATACCGATTACATGCTGTTCGACGAGCCGCTCAACAATCTCGACATGAAACATGCCGTCGAGACGATGAAGCTGCTGCGGCGCCTGGCCGACGATTTCGCCAAGACCGTTGTCGTCGTGCTGCACGACATCAACTTCGCCTCCGCCTATTCGGATCGCATCGTCGCCATGCGCGACGGCAAGCTCGCCTTCGAGGGCGCACCGAAGGAGATGATCGAGCCGTCGCGCCTGCAGGCGATCTTCGACGTCGACTGCCGCGTTCACGCCGTCGGCGAAACGCGGCTCGTCAACTATTTCGAATAGGCCGGTCGGCTCAATGGGAAGAGCCAGATGCGAGCGGGCGGCCTTTGCGCGCGGCATCAGCGATCTTGTCCTCATCTGTTACCGATGACAGCCGCTTCAGCCGGCGCCCCAGGCGAACGCTGACATCATCCATCACCGTGAACATCACCGGCACGAAGACGAGGCTCAGCATCGTCGATGTGATCAAGCCGCCGATCACGGCGATCGCCATCGGCGCGCGGAAGGCTGCATCCGCACCAACGCCGATCGCCGCCGGCACCATGCCGGCGACCATGGCGATCGTCGTCATGATGATCGGCCGTGCACGGGTCGTGCCCGCCGTCAGCAAGGCCGTTCGCCGGTCCGCCCCTTCCTTGCGGCAGACGATCGCATGGTCGACCAGCAGGATCGAGTTCTTGCAGACGATGCCCATCAGCATCAGGATACCGATGGTCGAGGACAGATCGAGCGCCGCCCCAAACAGGATGAGTGCCAGCGCAGCGCCGCCGATCGACAACGGCAGGGCAATCAGGATGGTGATCGGCTGCAGGAAGTCCTTGAATAGGAGCACGAGCACCGCGGTGACCATCAGGATGCCGGCAAGCAGAGCAAGCGCGAAATTGCGAAACATTTCCGACATGTATTCGGCTTCGCCGTAACTGGCCTGCGAAACCCCCGCCGGCATCTTGGTCATGGCCGGCAGGGCTGAAACTGCCTCGAATGCCGTGCCAAGCGTGATGCCGTTCAGATTGGCCTCCACCGCCATCAGGCGTTTGCGGTTGAGGCGTTCGACGCTGCCCTCCTCCGCGCCAAAGGAAATGTCAGCCACCGATGTCAGCGGCACCAGCTTGCCGGAGTTGGTGCCGACGCGCAAATTTCGCAACGTGTCGAAATCCGCCCGCGCGGTTTCGTCGAGCATCACCCGGATTGGCACCTGCCGGTTGCCGAGATTGAACCGTGCCGAATTGCTTTCGCTATCGCCCATCGTGGCAATGCGCGCGACCGTGCCGATCGACGTTACCGAGACGCCAAGCCGGGCAGCCTCGTCGAGGCGAGGCTTCACCAACAGCTCAGGCGACAGCAAGGGCTCGGTCGACTGGACGTTGACAAGGCCCGGCATCGCCCGCATCTCGTTTTCGAGCTGGCGCACGGCCTGGGTCAATGCCTCCGCGTCATCACTGGTCAGATAGATCGACAGATCCTTGGCGCCCTGGTCGGACGCAAAGGTCGCCTGGATATCCGGCGTCTCCGCAAGCAGCGGCCGCAAAGAAAGCTCGAACGCCTTGCGGCCGAGCGCACGCTCCTTGCGCGGACGAAGCTTGATCAGCAGGTCGACCCGGTTGAGGCTGTCGGCAGTCGCAAGCGCGCTGTCGACCTCCGGCCGCGCTTTGATCTTGCGCGTCAGCTCATCCGAAACACGCGCCGTTTCCTCGAGCCGCGTGCCCGGCGGCAGAGTGACCTTCAAGGTCGAGAGGTTGCTGTCGCTCCCCGGTATGAAGCCGGTCGGCAACATGGTCAGGAGCGCGATCGAACCGACGAAGATCAGGGCAACGATGGAAAGCGCCGTCTTGCGATGATCGAGCGTCCAGCCGAGCATCCGGACATAGGTATCGGCGATGCGCGAGCGCTTGACCTCATGGCCATGCCCCGCCTTCGGACGAAGCAGATAGGCCGCCATCAGCGGCGTCAGCAGGCGGGCGGCCGCCAGCGAGAACAGGACAGCGATGGCGACCGTCAGGCCGAACTGCTTGAAATATTGTCCGACGGCGCCGCCGATGAAGCTGACGGGCGCAAACACCGCCACGATCGTCAGCGTCGTCGCCACGATCGCCAGCCCGATCGCATCAGCGGCATCGATCGCGGCAAGGAACGGCCGTTTGCCCATGTCCACATGCCGCTCGATATTCTCGATCTCGACGATGGCGTCATCGACCAGAATGCCGATGACGAGCGTCAGCGCCAGCAGACTGATGCTGTTCAAGGTGAAGCCGAGCAGATCCATGACCATGAAGGTCGGCAGGATCGATAGCGGCATGGCCAGCGCCGAGATCAGTGTTGCCCGCCAATTGCGCAGGAACGCGAACACGACCACGACGGTCAGCGCCGCCCCTTCGAGCAGCGCCGTCACCGCCGCGTCGTAGCTGTCCTTGGTGTACTCGACCAGCGAGATCAACTCCTTGATCTCGACGCCGGGTGTACGCGCCTGGATTTCCACAAGCCGCGTGGCAACGCGATCGGCAACCACCGTGTCGCTCGCGCCCTTGCTGCGCGACACCGAGAAGCTGACGACCGGCTCGCCGTCGAGCCGGGCAAAATTGCGTGGTTCGGACGAGGTGTCCTCGATTTTCGCCACATCCGAAAGCTGGACCCAACGGCCGCCCGAAATCGGTATCGACAGGCGCGAAAGCTCCTCGACGGAGGTGGCGCTGCCAATCGTTCGGATCGACTGCTCGCGCCCGCCGATCTCGCCACGCCCGCTCGGGACATTGGTATTGAGCTCGCGCATCGCGGTGTTGACCTGGTCGGCCGTCACGCCAAGCGCCAGCAGGCGCTCCGGATCCAAGGAAACGCGAACTTCGCGGCTGACGCCACCGAGACGCTGAACCTTCTGGACGCCCGGAAGCGTCAGAAGCTCGCTGTTCAAGGTATCGTCCACGAACCACGACAGCTCGACCGCGGACATGTTGGGTGCGCGCACGGTGTAGTAGATGATGGCGCTGCCATCAACGTCGAGGCGCGAGACCACCGGTTCCTGGATCGACTGCGGCAGATCGGAGCGGATCTGGGCGACCGCTTCGCGCACGTCGTTGGCGGCACGGTCAGGGTCCGTGCCGATCTTGAACTCGACCGTCGTTGTCGAGACACCGTTGGTAACCGTCGAGCGAATGTGGTTGACGCCGACCAAGCCGGCGGCCACCCCCTCGACGCGCCGCGTGACCTGCGTCTCCATTTCCGCCGGCTGGGCGCTCGGCTGGGTGATTGTCACGGTGACGACGGGAAACGACACGCTCGGATTGGCGTTGACGGGCAGACGCAGGAACGAGGCGATGCCGACAAGGGTCAGAACAACGAACAGGACGAGCGTCGGTACGGGCTTTCGGATCGCCCAGGCGGATATATTGCTGGTCATTTCTGCGCGCCTGCCTGAGCGGGTTCAATGTCTTTGGTGGCAACGGCCTCACCCTCACGAAGAGAGACGCCGGCCTTGGCAACAACGCGTTCGCCGGTATTTAGCCCCGACACGATCTCCACCTTGCCGTTCTGGCGCATCCCGGCCTGGACGGTCTTGCGCTTGACCTTGCCGTCCTCGACAATGAACACTGAGGGCATTCCGTCCGGCGTGCCGTAAAGCAGCGCGGAATCGTCGACCATGATGGCCGGACGTTCCGCAACAACGATTTCCGCGCGGCCGAACGTTCCGGCATAGGGCGGCTTGTCGGTCATGAGCGCAATCTTGGCCGTGCCAAGTCGTGTCTCGCTATCGATCTTCGGATTGATCACCCGGACATGACCCTCGATCGTGTCCGTGCGTCCGGAAAGCTTGACCTTCACCTGCTGACCGACAGCAAGCAGGGGTAGCTCGCTTTCCGGTATTTCAGCGGCAAGCTCGATCTCGCCGTCACGGATCAGCCGCATCAGCGGTTCCGTTCCGGCCAATGCACCGGCGCGGGCAAGGCGCTCGGAAACGATGCCGGTGGAAGGGGCGACGATCACGGCGCGTTCGAGCTTGCGCCGCGCCTCCGCCTGGAGCGCCTGAGCCTGTGCGTCCTCGGCGCGGGCGACTTTGACCGCCTCGTGCGCGATGGCCACTGCCGAAACACGCTCTTCAAGGAAAGTCTCGGCTTTCAGGTGCCGCAGTTGGCGTGCACGGTCGAGCTTCTTTTCTTCCTGTCGAACGGTCTCTTCCTGTTGAGCAACCGCCGCACTGGTGCGGGCGACGCGCCCTTCGGCTTCCCGCAGGAGGTTTTCCAGCATCTCGGTTTCCAGTCGGGCAAGAACCTGGCCGGCGACCACTCGATCGCCGACCTCGACCTCGACCTTGGCGATCCGCTGCTCGGTCAACGTCGTGCCGACGGCGATTTCTTCGCGTGCGACGAAGATGCCGGCAAAGGACCGCATCCATTTCTGTGGCTGCCTGTCGGCCACAAGCGTCGAGACGGTGCGGGTTGCGGCTGCGACATCGGCGCCCACCGATGCGGCAGCCTCGTTGGCAAGCAGCTCGCCTGCAGTGGCAGCAAGCAGGAACGTGGCAATTGCTGCGCTCAGAACTGGGGAACGTCTCATTCTGGTTGGCTTTCGCTGACGGGAATGGATGTCGACCAATCCTCTTGAGGATCGCATCGCGTCGACAGGTCCCTGATTATCGCGTTCAGAAGGAATTATTTCTTCGATTAGTCAATCTACTAATTCCATCAGCTGAACACGTCAATAGTAAGGCGATCGCATGCAAGCATTGCGGGAACATGGCGCTCTTGGCACCAGACCGCTTCTATTGACTCTGCAAGACCCGCATCGCATATGAGATCGATCAGTCTATTAAAGAATGATGGCCACTGGGAGCAGGCACGATGCGCAAGATCGACCCGGAAAAACATGCCGCAAGGCGGCAAGTCATCCTCGACGCCGCAATCGTCTGTTTTGCCCGTAAGGGATTCCACGGCACTTCGACTGCGGAAATCTGCGCCGAGGCAGGCATGAGCCCGGGCAATCTCTTCCATTACTTTCCGACCAAACACGCCATCATCGCCGCGATCGTGGAGGTCGAACGTCAAGAAACGGCGGAGTTTTTCCGTGAACTCCATGAAGCGTCGGATCTTTTTGCCGCCCTTCTGGGTTTTATGGACGTTGTCCTGCGGCTGGCGGCCGATCCGGTCTTTTCCAGCCTGGCGCTGGAGATCGCCGCCGAGGCCACGCGCGACGAACGCATCGGCGAACTGGTGGCGGCGAATGACGCTGACCTGCGCACCGCCCTTGCCACTGTGATCAAAGCGGCGCATGAACGCGGACAGATCGATGCCGCCATCGATCCCGAGGGCGGCGCACGCTGGATTGCAGCGATCATCGACGGCATCTTCGGGCGCATCGCCGTCGATCCGGGTTTTAAGCCGCTGGAAGAGGCGCCGATGCTGCACCTGCTGCTGACGCGTTTTCTCTGTCCAACAGGCTGAGCGGTGCAAGATTTTACAGTGAGTTGATTTGTGCGGCCGCCGGTGCGTGGCCGCCGACGCCTTCAAGGCCGGGTCGCATCCTGGCTCATCAGAGCGACATCCCAGGGGGCTTCCGATTTAGACGGAACCGCACAAACGCTCTATCTCTTTGTTTTTACGCATTTCCTCACGGAAACCGCTTCGCACTTTTCCTAGAAATGCTCTATGCCGGATCCTCGCCATGTTACGGCGCCTGATGCGACCGTCAAAACCGTCAGAACCGACGCCCTCTTCCAAGACGATGCTGGTTCGAGCCTTTGCCGTTGACGCACGTGTATGCGGTTTACGCGTCTCGCATTCATTTGCCCTTGAAGGTCCGTGTTTTCCTGGACTTTGTTTTGGGCGAGTTTGGCGGTTAGCCGGTTTTGTTTCTTTGCCCCAGAACGCCAAAAAGCCCGCCGGATTTACCTGGCGGGCTTTTTTTTTGATTTGGTTGCGGGGGCAGGATTTGAACCTGCGGCCTTCAGGTTATGAGCCTGACGAGCTACCGGGCTGCTCC
>NZ_LMDX01000016.1:0-84600 GCF_001425225.1 Ensifer sp. Root127
AGGTCGACCATGGCGTCGATCACCCGCTTGCCGGGGAAACGATAGCGCACCAGCACCCAGGCGAGGATGACGCCGAAGATCAGATTGACGATGGCGGCGACAAAGGCCGTGCCGAAACTGATCCTGAGTGCATTGAGCGTGCGGGTATCGAGCGCCAGCGTCATGAACTGCGACCAGCCGAGGCCGCTCGAGCGCCAGATCAGGCCCGACAGCGGAATGAGGATGATCAAAACCAGCCAGAATAGCGTGACGCCGAGCGCCAGACCGAACCCCGGAAGCACGCTCGGCTGACGAAACCGCCAGCGCCTGTTGTGGCCATGCTCTCTCAAATCCAACTCACCTCTCATGCCCAAGGCAAAAAACCCAAGCGGTCCTCAATGATCGACCCGGCCGTTTCCAACCAGGCGATCGCCATTCCGATCAAGCTCAAACAAACCCGACGCCTTAGCACCGCCGGTCGGGCAAAACCTATCTGGTCCGCCGCCAACCTTGCTGTTCTTTCGCCCGGCTTGTCGAGTTGGCCGAACACAGCACCACTCCTCAAAACTTCGATTGCGCTTGCCGCCGAAGTCCTCGCGTCAAACTATCAATTTCGCAGGCACCAACAACGCAATTTTTGACTGCCGGGGGCCTCAAAACGAAACTGATTTCGCTGAGAAGCGCGACAAAAGAAACACTCTGCCTCAAGCATTGTTCCACAGCCGATACGGCAATTTCAGTGGGCTGAATCAAAGTCGAAGAAAGTTATGCTATAGAGTTTATGGATAAAGGGTATTCCTTGCTTACTTCGTGCCAGTTGCCTTCGCATAATCGCCCCATGAATTGTTTGATAGGAAGACGATCGGCGCACCGTCACTTGGCCCGTGTCGCAAGAGGCTGATACCATGGCAAAAACCTTGATCATCCCCGGTCTTTTCGGCTCGGGCGCGGGGCACTGGCAGCGTCACTGGCTGGACGACCAGCCGCGGGCGACGCTCGTCGAGCAAGATGACTGGGACCATCCGGTGCTCGAGCGGTGGCGTGACGCGCTGGAGCGCGCCATTCTCCGTCACGGTGTTGTGGACGTTGTTGCCCACAGCCTGGGCTGCATCCTCGTTGCCAGCCTGGCGCGAAGACCGCTGGCACGGCAGATCAGAAGCGCGCTTCTGGTGGCACCCTGCGATCTAGACGTGACGGGGCGGCTGCATCCCGGCTCGATCGCGTTCGGCGCCATGCCCGAGCATCCGTTCCCGTTTCCGAGCCTGATCGTCGGCAGCCTCAACGACCCCTATATGTCGTTTGATCGATTGCGGCATATCTCGACCCGCTGGGGCAGCCGGCTCGTCGATCTCGGTCATGCCGGGCACATCAATGTCGCCAGCGGTTTCGGCCGGTGGTCGCGCGGCTATGACCTGCTGACAGTCCTGAATGGCATCGCACGGCGCGAACAGCCCCCGGCGAGCGCTGCACAAATCGCTGAAAACCGGGAGGGTCGCGTCGTCGCTGGCCGATAGATACCGGCGCGGTTTCACCTTCTACGTGCGGTCTCGAAACACAGTGGCGACACAAAGGGCTTGATGTCCGCTGGAAATCGCGTTCTAATAGCGCATAAACTTTATAGAGTATGCCGTATAGGGATGACCATGTGCCGAGGTGCCAGGCCAGCCAGAACAACGGATACCTACTCGCCGGCCCATGCGGCTGGCGGCACCATCCCCGACACTGCAGATTTGAGCCCCGTCAGCGGCCGATCTCGGTGCTGGGCGATACCCCAAGGTCCGATCCGTGTTCGGGATCGGAACAGCCATGCGTTTCAAACTTTGCCGGCTGACCGCAGTCGGGCCACAAGGGAGCTCACATGACTGTCCACGGATTGTTTGCCAAGATTTCGCCCGACAGTGACAGCCCTCGGGAAAAGCCGCGCATTGCCATCATTGGCCGCGGCTTCTCGGGGATCATGATGGCGATCGCGCTGATGAAGTCGGTGCGAACAGCATTTCATGTTCATCTCTTTGACCCGCAACCAACCATCAGTGGCGGGCAGGTCATGGCCGCCGCCCAGAGCGGCGAAATCCTCAATAGCCGCGTGCGCGATCTGTCGGTGGCCGCCGGACAGCCGGAGGATTTCAACGAGTGGCTTTGTGCCAACCAGGATTTTCGCTCCGCCGTCTCTGCCGCCATTCCAGGCTTCCAGCAGATCTTCGTGCCGAAGAGTATCTTCAGCGACTATGTCTACCAGCGCTTTTCCGAAGCGTTGACGCGGCGACCGGATATCTCCATGCAGCTCTCCTGCCAGGCGGTGCTGGGCCTGCGAAAGCTGCCATCCGGGCGTTTTTTGGTTGTGCAGGAAGAAGGCTCGATCGAATGCGACGTTGCGGCACTCGCCACCGGATTCGGTATCCGCACGCTTGAAATGGAGGTTGCGGACGATGAGCGTCCCCTGGTGAGAGCGCGGCGTCTGGTGGTGCCGCGCCATGCGGTGCTGCTCGGCAGCGGGGTGCGTGTCGTCGATCGCCTGCTGCAAATGCGCGACAACGGCTATGCCGGCGAGATCACCATCATTTCGCGGCATGGGTTTCTGCCGCAATCGCACACGCGGCTTTCAGCAGCGCCGACTTTCCCGGTGGATCCGATGCCGACGAGGCTACGCGACATCGTCCGCTTCGTCAGGCAAGCCTGCGCCGAGGCAGAGGCCAACGGTCTGAGCTGGCAGGCCGCCATGAACGGGCTCCGGCGCCGCGCGCGTTCTCTGTGGCAAGCTCTGCCAGAACAGGAGAAGCGTCAGTTCAACCGTCATCTGCGCTCGATCTACGACAGCCATCGCAACCGCCTGCCGGCGCCAATGCACCTGCGACTGCAGCAGGAACTGGCCGACGGCCGCACCGTGGTACGCAAGGGCTGGGCCGGGCGGCGCCGGCCCGACGGGCTCATGGTTCGCTGGGCAGGAGCGCCGCAGGAAGATCTGCTGGTGGCAGATCAGGTCATCGACTGTCGCTGCTCTGCGCCTGACCTCAAGGCCCCGGTCATTCAGAACCTCTTTGCCGGCGGTCTGGCGCAGCCGGACGAGCTCGGGCTCGGCCTCGCCGTCAGCCCGGCCGGCGAGGTGCTTTCGGACAGCCATCCAACGGCCAACCTCTACGCGATCGGCCCCCTGGGTCTCGGCAGCCTGCCCGATATCGATCTGGTGCCCGAGATCGTCACGCAAACCTATGCTGCCGCCCGATTGATCGCCACGCGCCGCCGGGTGACGCAGAAGTCTGCATAGGAAGAGCCGTGGTTGCCCGTCAGCGGTGGTGCGACCACGGCACCAGCCGTCGCTCGATCCGTCGTGCAACGACTTCAAACAGGAAGGCGACGGCAGCGATCACCACGATGCCGGCTATGACGATGTCGGTGACCAGGAACTGGGCCGCCGATTGGATCATGAAACCGAGGCCGCGTGTCGCCGCCACGAGCTCGGCGGCAACTAGGGTCGACCAACCGGCGCCGAGCGCAATGCGTGTGCCGGTGAGAATGGATGGCAGCGCGCCCGGCAGGATCACATGCAGCAGCAATTGCCGTCGCGATGCGCCGAAGGCGCGCGCGGCATTGATGTGGTCGGGCGACGCGGATTTCACGCCCGCAGCCGTCGAGAGAATGATCGGCGGCAGCATTGCGAGCGCAATCACGGCAATCTTCGATGCCTCGCCGATACCAAGCCAGATGATGACGAGGGGCAGATAGGCGAGCGGCGGCAGCGGACGCAGAAACTCGACGATCGGATCGAGGATGCCCTTGCCCCAGCGGCTGGTGCCGATCGCCAGGCCTGCAGGCACGCCGAGGATGAGTGCCACGCCGAGCGCACCGAAGATGCGCGAAAGGCTGGCGGCGATATGCTGGACGAGCGTCGCGTCGACAAAGCCCGTAAGCGTCAGGCCGCTCAGCGCCCGAAGGACGGCGAGCGGCGATGGCAGGAACAGCGGCGGCACCAGGCCATAGGCTGAGACGAGGCTCCAAAGGCCGACCAGCGCGGCGACCGTTGCCGCTGAAATCCAAAGAACGGGCAGCGTGCGTGGCGGCTTGACCTCGATTTCGCCGCTTGGATCGGGGCGGGTGGACGTCGCTTCCAGGGAAAGGGTCATGCTGCCACACCTTCGTCTTCGGAATGAATGAGACCGGTCAAATCATCGTGCAACCGCTTGAATTCGGCAGCGGCGCGCAGCTCGTTTTGAGGTATTCCGGAGAGATAGTCCCGACCGAAGCTGACCGGAATGATCTTGGCGATCCGACCCGGGTTCGCGGTCAAGACGACGATGCGCGTCGCTAGCATCAAGGCTTCATCGATGCTGTGTGTGATGAGCAGTGCACCGGCCCGGCTGGCCCGCCACATGTCCAGGAGAAAGCCTTGCATGCGCACACGCGTCAGCGCATCCAATGCGCCGAGCGGCTCGTCCATCAGCAGGAACCGTGGCTGCGAAGCCAGGGCTCTGGCAATGCCGACACGCTGGCGCATGCCGCCGGAAAGCTCCCAGACCTTGCGCTCTGCCGCATCCGGCAAACCGACGCGCTCCAGCAGCGACTGGGCTTCCTTCAATCGTTGGCCCTTGCCGACACCCCGCAGGCGCAAAGGGAATGCAACATTGTCGATCGCGCTCAGCCATGGGTAAAGCGCATCATCCTGAAAGACGACGGCGCGGCCGGAACCGGGGCCGGACAGCGACCGGCCATCAAGCGAGATCCGGCCGCTGCTTGGCGTCAAGAAGCCGGCCGCCAGATTGAGCAGGCTCGTCTTGCCCGAACCGGATCTGCCGATGACCACGACGAAATCGTCGCCGGCAATCTCCAGATTGATCCGATCCAGAACCAGCGGCGCTTGCGATCGCCCTTCGCCAGGCGCGTATCGTAAAGAGATATTCTCGAGCGCA
This sequence comes from Ensifer sp. Root127, assembly GCF_001425225.1. NCBI lineage: Bacteria > Pseudomonadati > Pseudomonadota > Alphaproteobacteria > Hyphomicrobiales > Rhizobiaceae > Ensifer > Ensifer sp. Root127. The sequence goes on from NZ_LMDX01000016.1 coordinate 4,884, forward strand.
AGCACGGACATTTTGTCGTCCCCATGATCCATGAAGTGGGCCGGAGGATGGGCTAGCGTTTCACGCCCTCAGTCGTGTCGCCAACCGTTCCCGCGGCAATCCCGCCTTGCTCAGAACGAGAGCTTGGCGGCTTCCTGCGCCCAGCGCGCCGAAACGTAAGGGCCATAATCGGTCAGAACTGCCGGGATCTTTTGCTGCTCGAGCAGGAAGGCCGACGTTTCTGCAATGGCCTTGGCCGTTGCGCCGCCGAGAAGATCGGATGTTGCCTGCTCCTCCAATGATGGGAAGTAATATCCCTTGAGCAGGGCGGGCACGTCCTCCGGCTTGGCGCCGGTCAGGCGGGCGATCTTTTCGGCCTGCTCCGATGTGGCATTCCATGTCTCCGGCTTGGCCCGGTAGTCGGCATAGGCATCACCGGTCACCTTGACGAACCCGGTGACGATATCCGGATGTTCTTCGGCGAATTTCTTGCTGACGATCCAGGCATCGAAGGTCGGGCCACCCCACTGGGCAACGTCGGCAGAGGTGGCCAAGACGGTCGATGTCTTCTTGATCTCGGACAGCACCGGATCCCAGACATAGGCGCCGTCGATGTCGCCACGCTGCCAGGCCGCCGCAATTTCCGGCGGGCGCAGGTTGAGGATCTCCACCGATTTAGGATCGATGTTCCAGTGCTTCAGCGCCGTCAGCAGGCTGTAGTGAGCCGTCGACACGAAGGGTGTTGCGATCTTCTTGCCGGCGAGTTCTTCGGGCTTGCTTACGCCCTTGACGGCCAGGGCTTCCGCGTCGCTGATCAGGCCGACGACGAAGATGGTTTCGAACGGCAGTTCCCGGCTTGCCGCAGCCGCCAGCGGCGACGAGCCGACATAGCCGATATCGATCGAGCCGGATGCAAGCGCAGCGATGACATCGGCGCCGCCGTCGAACTTCTGCCAGTTGATTTTCGCGCCGGTCACCTTCTCATACGTGCCATCGGCCTGCGGCACGCGCGACGGCTCGACGATCGGCTGATAACCGATGGTCAGTGTGGTGTCCGCGGCCTGAGCCGCAAGCAGTCCCTGCGTCGCCAACACCAGCGCTGCGGTTGATACCAGAAGGGTACGTCTTGCTATTGTCATTGCCTGCTCCTCAACGGTTTGCCGATGGCCCCGTCGTGGAGCCTGTATTGATAATCTCAAAACCCATGGATTTTATAGAGATAAAAAATACCCCGTTTGTGCGACGGGGTATGAAGCCATTCCAAACTTCGGTCGATTGGGCATCATCTTTGCCCGCTCGAACGTGGTCCCCTCCAGTTACGGCAGGAAACTGCCGTAACGGCCGCTGTGGTAGAGGACGGGTTCGCCTGAGCCTGCCGCAATCGCCAGGACCCGTCCCAGGATGATGGCGTGGCTATGACGCTCGATGATCTCCTCGACTTCGCAATCGATCGCGGCAAGTGCCCCATTCAGGGCGGAAGCGCCGCTGACGAGGGTCCGCCAGTCTGCGCCGCCGTAGCGTGCCGCGCCTTTGAGACCACCAAAGCCCGCGAAGCGCTCGGCCACGTGCTGCTGCTGGCTTGCGAGAATGTTGACGCAGAAATGCTGGTAACGCTCGATCACCGGCCAGGTGGATGACGTCCGGTTGATGTTGACGATCATCGTCGGTGGATCGACCGAAAGCGCCGTTGCCGACGTTACCGTCGCGCCTGTGCGATCGTCGCCGATACCGGCGGTGATGACCGAGACGCCGCCCGACAGGTTGCGCATGGCGGATTTCAGTTCCGATGGCGTGATGGGGTTAGGGCGATCGATCGCATGACTTGATGTCGTGAATGCACTGGAAGCGGCGAGAGCGATGTTCATGGCAAAATCCTCGAAAAATTTGACCTGCTTCCCGGTCGTGAAGCCGCGATCCGGGAAAAAATTTTTCCTCTACTCAAAAATGATCGCCGGATTTTTCATTGTCAATAAATTTTATAGAGTTTATCTTTTTTGGACTGCCGGCCCTGTCTGGCGCCTGCCGTCGATCGTGTCCGAGGAGAATTCGCATGAGCAACACGCCTGACAAAGTCAACGTTCTCTGGTTCCTGCCCACTCACGGCGACAGCCGCTATCTCGGCACATCACGGGGAGGGCGCAATGTCGACCTCAACTATCTGAAACAGGTCGCCCAGGCTGCCGATGCGCTGGGCTACTACGGTGTGTTGATCCCCACTGGCCGCAGTTGCGAGGACAGCTGGGTGGTGGCGTCAGCCCTGGCACCCTTGACCGAGAAGCTGCGCTTCCTGATTGCGGTGCGGCCTGGACTGCTTTCACCGATGCTGGCAGCCCGGATGACGGCAACGCTCGACCGGCTTTCCGAGGGACGGCTGCTGATCAACGTGGTGACGGGCGGCGACCCGACGGAAAACAAGGGCGATGGCATCCACCTGTCGCATGGCGAGCGCTACGAAGCAACCGAGGAGTTTCTCAACGTCTACAAATCAGTCCTTCGCGGCGAAGACGTTACTTTCAAGGGAAAACATTTCGATATCGAAGGCGGCAAGCTGCTGTTCCAGTCGGTGCAGACGCCGCATCCGCCGCTCTATTTCGGCGGTTCCTCGGGCAAGGGCCAGGAGGTGGCGGCCAGAACGATCGACAAATATCTGACCTGGGGTGAGCCACCGGAAGATGTCGCCAGAAAGATTGCCGAAGTGCGCGCACTGGCTGAGGCCGAGGGCCGGGAAGTTACATTTGGCATCCGGCTGCATGTGATCGTGCGCGAGACCGCAAAGGAAGCATGGCGGGCGGCCGACGACCTGATACAATATGTCGATGACGAGACGATCGCCGCGGCACAAAAGGTGTTCGAGCGTATGGATTCGGTAGGTCAAAGTCGTATGAGCCGGTTGCATGGCGGCCGGCGCGACAAGCTCGAGGTGGCGCCCAACCTCTGGGCCGGCGTCGGGCTTGTGCGCGGCGGTGCGGGCACCGCCCTTGTCGGTGATCCGGATCAGGTCAAGGCGCGGATGGAAGAGTACCGCGAGATCGGCATCGATACGTTCATCATGTCTGGCTACCCGCACCTGGAGGAGGCCTATCGCTTCGGCGAGCTCGTGCTGCCAAACCTGCCGCTTGGTCACGCGGTTCCCGCGCGCGAAACATCGATCAATACCGGTCCGTTCGGCGAGACCATTGCCGGCGACCACAGGCCCAAGCTCAAGGTGTCGCAATCGTGAAGCGTCGACCCCGCCGACCGGTTGTCGCAATCATCGGCGGTGGCTTCACCGGGGCGGCGGTTGCCGCCAACCTAGCCAAGAACACGACCGGTCAGGCGGTCGATATCATCGTCTTCGAGCCTCGGGGGCGCCTGGGTGCCGGTCTTGCCTACGACACCTCCGATCCGGCGCATCGCATCAACGTACCGGCGGCGCGCATGAGCCTGATACCGGATGAGCCGGACGATTTTCTGCACTGGCTGGCCGCTGAAGGTGAGCCGCGCGACGACCAGGATGCGCTGACCGAAGACGGGAATCTCTACCCTCGGCGCGCGGTCTTCGGCCGCTATGTCGGCGACTTCATCGCACCTTTTCTTCGGAGCGGTCAGGTCCAGCACTGTCACGAACGGGTGGCCCAGATCGTCAGGACGGGCGAGCAATGGCGGATCGCGGCCGATGGAGGAACTGATATCCTGGCCGACATCGCCATCGTTGCCACGACCCACCCGGCACCGTGTGCACCCCGGCACATTGCCAAGGCGCTCGCCAGCCATCCACGTTTCGTCGCCGACTCGACATTGTCAGGCGCCCTATCCGTAATCCGCGGGGAGGATCGCGTCCTCCTGATCGGCAACGGACTGACTTCGGCCGATGTCATCGCCTCGCTCAGACGAAACGGCCACCGAGGGCCGATCACCGCCCTTTCCCGCCGGGGGCTTCGGTCGAGGGGACACGCGACAACGGCGCAGGAGCCATTTGGCGATTTCGTCACCGATCCTTCGCGAACCGCTCGTTCGCTGTTGCGTAGGATACGCCAGGCAGTTCAGGAGGCGCCGACGGCGGGTCATAGCTGGCACGCGGTTTTCGACGCGTTGCGCGCCCAGGGCGGCGAAATCTGGGGAGCCCTACCTATCCCGGAGCGAAAACGACTTGTTCGCCACCTGAGGCCCTATTGGGATGTGCATCGCTTCCGGGTCGCACCACAGATAGATGCGGTCATCGGCCAAGGGCTTGACCACGGCGATGTGAGGGTTCTTGGCGGATCGGTGAAAGAGATAGCCCGGGCCGGCGAGACCATCACCGCCGAGGTTAGACACCGTCATACCGGCAAGTGCGAGCAGATGACATTTGACGCCTGCGTCGTGACCACCGGCCCGGCGCACACGGCTATCCTCAGGAGCCAGGGTTGGCTGGCCGATATGGCCGATGCTGGCCATTTGCAACTGGATGGGGTGGGCCTCGGCCTTGCCTGCGATGAACAAAGCCGCGCAGCCGACCGCGACGGAAAAAGCGACGACGCGCTTTTCATCGCCGGCCCGCTTGCCCGCGGCACATTCGGCGAGTTGATGGGGCTGCCGCAGGTGAATGATCATGCGATCTTCGTCGCTCATCAGGTCGCGCAGCGTCTCGCAAGCCAGTCCCGGTCGAGGCCTGCGGTGCAAATCGCCTGACACAGAGCAGGCTTTCTACGTTTGCCGGGCAAGCAAGCCGGGGCCACATCTACCCTTCGTGCTGGCCCTCAAGACGCCGCGTCCAGTCCTCGACCTTGCGGGTCGCCAGCCGCTTGATCGCGTAGTCGCGCCAGTTCGTCGGCAAGATATCGAGGTTGGCAATCTCCTGAAGGGCGTCCCGGTTCATCGTGTCGACGTAGAGGTAATGCCAGAGTCGCCTGATGGTCCAAGTCGGGTATCGGCGCTCGACCAGAGCGAGGGCGTCTTCCGCGCAAACGCGCCCTTCCTCGATCACGCGGTAGTACCATCCGGTGCGACCGGATTGCTGGACACGGCGGGCCATGTCGCTTTGACCGAAGCGCTTGTTCAGTTTCCAGCACGGCTGCCGGCCCTGGCTGACTTCGAGCAGGGCACGGCCCAGGCGAAACCGATCTCCGACGGCCACATCATCTTCCGTCAGTCCGGATGTCGACAGGTTTTCGCCGAACGCTCCAGGGTGATCGAGAACCGCTGCCGGGCCGATCTCCGACCGCCAGAGCCGGTAATGATCGCCGGGGTAGTGGTGCACAGCCTTCTCGATGCCGCCGTGTCGTTTAAGGTCGCCCTGGTGATCGCCAACGAAGCCGGTCGGCGACAGGTGCAACGCCCCGGCGACCGGCTTCTTGTCGATACCGCTTTGCGTCCCGCGTTCATCGATGGCGGTCAGTGAACCCACCAGCAATGCATTGAGGGCAATCGGCTTTATTTGCTCAGGCCGCATGCAACTGCTCCAACCATGCCGTCATCATCGAGTCGGCGGCCGTCGCTAGTGTGGCCCCGTATTGCGTCGCATCGTCGCGAAGTTTTCCGATGTCGATCTTTGCCGCCACCAGCTCGCAGGCGTGACCGACCAGCCACCGCTCAAACGCCACTCCCGCATCCGCCTCGGGGTGAAACTGAAGCCCGAGAATATTGTTGCCGATGGAAAACGCCTGCTGCACGGTCTTTGGGGTCGACGCCAGCAAAGTGGCGCCGGCGGGAAGATCGTAGGTATCGCCGTGCCAATGCAGCATCGGCACGCCATCCAGATGACGAAGCGGAGAAGCACGGCCGGCCTCGCTAAGGCTGATCGGGTCGAAACCGATCTCCTTGATCCCCAATGGAAAGACCCGCGCGCCGCTTGCGCGCGCAATCAGTTGCGCGCCAAGGCAGATGCCGAGGGTCGGCCGACCGGTCTTCAGTCGTGCTGCTAGCACCTCGACCTCCCGCTGCAGAAACGGGTAGGTCCGGTCCTCGTAGGCGCCGATCGGTCCGCCGAGTACAACGACAAGGTCGGGGGCGTCCGGCGCGAAATCCAGAAAATCGGCGGTTCCGACATCGCGGTATTCTATCCCGTAGTCAGCGCGAAGGGGAGCGGCAAAGGTGCCGAGATCCTCGAAATGAACATGCCTGATCACCAGGGCCGATTTCAGTGTCATCGCTTTCCTGTCTCTATTCGACGTGAAATCTCATCGGGAATTGCGCAGCCGTCAGTCGTGCAGCCGGCGATGTCCACCGGCACAGTCGTTGCCGGCAGCGGTTCTGCAAGTGCTGTCGCCAGCCAAGCTCCGACGAGCAGATCGTCCTCGATCCCGAATCGATGGTGGCGGACCTTGCCGTCGCGGCCAATGATGATGGTCGTGGGCGTGCCACGCATGCCGTAGCCCTGCATCGTGCGCGGTATCGGCGTATCGGGTGATGCCGCGTCGACGCCGATCGGAAAGCTTAGACGGTATTCGTGGATGAACGCCTTGAGGGCCTCCGGACCCATCGCCGTATGATGTTCGAAAACCGTGTGCAGGCCGATCACTTGGAGATCGGTGTCGCGAAACAGCCGCTGCACGCGCTGGGTCTGCGGCAATCCGTACGATACGCAGGCGGGGCAAAGCATCTGAAAGGCGTGGATGAAGACGACGCGTCCGCGCAGCATGCCGAGGCTCAGCGGCGTTGCGGTGTTGAACCAGTTGCTCACGTCCAGTTCCGGCGCCTGATTTGAGAGATCAGCGATCATGAGGCCATTCCTTTTGGGAGGGGCCGGGCAGGCAGGACCTGCCCGGCGGGATGTCAGGCCGCTTCGCGCACGAGCTTGACGCCGGGGAAATCGACCGGCACGGCGAGGGCCACGTTGATGTAGTTGGTGAAGAGATTGAGCGCCACGTGCGCGATGATCTCGACAATGTCCTGATCGTCGAAGCCGGCATTGCGCAACGCCTTGACGTCAGCATCCGAGACCTGACCGCGTTCGTCGACCAGGATGCGGACGAATGAAAGCACCGCCGCGGTCTTCGGATCAGCGGAGTGGCCGCGTTGGGCGTCAGCCATGTCCTGCGCTGTCGCGCCGGCCTTGCGGCCGAGAGCCGTATGCGCCGCCAGGCAATAGTGGCAATCATTGCGGTCAGCGACGGCGACGGCAATCTGCTCGCCGAGTTTGGCGCCGAGCCGGCCATTGCCAAGCGCGCCGAACGAACCCCACATGCTGGCAAGTGCCGCCGGGGAATTGGCCACCGCCTTGAACATGTTCGGTGTCGCGCCGAAGGCCGCGTGGATGCTGCCCAGCAGTTCTGCACTGGCACCGGTTGCCGTCTTGGGGTCAACTAGATTAATTCTGCTCATGGTTTTCTCTTTCTATTTGCGTGGAGGGAGAAAATGCCGGTCCGCCGATGGCAGTCGACGGGCCGGCGCCGACATCATCGGGGCCGAAAGCGCGCTTGAATGCGGTGAAATCCTTTGGTCCCGAGGGTGAAGCGGTTTGTCCTGGTGCCGACGTCAGCACGCTGGGGCGTGGCAGCGCCGGTCCATTGGTCGAAACAAATGATGGGTCGGTGGTGTACTTCATTGCATCTGCCCCACCTCAGGCCGCGCCACGGTTGAATATCTTCCAGGCGGCGGCCTGGCTTGAGGCGTCTGCCGTTTCGTATTCGCCGCAATCGATGCGCAAATCCGCTTGGCCAAACGGTGCGTTGACGAAGGCGCAATGGTGCGGCTCTTTCGAACCCGGATAGGCATTGGGCTGGAAGTATCGGCAGTTCACACACATGCGTTGTTCCGGGATGGCGCCGGACGCCTGCAGCGTGCGGATGATCTTGACCAGATGAAGCAGCAGATCTTCCTGTTCGAGCGTCGATAGCGACGCAAAGGCAGCGTCTGTCGCCGAGGCAATCATGCCGGCGCGGCGCACGGCGGCCTCGCCTTCGGCCGTCGCGGCCACCGCTACGGCCCGCGCATCCGAAGGGTCCGCCAGCTTCTCGACAAAACCCTTGCGCGTCAGTGCATTGATCGAATCCGTCGCAGTCGGTTGGCTGACGCCGAGATGGGCTGCGATCTGTTTGACGCGCATGCCAGCTTTGCCACGGCCCACCAGAAAGATCAGGATCTGCAGTTGTGTCGGGTTCAACCCGATCACGTCGGCTGCCGTCCATGCTTCGGTCCGCATCGCCGTCGCTATCCGTGCGAACCCGTCGCCTATGCGGTCGATAATTGCAGGCGGTGTTGTCGTGTTCTTTGCCATTCCTGATATATATAGGAGTCCTATTTAGTGTCAATTCACCGTCGCCGGGAATCCGCATCCAATTTGACGCGCATCAAATTAGGTGCACGGCCTTCGGACTAATACTGCGGCGAACAACCCAAGCACGGGCTGCTCGGTCAAACGGAGAAGACGATGTTGAAAGCAATCAAGAGCGGATTGGGCCTCGCAATGGCGGTCATGCTTATCGCTGCGCCCGCAACCGCCGCGGATTTCGAAGTGCACATGCTCAACAAGGGCAAGGAAGGCGCGATGGTGTTTGAACCTGCGTCGCTGAAGGTTGCGGCCGGCGACACGGTGACGTTCATCCCGACCGACAAGGGCCACAACGTCGAAACGATCAAGGGCATGATCCCGGATGGCGCAGAGGCATTCAAGAGCAAAATCAACGAAAACTACAAGGTGACCTTCACTGCACCCGGCATCTACGGCGTGAAATGCACGCCGCACTACGGCATGGGCATGGTCGGCCTGGTTCAGGTCGGCGACAGCCCGGCCAACCTCGCAGCGGCGAAGGGCGCCAAGAACCCGAAGAAGGCGCAGGAACGGCTGGACGCCGCATTCACAGCACTCGGCAACTAAAGCAAAGCCACACTGAAACGAGCGGGCGGGGACGGGCCGCTCGACGGCGCCGCCCACCGGGCGGAAGGCGGCGCCATCATGCGGAACCAATGCGAAGCACTCGCGTTGGTTCCGCATGGAGCAAATCGTAGCAGACATGTTTCCGCCGTCGCAGATTCCCTATCCGGTCATCTTCGCGCGCATTCTCGGGGCCTTGCTGATGGGCTCGATCATTGGCTTCGAGCGTGAAGCCAAAGCCCGCCCGGCCGGTCTCAAGACGCACATGCTCGTGTGCCTCGCCGCCTGCACCTTTGCAGTCATCTCGCTTGAAAGCGTCTATATGAAGGGCTTCATAGACGAGCGGGTCCGGATCGATCCCTTGCGCGTCGTTGAAGCGGTCACCGCGGGCGTCGCCTTTCTTGCGGCGGGCACCATCGTACTGTCGCGCGGACAGGTCCAGGGCCTGACGACCGGCGGTAGTCTGTGGTTGGCGGGCGCCATTGGCCTCGCTCTCGGCTTCGGCCACTGGATCATCGCTGCCTTTGCGACAGGATCCGCCTTTCTTGTTCTTTCCGTCGTCGGCAGGCTCGAAGCGGTAGTTGAGGAGGAAGAGCAACCCGGCCCTCAACCTCAGGCATCCAAGCCTCGCGACGAGAAGGTGAGCCGCATCCGCAAGACCACCCGATAGATTTCGCATCCTGCGCCGCTTGGGACGGCACCATTTTTCACTCACCGGCTCTGCAGCGTTTCTTTCGATCCATGGCTTTCTTGGCCGGCAGATCAGGCCGGGCGCAATGGTCATTTGCATCTTGCAAAAGGCCTCCATATGTGAACAGTATCTTTACATAAGAAAATTCATGGAGGAGATAATGCCCAACCAGCACAGCCGCGCCCATATGATAAGCGCGACCACTCGCTGCCAGCTGCCAATGCGGATACGAGCCAGCGCAGGGTTTTCTCATGAATGAATTCTCGCCAACCGTTGGCGTGTCTACGACACGCCCCACCGACATGCCGGAGGATCACGCTGCCCTTCCGGTGTGGAATGCCGAAAACTGGTTTTACGAGGATTGGCCGGTCGGCCAGCGCATCCGCTCGTTGCGCCGGACGATCTCCGAGAGCGACAGCCACCTGTTCAACACGCTGGTCGTCGACATCCACCCTTATGTCCAGGATCAGATGTTCGCGGAACGGGAAGGCATCTTCGGCCGCCGACTGGTGGCTGGCGCCTTCGTTTTTTCGGCCGGCCTCGGCCTCGTCGCTACCAACTGCGTCAACGCTTTTTCCTACGGCTATGACAAGCTGCGCTTCATCAAGCCGGTCTTTCTGGGCGACACGATCTACACGATCCGCACCAACATGGACAAAACACCGCGCTACAAGGAGCTGGGCCTGATCCGGGCCAGTTATCAGGTCTTCAAGAACGAGGGTGAGCTGGTGCTCTACTGCGAGCATCTGCAGACGGTGAAGTACAACAATCCGGCTGACTTCGTCGGCAAGACAGAGAAATAAGAACAGCGATGCACGAGGAAAACGAACTGCCTTTGGCCGGCCTTGTCGTCGTCGACATGAGCCAGTTTCTCTCCGGTCCCTATTGCTCTCTACGGCTGATGGACCTGGGCGCGCGCGTCATCAAGATCGAGCGCCCGGATGGCGGCGATCTATCGCGCCGCCTCTATCTCAGCGACACCGAGATCGGTGGCGATTCCACCATCTTCCATGCGATCAATCGCGCTAAGGAAAGTCTGGCAATCGATCTCAAGGACGAATCCGATGTCGCGGCGCTGAAGGCGCTGCTCGCCAAGGCCGACGTCCTGATCCAGAACTTCCGACCTGGCGTCATTCAACGGCTGGGCTTGGACTACGAGGCCGTTCGGGCGATCAACCCGCGCATCGTCTACGCTTCGATCAGTGGTTATGGAGAGGAGGGTCCCTGGGTCAAGCGGCCTGGTCAGGACCTGCTGGCGCAGGCGCGTTCCGGCGTGATGTGGCTGAATGGCGACGAAGCGCAAGGGCCGGTCCCCTTCGGTCTTGCCATTGGCGATATGCTTGCCGGCGCTGCAGCGGCCCAGGGCATTCTTGCCGGCCTCGTCCGCCGCGGCATCTCCGGCAAGGGCAGCCTGATTGAAACCAGCTTGCTCGAAGCACTGGTCGACTTCCAGTTCGAGGTGCTGACGACCCATCTCAACGACGGCAGGCGGCTGCCGAAGCGCTCGGATTTCCGCAGCGCACACGCCTATCTGTCGGCGCCCTACGGGGTCTACCCCGCCAAGGACGGCTACCTCGCCATCGCGATGACGCCGATCTCGAAACTTGCCGACCTCCTGGAGATGCCGCAGCTCGCACCCTATTGCGACGACCCGTCTTCATGGTTTTCCGCAAGGGACGAGATTAAGGCCCTGATCGCCGAGCGCATCGGCGAAAACACGGTGGACCATTGGCTGGCCGTGCTCGAGCCGGCCGACATCTGGTGCGCTCGCGTGCTCAACTGGAACGAACTGCTGGAAAGCGACGGCTTCCGCACCCTCGACATGCTGCAGACGGTCAACCGCGAAGACGACGTGTCGATCCTGACCACGCGTTCGCCGCTGCGGGTCAACGGTCGGCGCGCCCAGGTCGATCGCGCTGCCCCGAGAATCGGCGAACACAGTGCATCGATCCGGAAGGAGTTCGGCCTATGACCGTCACCCTCAAGGGAATGACGTGGAGCCATCCACGCGGTTACGACCCTATGGTGGCCTGTTCGAGGCTCTGGCAGGAAAAGACCGGGGTTGCCATCCATTGGGAGAAGCGCTCGCTGCAGGATTTCGAGACCTATCCGGTCGAGGAGCTCGCCAAGGCATACGATCTGATCGTCATCGATCACCCGCATGTCGGGCAGATCACCAATGAAGGGTGCCTTGCGCCTCTTGATGTGGCCGGTCGAGAAGCGGAACGTTCCGTGCTTGCAGCCGGGTCGGTCGGGCAATCCTATCCGAGCTATGGCTGGAATGGGCGTCAATGGGCCTTTCCGATCGATGCCGCGGCACAGGTCCAGGCCTGGCGCCCTGATCTCGGAGAGCGTGTTTCGAGCTGGTCCGGCATGTTGGACCTCGCGCGCAAGGGTGCGGTGCTGCTGCCGCTGCGACCGCCGCATTCGCTGATGAGCTTCTACACGCTCTGCGGCAATCTCGGTCACCCCTGCGCAGTGAGCGGACAAGCGGACCTGGTGGACCGTGACGGAGGCGTTGCCGCCTTCGAGATGCTCTCCGAGCTTGTATCGCTGATCGACCCCGCCTGCTTCGCGATGGATCCGATCGCGGTGCTGGAGGCGATGTCGGCCCCGGAGGCAAAAGCCGCCTGCGCGCCGTTAATCTACGGCTACGTCAGCTACTCGGTTGCCGGTTTCCGGCCGTCGCTCATCCGGTTTGGCGACATTCCGGTCGCGGGCCAGCATGGCCCAAGCGGTTCGGCGCTTGGCGGAACGGGCATTGCCGTCTCCGGCTTCTCGTCGTCCATCGACGCCGCGACCGACTTTGCCTATTGGGTTGCAAGCGGTGCGGTCCAGCGCCAGGCCTACGCCTTTGGCGGCGGACAGCCGGGACACGGCGACGCCTGGGACGACGATGCGGTGAACGCGGCGACATCAAACTTTTATCGCGCGACCCGTGCGACGCTCGAAACCGCCTGGGTGCGTCCCCGACACGATGGTTACATGCCGTTCCAGCAGGCGGCCTCGGATCGCATCAATGACGGGCTATTGCGCAAGGAGAAGGCGCGACAGGTCGTTGACGATCTCAACCGGCTTTTCACCGAAAGCTTCGCGGCGGCGTAAAGAGAAACACCGGAGATAAGCGATCGGCTCATCTCCGGTGTTCAGCAAAAAAAGGCCGACCTAACGGTTTCAGGCTTTGTCGTGCGGGTGGGTGGCCACAATGGGCCGCGTTGCTTCCTTACGCGAGATTCCAGATTCGACGTGCGTTTGCCGACAGCAGCTTTGTCCGCTCGTCCGGACTGCAGTGCTCCAGCAACGCGTGAGTGGTCGCAACCCAGGTTGAAAGGTTGGCGCCGAGCGTGCAGACGGGCCAATCGCTGCCCCAGACGACGCGGTCCCAGCCGAAGGTGCCGATTGTATGCTCGACGTAAGGTCGTAGCGTCTCGACATTCCAGCTTTCATCCGCATAGGCGACGACGCCGGATATCTTGGCAACCACGTTCGGCCGCTTTGCGATCTCGCGCATATGGTCACGCCAGGGATGTTCGGCGCCGCTGCGGATATCGGGAACGCCGCAATGGTCGAGCACGAACTGCAGATCGGGCACGAGATCGGCAAGCGCAATCGCTTTGGGGATCTGGTGCGGCAGGACGCAGAGATCGAAGGTAAAACGGTTACCGCCAAGCCGCCTGATGTTCTCGCGGAAGAGGGCGCCGTCCGACAGATCGTCCGGGACCACATGCAGGACACGGCGAAACCCCTTGACGAGGGGATCGTCCTGTTGCCGTTCGAGATAGGCGGCAAAGCCGTCCTCTTCCGGCCGGCACGCGGCAATTGCCCCCTTGAGCAGACTGCCCGCTCTTTGCGAGAGTTGCCGAACTTCTGACGTCTCCAATTCCATTTCGCCTGGGTCGACATCGACTTCCATGTGCAACGCCGTCTCGATGCCGACACGCCGAGCCTCCGCCTCATAGGTCGAATAGAGGAAATCGCGATCCAGCGCCGGGACGCCCGTCAGCCAGGGATAGGTCAACGCGGACTTGTTGATGAGATGCAGATGGGTGTCGACGATCACGATGCGGTATCCTCCGTACGCCTCACACTCTCACACGAGAAGAGATCATTCAAATAAGAAATTGACAGTATGCAGCGATCGCGGACGTCGTGTGCCGACCGTAGATCCGGCACCTGCTCATTCCGACGATTGCGCCACATCCGATCCCGCGAGCACCGAGAGCTGTGTCGCCGCGCTGCGCAGGAGCGAGATCGTCTCGGTGATATCAGGCGCAGATGGCGCATTGACCAGCGCAATATAGGGAATGGTCAAGGCCGCGATGCCACGGCCGTCGGGGCCGAGAATGGGGGCCGAGAGGTTGTAGACGCCGGCCGTCTGGGCGCTTGCCATCATTTCGTAGCCACGCTCGCGGATCTGGTCGAGCCGTGCATAGAATTCCGGACCAAGCGAAATCTCGTCCTTGCTGCGCGCGTGCTCGGCGATCATCATTTCCCGTTCCTCCGGCGTGCGGAAGGCGAGCAGGATGTGACCGGAGCCGGTATCGAACAGGCTGATATGTGAGCCGACCCTGATTGAGATACCCCAGTAATCAGGCGCTTCCTGCTGGGCGATGACCACGGCCGAGCCGCGATCGAACACGGCCAACTGGTTGGCCTGCTTCGATCGCTGGGCAAGATCGCGCATCAGTGGCGTCGCATAGGAGGCCAGCCGCCGCACCGGTGCGTGAAGCTGGGCCAGGCCGAAAAGCTTCAACGTCAGGGAATAGCGATCGCCATCGATTCGCGTGACGTAGCCGCGGCGCACGAGCCGGTCGAGCATCCGGTAGAATTCGTTCGGGCTCCGATTGAGCCTTTTCGATATTTCCGCCTGCGTCAGGCCTCCATCGACGCTCGCCAGCAGTTCGAGAATATCAAGTCCCTTGTCCAGCGCGGGGGCGCGGTAGCGATCGGACTCTTCGGTGTCCATGGGCGTCCTCCTTAGTGAATATCGATATCCATATACGCAGAGAAAGCCGCCGACAAAAGAAAGTTCACCCTTGACGAGCGATAAAATTGTTGTTTGTATATGAATTAGTTTCTCACAAATGAGAAATGCGGGCCGGGATGAGGGCGCGCTACAGTGGAGGAGAGGTTATGAACAGGCTGCTTTCCGGCGTCTCGGCCGGAGTCATCATGCTTGCCTGCGCAGTGGGAGCGGCCAGCGCCGCGGAACTGCCCGGCAAGTTCGAAGGCGTCACCATCGACGCCAAGCTGATCGGCGGACAGCAATACGAAAAGCTCTATGAGCGCATCGCCGAATGGGAGAAGGCGACCGGCGCCAAGGTCAATATCCTGTCGAAGAAGAATCACTTCGAACTCGACAAGGAGATCAAGTCGGATATCGCCACGGGCGGTATCAGCTGGTGCGTCGGTTCCAACCACTCTTCCTTCGCCCCGCAATACCCCGACATCTATACCGATCTCCTGGCACTGCTTCCGCCGGAAGAAATCGCAAAGTTCGTGCCGGCTGTCATCGACGCCTCGACGCTCGGCGGCAAGCTCGTCATGCTTCCACGCGCGCAGTTCGACGTGTCGGCGCTCTACTATCAAAAGAGCCTCTACCAGGACGATGCCAAGAAGGCCGCCTTCAAGGAAAAATACGGCTACGACCTCACGCCGCCGGATACCTGGGCGCAGGTCAGCGACCAGGCAGAATTCTTCGCGGCCCCGCCGAACTTCTACGGTACGCAGTTTGCCGGCAAGGAAGAGGCCATCAATGGCCGCTTCTATGAAATGCTGGTCGCCGAAGGTGGCGAATACCTCGACAAGGATGGACGTCCGGCCTTCAATTCCGAAGCCGGCATCCGGGCGCTCGACTGGTTCGTCAAGCTCTACAAGGACAAGGCCGTTCCTCCGGGCACGACCAACTACCTCTGGGACGATCTCGGCCAGGGCTTTGCTTCCGGCTCGATCGCCGTCAATCTCGATTGGCCTGGCTGGGCGAGCTTCTTCAACGATCCGAAGTCGTCGAAGGTTGCCGGCAATGTCGGCGTCAAGGTTCAGCCGGCAGGTTCCTCGGGCAAGCGCACGGGCTGGTCCGGGCACCACGGCTTCTCGGTCACCGAGGACTGCGCCAACAAGGAAGCGGCAGCTTCGCTCGTCTGGTGGTTGACCAACGAGGATAGCCAGAAGCTGGAATCGGCGACCGGTCCGCTGCCGACGCGCACCGCCGTCTGGGAATACAACATCAAGGCCGCCGAGGGCGATGCCTACAAGACCGAGGTGTTGCAGGCTTTCCAGGAAGCGGCAAAGCATGCATTCCCGGTTCCGCAGACTGCAGAATGGATCGAAATCTCCAACGCCGTCTATCCTGAACTCCAGGCCGCCATCCTCGGCGACAAGACGTCGAAGGAAGCGCTCGACACTGCCGCCGAAAAGGCGACCGGCATCCTGGAAGACGCCGGAAAGCTGTAAGTAGAGACAAGGAAGGCGGCGCCGATACCAAGGTGTCGGCGCCGCCTTCGTCATTTACTGCGTAACTCCCTGGATCGGAAATGGTCAGGAAGGATTATGCAGCAAGTTTAATGCCTTGCAGCGTCTTTTTCGCGTCATATCTGACGCGCGGCACTGTGATGTCACCCTCAGGAATGCCTGATGAAGCTCAAGAAACTGTCCGCACCGGTCCTTCTGCTGCTACCGGCCTTTGTCGTGCTGGCAGCGGTCATCGTGGTGCCGTTGCTCTTCTCCTTCTATTCGAGCTTCACGCCGTTCCGGCTGACCAAGCCTGAATCGCTCTGGATCTTCGTCGGTCTGCGCAACTACATCACGGTGCTGAGCAACTGGGATTTCTGGGTCGCTTTCGGCCGCACCGTCCTTCTGCTCACCGTCGCACTGAACACGGAGATGCTGCTTGGCCTCGGCCTCGCGCTCCTTGTCAACAAGGCCACCCACGGCCAGCGGCTGCTGCGGACGATCATGATGTTCCCGATGATGTTTTCACCGGTGCTCGTCGGCTTCCAGTTCAAATTCATGTTCAACGACAACATCGGTTTCGTGAACAATGCGCTGCAATCGCTCGGGCTGACGGACCGCGCCATCCCCTGGCTGATCGACGGCAACCTGGCGCTGATCTCGATCATCATCGCCGAGGTCTGGTCGTCGACCGCAGTCTTCGCGATCCTCATTCTTGCCGGTCTTCTGGCGATGCCGAAGGACCCGGTCGAGGCGGCGCATGTCGATGGCTGCACGCCATGGCAGACATTCCGCTACGTCACCTGGCCCTATCTCATGCCGTTTGCCTTCATCGCCATGACGATCCGTTCGCTCGATGTTGCCCGCGCCTATGACATCGTGAAAATCATGACCGATGGCGGGCCGGCCAAACGAACCGAACTGCTGTGGACCCTGATCGGCCGCACGGCCTATGCCGACGCCCGCATGGGGATGGCCAACGCCATGGCCTATGTCGCCATCCTTCTGTCGATCGTCTTCACCGTCTATTTCTTCCGCAAGCTCGCCGCCGCGCGCCAGCAGATCGGAGCCGAGTGGTAATGGATATCAATTCGTCACATCGCCTGCGCCGGCGCCTCCTGAAGACGGCGCATCTGATCGGGCTGTTTCTCGCAATGGCCGTAATCTGCCTGCCGGGCCTCTGGATCGTGCTGTCGTCGCTGCGCCCGACCGTCGAGATCATGGCCAAGCCGCCAGTCTGGATCCCCGAAAGCATCTCGCTTGATGCCTACCGCGCGATGTTCGCCGGCGCCGGGCAGGGTGGGGTTCCCGTCTGGGACTATTTCCGCAACTCGCTGATCATCTCCGTCACCTCGACGGTGATCGCTCTCGCGATTGGCATGGCCGGCGGTTATGCCTTTGCCCGCTACCGCTTCAAGGCGAAGTCGGCAATCTTCCTCGGCTTCATGCTGACGCGTGCTGTTCCCGGCATCGCGTTGTCGCTCCCGCTCTTCATGATCTATGCCCGCACCGGCATCATCGACACGCATTTCTCGCTGATCCTGACCTATGTCGCGCTGAACGTGCCCTTCACTATCTGGCTGATCGACGGCTTCTTCCGTCAGGTACCGAAGGATCTGGCGGAAGCAGCCCAGATCGACGGCTGCACACCCTGGCAGGCATTCTGGCAGGTGGAGTTTCCGCTTGCTGGCCCCGGCATTGCCTCCGCGGGCATCTTCGCCTTCCTCACGTCCTGGAACGAATATGCTCTGGCCTCGCAGATTACCCGCTCGGTCAACTCGAAAACTCTGCCCGTCGGCCTGCTCGACTACACCGCTGAGTTCACGATCGACTGGCGCGGTATGTGCGCGCTCGCCGTGGTCATGATCGTCCCGGCGCTCACGCTCACCTTCATCATTCAAAAGCACCTCGTTTCGGGCCTCACCTTCGGCGCGGTGAAAGGATAACATTCATGGCTCCTGTCACCCTCAGGAAACTGGTCAAACGCTATGGCGCGCTCGAAGTCGTTCACGGCATCGATCTCGAGGTGAAGGACCGCGAGTTCATCGCCCTGGTCGGCCCGTCCGGTTGCGGCAAATCGACGACGCTGCGCATGATCGCCGGCCTCGAGGATGTCAGCGGCGGAGCCATCGAGATCGGTGGCCGCAAGGTCAACGACCTGCCGCCGCGCGCCCGCAACATCTCGATGGTCTTCCAGTCCTACGCGCTCTATCCGCATATGACGGTCGCCGAGAACATGGGTTTCTCGCTGAAGATCGCCGGCCGCTCCACTGACGACATCAAGGCGCGCGTCGATGAGGCTGCGACCATTCTCGATCTCGGCCATCTGCTGGAGCGTCGCCCGTCGCAACTTTCCGGCGGTCAGCGCCAGCGCGTGGCGATGGGCCGCGCGATCGTGCGCCAGCCCGACGTCTTCCTGTTCGACGAGCCGCTGTCCAACCTCGACGCCAAGCTGCGCACCCAGGTGCGCACCGAAATCAAGAAGCTGCATGCCCGCATGCAGGCGACGATGATCTATGTGACGCATGACCAGGTCGAGGCGATGACGCTTTCCGATCGTATCGTCATCATGCGCGATGGCCATATCGAGCAGGTCGGGACGCCGGAGGAAGTGTTCCAGAAGCCCGCGACGAAGTTTGTTGCCGGCTTCATCGGCTCGCCGCCGATGAACATGGACGAGGCCGTGGTCGACCATGGCCAGTTGGTGTTTGCGACCGGCGTCCGTCTGCCCATCCCGCCGCGGTTTGTCGGCGCGCTCCGCGCCGGCCAGAAGGTCACATTCGGCCTGCGCCCCGATGATATCTACCCCACGGGCCACGGCCTCCATGCCGGCGATGCCGCTGCCGTGCACGAGGTTGAGCTGCCCGTCACCATCACGGAGCCGCTCGGCAACGAGACGCTGGTGTTCATCCAATTCAATGGCCGCGACTGGGTTTCGCGCATGCTCAATCCGCGTCCGCTTCGCTCAGGCGAAAGCGTGCGCATGAGCTTCGATCTCTCTCGCGCCCATCTCTTCGACATCGAGACAGGAAAGGCTCTGGAAGGCTGACATGGCAAGGATCGAGAAAATTGAACTGCGTATGGTCGATCTGCAGCCGAAGGTGAAGCGGACCGACGCGATCCAGAGCTTCGTCAGCCAGGAAACGCCGATCGTCACGATCACCGATTCCGACGGCGCGACCGGGACGGGCTACAGCTACACGATCGGCACGGGCGGATCCTCCGTCATGCGCCTGCTGTCCGACCACCTCGTTCCGATCCTGATCGGCGAGGACGCCGATTGCATCGAAGCCATCTGGCACAAGATGGAATTTGCCACCCATGCGACGACGATCGGCCCGATAACGGCGCTGGCACTCGCTGCCGTCGACACCGCCCTTTGGGACCTGCGCGCACGGAAACAGAAGCTGCCGCTCTGGAAGCTCGCCGGTGGCGCCAAGGACAGTTGCCCGCTCTACACCACCGAAGGCGGTTGGCTGCATATCGAAAAGGAAGCCCTCGTCGAGGATGCGCTTCAGGCCAAGGCCAAGGGTTTTTCCGGCTCCAAGGTCAAGATCGGCAAGCCGCACGGCTCCGAGGACTATGATCGCCTCTCGGCGATGCGCAAAGCGCTCGGCGATGGCTTCGAGATCATGACCGACTGTAACCAGGGTTTTACCGTTGACGAGGCGATCCGCCGGGCCGCTCGGCTGAAGGAGCTGGATCTCGCCTGGATCGAGGAGCCGCTGCCGGCCGACGATCTCGACGGCCACATCCGCCTGACACGCTCGACCCCGACCCCGATCGCCGTCGGCGAATCCATGTATTCGATCCGGCATTTCCGTGAGTACATGCAGAAGGGGGCCTGCTCGATCGTCCAGGTCGACGTCGCCCGCATCGGCGGCATCACGCCTTGGTTGAAGGTCGCGCACGCTGCTGAGGCTTTCGATATTCCGGTCTGCCCGCATTTCCTGATGGAACTGCATGTCAGCCTTGTCTGCGCCGTGCCGAACGGCAAATATGTCGAATATATTCCGCAACTCGATGAACTGACGACCAAGGGCATGGAGATCCGTAACGGACGCGCCATCGCGCCGTCTGAAGCCGGCATCGGCATTGCCTGGGACTGGGATGCCGTGAAAGCGCGCTCGATCAACGAGTTCACCCGGGAATTCGTGAAGTAGGGAGGCCGCCATGCAACGAATGGGAATGGTGATCGGTCTTCAGCCCGACAAGATCGCCGAATACAAGACGCTGCACGCTGCCGTCTGGCCGGAGATCCTCACGCTGATCTCCGAATGCAACGTCACGAATTACTCCATCTTCCTCAAGGAGCCGGAAAACCTGCTGTTCGGCTACTGGGAATATGTCGGCGAGGATTTCGCAGCCGACATGACAAAAATGGCCGCGCACCCGAAGAACCAGGAATGGTGGTCGGTGTGCATGCCATGCCAGAAGCCGCTCGAAACGCGCGGGGATGGCGAGTGGTGGGCGATGATGGAGGAAGTCTTCCACCACGACGGAAAGGTCTTGCATCGTGACTGACCAGTTCGATCCCACGTCGCTGCAGCAATCTTGGCCTTCGCCCGAAAAACCGCGCCCGATCGTCATCTTCGGCGCCGGCAGCATTGTCGGTGATGCGCATCTTCCGGCCTATCGCAAGGCAGGCCTTCCCGTCGCCGGCATCTTCGATCCCGATGTCAAGAAGGCGGCGTCGCTTGCTGCCGAATGGGGCATCCGAGCGTTTGCGACCGAGACCGAGGCGCTGGCAATCCCAGATGCGATCTTCGATCTGGCGACGCCGCCGGCAGCGCATGCTGCAATCCTGTCGAAACTGCCAGTAGGATCGGGCGCCCTGATCCAGAAGCCGATGGGCGCAGATCTGGCAGCAGCCACGGAGATCCTCAACATCTGCCGTGACCGGCAATTGCAGGCGGCAGTCAATTTCCAGCTTCGCTTTGCCCCGATGATGCTGGCGCTGCGCGACGCGATCGAAAAAGGCTATCTCGGCCAGATCGTCGACTTCGATGCGTGGCTTGCACTTGCCACGCCCTGGGGTCTCTGGCCGTTCCTCAAAGGTTTGCCGCGGATCGAGATCGCCATGCACTCGATCCATTATCTCGACCTGATCCGCGGACTGCTCGGCAATCCCGACGGTGTGCACGCCAAGACGATCGGCCATCCCAATCATGAGGTGGCGCAGACCCGCACGGCCGCCATTCTCGACTACGGCGACCAGGTGCGCTGCGTGCTTTCGGTCAATCACGACCATGATTTCGGCCGCAAGTTCCAGGCCTGCGAGTTCCGTATCTCGGGAACCGAGGGGGCGGCATACGTCAAGCTGGGCGTCAATCTCGACTATCCGCGCGGCGAGCCCGACGAACTGTGGATCCGGCCAGCCGGTGGCACGGAATGGATGGAGGTGCCGCTCAACGGCGCCTGGTTCCCAGACGCTTTTGCCAATCGCATGGCCAACCTGCAACGCTTCGTTAGTGGCGAGGACGAGCAGCTGATCGGCGCAGTCGACGACGCCTGGCAGACGATGGCGCTGGTCGAGGCCGCCTACCAATCCAGCGCGCGGCCTGCAACCGCGATCGCGCCACTTCCCGGACGTTGACGATGTTGGAACAGACAATCCATTTCGAAGACTATGAACTCGGCCATGTCAGGTTGAGCACAGGCCGTACGATCACCGAGACCGACTTCGTGGTCCATGCCGGGCATACGGGCGACTTCTTCCCGCACCACATGGACGCGGAATTCGCCAAAACCTTGCCCGGCGGCCAGCGGATCGCCCATGGCACCATGATCTTTTCCATCGGCGTCGGCCTGACGGCGTCGCTGATCAATCCCGTCGCCTTTTCTTATGGCTATGATCGGTTACGGTTCGTGCGTCCGGTTCATATCGGCGACACCATCCGCACCCGCGTGACGATCTCCGCCAAGGAGGACGATCCGAAGCGGCCGAAGGCGGGACGTGTCGTCGAACGGTGCGAAGTTATCAACCAGCGTGGCGAGGTCGTCCTCGCCGCCGATCATATCCTGGTCGTCGAACGCAAAGCATGAGGGGTCAACAATGACAACGGGTCTTTCGGGTAAGGTCGTCCTTATCACCGCCGCAGCCCAGGGCATCGGCCGCGCCACCGCGCTTGCCTTTGCCAAGGCCGGCGCCAAGGTGCATGCCACCGACATCAACACCGAGGCACTCGCAGCGCTGGCCGCAGAAGCCTCTGTTGAAACCCATCGGCTCGACGTTCTCGACCCAGGCGCTGTCGAGGCGCTGGTTGCCAAGATCGGTCAGGTCGACGTGCTCTTCAATTGCGCCGGTTTCGTGCATGCCGGCTCGATCCTCGACATGAAGGATGCCGACCTTGAATTCGCCTTCGACCTCAACGTCAAGGCGATGATCCGCACCATCCGGGCCGTGTTGCCGGGCATGCTTTCGCGCAAGGACGGCTCGATCATCAACATGGCTTCGGTTGCGTCCAGCATCAAGGGCGTGCCGAACCGCTTTGCCTATGGCGTGACCAAGGCGGCCGTCATCGGCCTGACCAAATCCGTTGCCGCCGACTATGTCGCCGACGGCATCCGCTGCAATGCCATCTGCCCTGGTACGGTCGAAAGCCCATCGCTGCAGGATCGCATGCGGGCACAGGGCGATTACGACGCGGCGCGGGCCGCCTTCATCGCCCGTCAGCCGATGGGCCGGATCGGCACGCCGGAAGAGATCGCCGATCTCGCCCTTTACCTCGCCAGCGCGACCTATACCTCCGGGCAGGCCTATGCCATCGATGGCGGCTGGACCATCTGAGCACTCAAATCAGGGATATGACACCATGAAACTTCTTCGTTATGGCGAACCGGGACAGGAAAAGCCTGGAATCATCGACTCGAGCGGCACGCTTCGCGATCTTTCCAGCCATGTCGCCGACTTCTCCGGTGCAGCGCTTGACCCCGACGCGCTTGCAGCGCTGGCCAAGCTCGATCTTGCCGGCCTTCCGGCCGTAGCCGGCAGCCCCCGCCTCGGCCCTTGCGTCGCGGGCACCGGCAAATTCGTCTGCATCGGCCTCAACTATTCCGACCATGCAGCCGAAACGGGTGCGACCGTTCCCTCCGAGCCGATCATTTTCATGAAGGCAACGTCGGCCATCGTCGGTCCGAACGATGACCTCGTCATTCCGCGCGGCTCCGAGAAGACCGACTGGGAAGTCGAACTCGGCGTCGTCATCGGCCGCAAGGCGAAGTATGTCAGCGAAGCCGAAGCCCTCGACTATGTCGCCGGCTATTGCACGGTCCACGACGTGTCTGAGCGCGCGTTCCAGATCGAGCGCCAGGGACAGTGGACCAAGGGCAAGTCCTGCGACACCTTCGGCCCGACCGGCCCATGGCTGGTGACGAAGGAGGAAATCCCGGATCCGCAGAACCTGCCGATGTGGCTCAAGGTCAACGGCGAGACGATGCAGAACGGCTCATCCAAGACCATGGTCTATGGTGTCGCATATCTCGTCTCCTACCTGTCGCAGTTCATGTCGCTGCAGCCGGGCGACATCATTTCGACCGGTACGCCGCCGGGTGTCGGCATGGGCATGAAGCCGCCGCGTTACCTCAAGGCCGGCGATGTCGTCGAACTCGGCATCGAAGGTCTCGGCACCCAGAAGCAGTCCGTACGCGCGGACGACTGATCTATTCTCATTGGAGCAAACATGACCCGCATCACCGATCTGCGCGTCTTCGATCTGCGCTTTCCCACATCGCAGAGCCTCGACGGTTCCGATGCCATGAACCCGGACCCTGACTATTCCGCGGCCTATGTCATCCTCGACACCGATAGCCCCGGATTGGCGGGCCATGGCCTGACGTTCACGATCGGGCGGGGCAACGACATCTGCTGCATGGCGATCAAAGCCATGCAGCATCTCGTCGTCGGCAGCGATACGGCGGAGATACTCGCCAATCCAGGCCGCTTTTGGCGACATCTGACCAGCGACAGCCAGCTGCGCTGGATCGGCCCGGAGAAGGGGGCCATTCATCTGGCCACCGGTGCCATCGTCAACGCGATCTGGGATCTGCTCGCCAAGGAAGCCGGCAAGCCGGTCTGGCAACTCGTCGCCGACATGTCGCCGGAGGAGATCGCCGACATCGTCGACTACCGTTACATGACCGATGTGCTGACCCGCGACGAAGCCGTGGCGATCCTGAAGCGTGCCGAAGCCGGCAAGGCGGAGCGTATCGCGACGCTGAAGAGCGAAGGTTACGCCTGCTATACGACGTCTGCCGGTTGGCTCGGCTATGACGACGACAAGCTTCGCCGGCTGGCGCAGGAGGCAATCGACCAGGGCTTCAATCACGTCAAGATGAAGGTCGGGCGTGATCTCGCCGACGACATCAGGCGTTTGACCATTGCCCGCGAAGTCATCGGCCCGGATCGCTACCTGATGATCGATGCCAACCAGGTCTGGGAGGTCGGTGAAGCCATCGACTGGGTCAAGCAACTGGCCTTTGCCAAGCCGTTCTTCATTGAGGAACCGACAAGTCCCGATGATGTCGCAGGCCACCGCAAGATCCGCGAGGCGATCGGTCCGGTGAAAGTTGCGACCGGAGAGATGTGCCAGAACCGGATCATGTTCAAGCAGTTCATCGCCGAAGGCGCGATCGACGTGGTGCAGATCGATTCCTGCCGCATGGGCGGCCTGAACGAAGTGCTGGCGGTTCTGCTGGTGGCGGCGAAGTATGAGCTTCCGGTCTGGCCGCATGCCGGCGGGGTAGGGCTCTGCGAATACGTCCAGCATCTGTCGATGATCGACTACATCGCCGTGTCGGGGACGAAGGATGGCCGGGTGATCGAGTATGTCGACCATTTGCACGAGCACTTCCTCGAGCCGTGCATCATCCACAACGCCGCCTACATGCCGCCGGAACGTCCAGGCTTTTCGATCGAGATGAAGCCGCAGTCCATCAAGGATTACACGTTCAAGGGCTAGTAGCGCCGATTATCCCTGAGAGGGTATTCATATATAAGTTGTGAATTCAAACGCGTTGCTTGAAGCCGCTGCAGGATCTCTGCGGCGGCTTTTGCTTTTTCCGCCAACGGGACGCGGAATGGGGCTCTCGCCTTCGAACAGCCGCGGCACCGAGACATTCCACTTGACGCTTGTGACTCATTCGTAAATAACTTATTCATTCGCTTATGAATGAATTCCGGAGGGGAGTCCGGAACAGGAGGATCCAATGAAGAAGTTCGTGCTCGCGGCTGCCATCGCCGCTCTGTCCTATTGCGGTAGCGCCAATGCGCAGGAATACAGCCTGCGTTTTTCGACCTCGCAGGTGAATCCCAACGAGCCGATCGTCAAGGCGATGAAGACCTTCTCCGAGCGCGTCGAGAAGCGTTCTGACGGCCGAATCGCGATTACCGTGATGACCGGCGACCAGCTCGGCGCGCAGAAGAAGGTCAATGAGATGGTGATGAGCGGCGCCAGCCTGCTCAGCGCCACCGACTACGGCCAGCTCGGTCAGTTCGTGCCCGATATGTCGATCCTGGCCGGCCCCTACGTCTATCCGAGTCTTGAGGCCACGGACCGGCTGTTTGCATCGGACCTCTACAAGGAACTGTCGGGCAAGCTCGAGGCGCAGGGCATCAAGATCATCATGCCCAACGGCCTCTTCGGCTACCGCCACATCATCTCCAACAAGCCCGTCCGCACCCCGGCCGATCTTGCCGGCGTGACGATCCGCGTGCCGTCCTCGCCGATCATGATGGCGACCTTCGGCAGCTACGGCGCACGCCCGACGGAACTTCCCTGGGGCGATGTCTACAACGCGCTGCAGACCGGCGTCGTCGATGCCGCTGAAGGGCCATTCGGTTCGATCGCCGGTGCGAAGCTGAACGAGACCCGCAAGGTCGTCTCCAAGACCGGCCACCAGATCATGTTCACCGCCTGGGTCGCATCCAGCCAGTTCTTCAACAGCCTGCCGGAAGATCTGCAGAATATCCTTCTGGAGGAGGGGCAGACGATCGCCAAGGAACTGACTGAGATGACGCTCGAAACCGACGACGCCTATGCCAAGCAGCTTGCCGACTCCGGTGTCGAGATCGTTACAGACGTCGACGTTCCGGCTTTCGTCGAGGCATCGCGCGTCGCCTACGACAAGGTGCCGAACATTACCCCGGGCATCTACGATCGCGTTCAGAAGGCGATGGCCGAGTAGGCGGACACGCTCCCGCCGCCAACCCGGCGTCGGCTCGACGGTCGACGCCAATCGGCAGATTTTCTCGCAGGGAATGTGAGATTGGCACAGCCGAACTGAAAATGGGTGGCGCAACACGCCACCCATATCCTTCTCTTCAAATGACCGAGGCCGCTATGGAAACCTCACACCTTCAAGAAGAGACAATACCTCTTCTCAGTTTTCGCCGCGCCGACGAGGCGATCGGCGTTGTCGCGCTCATCGTCATCGTCTTTTCGATCCTCTGGGGTGTCGTCAGTCGCTATATCTTCCCGCAGCCGGCCGCCTGGACCTACGAACTGGCGATCATGGCCTTTGCCTATCTGGTGTTTTTCGGCGCCGTTGCCGGTGTTCGGTTGGGGACGCATGCGGCGATCGATGTGCTGGTCACGGCCTTCCCCGCGAGCTGGCAGAAGGCGATTGCCTGGTTCAATTACCTGTTGCTCGCCGTCTTCTTCCTGGTGATGACGGTGCTGTTTGCCTGGCAGGCATGGACGTCGCGCCAGGTCCACACCATCGCGCTCGACCTGTCGCGCAGCCTCTCCTATGGCCCGCTCGCCCTCGCGTCCGCCGGCATGTTCGTTCAGCACCTGATCGTCGAAAGACCGTGGACTGCGCGGGTGCATCGCAATGTGGAATCGCTGATATGACCTTCTTTCATCTTGCCGGTCCGTCGCTATTGGTCGTCGTGCTCTTCCTTTTGTCCACCCCGATCACCTGGGCGATGGCGATTGGAGCGTTGGCGTTCTTCCTCATCAACATAGACATGATCCCGCTTGCCAATTTCGCCCAGGAAATGGCCGAAGGTAGCCAGTCCGTGTCGCTGCTGGCGCTGCCGCTGTTCGTACTCGCCGGCTGCATCATGAACGCCTCGGGCATCACCCGCCGGCTGCTCAACCTTGCTGACGTCCTCGTCGGCCATATGACCGGCGCGCTTGCCCAGATGTGCACGGTTCTCGGCACGCTGCTTGGCGGCCTGACTGCATCCGCCAACGCCGATGCGGCGATGCTTGCCAAGACGCTGGGCGTCGAAATGTCGGAGAGGGGATATAGCCGCGCCTTCGCCGCCGTCATCACGTCGTCGGCCGCCATCATCACCAGCCTGATCCCGCCGTCGATCGGTCTTATCGTCTATGGCTTCCTTGCCGAAACCTCGATCGGCCGGCTGTTTGCGGCTGGCGTCGTGCCCGGCCTTGTGCTTGCCGGCGGCCTGATGATCACCACCTACTTCATTGCCAAGAAGCGTGGCTACAAGCCGCTGCGCAAGGAGCGGGCGACCCGCGCCGAAGCGATGAAGGCGCTGATCGACGGTCTCTGGGCGCTGTCGATACCCATCGTCATCTTCGCCGGAACTCGCTATGGGCTGTTCACCACCACCGAAGCCGGTGCGGTCGTCGTCGTCTACGTGCTGTTCGTTGCCGTCTTCGGCTACCGCGAGTTCACCATCCGCCAGATCCCGGAAGTGCTCGCCGAGTCGGTGCGCGACTCAGCTGTCGTCATGATCATGATCTGCGCGGCCGCCGCCTTCGGCTTCTATCTCGCCTGGGAACAGGTGCCGCAGGCGATGTCCGGCTGGCTGGGTGCAGCAACCGACAACCCGCTGTTGATGTTGTTGCTGATCAACGTGCTGTTGATCGTCATCGGCACGGCGATCGAAGGGTCGGCAGCGCTGATCATACTCACGCCGATGCTGATCCCGATCATCGACGGCGTCGGTATCGATCGCGTGCATTTCGGGGTCGTCTTTATCACCAACCTGACCATTGCCGGCATTACGCCGCCGGTCGGTGGGCTGATGTACATCTCGTCGATGGTGCTGAAGGTTCCGATGATGGCCTATGCACGCGAAGTGCTGCCCTATCTCGCGATGATGATGGTGCTGTTGCTGATGCTCAGCATGTTCCCGCAGCTTTCGCTCTGGCTGCCGAACCTCGTCTACGGGACCGCGGCTGTTCAATAGGTCAGCGCCGGTCGCGGTGGAGAACCGCGACCGGCAAACGCTTGCCGTTTACCCCGCCTGCGGCACCAGGTTTGCCGGTGCGCGCTGACCGATGGTCAGGACCAGCAGTGCGGCGACGATGCACAGCAAGCCGGCGGCAATAAGCGCTGGCGTATAGGTCTCGAGCGACGTCCTGCTCGCGCCGGCGAGGAATGCGGCGCTCGCCGCGCCGAGCTGGTGTCCGGTAAACACCCAGCCGAAGACCAGCGCCGCCCGCTCTGCACCAAAGCGTTCCGCCGAAAGCTTCACGGTCGGCGGGACGGTCGCGACCCAGTCGAGGCCATAGAAGATGGCGAAGATCGACAGCGTGTAGAGGTTGAAGCCGCTGAAGGGAAGGAACAGCAGCGACAGGCCGCGAAGGCCGTAGAACCAGAAGAGCAGCCAACGATTGTCATAACGGTCGGAAAGCCAGCCGGAAAAGACCGTACCGACGAGGTCGAATACGCCGATCAGCGCCAGGAAACCGGCCGCACCGACGGCAGCGATGCCTACATCGCCGCAGATCGACACCCAATGCATCTGGATCAGGCCATTGGTACTGAAGCCACAGACGAAGAAGGTCGCAAACAGCACCCAGAACGTGTTTGAACGGGACGCTTCCTGCAGCGCCTTCAATGGCGAAAGTAACAGGGTGCGCAGATTATGCTTCTGTGCTGGAGCCGGCACGATCGCCCGGCCGCCATAGGGCGCCAAGCCGACGTCAGCAGGCCGATCCTGCATGAACAGGAGCACGAGGAGGAAGGCAAAGGACAGGACCGCGATGACGACGGTGAGGGCGGTGCGCCAGCCTATCGCCTCGGTGAGAGAGGCGAGGAGGGGCAGGAACACCAACTGCCCGGTGGCATTGCTGGCCGTCATCAGGCCGACAACGAGGCCGCGCCTTTTGTCGAACCAGCGCGTGGCGACGGTGGCACCGAGCACTAGCGCGGTCATGCCCGTGCCGACGCCGAGAACGACACCCCAAAGCGCTACCATCTGCCACAACTGCGTCATGAAGAACGACGCAATGATGCCGGTAACGATGAGAACCAGCGCCGCGGACACGACCTTCCTGACGCCGAAGTGGTTCATGAAGGCTGCCGCGAACGGCCCAAGCAGACCGAAGAGCACGAGGCGAATGGCGAGCGCAAACGATATCTCGGCAGTCGACCATCCGAACTCTGTTTCGAGTGGCTTGATCAGAACGCCCGCGGACCCCATCGCACCGGCCGTCGCCAGCATGACGAGGAATGTAACGGCCGCGACAGCCCAGCCATAATGGATGTCGCGTTTGGCGAGATACCGCGCAAGCACCGGTCCGAACATCGGCCATTTCCTTCCATCGATCGATTGTGTTGATTTGACTAGAGAGCCTGCAGCAGGGCCGTCAGTTGGGCCGACGCTTCATCCCCGAGCTTGGCTTCGATTGCCGTCTGAACGCCGTCCCAGAGAGGAGCCCCGTCACGCAGGACCTGCCGCCCCTTGGCGGACAATTCGACAGCAGATTCCCTTTGATCCTGCCCGCTCACCATTACGACCAGCTCCATTTTTTCAAGGACCTTGACGTTCCGGCTGACCGTCGAACGGTCGAGTTCCGTGCGCTGGCCGAGATCCGTCAGAGAGATGGGCTCGGCCCGCTGGATATTTCGCAGCAGACTGAACTGCGCGAGATTGACGCCAATAGGCGCAAGCGCGTCGTCATAGAGCGACGTCACTCGTCTCGAGGCTTTGCGCAGGAGGATGCAATAACAATAGGACATATTGCGTGTATATACACGCAATATTCTGACGTCAAGCCCTGCGTGCGATGGCACGCCCAAGGGTGCGGCAACGGCCGGTCAATCAGACAATCACCCGATGAATCGTGACCGCCCTTTCAAGGATTGCGCAGCCCGACCGGCTGCGGCTAAGACCTCGTCTTGAAAAGAGCCCTTCGAGCGGGCAGGGCGAAGCCAACCCTTCACCAGAGACAATCAGCAAACGCATTGGAGCCGGATCATGAGAACCGCCTTGCAACGGAAGATATTGGAAGTTTGCGATCGGAAGATCGCTGAAAAAGGGCCGGGCGTCGGCCTCTCGTTCTACGCCTTCTTTGCCAACAAAAACGAAGACCCAGAGCTTTTGATGGAGGCGGCCGAATGGTGGATCAGGACCCATCGGCTCGACCATTTCGAGAAAGCCGTGAAGATCCGCGCGATGGTCGCCGCTTTGGGCGAGCAGACGCCGATCCGATAAACGCGAACCGCGGGCGTTCTTTCGAGCACCCGCGGCTTAGCTGATTGTCACTGAAATGGATTGGCTGCCCTCTTGGGCAGCCTCCGGGCGTATCGCCTCGTCTTGACGGAGGTCGCTTTGCCGAGACTTACTCGGCCGGTATCGCCTCCCCGCGCGTCTTGACCAGGCTCCAGATCACGCCGCTTGCGATGATCGCAAAGGTGATGCCAAGCGACAGCGCCGCCGGGAATTTCTCCAGGCCCAGCAGATCGGCAACGAAGATCTTCGAACCGATGAAGATCAGAACCACGGCCAGAGCCGGCTTCAGATAGCGGAAGCGGTGGATCATCGCTGCCAGTGCGAAGTAGAGCGCCCGCAGGCCGAGAATGGCGAAGATGTTGGACGTATAGACCAGGAACGGATCGGTGGTGATGGCGAAGATCGCCGGTACCGAATCGACGGCGAAGATAACGTCAGCCACTTCGATAAGCACGAGGGCCATGAACAGTGGCGTGATGAACCAGATCAGCTTGCCGCTCTTCGGATCTGCCCGCTTGACGAAGAAATGTTCGCCGTGATGGGTCTCCGTTACATTGAAACGGTTCCGCATGAAGCGCACCAACGCGTTGTTGGAGATGTCGGGCTCGGCTTCTTTCATGAACAGCATCTTCAAGCCGGTAACGACGAGGAAGGCAGCGAAGATGTAGAGTAGCCACGAGAATTCAGCGACAAGCGTCGCACCGACGCCGATCATGATGGCGCGCAGGACGATGACGCCGAGGATGCCCCAGAACAGCACCCGATGCTGGTAGAGACGCGGGACGGCAAAGAATGAGAAAATGAGGGCGATGACGAACACGTTGTCGAGCGCGAGCGTCTTTTCGACGACGAAGCCGGTCATGTAGGCAAGGCCGGCGTCGGCGCCCAGATACCACCAGACCCAGCCGCCGAAAGCGAGGCCAAGCGAGATGTAGAGCGCTGAGAGCTTGATGCTCTCGCCGACCTCGATTTCCTTGTTTTCCTTGTGCAGCACGCCCAGGTCGAAGGACAGGATAGCGATGACCAGCGTGATGAAGCTGAGCCACATCAAGATTGGCTTACCCAGCCAATCGATAAACAAAAGGGAAGTATCCACGGAATAGAGCTCCGCCGGCGCAGATGTCGGATAAGGTCCGACATCGCAAGAGCGCCGGAAGCTCTCGCCAGAGGGGCCCGGACCAGCGGGTTGCTGGATAGTTGGGAGGGCGCCGGCCGGCCTTCAAGTGTCTGACACCGCTTTTTTGATACACGCGTCGACGGCATCCTCCGACATCGCCGGTCACTCTGCCATCATCAACCACATCCAATTCTTGAGGCGTTTGACGCAGGTGCCATGGAGCGCATTCGCAAACGGCACCCCTCACATTGGTTGCCGTATCCGGAGGCGATCCGAAGGCGCATTTTTCGACGGTGTCAAACCGATCAGCGGTTTAGAGGGGTGTTTTGCCGCAAGCCATCCCGACGCGAACGGGTGCCACAGCAATCCTTGAATTTTATGCCGGAGCCGCAAGGGCAGGGATCATTGCTGCGGCGTTGCAATCGGCCGATCAATGGCAACATAACTGCGGATGGCAGCCACGCTGCGGCAAACGCCGCAAGTTTGGCGGAGATTCCCGGCACGACGAGACGCCGCCCCGACTTGAACCCGCGCCAAGCGCGCTCGGCGACATAGTCGGCATCAAGCTTCGGCAGGACCTTGAAAAGCGGCACGCGATCGGCGCCGGATCGCTGCAGGAATTCGGTCGATACCGGACCGGGAGCAACGCATGTCACCGTGACGCCGGTACGGCGTAATTCCTGGTGAAGGGCCTCGGAAAAGGAGCGCACGTAGCTCTTGCTTGCGTAGTAAAGCGCCATGTTAGGGCCGGGCATGAAGCCGGCAATGGAGCCTAGGTTGAGGACGCCGCCGCGACCGCGCGCCACCATCCCCGGCAGGAAATGAAGAGACAAGTCGGTAAGCGCGCGGATGTTGAGGTCGATGATCCCCAACTGATCCTGGACGGGGAGTGTCGTTGCCGCCCCCCGCAAACCGTAGCCGGCACTGTTGACCAGGACGTCGCAGCAAAGGTTGTTTGCCGTGAGGAAATCCCCCAGGCGCGCCGCCGCATCGGCCGAGAACAGGTCGAGGTCCAGCACGAATGCTTCGCCGCCGGCCTCCCCAATCTCGCTCGCCACTGCGACCAGATCGTCGTGGGATCTCGCTACAAGTACGACGGGTGCTTTTTCTCGCGCGGCAACTTTGGCGATCGCCCGACCAATACCGCGCGAGGCTCCAATGACCACGACCGCCGGTCGCAATTCGGCCTGTACCATCATGTGGTCTTCCGCGACAGCAAGGGCGTGCGAACGGCTTCGTCTTGAGAAAGACCCAACACTTCCTGGGCAACATCACCGTTCAGGATCGCTTCGAAGCGCTCCAGCGCGCGCGCGACGTTGGCACCATCCATGACCCTGTGATCGTAGTGGATGCGTACGGTGACCGTGCCGTCCGCGGCGATGGGGCCGTAATTGAAGAGGGTGGTGAGGGGGGTCAGGGGATTGAGCGATTCCGCCCCGAGGCCCGAATAGACCGACAGTTGGAAGGTGCCGAAGTAGTGGGCGCGCCGCGCGCCGAGATTGAGTCCCAGCCACATGAGCAGCCAACGGAATGGGCCCGGCATGCGGGCAATCTTCAGCGCGCGCCGAAACTCCTTTATCTCCGCCACCGGGCGCGACCGCGCCGCATCGATCAGGGCGGCCAGTTCAGGGATCGGGAGGCGCTCCGGAGACTTGATCTTGCTGAGCAGGACCACCCGCTCGCCGTCATGCTCGCGTTCATGCGCAATGGACGCCACGCTTTCCGGGTATTCATAAAGCTGAGGTCGGGGGAGCTTGACGTATGCACGCCGGAATTCCGGCGTCTCCCGACAAAGAAGCGCGTATCCCTTCAAGAACAGCACGGTCCAAGACGGCCTGCTGGTCTGGGCGATTCTCGCCCTTTGCAGCGGGTCGAGGTTCATTTGCCGCTGAACGGTAACGCGCGGCACCCCGATCGAAAACCGCATCAGGTCGCAGACAAGGCGCCGTGGCACCGAAAGCTTGATGGCTCGGCCTCGCATCATGTCACCTTTAATAGAGATACGGGACGATTCGCTTGGTCCGCTGCATGTAGTCACGGTACTGCGGCCCGAAAATCTCCAGCATCATACGCTCTTCCTTGTCCACCCTTAGAAAAAAAAGCACCGCGAACCCGAGCAAGCCCGCCAGCCCTGCCACCCAATTGGACAGCAGAAAGGCCTGACCGAGACCCATCAGCATGAAGGACGTATACATCGGGTGGCGAACAAAGGCGTACGGTCCGCCGGAGATCAGCTCGTGCTTGTCACGAATCTCCAACGTGATCGACCAGTTCCGACCGAGCTCCTTATGTGTCCGGCGAAAAACCCACAGGGCAAAGAAAAAAATGACTGCGCCTAGCACGATGGCCCACGGACGGGCCGAATAGTCGGCGGAACCCGGCATTCCGGTGGCAACGTAGAAAGCTGGGATGATCGCCAGGCCAAGGAGGCCGGACGCAAGCCCGAACATGTCAACCGGCGAGCGGCGGGTGCTGACGACCTGCACGCGCTTTGCCCGGCGTTCGAACGGCACACGAATAAAGTACCAGGCGATGATGCCGACTACCCACACGATTTTGCCCAGAGCGGCGATCGATATGATCACTTCAAGTCACCGAAGCCTTTCTGCGATATACGATCGATTGGGCGCGAAACGCCGGACCGATCGCCTTTAGCCCGCGTTCATCTGCCGGAGTTTTGTAACGAACTGCTGCGGCCTTAGCCAGATGCTGGGCGTCTGATATCCCATGGAACGTGCGATATCTGCGACGAACGCATTGCAGTTGTAAACCGACGCCTGCCAGAGGCGCGATTTGGCTTTAAGCTGCCTGATGTAGGCAACGGTCTTGTTGTATTCCGCTTCGGTCAGCATGACGCGCCAGCTTGCTGACCTGTATGCCTCCTCAAGATCACCGTCGCTGGCACCGGTTTCGGCCGGTACGGGCAAAAAGTGACCGAGGACATAGGGAGTTGTGCTGGTACCGGCCGGTGCAAGACCCGCGACTTCGGGATCAATCATCGCACCCGCCTTATCCGTGCGCCCGAAAATCACATAGGTATGGCCGTAGCTTAGGGCGTATCGGGATCTGAATTCGATAAAGTAACCGGCTTCCCGGGCAACGCCTGCGCTCACGGCAGGTGCGCCACTGGTACTCGAGACAAAACGCGGTTCGGGTTTTTTATCAGTTGATTCGCAGGCAGCCGTCGCAAACGCGAGCATTGCCACGAGTGTTAGTCGGCCAATCATATGCGGCATCACTGTGGAATATCTCCTGAACTCCGATGAGCACAGCCCGGCGAGCCTTGCAGCTTTACGGCCGGTTGGGATGACGTGGGGAGGGCGCTAGCCCTCCCCACCCATCAGAAGTTCAAATTACTTATAGACTGGTGCCGGTTCGGCCGACTCGACCGGCGGCGGGGCTTTACCCTTGCCTTTACCGATAGTATCGCAGCCGCTCAGGCCGACGACGGAAAGCAAGGTAACGATCATGATTAGATTTCTGCTCATCAAGAAGTCCTCTCCTCTATGCGGAATGGGAATCAAAGGCAACGCTTATATTAATAGGGCGTTCTTCGCTCTCGCCTAGTGCAAAAAGAACACAATTTGCGTCGGCGAGCATAAAAGCTTGATCAGATGACCAGAACCTTGGCCCCAACGGGAGTTCGGTTGTACAGATCGACGATATCCTCATTGGTCAAGCGGACGCATCCGCTCGATACTGCCTGGCCTATCGTCCAGGGCTCGTTTGTTCCATGCAGCCGGAACATGGTATCCTGCCCGCCGCGATAGAGATAAAGAGCGGCTGCGCCAAGTGGATTATGGTTCCCACCGCTGACGCCTCCGGCATATTGCCGTAAATGCGGCTTGCGCTCCATCATGCTTTCGGTCGGCGTCCAGGACGGCCATTCGGCCTTGCGCCCGATTGACGCCGGGCCCTTGAGCGTGCGTCCATCTTCGCCGACAGCGACGCCGTAGCGGATGGCCCGACCACCGCCTTCAACCAGGTATAGGTAGCGTTCCGTGGTGTCGACGACGATCGTCCCAGGGGGCTCACCTCCGTCATAAGCCACATCTCGACGCCGATAGCGGGAAGACGGGCCACCTCCGAAAGCAGAAAAGATGGGCTCGCCCAATCGTTGTGCCGTTGATGTGCATCCAGATGCCGTTAAAGCCAAACTGCCGAGCAGGATCGCCCGCCGGGTAACGCGGTTACTGTTCATATCCACCTACGAGTAATCGGTGAGCACTGTTTCGTCTTTAACACTCAAGCGTTCGTTGGCCAAGTCGCTATTCTTCGCTTTTCCGAGGAGAAAACTAGTAGTGCAGGAAGAGTAAAGACCATTGCACTTCGCGTTTCGCAGGTGCAGGCTGACAAAGCACGCCACAATTGATGAAACTGCTTGCAGCTTGCGTCCGTCCCTGGTCGATTGGGCTCTTGAATAAGGATACACAGAATGGAGCTTGGCTTCGCCGGCAAAGTCGCGCTTGTAACCGGCGCAGGGTCTGGGATAGGTGCCGCGGTTGCCCGCCAGCTTGGCGCAGAAAGGGCGAAAGTCGTCGTAGCGGATATCAATCCCGATGCGGCGCAAGCGGTCGCCAACGAGATCTGTTCCTCTGGCGGGACGGCCTTCCCCGTGGAGGTCGATGTCGCCAAAGCCGGCGACGTGGCGAAGCTGGTCGAAACCGTTGTCCAGACACACGGGGGGCTGCATCTGGCGGTCAACAATGCCGGAATCGACGGCATTCGAAGGGCGACGGCTGATTACCCGGTAGACGAGTGGGAAAGGTTGATCAGCGTCAATCTCAACGGCGTGTTCTATTGCATGAAGTACGAGATCGCCGCCATGGCGGCGCAGGGTGGTGGATCCATCGTCAACATGTCGTCGATTCTGGGCTCCGTCGGCCTGCCGACCGCATCGGCATACACCGCAGCCAAGCACGGGGTTGTCGGCCTGACGAAGGTCGCCGCGATCGAGTATGCAAAAAGGGGCGTACGAATCAATGCGGTCGGGCCTGGCATGATCGAAACGCCACTGCTATCCGAGCAGTCCGAGTTGACAAGCAACCGACGCTTGGAGGCGCTTCAGCCCATGGGCCGACGCGGCACGCCGGACGAAGTTGCAGCTCTTGTGTGTTTTCTCCTGTCCGAACGAGCGAGCTTCATCTCCGGTAGCTACCATCTGGTGGATGGCGCCTACACCGCGCATTAGACCAGGCGCCTCGGCAACCCATCCCGCTTATACGCTGATCGGCGTTCCAACTGGTCGAACGACGATGGCCGCTAAAGCGCGTCGCGATCTCTCGGATTCGCTTGCTGCGCTCTAAGCTCTTGTTTTTGCGCATGTCTTCATCGCAAAACCGCTGTGCACTTTTGCGCGACATGCTCTAGCGCGGTGCAAGAGCCGCGCAAAGCGCTGCCGCAAGCATCAGACCGCCGGCGGCAACAGGGAGAGCAAAAAAGCTCGCCGCAGAATAGAGGTTGCCAAAGGCAAGTGTGCCGGCGAACAGGGCAAGATAGGTGACGCCACTGTTTAGTCCCATGATGGCGCCGCGCCGGGTGGGGCTGAGCGCCGTCAGCCGCATGATGAGCACATTGAGTCCGAGGTGGTTGGCAAGTCCCCAGAAGAAGACGACCGCCAGCATGGCTTTGTAGGAACCGCTGGCTGCTGCCATCGCAACGTAGACTGCGGCGACAACGAGAAAAATGAGCGGCAGTAATTTTCCGGCACCGAGGCGATCGATCAGACGGTCGAGGAAGGCGGCACTTCCAAAACCGACTCCATAGAAGGCCGCGATGAAGCCGTTGGCGCTGAGGGGCAGTTCCAAGGCGGCATGGAGATGATCGCCGATATAGGCATAGACGCCATAGAAGGCGGCCATGAAAGCGGCGCAGGCGGAAAGAAGCGGCACGGCCCCACGAACGCCGAGCGCCGTCAACGGCGACGAAGCCGCCGCTTGAGGCGCATCCCGGACGACAGCCATCCGCACCGCAGCACATACGATAAGGGCGGCCGCGGCGACGACAAGGAAGGTCACGCGCCAGCCGGCGAAATCGGCAATAGCCGCCGACAACGGCACACCTGCGACCATGCTCAGCGTCCAGCCCGTCAACACCAGGCCGATGGTCTCGCTCTCGCGTCCCGCCGGCGCGACAATGGCTGCCAGCGTGTAGATAGCCGGCAGCGCGATGCCGGCGGCAATCCCCACCAGCAGCTGGGCTGTCACAAGGAAGGGGAGCGCCGGTGCGGCCGCGCTGGCGCCAAGCCCGATCACAAGCAGAAGCAATGCGAGCACAAGCATTCGGCTCGGGCCGTAGCGATCAATGAAACGTCCAAGGAAGATGGCGCTCGCCGCCGTACCGAGACCGAAAACCGCCGATGCCGTCATGACGGCCGGAGCGCCCACGTCAAGACTGCGTGCAACTTCTGGCGCAATCGGCCCCAGCGCCAGCGAGTTCGACCCGATGACGCCGATGCAGGTCGTTAACACGAAGGCAAACGGAGGGATGCGGGAGCGCTCGACAGGTTTAGTGGAAATATGTTGATCTGTATTCGTCATATAGCGATAATTGCAGAATGTCATTCTGCCACAAGAGGGAACATCAGAATGGACCAAAATACAGAAGAGGTTCGGCGCAAGCGTCATCCCGAACGTGATCTGGATGCGATGGACCGAAAGCTATTAGGCGCCTTGGTCGAGGACGCGACCATGAGCTACGCCGAACTCGGGGACCGTGTCGGACTATCGCCACCGGCCGCGCACGAGCGGGTCAAGCGCCTGAGGCGCTCTGGCGCAATTCGTCGCGTGGCGGCGCTCATCGATCCCGAGGCCGTCGGCAAGACGCTGCTTGCCTTCGTTCATGTCGACACCACCGGCTGGGGCAAGACGCCAGCATTGCTTGCTATTGAAGAACATCCCGAAGTGGAGGAGGTGCATTCGGTGGCGGGGGACACCTGCATGCTCCTCAAGGTGCGCACGGAGAGCACGCATGCGCTGGAAGGACTGCTGGCGCGCCTGTATGACACGCCTGGCGTCAAGGCGACCCGGAGCTATGTCGTGCTTTCGACCTATCTGGAACGGCCGGTGCAGCCGGGCGTGACGAGCGAATGGCCGGCGCTTGCCAAGAACGTCGAATTCGGCACCGCTGCGTTCAACGACCATCGCGGACGCGGCAGATGAGGCTATTCGACCTTGGCGCCCGCAAACGGTGCGCTTTGGACATTAGATATCCGCAGCGTACCGGCTCGCCAACAAAGGCGGCGGCCGACGATCGCATTGCAGTTAAGAGCCAGTCGCGTAGCAAGGTTTCTGCAAGGCGACCGGGCCGCACTGGCGTTTTCGGTGCTCGGTGAAAGCCACAAAGCTGCCGTTCAATGGTCAGCAAATTGCCCTGACGCTGCCCCACCTGGCCCTTTCGAGGGTTT
Organism: Ensifer sp. Root127; assembly: GCF_001425225.1. Lineage (NCBI taxonomy): Bacteria > Pseudomonadati > Pseudomonadota > Alphaproteobacteria > Hyphomicrobiales > Rhizobiaceae > Ensifer > Ensifer sp. Root127. The sequence continues at coordinate 43,733 of NZ_LMDX01000016.1, forward strand.
CATTGTCCAGACCACGCCCCGCATTCATCCGGTTTGGGGGCGAATGAGCAAGGCGCTGTATTGCTGCCTGGCACGTTATAGAGGAATGGACATGATCAATCGTTACGCACTCATTGCATCGCTGACCGCCACACTCGTCAGTTTCACGGCCTTCAGTCCGGCGTCCGCCTTGGAAATGGCCCAGGCACAAGAGACGCAGCCAACCCAGGGCCAGGCCGGCAAGGGCACGGATGCCGCCATCAGCGATCAGAAGATCCAGGCATTTGCAGTCGCTTACCTTCAGGTCGACAAGGTCCGGCAGGCGTATTCCGCGAAGATAGAAGCAACAACGGACGCAGCGGCAAAGGAGAAGCTGCAGACTGAAGCCAGCAAGCAGATGGTGGAGGCTGTGGAATCCTCGTCCGCTATTTCGGTGGAGGAATACTCTTCTATCCTGACAGCCGCCCAAAACGACCCGGCTCTGGCCAAGAAGGTTCAGGAAAAAATTCAAACCACGCCCCCAGCCCAACAGTAAGCTGAGCGCGCCGGGCGTAAGATCGCGTGAGATTGCCGCTGCTGCGAACCGTCGAAATTCGGTCTTGCTGCCTATGGGCAAAAGATGTCAGTGCCCGCCGGTCGGCGGGGACTGCCGTCCGTCGATCCGGCAAGCGGCGATTGGCAAGGAACAGGTCGCCATGGCTCCAAGGCCACGGCAGCTCGATGCGATTGACCGTACGGAGAGCCCGGTCTCAATCCTGTTGTCTCAATCCAGTTCCTGCACGCCATCACCCGAGACGGTAACAATCTGACCACTGATCCGGCTGGTGAACACAAGAACGAGGCGGCGTTTGCCATGTCCTGGGGTTCGCCCGGTCGGCGGATGGGCGTGTGCGCCGGCATCCTTTCCTCGATGTCATCATTCAGCATGGATCCAAGTGCATCCGTCCGCGTGGCGCCCGGTGCGATGCCGTTGACGCGGATGTTTTTGGAGCCGAGGTCGAAGGCGATATTGCGGATCAGGTGATTTGCGGCTGCCTTCGACGATCCGTAGGACGCCATGCGCTTGTTCTTGTCGTTACCCGCCATCGATGCGATAGCGAGTATGGCGCCACCACCGGCCTTTTCCATCTCCGGCGTTGCGATCTGCGCGAGCCGGAATAGCGAAACCACATTGAATGCATCAGGAAGTGGCCGCCCGCTGCGAAGGTGTCTTGTGCTGTCACCAGCTTTTTCCGCAATGCTAAGCTGGACCGTCTACAGCCTCACGTCCTTGTATAGGACCTGCCCAACCGGATTGTGTCTTACGAAGACTCAAGTCTCCCGCTCTGTGGTTGCAGGTCAGCCTTGCCCGTGAAACTGGGAGATGGTCGCAGAAGTTCCAGCAGACGAAGCGTGGCGGGGCTGAGATAACCGCCACGACGCGTGACCGTGTAAATTGGGTTTGCGACGATCAGGTCTGCAACCCCGACCGTGGCGAGTGAACCTGCGCGCCTTTCCTCATCGATCGCGCTTTCCGGCAGTAACGCAATGCCGAGGCCGGCCTCGACCAGGCGTTTCATCGCATTGAGGCTGTCTATGGCCGACCAGCGGATTTCGCCGACGCCGCGCGCCTGAAACTGGGCAAAGATGTTGTCGGCGAACGTTTCGCGCTGATCGTAAGAATTGCGGAAAGCGAACCAGGTCTCATGGCGCAGCTCAGTCAGAGATTTGATTTCCTTGCCCGCCAGGGGATGGTCGGCGTGACAGATGACGGCCATGGGTTCCGAGGCGACATGCTCGCAGATGAGATCCGGTGCGATGTCGAGGAGATAGCGCAGACCAATCGCCGCTTCACCCCGCCGAACCAGCTCGCTGACTTCGGCGCTGGTTGCGGTGCTGATCGCAAGTTCGATCCCGGGATGCTCGGCCGTGAAGTGTTTGAGAACCACGGTCAGGTTCGTGCCGGCGAGTGTGCCAACAGCGACGATCGCGACACGCCCCACGACGTTCGTTTGCATGGCTTTGATTGCACTCGAGGCATCGCCGAGCGCAGCAAGTACGCGCTCTGCATGTGGGAGCAGGGTGCGGCCCGCTTCGCTCAACACAATGCCACCGGCGGCACGCTCGAAAACCGGCACGCCCAGTTCCTCTTCGAGCAGGGCAATGCGCCGGCTGATGGCGGGCTGGGAGCGGCCGAGAATGTCAGCGGCGCGCGAGAACCCGTTGGCCTGGTGGATGGTCACGAATGTGAGCAGTGCTTCGCTGTCCATGGCCATGCATAAAGCTGATCGGTATCAGAAATACTATAACTTGGACAAATGCAAAGGCAAGGGACATTAAGGGACAAGGCGGCTCATTGGCCCGAACGCAGGAGTATTGCCATGAACACAATCATACTTTCCCCCGACGAACCCGCGCATGTTCGTGCTGCGCCATCTCATCGCGACCCTTCCGCCTATTATAGCCGTCTGGCACAAGAGCAGCCTTTCTTTCATGACGAGGCAAATGGCTGGTGGGTGGCTGCGAGCGCGGCTGCAGTCAAGGAGGTTCTGACCAGTAAGATCTGTCTCACGCGCCCCTTGAGCGAACCGATCCCCGAGGCCTTGCTGGGTGGTGCGGCCGGCCAGATATTCGGGCGCTTGGTGCGTCTGCGCGATGACGACGTCGGCGACACGTTGAGGGGGGCGGTCGCAAGCGTCTTGCGTGGCGTCGATCTCGGGCAGCTCGCTGTCGTTGCGCACCGGCGTGCCATGGAACTCGACAGTGACGCACAAGAGATGTTCAGCGTGGATAGAACGATGACGTTCATGTTTGCGTTGCCGGTGCAGGTTGTCGCGCAACTGCTTGGCATCCCCAAGGCCAGCTTCGGCGATGTCATGGCGTGGCTCGGCGATTATGGCGCCGCCGCTGCGGCCGCGGCAACCGGGATCCCCGCATTGACTGCAGAACTGCTCGCACGGGGCCACCACGGCGCCCAGGCGCTGTTCGAGCTAGTCATGAAGATCAGGCGCGACAGTCAACAGTGCGGTCCGTTGCTTCACGCCCTGGCAAACGAGGCAAGGCGGGTCGGGTGCGATGATGAAACTGATGTCGTCGTCAACGCCATCGGCTACCTGGTTCAGGGCTATGTGGCGATGGCGTCTCTGATCGGATCGACGCTCCTGGCGCTGGCGCGCCAACCGGCGCTGCGCACGCAGGTCGTCGCGGATCCGACATTGCTGCGACCGCTCATTCAGGAGGTTTTGCGGTGTGATCCCGTCACCAACAGCACTTTTCGCTTCATGGCGCGTGACGGGAAGATCGCAGGCCATAGGGTGCGGCAGGGCGAGATGATCATCGTATTGCTGGCGGCGGCCAACCGGGACCCGGCGTTAAATCCGGATCCGGATCGTTTCGATATCACACGGGCGGACAGAAAGTTTCTTGAGTTCGGTGCCGGCGTGCATGCCTGTCCCGCAGAGAAATTCGCACCGCTGATCGTCGAGGTCGCTGTCGCTCATCTGCTCCGTCGCGGCTTGCCGTTCGAGCAACTCGAATCCTCGCTCACATACGCTGCTTCGGGGCACGTTCGCACACCCTTGTTCAAACGCTGAGTACGGAGTGGCGGTACCAATGAGGACCGCTACTCCTGGGATGCTGTGGATGTCAGCTTAAGCCGTGAGATCGCGGCGCGGCCCGACCGTCGAACTGATGCCGACCGGAGCGAAGCGCAATTCGATATCGGGGAGGCGTGACGTGTTTGCCGGCAGTTCGGGGCGTGTCTCGCCTGGTGCTGCCGGGTCCAGCAGATCATTCCTCACAAGGCACATTTCGATAACCAATGGATCGCCCTGATCGTCCGTGCCGCTAAAATTGTTCGGGTGAAGGAAAACGATCGAGAAATTCGACATTCCCTCCACAAACCTGCGGATTCGATCTTTGTGTATGTCGATATCGTGGAGTTCGATGACGACGCTGGTAAAGCGGTCCGAATATTTCACGATATCGTCCAGTATCCGGTACTCAGATCCCTCAATATCGATCTTGAGGAAAATATTGTCTTCGGAGAATTCCTTGAGCAGCCCCTTGACGCTAACTTCCCCCGGTTGATCATAGCCGATTCTGATGGGCTGGTGCTCGACGCCTGGCCGGCTGAAGAACCATCGATAATCCAGATATCGCGCCAGTCTGCCCCAGCGAAGCCGCAGAACCTGCTCGACATAATACCGCAGCCAGAACTTCCAAGTGACGGAATGGTCGAAGCAGACGATGCCAACGCCTGCGAGCTGCCGAAATTCCTTCTCGAACTGCCAATCGTCGTTCAGTCCCATGCTGATCAAGCGCTTTGAGGCAAGCACGGCGCGCTTCGGAACGACATAACCGCCGTCGCGTGCGGATCCCAGCCGGATCAGGCCACCGGATTCAATCGGCTTCCATGGTGCAGGCAGCATGACAGCTCTCCCTTTTCAACCCAGGAGTGCTAACATCACCGGCTTTCGATCGCGTTAATTCCAGGCGTTTGACGGCCATGTATGGCCGCACCCTTGCTGCGGAATGAACCTGCCGGGTGTCGTGATCAGCGCTAATCGTCGGGCGCAAGATGCCGTGACCGATCCCGACGGTCACGTTTTCAAAGGTAACGGTCAATGTGCTACGCAAAGCCGGTTTCTGACGGGTGAACCGGTAACTTCAGCAGCTATCTTCTGGGCCGCATCGCGCATCCGGACGGATGACACCACCCCATCCAGGTAGATGACACCGTGTTCGTGCGTTACCGAAATGTCGACGTCCGTCAACACGTCAGAGTAGGCGATGGTAGTCCTGACCGCCACGACCCCAGCAATGTCAATGGGTTGCAAAGAGAATTGTGAAGCGAACGTTAGGCCGAACATGGGCGCCCGTTCCAAACTTTGATCAAATATCTGTTCATCTCCCGTTCATGTTCGCGACTAACCGACCACATGTCGACCCCTCAAGTGAACACAATCCGGTCACGATATTTTTATCGAGGTCGCACGTCTCAGTCAGGCGAGGCACAAGCAGTGCATTGCGCGGGACTTGCGCCTGGTCGGCGGCAATGGGCATTTTTTCGGGTGCTTTTCGTTAACACTTTGACAACGATTGCGACCGCGAATGGCGCATCTTGTGTGCGGTCGAAACGCACTGCCTGATCCGTCCATGCCAAAGGAAACAAGATGAAATCCAGAGTTATTGCTGCTTGCGCTATCGTCCTTACCACCTACGCTTCAGCGCAGGCGCAACCCGTAAAGCTCAACTCCTTCGGCGCCTGGGGCGTGTATTCCTACAAAAATGACGGGCGCGACACCTGCTACATTCTCTCGATCCCAACGACGATGAAACCTGATCACGTCGACCACGGCGACAACTTCTTCCTTGTCGCGCCGTCGCCGCGGCCGGCCACCGGATATGTGCCACAAGCCATCATGGGCTATGATCTCGAGGCCGGTTCCACCCTGACTGCCACGGTGGGCGACAAGGCTTTCACGCTGGCACCGCAGGGCAGGGCCGCATGGACGCGACGCGAGGCCCGTGATGCCGAGCTCGTAGCCGCCATGAAGGCGGGCGCCACAATGACGCTGAATGCGCGCTCACGCCGCGGCACGGAAACGACCTATTCGTTTTCACTGAAAGGCATGACGGCAGCCCTCAAAGGTGCTGCCCGCTGCACACGATGAGTCCAGCGCCAGATGGCCTCGCTGATCATCTGGCTTTATGTCACGCCCGGTTTGCCGCTCGAGGGTTGTGGAAGAGTCCGGCAACTGGCGAATGCTTCGCGACGCGGACGGCGCTATCGGCTGGATGTCGGCAGCGCTGCTCTCCGGTCAACGGATGGCCACCGTCGGAAACTGGCTGGATTCGAACGCAGCACTGAGAAGCGCGCCTGCAGCGACAGCCACGGAGCGCGCCAGCTTGCAAGGCGGCGTGCTCCTCAGGCTTGATCGTTGTGATGGAACCTGGTGCGAAGTGACGGTCAGGCGACACGGTCTCATTGGATATGTCAGGCAGGTGGACCTATGGGGCGTCTACTGCAATGAGGTCGCCGGCTAGCCGTCAGCGGTCCCTTGTCGATGTCGCACATCGCTCCGGAAAACCCTTTCAACCGGCGTCAAACCGAGCACGCGCATGCGCGCTTTTGCAGGGTGTTCGGGCGTCCACGGGACCTCGTTGAGTTGCTCAGGCGGACCATGATCGTCAAAAAAATAGAATTTTCAATGGACATCCGGAACTCTGCGTCGTAATAAAGGCAATCCTTTGCGCCTCGGCCATCATTCGCCATTGTAGAAACGACAGTTTCTCCGCGCTCATCAATGCAGCATGTATTATTATAATAATGCTCACCTGACGATTGCCGAGGATTAACTTCGCCATATTCCGCGCGATGGAATTGGTGCCTAAAGAAATCATTTCCTTGAGCGGTATTTGCTTGAGGAATGCTGAAGATCACAAACAAGGAGAGTGCGTCAGCTATTGAGCAGGCGGCAATTTTTTATGGCTTTTACGACGGAACACGAGAACGGCACGTCCGAGAGTTCGACCAAGATAAGATTGAAGGACGTCTACAAGATTTTCGGGGAATACCCGGAAGATGCTCTGGAGCTCATTCGCTCCGCCAAGAGCAAGGCAGACATTCACCGAGCAACCGGTTGCTCCATTGGCGTCAACGACGCCAGCTTCGATATCAAGGCAGGCGAGATCTTCGTGATCATGGGCCTGTCCGGTTCCGGCAAATCCACGCTTCTGCGCCTGCTCAACCGGCTCATCGAGCCGACATCCGGTTCCATCGAGATCGACGGCCAAGACATCACGAAGATGTCGCGCAAGGCGCTGATCGAGCTCCGTCGCCGAGACATCAGCATGGTGTTCCAGTCCTTCGCGCTTCTCCCAAACCGCAATGTTCTAAACAACGCCGCCTTCGGGCTGGAAGTGGCAGGCGTCGGCGAAGCCGAGCGCAAGGCGAAGGCCATGGTGGCGCTGAAAGCCGTCGGGCTTGACGGTTATAGCGAAAGCCGCACTGACGAACTCTCCGGCGGCATGAAGCAGCGCGTCGGCCTTGCCCGGGCATTGGCAAGCGAACCGTCGATCCTGCTTATGGACGAAGCGTTTTCGGCGCTTGATCCGCTCATCCGCACGGAAATGCAGGACGAACTGGTTCGGCTGCAGTCCGAACACAGCCGAACGATCGTCTTCGTCAGCCATGATCTCGACGAGGCGATGCGCATCGGTGACCGTATCTGCATCATGCAGAACGGAAACGTCGTCCAGGTCGGCACACCTGACGAAATCGTCGGCAATCCCGCCAACGACTATGTTCGGTCGTTCTTCCGCAATGTCGACGTCTCGCAGGTTTTCAAGGCCGGCGACGTCGCGCGAAAGACCCAGATCACCATCATAGAGCGTCAGGGTGTTTCCGCCGCTGCCGCGCTGGAGCAGATGAAGAGCCGCGACAGGGAGTTCGCGATCATCGTCGGCCGCGACATGAAATACCATGGCATGGTCAGCCAGGCGTCATTGATGGAGAAGATCCGCTCCAAGGCGGAAGATCCATATCGCAAGGCTTTCCTTGCCGACGCAGCGCCGATCCTTGCCAGCGAACAGCTCTCGAGTGTCCTTGGGCAAGTGGCTGCAAGCGCATGGCCGGTTCCTGTTGTCGACGACCAAGACCGTTACATCGGCGCCATCAGCAAGTCGACGCTGCTTGAGACGCTCGACCGCGCCAACTGAACCTCACCAGCCAATCGGATAAAATTATGAGCTTCGACATCGGAGACGGCATCGATTCGGCCGTCAATTACATCCTCGACAATTTTTCGCCCGCGCTCGACTTCATCGCTGCGTCGATCGGGTTCGTGACGAACGGATTGCAGAACGGTCTGCTCAGCATTCCCGCGCCGGTTGGTATAGCGATCTTCGCTCTTCTCGCCCTGTGGCGCGTCTCATTCGGCTTTGCGGTCTTTGCCGGATTGTCGCTTTCGCTGGTCGGGCAAATGGGACTGTGGGCAGCGATGATGGAGACGTTGTCTCTTGTCATTGCTTCGACTGTCATCGCGATGATCATCGGCTTGCCGCTCGGCGTCGCCATGGCGCGACGGGATTCCGTCGCCGCGGTCATCCGCCCGGGGCTCGATCTGATGCAGACGATGCCGGCCTTCGTCTACCTCATCCCGGCGGCGATGTTCTTTGGGCTCGGCGCGGTTCCTGGCACCATTGCGACCGTCATCTTTTCCATGCCCCCGGTCGTGCGTCTGACCAATCTCGGCATCCGGCAGGTGCATGTGGAGTTCGTCGAGGCAGGCAATGCCTTTGGCTGCACGCCGACCCAGCTTCTCCTCAAGGTCCAGCTACCCAACGCAATGCCGTCGATCATGGCGGGCATCAACCAGACGATCATGCTGTCGCTGTCGATGGTGGTCATCGCCTCGATGATCGGCGCGGGCGGCCTCGGTAACACGGTGCTGACGGGCATCCAGCGGCTCGATGTCGGCACCGGCTTCGAAGGCGGCCTGGCCGTGGTCATCCTCGCCGTCATTCTCGATCGCCTTACCCAGAGCCTTGGAAAGAAAGGCGCTTCCTGGCGCCTGCCGTTTGTGAAGTTCGCACAGCGCGAGCCCGAGGCCAAGACGGCCTGAGCGCAGCGTCTTCATCGGCGGGCGTTCCGCCCGCTGTCATTCGAAATGCATAGGAAGGATTGGATATGTTCAAGACAATCGCAACCATCGGCCTTGCGGCCATGTTTATTGGCGGGCCGGCAGGCGCAAGCTTCGCGCAGGAGACAAAGCCTGTGAAAATCGGCTGGGCAGCATGGTCGGATGCGGAATTCGTCACCAAGCTCGCGGCGAAAATCATCAAGGATGAACTCGGCCACGAGGTCGAGCTTGTCCAGACAGACGTCGCTCCGCTCTATCAAGGGGTCAGCCGTGGCGATCTCGATGCGATGATGATGGCATGGCTGCCGCAAACCCATGCCGATTACTACGGCAAGGTGAAGGACAAGGTCGAGACCCTCGGCACTGTCTATGAGGGCGCCAACCTCGGCTGGGTCGTCCCGGCCTACATTCCCGAAAGCGAACTCAACTCGATCGAGGATCTGCAGAAGCCCGAGATCAAGGAAAAGCTTACTTCGACGGTTCAGGGTATCGATCCGGGCGCCGGGCTGACGCGTCTCTCGGAAAAGGCGCTCAAGGATTATGGCCTCGACGGCTACAAGCTTCAGATCTCCAGCGAAGCCGGGATGCTGACGGCGTTGGATCGCGCAATCAGAACTGAAAAGTGGTTCGTCGCTACGTCCTGGAGCCCGCATTGGATGTTCGGCAAATACGAGCTTCGCTACATCGCCGATCCGAAGGGCTCGCTCGGTGAGGCCGAGCATGTCGACGTGCTGGCGCGCCAGGGGTTCAAGCAGGACAATCCTGATGTCGCCGCCTTCCTCTCCCGCATGAAACTGCCGATCGGCGATCTGGAGGCTGCGATGTTCCAGGCGCAGGAGACTTCCTATGAAGCTGCAGTCGAGAAATACATCGCTGATCACCCCGATCAGGTGAAGGCCTGGACCGGAAGGTAAGCCGGTCCACCCACGGGAGAAAGAGCCCGGCGTCAGCCAAATGCCGCCGGGCGACCGCTCACATCAGAATGGAAAGGGATACCGATGAACTTCAACAATTATGAAAACACGTTCTGCACCCAGGATGACACAATCGGCGGACGTATGTCGCTTGCGCGCGATGCGCTTGACGTTTCGGCACAAAAGGCCGCCAGGATCGTCGGCGTCGAGACGAGCACGTGGTTCAACTGGGAAAACGATCTGGATGCCCCACGTGCCAATCGCCTGGCGATGATCGCCGGCGTCTTGAGCGTAAGCCTCTCGTGGCTGTTGACGGGACGGGGGCAGGGGCCGCGCTGAAAACAAAATTTAGCGCGCTCACTGGCGCTGCACGGAGGAAATGCGGATCGTCGACATTTACCGCCGCTGCCAAGTTGCTGAAATCAGCAACAGATTATAGCTTCGCGACACAGTGAGCCGACATGGAGAGTAACGATGGAGCGGATTGGAATTGCGGGAGACGTGGAGCTTTCGCGGATTGTCTACGGCATGTGGCGGCTGGCAGACGATCAGGACACGTCGATCGCTCACATCCGCTCAAAGATTGAAGCGTGTCTCGATCAGGGCGTGACCACGATGGATCACGCCGACATCTACGGCGGCTATATGGTCGAAGAACTCTTCGGCAAAGCGTTGCGTGGCAGCGGACTTCGTCAGCGCATCGAGATCGTCACCAAATGCGGCATCGTCTACCCTGCCGGCAGGCACGGCGCCGCGAAGGTCAAGCATTACGACACAAGCGCCCGCCATATCACTGCCTCGGTCGACGAATCGCTCCGACTGATGGCCACGGACTACATCGATCTTCTTCTCATTCACCGGCCTGACCCGTTCATGAATCACGTCGAAACGGGTGCTGCGCTCGACGCACTGGTCAAGGATGGAAAGGTACGATCGGTCGGCGTCTCGAATTTTCGCCCATGGGATCAAAGCCTTTTACAGTCGGCGATGAGTACAAGGCTCGCGACCAACCAGATTGAACTCAGTCTGTTGGCAACGGCGCCCTTCACCAACGGGGATATTGCTCACCTCCAGCAAATGTCGACCCCGGCGATGGCCTGGTCCCCGCTTGCAGGGGGCCGGTTGATGACGGAGAGTGACGGTGTGCTCGCCGAGAAGCTCGACCGTCTCGGTGCCGAGGCTGGCGTCGACCGGGCCGCCGTCGCGATTGCTTGGCTGCTTGCCCACCCAGCCCGAATTCTGCCTGTGCTTGGCACAAACAGCATCGATCGGATCCGCCGTTTTTCAGAGGCGCTTGCGGTTCGCATCGACAGGCAAACCTGGTTCGACCTCTACGCTGCGGCGACCGGAAATGACGTCCCATAGTCGCTCTGCACGCGACCGCAGTGTTGAAGGGTCGCAGTGATCACGGATCGATATCGAGCGCGGGATATCTGCGGAAAATGCCGCTTTCGTTGAACGCCAATCGACGCGGCGACGCCAGATAGGAAGCAATAGCGGGACTGTCCTTCACCCGCTCGTGAAGCCGTGCGAGACCCGGATATCGGATGTCGTGGTGCTTCATTGCCTTGGGGAAGGCATAGACCAGCCCTTCGATCATCTGGAACATCGACAGGTCAACATAGGTAAGGCTGTCGCCGACAAGATGGCCGCCTTGTACCGGGTTTTGCTTCAACACGCGCTCGAAATAACCAAGGAATTTCGGCAGGCGGTTCATGACGAACTCCGACGCTCGCGCCTTTGCTTCTTCTTTCTGGTCTTCATAGTACTTGGAAGTCGCGATCGGGTGGTGCGTGTCGTGCACTTCGGCGACGAAATCAGTGATCGTCAATTGAAGTCCGTTGGCGAACCAGCGCGCGTCTTCGTCTCGCGGCGCAAGATCAAGCCGAGGGCCGAGATAGAGCAGGATGTTGGCAACATGGGAGACGAGCTGCCCGCCGTCATTGAGAAAAGGAGGCGCGAAGGGAATATGCGCCTCCGACGAACTATCGATGAACTGCATCATCTCATCCGTCCCGCGGTCAGGCTCCCGCGTGACATCGACATAGTCGGCCCCGGCGTGCTCAAGTGCCAGCCGCACGAATTCTCCACGGCCCTGAATGCCATCCCAGTAGTAGAGTTCAAATGCCATGACATCCTCGCGGCGATTTGGGCCGACAACGTGCAGATCCGCTGTCAGGCCGACGTTGCGGCTGCCGCATCGGCCAACCCAAAACAATGGGCTCGCTGATGCGGCTGTGCGGGAACATTGAGCAGAAGTCTTCGCTTGTCCACCATATTGCAGTCTGGGCAAACCTATTGTCTGGCAGTCTCGATGATCTCGCGGGCCATCGTTTCGGCCACGGCGTCGGTGGTTCGGCCCTCGTCCTCGGCGCGTTCGAAGATGCGGGTCAATGTGAAAGGGATCCGGTCGACGCGAACCATCACATCGTCGACGCTGTAGCGACCGCTGCCTATTTCGGCCGCGACATTGATAACACCGCCGGCGTTGATGACATAGTCGGGCGCATAGAGGATGCCTCTTTCCCTGAGGCGCTCACCGTCCGCAGCGGTCGCGAGCTGATTGTTTGCCGCTCCCGCAACGATCTTGGCTCGGAGCAACGGGATCGTCACGGCGGACAGAACGCCGCCCAACGCACAGGGCGCGAATATATCGACATCCGCTGCAATGATCGCCTGACCCTCGACGACTGTCGCGCCAAGCTCTTGAGCGGCGCGTTCGGTGCGGGCTTGGTCGAGATCGGAAACCGTCAGCATGGCGCCTTCGGTGTGGAGCCTCTGGCAGAGCGCCCAACCGACAGACCCCAATCCCTGTACGGCAACGCGAATGCCTTTCAGGTTATCGCTACCGGTGCGATGGCGCAGTGCGGCCTTGAGGCCGAGGAACGTGCCCAATGCGGTAAAGGGCGATGGGTTGCCACTGCCGCCCTTGGTGGTGCCGCTGACGTTCGGCGTGCGCTCGGCAAGGAAGTCCGCGTCCGCAAGCGTCATACCGACATCTTCGGCCGTGATGTATTGGCCAACCAGCGCATTCAGCATCTCGGCATAGGCCGCGAGCATCGCCGGCGTTTTCTCTGTCTTCGGGTCGGCGATGATCACCGCCTTGCCGCCGCCCAGCGCCAGGCCGGCGATGGCGGACTTGAAGCTCATGCCGCGCGAAAGGCGCAGTGCATCGGTGACGCCGGCCTCGAAGCTGACATGCGGCCAGATGCGGGTTCCGCCCAAAGCCGGACCAAGGACCGTCGTGTGAACAGCCACGATTGCCTCAAGGCCGCGCTCGGTGTCGCGGCCCAGCCAAACCTGCTCGTGGGCGTCGAAGCCAAGCATACCTGATGCCTCGCTTGTGATGTCGGTAATATCAAGCGTGGTTGCGGAAGCGATTTCCTGCCGCGGATTCAGCCCATTTCGCATTGCCATTCCTCCCTGTGACCTGCCACAGTGAAGGTTAAACATTCTCAGCGATCTTTGGTTTCGAAGTCAGCACGCCACACGATGGCGCGTTGCGTGCGAGGAAATTTCCGCGCAACAAACGCAAAGCGCATTCGTTTGCAGGAGGGGATGGTTTCAACGAGTGCGCGCCTGTCAGCCGTACCGCCTCAATGCCAGTTGAACCGCCGCGCCATGGATCAACGCTGATGTGGCGGGACCACCTGACCCCGGAGCCGGACGGCCGTATTTTGGCTCGTGGTTCCCCGCCAGGCGCGCGCGCTCTCCCGGCGGGACCAGACAACGGCGTGGCGAGATTTCAGGCGCTCTTGCGCGTCACGAAGCGCGTTTCCAGATAGGCATCTATCGCTTCGGATCCGCCTTCGGTGCCATAGCCGGAATCCTTGATCCCCCCGAACGGGACTTCGGGCAGGGCAAGGCCGAGATGGTTGATCGAGACCATGCCGCTTTCGATTTCGGCAGCAATGCGATCCGACTGTTTCTGCGAGCCGGTGAAGGCATAGGCGGCCAGCCCGAAGGGTAGGCGGTTGGCCTCTTCGATCGCATCGTCCAGTTCCGAATACCGGTTGATGATCGCAACTGGGCCGAAGGGTTCGTCGTTCATGATGGCGGCCGAGCACGGCACGTCTGCAAGCACCGTCGGCTCGAAGAAGTAACCGCGATTGCCGATGCGGTGGCCGCCGGTCGTCAAGCGCCCGCCCTGTTCGACGGCATCGACGATCAGCTTCTCGATTACGGGAATACGGCGCTCGTTGGCAAGCGGCCCCATGTCCGTCTTACTATCAAGGCCATTGCCGACCTTGATCGCCTGCGAGGCGGCGGTGAAGCCGTCGATGAACCGATCGGCCACCCGTTCCTGCACGAGGAAACGCGTCGGCGACACGCAGACCTGACCGGCATTGCGGTATTTGCTGCCAGCCATTACCGCGACCGCCTCGTCGACGTCGGCATCCTCGGTGACGATCACCGGGGCATGGCCGCCAAGCTCCATCGTCGCCCGCTTCATGTGCAGGCCGGCAAGCGAAGCCAGCGACTTGCCAACCGGAGTCGAGCCTGTGAAGGACATCTTGCGGATCACCGGATGTGAAATCAGATACTGCGAGATCTGTGCGGGCACGCCATAGACGAGGTTGACCACGCCATCCGGCACTCCTGCATCCACAAAGCAACGGATCAGTTCGGCCGGCGATGCCGGCGTTTCCTCGGGCGCCTTGACGATGATCGAGCATCCGGTCGTAAGAGCCGCCGAGAGTTTGCGTACCACCTGGTTGATCGGAAAATTCCAGGGCGTAAATGCGGCTACCGGACCAACCGGGACCTTCACCGTCATCTGGGTCACATCGGGCGCACGCGGCGGAATGATCTGGCCATAGGCGCGCCGGCCCTCTTCGGCGAACCAGTCGATGATGTCGGCAGCACTCAATATCTCACCCTTGGACTGGCCAAGCGGCTTGCCCTGTTCGCGGGTCATCAGCCAGGCGATGTCGTCGGCGCGCTGCCTCAACAGCGCTGCGGCGGCGCGCATGAGTTTTCCCCGGTCGAAGGAGGAGATCCGGCGCCAGATCTCAAAGCCTTTCTGGGCCGCTTCAAGTGCCTCGTCGAGATCGGGAACCTCGGCCCAGGCGACAGTTCCGATCGCCTCTTCGGTTGCAGGGTCGACAACCGGAATGCTCTTGCCTGATCGCGCCGGCCGCCATTTGCCGTCGATGTGAAGAAGGATATCCGGGTAGCTGGGCATGAGAGAACCTTTTCTGAGGGGGCTGGCTGGCGCGACAGTCTGTGGCGCGCGAGGAAGTCTAGGAAACGCGGGGAGACTGCCTGCAAGTGATGCTGAAGATCAAGGGGGCAGGGGCCTGATCATGGCCACATAGAACACGGCATCGCTCGCGCAATAGCCACGCGTTGCCTTTGACCTTCCGACAACTGATGCGGAAACCGGCAGGCGAATTGTGGACCGGGGCGTCAGCTTTCAGGTTGATACCAGCACGGGAGCCGCTTTGGTGCCCGGCTTCAGCATGCCGGTCAGCAGCAAGCTCACAGCCAGGAAGGGAACAAGCATCCCCAAACCGAAACGCATGTCGCTGTGCTCGGCAACAAGTCCGATCATTGGCGGTCCAATCAGAAAGCCGAGGAGTGCCACGAAAGACAGTATCGCCACACTTGCGGGTGCCGGCCGGTCTTTTTGGTCGGCTGCCGCTGTGACAGCAAGCGGAAAACCGACCGATACACCGAAGCCCATGGCGGCAAAGCCGATCAGCGCCAACCAGGCAGCCGGGCTTATCGCCACCAAGAGCAGCCCCGCAACACTGGCGAGCCCGCATGTGCGAGCCACAGCGACAGGCCCGTAGATGGCCTTGAGCCGGTCACCGCCGAACCGTCCCGCAGCGACCATGAAGGCGAAGATCGAATAGCCAAAACCGGCGCTGGCGCTGGCGAGCCCGAACACGTCTCGCAGGTAGACTGCCGACCAGTCCGCAACCGCGCCCTCGGTCATGGTGATGCCGAAGACAAAGAAGCAAATACCGAGCAAAGCTCGACTTGGTGGGCGGCGCCTGGTTTTGACGGTGTCCGTCTGCGTTGGCTCTACAACATGTAGGTCCGGCAACGCCTTGGCTGCCAGAAGGCTGATTGGCAACATAACCGCCGCTGCAATCAGCACGGCCCATTCAGGCGGCACGCCCGCTGCAGCAAAGCCGATGCCGACCAGACTGCCCGCCATGATCCCGAGGCTCCAGAAGCCGTGACATGTGCTCATGATCAACTTGGCAGAGCGCTTCTCGATGGCATCCGCCTCGACGTTGAGGCCCAGCTCCAATGTCGCCAACGCAACGCCCATGACTGCGAGTGTTACGAAAAGCAACTCGATGCTTGGCGCCCATGTCGGTAGCCACACCAGCCCGAGAAACACCACGAAGCCGTAGAGGATGGTGGCGCGGCCGCCGATCCGGGCGACGAAGCGGCCAGCGAAGGGCAGGGTTAGCAGGATTCCTGCCGGCATGCCGAGCAGGGCCAACGCCAGTTCGGCCGGCCCGAGACCGAGCTTTTGTTGAATGTCTGGGATGCGTGGCAACCAGGCGCCAAAAGCGATAGGTTGGAGGAAAAAGATCAGCATGATGAGCCGCTGACTGGTCATGCGCATTGCTCCTCGGCGAATTGTGCTGTCGACTTATCCGTAGGCCACCTTCGTCAGCGATGGCTTCGCGTGTCCCGGCCTGGTACTGAAAATCATTTTCACAATTTGTGTGACAAGGTCGCGAGACTGTCAACCGACCGACGCCAGGATTGACCGAAATTCCGCGTAACCGACGCGCTTTTTTTGATCGAAATATTAGTAAATACGCAGCTATGGGGCGAATCTTCTCGAGAATATCAAGGAAACGCCCAATTCTGAAGAAACTCGTCTGGTGCAGCATGCGTACGATGCGCCACCGTTTAAGATACGCCAGTGAAAAAAATAAACACAGAGTGCGGAGTTCCGGGCGCCTTCCCAATTGTAGGTCATCCGATCCTCCTCTCGGGGGCGCACAATGCGCAATTGTGCTTGTGAAGGAAAGCCCGCAGTCGGTGCGGATCGGCCCAGGATTCGCATAAGCCATCGCTGGTGCGAGGTTATCAGCGTCCGAAGCTCTGGTACTTCTCCCTCGCAGCGCCCCACCCAAACCGTAAAAATCAACGTTGAAACCACAACCGTCGCCGCTAACATCAGACCGGTGATCCCGATGCCGGCCAGTTGGTTGAAGGTTAGCTGCAGGCCAAGCATGGCAACCGCTAGACGAAGCAGTTTTTTCCCGCGACGGAGATGCCAGCATCGGCAGACGCCGAGAAGCCGACGATATTGGCAAACACCATCCCCAAAAAAATCGCGGCGATCATTGGGCTGAGAGATAAGACACATCCCGCGATGTTTCCGTCGACGCGTATGCCGTCCTGATCATGGACCTTATGATTGGAGAAGGCCTCTACTGCCTCCGAAAGCTTCCGTCATGTCCGCAGCCGCCCGCAACAGTGGCTCGATCATCTTTCGTATGAAGGGTTCATCCACGCGCGAACGCGGTCCAGCTAGTGTCACTGCGCCCAGCAACGCGTCGCCCGCACCGAAGACAGGTGCGGAAATGCCGACGGTCTCCGGATCGCGTTCTCCGAACGAGATGTGATAGCCATTCTTGCGGATCGTTTCATATGGCTCGCCCGGCTGGCCGGAAAATGCTACCAGCACTCGTCCACCGGAGCCGGCGGAGAGTGGGAGCACGTCGCCTTCACGTACGGTGTAGCGGATCGCATGCTTCGCCTCGATGCGGTAGAGACAGGTTCTGACATCTCCAGCCAGCACATAAAATGCGACGCTCTCCGAACTCTGGTCATTCAGCGCGCGCATGTGTGGCAACAGCACCTCCGCAGTAATCAACGAGCGCTGATAGATCGAGCCTAATCTGAAGGCTGCCGGTCCAATTCGATAGCGACCGTCATCAAGCCGCTCCATCAGACTTGCCCGCAACAGAGAGGCAAGAAGTCGCAGGATCGTGCTCTTGTACAGGCCCGTTCGCGAGGAGATTTCCGCGAGCGTCAAAGAGCGATCCGTCACCGTAAAGGCATTCATGATTGCGATGGCGCGATCAAGCGCGGCTACCCCCTCGGGCGGTCCGCTTGCCTCCTGCTGTGGGTATTTCGTGTTCAATGCGGCGATCCTAACGTTTCCAATTGTCCTATCACCAAGATTTCTGATTGCATATCGTTCTGTCTGCCAGAATATAATTCTGTTTGACAGAACGCTAATCCTCTGCGATTTGTGTGCCCCGGGTCGGGAGGACCCACTTTCGACGCTGTCGGTGGCGTCATAAAGGGAGGACACAATGCTAAATCGACGTCATCTACTGGCTTATGCGACTACTTTTGCAGCCGTTGCTCTCGCAGGCCCGCTTGGCCCTGCGCAGGCCTCGGACGCGCCGCAGCTGCAGATTTTCGTGCCGGCCGCCCCCGGCGGAGGATGGGACCAGACCGCGCGGACGATGGAACAGGTTCTTCGCGCCGAGAATCTCATCTCCGGTGCGCAGATCACCAATGTCGGCGGCGCCGGCGGCACAGTCGGCCTTCCGCAGTTCATCAACCAGTGGAAGGGTCGCGAGAGCGCTATCATGGTTGGCGGCATGGTCATGACCGGCGCGATCATCGCGAACAAATCGCCGGCGACCCTAGATCAGACGACGCCAATTGCGCGCCTGACGGGCGAATTCCTGGCTCTGGTCGTGCCTGCCAATTCGCCGTTCAATTCCCTTCAGGATTTTGTCGAGGCGCTCAAGGCAGATCCCACCAAGGTTCCGGTCGCGGGCGGTTCGGCCGGTGGTTCGGACCACATCCTTTTCGGCCTCGTTGCCAAAGCCTCAGGCGTGAAGCCGACTGACCTGTCCTACGTACCGTTTGCCGGTGGCGGTGAAGCGCTTGCAGCGCTGCTTGGCAATCAGGTTGCCGCCGGCATCTCGGGCTATGGCGAGTTTGCCGAGCAGGTCAAGGCCGGCACGCTACGCGTCCTCGCCATCTCGGCCGACGAGCGGCAGGCGGGCATCGACGCGGAGACCTTCAAGGAGGCGGGGGTCGACGTCGAGCTGTTCAACTGGCGCGGTATTTTTGCGCCTCCCGGCATCACCGAGGAAAACAGGGCCGCGTTGATTGCGATGATCGAAAAGATGGCGACGAGCAAGGCCTGGAAGGACGAGACGGACAAGCGCTCCTGGACGCCGATCCTTCTGACTGGCGAGGCCTATTCGCAATTCCTTGTCGAAGACACAGCGAAGATTACAGCGATCCTCAAGGACCTCGGTCTCGCTTCCTGATCCCTTCCCGAGAACGCAACCTAGTGGGCTGCCCGTAGATGGGCCGCCCGCCGGAGGTCAAAAGATGCCCCCACCCATACATTCGAAACCGGCGTTACCCGAACTGACCCTCAGCATCGGCGTTCTGCTCGTCGCCGGCGTCATTGCCTGGCAGACCAGCCTCATGGCGGTCTCGCCTCTCTATGCAAAAGTCGGGCCGACGGTGTTCCCCTATCTGACCGCCGCCGGCCTGACGGTATTGGCCGTGTCGCTCCTGTGGAGCGCCCTTCGCGGCGGCTGGCAGGACGAGGAAGAAAAGTCCACTCCGCCCGATTGGCGATCCATCGCCTATGTCGCGGCCGGGCTCGTTGCCAACGTGGTCCTCATCGGCAGCGTCGGCTTCACCGCTGCCTCCGTCATTATGTTCGTGTTGATCGCCCGTGGCTTCGGCAGCCGCCGGCCCATGCGGGACGCCGCCTGCGGGCTGCTGCTCGCGCTTGCCGCTTATTTCGGCTTTGCCAAGTTGCTTGGCGTCAATATCGGCGGCGGTGTCGTCGAGAGCCTTCTTGGAGGTTGACGTGGAAACCCTAAAACAACTCACGACCGGTTTTGCCGTTGCCCTGACGCCGATCAACCTGCTCTGGTGTCTGGCCGGCACGACACTTGGGACGGCGATCGGCGTCCTGCCCGGCCTCGGTCCGGCGCTGACGATCGCGCTCCTTTTGCCGATCACCTACCAGGTCTCTCCGGAGGCGTCATTCATCCTGTTTGCCGGCATCTACTACGGCGCTATGTACGGCGGCTCGACCACGTCGATCCTGCTCAACACACCAGGTGAGAGCGCCACGGTCGTGACCGCGCTCGAAGGCAACCGCATGGCGCGTTCTGGTCGGGCCGGCGCCGCTCTGGCGACGTCGGCGATCGGCTCGTTTGTCGCCGGCACGATCGGCACGCTCGGCGTCGCCTTCCTTGCTCCGGTTGTTGTCGGCATGGCGCTGAAGTTCGGACCGGCGGAGTATTTTTCGCTCATGGTCCTGTCGTTCGTCATGGTCTCGGCCGTGCTGGGTCCATCGTCGGTACGTGGCCTCACCAGCCTGTTTGCCGGCTTTTTCCTCGGCATGATCGGCGTCGACATGCAGACCGGGCAGGCGCGCTTCACCTTCGGCGTGCCCGAACTGCTCGATGGCACGAGCATGATCGTCGCGGCAGTTGGCCTGTTTGCGGTCGGCGAGACCCTCTATGTCGCCGGCCGTCGGTATGCCGGCAAGGATGAGATCACCCCCTTGCGCGGCTCGCTCTACATGACGCGTGCGGAATGGGCGCGCTCCTGGAAGCCGTGGCTGCGCGGCACGCTCATCGGCTTTCCGATCGGCTCCATGCCAGCCGGCGGCGCCGAAATCCCGACCTTTCTTTCCTATGCGATCGAAAAGAAGCTGTCGCCGCACCGGGACGAGTTCGGAACGACGGGCGCGATCGAAGGAGTTGCTGGTCCGGAGGCCGCGAACAACGCCTCGACGGCCGGCGTCCTTGTGCCGATGCTGACGCTTGGGCTTCCCACCTCTGCAACGGCGGCGATCATGCTGTCAGCCTTCCAGAGCTACGGCATCAATCCCGGCCCGTTGCTGCTTCAGACGCAGCCGGCGCTCGTCTGGGGATTGATCGCCAGCCTGCTGATCGCCAACGTCTTGCTGGTGCTCTTGAACCTGCCGCTGATCGGCCTGTGGGTTCGCTTGCTCAAGATTCCGCCGCCGCTGCTCTATGGTGGCATCCTCGTCTTTGCGACCATCGGCACCTACGGCATTTCCCAGTCCTCTTACGATCTGGTTCTTCTCTACGTGCTTGGTGCGATGGGCTTCGTTATGCGACGTTTCGATTTCCCGACGGCGCCAGTTCTGATCGGGATGATCCTTGGGCCGATGGCGGAGACACAGTTTCGCCGGACGATGGCGATCTCCAACGGCGATTGGTCGGTTTTCGTTACGCACCCAATCTCGCTGTCGCTGCTCGTGCTCGCTTTCACGGCGTTGATTGGACCGAGACTGTGGAAGCATTTTTCGGATCGTCGCGCGGCGACGGTCGAACACGCACCCGCGCTTGACCGAAGGAACAACCGATGACGAAAAAACTCCTCGACGGCCTGCGCATCCTGGACCTGACGAACGTGCTCGCGGGTCCCTATTGCGCCTATCAGCTCGCCCTCCTCGGCGCCGATGTCATCAAGGTTGAAACGCCTCTGGGAGGCGATCTTGCCCGCCAGCTTGGCGCCTCTGCCCAGCTCAACGCGCAAGGCATGGGCGCTTCGTTTCTCGCGCAGAATGCCGGAAAGCGCTCCATCACTCTGGATCTAAAGAACGAAACCGATAAGCAGCACTTTCTTCAGCTTGTCGCGACGGCCGACGCGCTGGTGGAGAACTTCCGACCCGGGGTCATGGAGCGGCTGGGCTTCGGCTACGACACTTTGAAAGTGATACGTCCCGATCTTGTCTATTGCGCCATCTCGGGCTTCGGCCAGGACGGCCCGATGCGCGACAACCCGGCCTATGATCAGATCATTCAAGGGCTTTCCGGGATCATGAGCATCACCGGCACGACCGAGACCGCGCCATTGCGTGTCGGCTATCCCGTCGCCGACACGCTGGGCGGCCTATTCGGTGCGTTCGCGGTTGTGTCGGCTCTATTGCGCAGGTCACGGTCGGGTGAAGGCGCCTTCCTCGACGTGTCGATGCTCGAATGCACCCTAAGCGCGCTCGGCTGGCCGGTCTCCAACTATCTAATCTCAGGCGTGGAGCCGGCGGCGATGGGCAATGAGAACATGACGGCAGCCCCTTCGGGCTCCTTTATTACGGGAGACGGCCTGCTCAACATCGCGGCGAACAAGCAGGAACAGTTCGTCGCGCTATGTGACGAAATCGGCCGGCCTGAACTCGCCAACGATCCGCGCTTCGAAAAGCGCGACGAGCGCAAACGCCGTCGCGGCGAACTGAAGCTGCTGATCGAGCAGGCATTGGCGCAAGCGCCAGCGGTAGAATGGGAGCGGCGCTTCAATCGACGCGGCATACCGGCAGGGCGGATCCTCGCGATCCCGCAAATCCTTGCAGAAGACCAGGTCATCGGGCGGAAACTGATGACGACATTCCCCGAAAGCGAGGGTGCTGACCGTCTGACGGTTGTTCGCGGCGGGTTCCTGGTCGACGGCGAGCCGCCGGTGCCATCACGCCGGCCGCCGAGGCTCGGCGAACAGACGGCCGAGATCTTGGCCGAGATCGTTTCGCAGCAGGCTATCAGGGTACGCGCATGAACAAGCAAGGTATGGAACAGGGGCGCCAACGGGCCGAGGATTGGTGGAGGACCGATATTATCGAAATGCGCCCCGGCGTCATCCGGCTGCGCGGCCACGAGATCCAGGATCTGATCGGGAACATCAGCTTCCCGGCGATGATCTGGCTGATGTTACGTGGCGAATTGCCGACAGAGGATCAGGCTGGGCTGCTCGGCGTGGCGCTGTCGGCCGCGGTGGATCATGGGCCTCAAGCGCCCTCGATCGCGATCGCGCGCATGGCCGCGACCTGTGGCGTCGGCATCAACAATGCCATGGCCTCCGCGATCAATGTGCTTGGAGACGTGCACGGCGGCGCCGGTGAACAGGCACTGGCCTTTCTGCAGGAAATCGCCGCAGGCGTCGACGCCAAGGGCTTGCCGCAGGCAGTTTCGGACCGTCTTGACCGCTTTTTTGAGGGGAGCAATGGCTATGTGCCGGGACTCGGCCACCGCTTTCATCCCGTGGATCCGCGAGCACCAAGACTGCTCGATATTACGAGGACCTACGCTGAGAACGGCACCGTCGCCGGTAAACTGGTCAATATCGCGGTCGAACTCGAACGCCAGGTTGCTTTGCGCAAGGGCAAGCTCATTCCTCTCAACATCGATGGTGCCACTGCAGTCGTTTATGGCGAACTTGGATTCCCGGCGCCGCTCACACGGGGGCTGTTTGTGTTGTCCCGCTCTGTCGGCATTCTGGCGCATGCCTGGGAGCAATCTCAGAAGCCCGAGCGCAACAAGGGCCCGTTGCCACGTGAATGGCTATGGCGCTATTCGGGGGATGAGGCGGCTTTGGAGTAACCTTCGGGTTGCTGGCGGCTCTTTCGGACCCGCCAGCAGGTGTTCGTGGGCCGTCCGGTTGTAGGCCCAGAAATGCCCAGAATTGACCATTTCGCTCTCGAGCCTGTCCTCCTCCGAGGCTAGTCTGAGCCGAAGGCGTTGGGCGGCGAACTAGTATTTCAGGGTCTTACAGATGTTTCTCCCGAAGTCGTCTCAGAATGGAGATTAAGGGCGGTCACCCATTGCCGTATGGCGGGACACAAATTCGACCAGATAGCGAACACCCTCGGAGACGTCCGATTGCGCGTAGAAGCCGATCTCGATCCGGACAGCGGTCGGCAGGTCACTCGACTTGTCGAGTGCGCGACATCCATCCGGGATCGTCGCAGAAATCATCGGGCCTATCCCGATCCCGACCCGCACGGCCGTTGCCATCGCCACCAGCGTGGAGGCAACGCACGCGGTTTTCCATTTTATGTTTCTTTGGGACAAGGTCGCGATCGCCTGAACATTCCAGGGGCAGCTGTCGTCGAACATGATGAGCGGGAGCGGCTGGCTTGCGTCGACGACGAAGTCAGATCTGACGGCCCACATCAGGTATTCGGTCCAGACCAGAATTGGCTTTCGGCCAAGGCAGGCGATGTCGCAGACCGCGACATCCAGCTTTCCGTCTTCGAACATCTCCGCCAGACGGCGATTCGGCTCGACGATAATGTCGATCTCGACCTTGGGATTCTGATCCCTGAAGTCGCGTAGGATGTCGATCAGCCGGCTGGCGGCGAAATCCTCGACGACGCCGAGGCG
Source organism: Ensifer sp. Root127 (assembly GCF_001425225.1). NCBI lineage: Bacteria > Pseudomonadati > Pseudomonadota > Alphaproteobacteria > Hyphomicrobiales > Rhizobiaceae > Ensifer > Ensifer sp. Root127. Next base: position 67,406 of record NZ_LMDX01000016.1, read on the forward strand.
GATCCGCCCCTCGATCACCTTGCCCGTCAGTCTGCGGCCAACTTCGTCGCTGAGCACGACGATTTCACGCGCGTAGGCAACCATGATCTGACCATGCGACGTGAGCTCCAGTCCCTTGGACGACCGGGAGAAAAGCGTCACACCGACCAGTTCTTCGAGCTTGCGAATCTGCATGCTGACTGCAGCCTGCGTGCGATGCAGTTTTGCGGCCGCGCCGTTGACGGTTCCTATTTCCGCGACGGTCAGGAACGCCCGGAGCAAATAAGAGTCGAGATCGAGCATGGAAGCACCGTGCTTTCGCCGCTGTTGATGAGTGCGGACCGAAGACGTCTTGGGCTTCCGCATCCGGGACGCGGACGGGTTCGCCAAATGGCGACATCGGCAGCTGGATCGGACATTGAACGATCAGTAAGCCGGGCGCAACAGGGCGCGACCAGCGGGGCAGGCAACACAATCGCTGCCCGCCCGCTCAGGTCGAGGCAATCATGCAAACAGGACGCAGGCCTGCGGCGGCATGGAAATGCTGATCTCTTGCCCCCGTTCGAAGGAAATGTCCGGGCGGTTCGCACAAGCGGAAATGACCCGGTCGCCGCTGGAAAGCTCAACGGACACATGTCGGAAAGCGCCGAGCGTAACGACGTCCGCGACGCGTCCAGCCATGCCTCTCGCCGCAGCGTCCCTGGTGCTCGACGATATCTCGACACTCTCCGGACGGACGCAAACCTCCTTCATGGCTGCACCGTCGCGTGACGAGGCGACCGGAAACTCCCATCCGGATTCCGAGCGAAACTTCGAGACGGCACCATCGGTCGCGACGACCGAGCCCCGGATCCAGTTCGTTCGCCCCATAAAATCCGCGACGAAACGTGATTTCGGACGCCAATAGACATCGTCCGGCTTGCCCGACTGCATGATCTCGCCACGGCTCATCACGAAAATGCGCTCGCCGAGGCTCATCGCTTCTTCCTGGTCATGTGTCACCACGATCGCCGTGGAGCCAACCGCGGCAAGAACATCCTTCAGTTCCGTGCGCAGTTCATGCCTCAACTTCGCATCAAGCGCGGACAACGGCTCATCCAGAAGCAGCAGGCTCGGATGGGTCGCGAGTGCCCGCGCAAGGGCCACGCGCTGCTGCTGCCCGCCGCTCAGTTGATGCGGACGGCGATGTCCGAAGCCGGTCAGCCGCACGAGTTCCAGCATTTCTCCGACACGGGCGGGGATCTCGTTTGCCGCGTGACCGCGGTGACGAAGTCCGAAGCCGATGTTCTGTTCGACGGTCATGTGCGGAAAGAGGGCGTAGTGCTGGAACAGCAGACCGACATTTCGTTCATACGGCTTCAATCCGGCCATCGACTTGCCGCCGATGGTGATCGTGCCGCTGTCAGGCCGTTCAAAGCCGGCGATGAGACGAAGGATCGTGGTCTTGCCGCAACCGCTCGGTCCCAAAAGCGCGATCGTCTCGCCGGGCTTCACCGAAAACGAAATGTTGTCCAGCGCGACGGTTTCGCCGAAGCGCTTGCCGACACCTTGAAATTCTACGGCAGAAATCATCGTATTGTCCTCATGAACGAAATAGACCCTGGCCTACGACATTGTCGAACCCGACCAACCGGTCGAGGACAACGATCAGCAGCACCGTTACAGCCATCAGGATCACAGCGGCTGCCGCGATCGTCAGGTCGAAAGCGGCCCGCATGTTGCTGACCAGGGTAACGGGCAGGGTGGTGGCCGACGGGTCACTCAGGAAAAGGCTGATCGATACGTCGTCCATCGAGATGGCGAAGGCAAAGATCGCCCCGGTGATGATCCCTGTCTTCATCAGCGGTATGGTAATGGACCAGAACGCCTGACGCTCCGTGGCGCCGAGAATCATGGCCGCTTCCGTTAACCGTTTGTCGGCGCCAAGAAGGCTGGCAAGGCTGGTCCTGATGCAATAGGGCACGGTCACGATCACGTGCCCGAGAAGCAGCCGCGCCATACCGTTGGTAATGCCGGCCTTGGACAGAAACAGCAGCAAGCCGAAGCCTATGACGACGGGCGGAACGATCAGCGGCGAGAGGAAGGCGGATGTCAGGGTCGCCTTTCCGGGAAAATCTCCGCGTGCAAGGCCAACGGCGGCAGCGGTTCCGATCGAAACCGACAGGATCGTCGTCAGCACAGCGAGAACGAGGCTGGTGCGAAGGCTCGAAAGAATGTCCGCCCGGGAGGCAAGACGCTCGAACCAGTGCAACGACAATGCCGGCGGCGGCAAGGGACCGAGAAATGTTCTTGCGTCGAGCGCCATCAGGCAGGTTATAGCAAGCGGGATTGCGAGAAAGGCCAGTCCCAGGCCGACGACGCCGTAGGCGAGCGCGCTGGCAGCCCGGTCGCCGGATCTGGCGGTACGAGAATGTGTGCTCATCGCGGGCTCTTCCATGCGTGCGCCAACGTTATGACCGAAATCACCGCCAGGGCTGCGGCGAGCATGACGAGTGAAATCGCCGCCCCGCTCGGGTAGTTGGCGATATCGCTGAACCGGGTGTAGATCACGTTCGACATGAAGAGGACGCGGCCCCTCCCGAGAACCATCGGTATGACAAAGGCGCTGATCGCAAACGTCAGCGAGATAAGCGTGCTCGATATGAGGGCCGGAAGGCTGAGAGGAAGCGTGATCGACAGATGCGCCTTCCATCCCGGCGCGCCGAGTGATTGGGCGGCGTCGAGGAGGCGCGGATCGATGGACTGCATCGCACCCATCAGCGTCAGTGTCGCGACCGGTATGATCGAGTGCACCAGCCCCGCGATGACGACGATATTGATATATTCACGACTGTTCGGCGACAGGCCGACTGTCAGCAGCAAGGGCCGCAGAATGCCGACCGAGCCGAATGTCAGCTCGATCGCATAGGTCTTGATCAAGACGCTCGACAGCACAAGCGTGATCAGAAAGCCGAGTGTCAAGGTGCGCATGCGTGCGGAAAGGCGCCGCACGATGAAATAGGCAAGCGGAAACGCCACGAGCTGTCCGACGATCGCCGCCACGCCGCCGATCCAGAAAGTCGTCAGCAGCACATTGGCAAACGCCTGGTTTGCAAGTTCGTGGTAGTTCTGAACCGTTGTCGCCGCGTTTTCCACGGAACCGACGCGTCCCGGGGTGAACTCCTTCAGGCTTTCGATCGCCAAGTTGATCAAGGGCGAAAGGAAACCGAAGGCGAGCACCAGCACCGCGGGCGCGAGCGTGATGGCCGCATCGCGACGATCGGGAATTGAAACTGCAGCGGTTTGCTGCCTGGCGTTGGTCATGATCGGACAGCCTGTTTGTCGCCCTTCCGGGCCCCGAAAGAGAATTGCCGAAGGAACGCTTCGCGCCTCCGGCAATCTTGTCGCACTGTGATTTAGAGCAGCGGTGCGATGTCCTGTTCCCAGCGCTTGGACCAGGCATCCTGCTGCTCGAGGACGACGTTGTAGTCCGGCACATAGACGAAGCTCGAGAACTCCTCCGGCGTGAAAGCGAGATGCTTGAGGTTGTCGGGCGTGGACGCCTTGCTGTTGAGCGGCGCTTCACCGGCCACCTTGGCGTAGAGCGAGCTCATTTCCGGGCTGATGGCAAAGTTGATGAAGTCGAGCGCCGCACGGGTATTGGGCCGGTTTTTCATGACGCCGAAGCCGCTCTGGTAGAGGAATGCCTTGAAATTGCTGTCCTTGGTGAAGCGCGTCACGGGGAAGTTTTTCGCCACGGCAGCCCAGCCCGGCTCGGCGAAGAAGCCGACCGATGTTTCGCCTGATGTCAGCGAGTTGGTAAAATCGATATCGGTTACAGCGACGCGCCCGATATTGCCCGATTTCGCCAGGTCCTGCATCAGCTTCCAGCCGGGTTCCATATTGGTTTCGCTGCCGCCGGCATGCAATGCAAGCGCCACGATCTGCAGCATCATGCTCTGCGTCGGTCCGGGCCAGCAGATTGCACCCTTCAGATCGGGGCTCAGGAGATCGTCGATGGTCTTGACGACCCTGGGCGCAGTGTCGGTTCGTGCACCGAAATACATGCCTCCCACTGCGCGCGGAACAGCCTTGATGTTGCCCTTGCCGTCGCGAATGATGATCTTCTCGGGAATGTCGGCGAGATTGGGAATGTCTGCCGGATTGATGGTTTCCAGCCAGTCTTCCTTGACCATGCTGTTGAAGGACCCCTCCCATCCGGCCACATAGTCGTAATCGACGTTGGGCCAGACCGCCTTTATCTTCGGAAGGATTGCGCCCGCGCCGCCCTGATGCAGAACCCAGTTGAAAGTCGATGCATCCTGGGCAGCCGCAATCTGCTTCATCGCTTCGACGACATCTCCGCCCCATTCGACGGCGGTAAGCTCGCTGCCGGCGGCGAACGCCGACCTCGCCAGTCCCGTCATCGTTCCAGCAATCCCGAGCGCAGCAGCGGATCCCATAAACCGGCGGCGTGTCATATCCATGATCAGTTCCCCTTATTTGTGGCCGCTTCTGTGCAGCCTTGTGATCGCGGGGAGACTGAGGGGACGCCGTTCGAAGCGGTAGTGGGAAAATTATCTTCGGGATATAAGGATTCGTGAATGGTCAGCCGCGGTGTGGCGCGGCGTTTTTACTCTTCTCGCCACTTTTGACTATCAGGGATCCTTATAGGCTCTCATGAATTTTCAAGGTTCCAAAAGGCGCTCCCCGACGCGAATGATGTCGTTGCGACGTTACAGCGCCGCGCGTCCAAAGTGACGCGCAAGGTCGCTGCAACACTTTTAATTCGCTGCATAATTTCATCCTCAAATCGGTTTCGGTTTCAGGAATATACAGTTGAAACGTGGGAGCCTATTTTGACGATTGACCGGGATTTTCTGGAAGACTTGCGAAGCCGCTTCGGCAATGCGGCAGGCGGTGAAATGCAGGACCCGCATTTCCGAGAAGTTGCGGCCAGCGTCTTCAAGGACGGCGATAGCCGCAAATGGCCATTTGCAGGCCCGGCCACATTTCTTGACGCGCCATTCATCGAAAACGGGCTGCGGTCCGACATCCTGGAGGCGCTTGACGTTGCCCTGATCGGCTTGCCGATGGATCTCGGCGTGACCAACCGTGCCGGCGCGCGACTGGGACCCCGCGCGGTTCGTGGAATCGAGCGGGTTGGCCCTTACGAACATGTGCTTCGGGTCGCGCCGATGGGTCGGCTGAAGGTTGCCGATGTCGGCGACGTGCCGATGCGCAGCCGGTTCGGCCTGGCTGAATGCCATGCCGACATCGAGGCCTGCTACCGGATGATTGCGGGCACGAAAACCATTCCGCTCTCGGTGGGCGGAGATCACTCCATATCCGGCGCCATCCTCAAGGGCCTTGCCGGCCACGAACCCGTGGGCATGATTCATATCGATGCCCATTGCGACACTGCCGGCCCTTATGAAGGGTCGAAATTTCATCATGGGGCGCCCTTCCGAGAGGCTGTGCTCGCGGGTGTCCTCGACCCTCGACGTACGATCCAGATCGGCATTCGCGGCGGCGGCGAATATCTTTGGGAATTCTCGTTCGCCTCTGGAATGACCGTCATTCACGCGGAAGAGGTTGCCGAGATGGGCATCAAGGCAGTGATTGCCAGGGCCTTGGAAGTGGTCGGCTCCGGCCCCACCTATGTCAGCTTCGATGTCGACAGCCTGGATCCCGCCTTCGCCCCGGGTACAGGTACGCCCGAAGTCGGCGGGCTGCAGCCACGGGAAGTGCTGACGATGCTCAGGGGCTTCAAGGGTATCAATCTAGTCGGTGGCGACGTGGTGGAAATTGCGCCGCAATATGACGCGACCACCAATACCGCGCAGATCGCAGCGCAGGTGTTGTTCGAACTTCTATGCCTGGCGATGTTCAGCCCGTCCGCAAGGGTGAACAGGCGTTAACGGCCACTCCGGGCCGCAGCACAAAAAACTGGTTGTGCCGGCTCGGATGCCGGCTGCGTCCGGCCCAGCAGATTTCACCTCTTCGGCCGCATGACGGCCGACCTATTTTCGGAAGGTTGTTTCCATGACTGACGCGCCAATTCGCATCCTCGACGCCCAGGCGACCGCTGCACTGCTCCCATTCGGCGCCTTGATCGATACCCTGCGGCGGTCCTTTGCCGAGGGCTGCGTCGTGCCGGTTCGCCACCATCACACCGTCGCAAACGACGGGGAACCGGATGCGACACTGCTGTTGATGCCCGCCTGGCATGACGCACAGCGACCGGCGCGCTATCTCGGCTTCAAGATCGTCACCGTGTTTCCCGGGAATACCGCGCGCGGCATTGCCGGCCTGACCTCGACCTACATTCTTTATGACGGGCGAACCGGTACGCAGCTCGCGCTCATTGATGGAAACACGATCACGGCGCGCAGAACAGTGGCAGCATCGGCGCTTGCTGCAGACTATCTCGCCCGGAAGGACGCCAAACGCCTGCTGGTGATCGGCGCCGGCCGGGTGGCAAGCCTGATCCCGGACGCCTATCGCGCCGTCCGGCAGATCGAGCACGTGGACATCTGGGATATCGACGCGGGAAACGCGGCGCGATTGGCGGACAGCCTTGCACAACAGGGGCTCAGAACCTCCGTCGTCTCGGATCTTGAAGCATCGGTGCGTGCCGCCGATGTCGTGAGTGCAGCAACCTTGGCAACCCAGCCGATCATCAGGGGCGAGTGGCTGCGTCCCGGCACCCATGTGGACCTCATCGGTGGCTTTACGCCCGCGATGCGTGAGGCTGATGACGATGCTGTGCGGCGGTCTTCGGTCTACATCGACACGCATGAGGCCCTACATGAAGCCGGAGACCTGGTTCAGCCCGTCAAGGCGGACCTGTTTTCGGAGGCCATGGTACGCGCGACGCTCGACGAATTGTGCCGCCGCGATGTGACGGCAAGAACCTCGAACGAGGAGATCACGCTCTACAAGGCAGTAGGAACCGCCTTGGCGGATCTAGCCGCCGCGACGATGGTGTATGAGACTGCGTCCGCCAACAGCTGAGTGGCTTGCGATCGACCCATCCGCGGCTGCGAGGTATTGCCCTGCCACGATCGCTGGGGCCGGCTTGCGCTGATATGGGGGCGCCCGTGTCGCGACGCGGGTGACATCGAGCTTTACGGCCCGGCAATTGTCTTCAGGTTCTCGATCGCGCCATGGACCGCGGCAAACACCGGTGCGCTTTGGTCAGGCGTTCGCCCTCGACCGGGAGGTTTGATTCCAGAGCGGTAGGCTATTGAGGCAATCTGTAATGATCGTCGATGTGACGTTGATGACGGGTGTCCTTGTGCCAGCCGATGGCCCTCCTGTAGCTGCCGAAGAGATTGCTTTTGCGCACGACATCGACCGTCAGTCCATGCACTGCCTCGGCGTCCGGATCGACGTAGAGCGCGTCCACGGGACAATAAAGCTCGCACATGAAGCAAGTCTGGCAGGCCTCCTGCCGCAGGATACGGGGCGGGCCGTACGGCATAACCTGGAAAACGTTGGTCGGGCAGACCTGGACGCAGAGATTGCAGTCCGTGCAGGTGTCACTATCCAGTACCTCGATCATTATTCTGCAGCCTCCTTGTAGTCGCTTGGTTTTACCGGTTCCGTCCGGATTGTGATTGTGTTGAGGCCGCATACGACCAGCCGGTAACGTTGTTCTGGGTCCTGATTTGGGAAATCGTCGCGGCGGTGCATGCCGCGCGTTTCCGTACGCGCCAGGGCGGCGCGATACATGAAGCGAGCGGTGGCGGTCATTGCCTGTGCCTGGCGCAGTGGTAGCGCCAGGCTCTCGTCCGCGGCCGCCTTGGACTAGCGCTCCTGTCGATAGAACGCTCGTTGCCCAAGCAGTTGACCTTGGCAAAGGTGTCTCTCTGACCGCCTGACGAGTGTGCGGAGAACTCGACTGCAGAACGCCTCAGGCCTCCTGCACGGCGGCCATGCAGCGATCGCGCATAAGCAATTTTCCGATGAAGAACGCTTGAACCAACATTGGAGCGTAGGCCGCCAGTATCACCTCGCATGGCACGACGAAATTCAATTGGGGCGCAGCGCCCAGCACAACAGGCACGCTCCACGAGACAATCGAAATCACGCCGCATCCAATCAAAGCCGTCTTCGTTGCGGGTCTGATGCCGGAGAGCAGCGTGGTGCCGATCTGCTGGCGAACGAATGGAAGCACGAACCGGTGAATGGCAAGCCCGTTGAGCGTGAGGATGCTGACAATGGTGACTTTGGCCCAGATTTTCGGGTTTAGGAGCTTCTCCGGCTCAGCGAATTGGTAGAGTAGCAGAAACCCAAGACCCGAGGCCCAGAGCAGTAGCAGTCCGGCGGCGACAAAGCGGCTGATCCACTCGACGTGGGCGACCAACTCAGCGCTGACAAGGCTTCGGCGGTAACGCGAAAGCATCAGGTCAAGAAAGACCGCGCCGCCAAGACCGAGCACCATTCCAGAGAAATGGATCAACCGCAGCGAGGTGCGAATATACGAGACCGCCGCTGGTGCTGATAACAAGGAAACCTCCAGAACGGCCATCTTCAACTCCCCCAAGAAGGCGCGCGCCAAAGCATTCGCACCCGTCAACGGGTGCGTCCGGTCTCGACGGACTGACGTGATTGTTCCTTCAGGCACGACTTCTGGAGCCGTCACCGAAGTGGCCCCGTTCTATTAAATGCTGACTTTCATTGTCAAGTATGAGAGGCCTCTAATTCAGAGATTTTCGAAGCGCGCGTTTCTTCGGTTTGATGCGTCGTGGCTAGCGCCGCCAGCGCGTATTCACTCCTCTTGCATCCGATGATCGTGGTATGGTTTCTCATGGCCGCATGAACCGGGGAGGGGTGAATGCGTACGGCTCTTTCAATCCTTGCGATCGAAATGTTGCTGCTGAAACCAGCGTCCGCCACCGAACTCGGCGTCTTTCACAAAGAGCACTTCCCCGACAACACCGTGGTCAGCCTCAGCCTCGTCGAAAACCAGGCTGCGGCCAGCGTGGAGTACGACTTCGACGTATTCATCGGGGTGTCGCAAACGAGCGACGATGGAGGCAGGACCTACACCGACCCGAGCAAACATAGGGCGTCGGTTCGCTGCGCCTCGCCGGCGGCGATCTCGGTACGAGGGGTCGAGTACCGAATACCCACGTCCGGAGCCGAAGGGAGCACCTGGAAGGACGATCTCTGGAACGCGGTCTGCACCCCTCCGATTTCCTGACGTGCGCGCATCTCGCATTGGACAGTGTCAGCCGGGGCGCTCCAGCGGTGCCTTGATCGCGTTCATCTGATCGATTTCCTTGCGCTGCCCTTCGGAGATCTGGCGGCAGAGATTGACAAGCTCTTGGTCGGTAAGCTTCGCTTCGCGGCACATGAGGATCGCGCCCGAATGATGCGGGATCATAGAGGCGACGAACTCCTGGTCGTCGACCAGAGCTTGCTTGCGCGTCCCCGCAAGTGCGGCGGCGAAGAGTACGGCAAGCCCCAGGTGCAGGGCGACGACGTTCAGCTCAGTGCGCCTGTACCTGGGCTTGCACAACCACAATCGGTTCACAAGCCGCGAGGTCGGGCGCGGAACTTCTGATCGGCAAACGGGTTGAAGGCTCGAAGGAGCCGCGCCTCATGCCTGCCTTCCGAGTTTCACTCCGGATCATCTTGATCGGCGTTCTCTGCCTTGGGATATTCAATCTGCACGGCATGGCGGCGGCAAATTTTCATGTCAACCGACATTGCCCCTCTTTCACGGAGCGAGCCCAGGTCTCATCCGACATCACCTCGCCGAGCTGCTGCACGAAGTCACCGTGCTGTCCGGTTCTGGTCGACTGCGCGCTCGTGGCGGACGCCCATCCCGCACACATTCGCAGTCCGCTTGGAGTAAAGGCGAAGCCGTTCCTGCTCGTCCGGGCGCTTTCTCCGCCGCCCTAGTTCTCGGCTCTCCCGATCTGAACAGCCTTTCATCCAAACATGGAGAGTACAATGAACAGGATTCTCAAGCTTTTGGTAGCCGTGGCGGCCGTCCCCGCCATCTTTCTCGGGGCTACCGCAACGGCGTCGGCTCAGATGACGATGCTGGACGCATGCAAATCGGAAGCCGCGATGAGTGCCGACATGCAGATGCCAGGCGGCATGAAGTTGGGCGAAATGGCCGAGCATCAGAAGGCGATGATGGAGTCGATGCAGAAGATGCACCCGGCGATGATGCAGGGAATGATGGCCAAGGATCCGGACGTGGCATTCGTCTGCGGCATGATCGGCCATCACATGGGTGCGATCAGCATGTCCGAGGTCGAGCTGAAATACGGCGATGACGAGCAGGCCAAGTCCATGGCCCAGAAGATCATCGACGCCCAGAAGAAGGAAATCGAGGAGATGACCGTCTGGGTCATGGAACACGCCAAGTGATCCTCTGCGTCCTTGGCCTGTCCGAAGAACGTTGAACTGCCGAAGAAGGCCGGGGAGGGTGTCCGCTGGCATCCTCCCTGCGGCGTATCGCGCGTCCCGTTCCGTCAACACATCAAAATTTACGAAATATTTAGGCTAACTTGATCGACCGAGAGTTGTGTATTCCGATTTGAAGAAAGTTGGATAAAAGTTTCGGCATCACGTTTTCACGCGTGTCACTCTTTCCGATGCAGCCGGGACCAAGCCGTGACCACAGTAGCCGTCTCGCCATCCACATACGCGCATTCAACAGTAGCGGTCCAATCAAGGGCGGTGGGACCTGACGTGCTACGATCGTTGGCGATCCTGCTCGTGATGCTCGTGCATCTCCCGGTCGAAGCGACACCGTCCATCTTGGTTGGCATCCGCACCTATGCGTGGCTGGGTGTCGACATTTTCTTTGTGCTGAGCGGGTTTCTGATCGGCACCCAGCTCTTCAAGGAAGTCTCGCGGACGACACGGGTGGACCTGATATCCTTCTATCTTCGCCGGGCCTTTCGCATCCTCCCGGCATTCTTCGTCGTTCTCGGTCTCTACGCAGTTTTCCCCGTGCTCCGGGACGCCCCCACCATGCAGCCCATCTGGAGCTTTGCGACTTTCACCGTGAATTTTGACTTCGATCCACGCATTGGGCGAGCTTTCTCGCAAGCGTGGTCACTTTGCGTCGAAGAGCATTTTTACGCAGTTCTGCCGCTCCTCGTTCTGATGTTGCACCGTCGCGCGAGCATGGGCCGGGTGCTAGCCATCGCGGGTCTCACGGTGATTACCGGGATGGTCGTTCGCTATACGAGCTGGGAAAACCAGGTCGGAGTCCTGGTCGACGCAGAGAAACTCAGAGAGGCCTTCGCCGTATATCTCAGGGACGTCTATTATCCGACATACACCCGCCTGGATGGCTTGACGTTCGGTGTGATCCTTGCAGCGGCGCGGTTTTTCAAGCCGGAACTCTGCAAGCGTTACGCACCTCCGCGCGTGGCCCTGCCTGTGGGTGCGGCCCTCGTCGCGGCCGCGCTTTTCCTGTTCTCGATCCGAGGGCCGCTTGCGGGGACCAATCTCTTCCTCGTCTTCCAGGCGCAGCCCGGTGCGGTCGCCGGGTTCCCGCTCATCGCGGCCGGGATAGCCCTCCTTCTTGGAGCGATGCTCGACCTGGAGGAGGTTTTGAGACGGTGGCCAATTCCTGGGGCGGCGACTATCGCGACCCTGTCATATAGCCTGTATCTCACCCACAAGTCCGTGTTCCACGTCGACAGGCTTCTCATCGGCGAAGAGAACCTTCAGGGCGGTTTCGGCTTTGTCGTCTATCTGGTGACCTCGTTTGCCGCGGCAACCGTATTGTGGGTTTGCGTGGAGAGAACGTTCCTCCTTCTGCGCGACCGCGTTCTTTCTCCCGTTCGGTGACCGCCCCCGTCAGCTCCGGCTGCGCTGGCATCAGTCGCTCAGACACCTGTGGGATGAACGCGAAACCACTTCCTTGCGTCCCTGGCCATCCGGCGGACGCACCAGCGCGCGTAGACCGGACCAAACAACGGTCCGAGGAGCTTGCCCGCCGACGTTGCCGGATAGTCGTAGTCGATGAACACGCGTAACCGCGAGCCATCGTCGGAACCGCTGATTTCAAACCCCATCCTGTACGCCCCGATGACGAGGAGGTCTGGTCGGCCACGTGTCTCCCAGACCTTACGCATCGGCGCCCGATGCTCGACCACGACCTCCTCGACGGAGAGGGTCAGCCCGAGAATATTACCCCGCATTCCGATGATCGATCCAACGGCGCGTCCGCGGGAATAGTCGAAGGTGTACGACATTCGTCCGCCGAGCATCATCATTGACGGCTTTTCCATGTGCGAACCGAGACTCGCCTGATCGTCGAGATGGTCGAATAGCGCCTCGGGGGAAGCCGCGACATCGGCGACGGCTTCTGCCGACAGAGCATAGCTCATGTGATGTCCCCCGGCTCCGTCGGTGGGCCTTTCCGGTCATGGCGGTGTCCGCCGTCACCGTGCCGGTGGAAGAGATGCATCAAAGGGCAGGCAAGCAGTATCAGGTAGGGCGTGAGACCCAACACGTGCTGCCAGTGCTCGCGAAGCACGAAAAACGCGGCAATCACCGCAAGCGAGGCGACGAACAGTATCCATCTGCGATCCCAGGTCATATCCGTGCACTCCTCAATCTGAGGGCATTGCCGATCACGCTGACAGAAGAAAGCGCCATGGCGGCGGCCGCGATGATCGGCGACAGCAGAAGGCCAAAGACGGGATAGAGCACGCCCGCGGCGACGGGTACGCCCGCGGCGTTGTAGATGAACGCGAAGAACAGGTTCTGCCGGATGTTCGCCATCGTCGCGTGACTGAGCCGCCGCGCCCGGACGATGCCTTGCAGATCGCCTTTGAGCAGCGTCACGCCAGCGCTCTCGATCGCCACATCCGTCCCGGTCCCCATGGCGATTCCGACGTCTGCGGCAGCAAGCGCCGGGGCGTCGTTGACGCCGTCGCCTGCCATGGCGACGATCCTGCCTTCCTTGCGCAGGCGAGCAACGATCTCGCTCTTGTGTTCGGGAAGAACTTCCGCCTCGACCTCCTTGATCCCGAGTTTGCGGGCGACGGCACTGGCGGTGGTCGTGTTGTCCCCGGTGAGCATCACCACACGGACGCCGTCCTTGATCAGCGCTTCGACCGCAGCCGGTGTCGTCGCCTTGATCGGATCGGAGATCGCAAACAGCCCGCCCAGGCGGCCGTCGATCGCCGCGAAGATCACGGTTGCTCCCTCGCCACGCAGTTCTTCCGCTTTTTGCGAGAGGACGGAGAAATCCACCTTCTCCTCCGACATGATCCGGTGGCTGCCGATGATGAGCCTGCGGCCGTCGACGACACCTGTCACGCCCTTGCCGACCGGACTGTCGAAGTCTTCGGCAGAGCCGAGCTTCAGGCTGCGCTCGTTGGCGGCTTCGACGATGGCGCTTGCGAGAGGATGCTCGCTCGGCCGCTCCAAGGAGGCGGCCAGCCTCAGCAGATCGTCCTCGGATATATCGTTCGTTGCGATGATTTCGGTGACCTTCGGCTTGCCTTCGGTCAGCGTTCCAGTCTTGTCGACCACCAGGGTGTCGACCTTCTCAAAGCGTTCCAGCGCTTCGGCGTTCTTGATCAGTACGCCGACACCTGCGCCCTTGCCGACGCCGACCATGATCGACATCGGCGTGGCGAGACCGAGCGCGCAGGGGCAGGCGATGATGAGCACGGCCACGGCGGCGACCAGTCCGTGGGCGAAGCGCGGCTCCGGGCCGACCATCATCCATATCGCGAAGGCGACGACGGCAAGCCCGATGCGGCGACTACGACGCCCGACATCAGCCCGCCCAGGAATTCACGGCGTTTCATGTTCATTGACCTCTCGTTCCGTGCCAGCCAATGCTGGCGGAGGTCGCGCCACGCGGGTGCGACCGTGGAGGACCGCCGCCGAACGACGGCTGGCCTGGTTCATCCTGCGGATCGAGGAGGGCCGATAGCGGGTCTGGAGATGATGCCGTTGATGGACAGTTGGGGGTTGAGGTCCCGGCGGCCGCCCGACTTCAGGGTGACCTCGCCGAAGATTGGAGCCGGGAGCAGTGCGTAGCACAGGCTGCAGATGCGTTTGCAGCACGCTTTCTCATGGCCTGTTTCGGTATCGGCATGGAGATCGGTCTTCCCTTGCAAGGAGACGATGCGTTCGCTGCTGGCAATGTGTGGCCCGCATTCGACAGGAGTGGCCTCGGCCATGGGCGCGACCAGAAACAGAAAGGCGACCAAAATGGCCAACAACTCTCTTGTATGTTTCCGGACGATATGACTGGCGGCGATCATGGTTTCGTTCGACACCCCGTGCTGTCTTCGAGCACAATGCGCAATGCCTGCAGGCATCGCATTGATCTTGATCAATCAACGCGGTCTGCGAAGACTCGGTGACGCGGCATTAGAGTAAACAGGGAGAGCATGAGATTGAAGGTGAGAGCACTGGTACTGTCGACAGCCGTCTTCAACCTGGAACCTTCTTGTTGAACGTCCAGTAGTGGTAGGTCGCGCCGTCTGCAAGCTGGCCCGTCACCTCGACCGTGTCCAGTTTCACCGTGATGGTCGCTGGCTCGCTTCTTGCAATCGGCGGTGCCAGGTCGAGGGCAGAGCGGACAACATCAAGCGGAGCCTCGGCGCTGCCATTCTCTGTCGGATGATCGTGGGAACCGGCAGCAATGGCGGACGTCCCGGTCGCAGCCAGGAGTGCAAGTGCCAATATTGCATGTGAAGGCCTGGATGAACGTCTCATGGGGAAGCTCCTGAGCAATGCTTTTACTGAAAGCAGTCAAGACCTCCCCGATCCTGCGATCTTTGAGCTGCCGCAAGGACGGCAAGTGCTCGCGAGATCGTGATCATTTGATGCGGTACGCCGCCAACATCTACGGCCGAACTCTCGTTCTTCACGCCGCTTGAGCGGCGTGTTCCGGCATGTCGGCGGCGTATCCCTATGGTTCAAGCCACGGGGCCGCAGCAGGCCTTCTTGAAGGAGGCCTGGTAGCCCGCTTCCTCGATCGCGGAAACAAATGCGTCGGAGGACACCGGAGAGTCGATCGATGCGGTCTTGGCATCGAGATCGACGGCGACCTTGGCGTTGGGGTCGACCGACTTCACCGCTTTTTCGACCGCTCCGGCGCAGTGTCCGCAGGTCATGTCGGGGATGTTGAGATGGTACATTCGAGATCTCCTCGTGGAAAATGATATGGTGGAATGTGGTGCTTCCAACGATGGCAAGGTCAATAGCCGCCGACAGAATCTCTCTCCTGCGCGTTGTTCTTCTTCGTCTTCGCCCACCTTGCGACTTCTGTGATCAGAGCTTGATCTGCGTCAATGTGAACCGTCTCAGCCGTCGTACCCTGAAGACCAGTCGTTTATCGGAGCTTAGGAGAAGCGAAATGACGACACTGCGGACAATCCTGCTGGCGGGTACAGTGCTCATGCTCTCGACGCCGGCCTTTGCTGAAGACGCGCACCATCCCGAGACCTCTGTAGGGCAGACGAGCGAGCAAATGGCCCAGCCGCCAGATTCCGGCGCGGACCCGAGCTCGATGATGTCCTGCGGCATGATGTCGGGCGACATGATGGGCAACATGATGCGGATGATGGCTGGCGGACCGGGACGAATGAGACTGCCGGGCATGGGGCCGATGGCCGAGATGATGGCCCCCGAACATGTCGAGGGACGTATCGCGTTCCTGAAGACGGAACTCAAGATAACGCCGGAGCAGGAGGCGTCGTGGAACGTCTTCGCCGACATTCTGCGTGCCAATGCCGGCGGTATGCAGGAAGGCATGATGCAAATGCCAGACGCCATGGGCACGCCGGGCGGGGCCGCAGCGACCCCGTTGCAGCGTCTCGAACGCCGGGAGAGCAATTTGAACAGCCGTCTTGAAGGCGTGCAGAAATTGAAGGCTGCCCTTGCCCCTCTCTATCAATCGCTCGGGACGGAGCAGAAGCAGATGGCCGACAAGCTGCTCCTGCCTCCCATGATGGGCATGATGTAGGGAGAGCCGAGGTCGCGCATGGCATCCAAGCCGCGCTGAGCAGTGCACCCGTGCAGTTTGGCGCGCCCAAAGATTGAGAAGCCCTCTGCGCTTGGAGGAGACGATGACGGAGAGATATTTCGTGCCCGGTCCCTCACGAGAACCTACCTGACCGGCGAAGTTGCCGTGCATGCCCTGCGCGATGTCAGCCTCGACGTACAAGCGGGTGAACTGGTCGTCATGCTGGGGCCGTCAGGGAGCGGCAAGTCGACATTGCTGAACATCATGGGCGGCCTCGATCGACCGACGAGCGGACAGCTCTTCTTCCGAAACACCGAGCTGACGGCGCTTGGAGAACGCGGTCTCACTCTCTACCGACGTGAGCACGTCGGCGTCGTCTTCCAGTTCTACAATCTCATACCGAGCCTGACCGCCTACGAGAACGTCGCTCTGGTGACCGAGATATCGGCCAATCCCATGCGGCCCGACGAGGCGCTGGCGCTTGTCGGGCTCGAGGCCCGACGGAACCATTTCCCCGCACAGCTCTCGGGCGGAGATCAGCAGCGGGTGGCCATCGCTCGGGCGATTGCAAAGCGCCCGGAGGTGTTGCTCTGCGACGAACCGACGGGGGCGCTGGATTCCAAGACGGGCATCCGCGTGATCGACGCGCTGGTCAACGTCAACACCCAACTCGGGACCTCGACGCTCATCATCACCCACAACGCCAGCATCCATGCGGTCGCCGACCGCGTGCTCTTCTTTGCCGACGGAACGATTTCAAAGATTCAGGTGAACGAACAGCGGCTCTCGGCCGCGGCACTGACCTGGTGACGCATGGCAACGCTGGACACCAAACTGAAGCGGGACCTGCAAGGCTGGCAAAGGAGAGAATGCTTCGATGATCTTGTCCATGATCGGTCGCGAATGCCGGCTCTGGTTTTTAATCATCACGGTGTAGCGGCTTTTGCGCTCAACCAGTGAAGTGACGTTGGCAGTGCCCAGGTCGCGTTGGAAGATCAACAAGTCGCCTTCCCAATGGCCGAACTGCGATCGATCATCAATAAAATCAGGCCGTTGTGATATCTTGCAGGCTCCAGGAAAGACGCCGTCACGGGGTTTCCTGGAGCTGCGAGGGCGACGTTTGCGGCGGCCTTCCGGTAGATGCCGATAGAGCTCCAGCGCATGATCTTCCTTGCCGTAGATGAAGCGATAGATCGTCTCGGTGCAGACACGCACGGCGCTCACGCCATCGGCGAACAGGCGACCGGCGATCTGTTCCGGT
>NZ_LMDX01000017.1:0-160438 GCF_001425225.1 Ensifer sp. Root127
GGCGGTCGACCGGCTCGGCCGAACAGCCGCCGCTCCAGCTTTGCATCCTCGTCCGCGCCGACTGGCAACGGCCACGAAAGCCCGGCCTCCCGAGCTCGCAGCAAATAGGTCGATACCGAGCTCTTGCCGATCTTCAGCCGCTCGGCAATCTCGCGCACCGAAAGACCCTCTTCGTGGGTCAGGCGCAGAATGGTCCGGATATCCCTCACTGTCGTTCGTCTTGCTTGCTTCCGTCTCGGCATCGGCCCCTCTCAACGTTGTCGTGAGAGGCTTAACCAACAAGACGGCGCAGCCGCGAACCAACCGTCAAACCGCCGCCGGAAAACTGTCCGGGATTTAGCGGAATCACTGTCCGGGAATTACTGAAAACTGTGTCCGGAGATTACCGGAAACCCTGTCCGGACTTTACCGAAACCCGCANAAAACTGTCCGGGATTTAGCGGAATCACTGTCCGGGAATTACTGAAAACTGTGTCCGGAGATTACCGGAAACCCTGTCCGGACTTTACCGAAACCCGCACTATGACGGCGGTTCGCGCTCAGATGCCGCCCGATTGGGCAGTGTGACCCTGCAGATCGGTGAGCGATGGGGTGGTGCGCTGTGCGTTTCAATGCTGCGTATTCCGGTGATGCCGGACGGCTATTCCAATCTGAAGCCGGACAGGTATTCCAATCTCATGCCGGACACGATTCCGATTTGAAGCCGGACAGTTGGCGTGCCC
This sequence comes from Ensifer sp. Root127, assembly GCF_001425225.1. Lineage (NCBI taxonomy): Bacteria > Pseudomonadati > Pseudomonadota > Alphaproteobacteria > Hyphomicrobiales > Rhizobiaceae > Ensifer > Ensifer sp. Root127. Next base: position 723 of record NZ_LMDX01000017.1, read on the forward strand.
CTGGGTCGTATGTGTTTTTGACCTGAACCGCGTTTCGCGGTCAAGCCGGGGCTGCTTGACCGGTGGTCACGGCTTTCTGTTTTCGCATACTCTCGCCGCTGAGCTCGATGCGATAGGCAACTTGTAAAAGGACGCCGTGCTCATCCCGTGTTCCCGGCAAAGCTCAGGCACTGGAACACCACCTTCTGCCTAGGATCGCAAGGATTTGGGGTTCGCTAAATCTGCTCGTCTTCATCAAAATCTCCTCGATCATATTGCCGAGAAAATTCTACTTTTGAACCCGGTTAATGCGCGGGAGGATTACCAAACTACTGCTGAGTGGCGCGATTTTCGCTATTCCAAAGATCGCCAATCGAAATTGACAACAGCTGGTTCGACAGAGCGGTAGGATTGGATGCGAGATTGATTGGAAGTACAACACCCCAATCAATCTCAGAAACACGCTCTTCCTGAGCACCAATGCTGAAAACGACCGGTGGTATCCTTTTCTTCAAAGCCATTGAGAGCGTGTAACAAAACGTTTCCGGCCAAATACTCGGTATCAGCAAGAGGTCGGGTTTGATTCTGTCAAGTAGATCCATAGCGTCCGTCTCCGCCGCATACCTGCCCCAGACAATCATTCCCTGCGACACGAGGTAATCGTCGATATTGCTGTAGCCAATCAGATGGTATTCGATCGGCAATTCCTTGTTTTTTGCATCAGCCACCAGGCCAGCGAGAACGTCACTGCCCTTATGTGGCCCAATGGCGCCAACAACCGCTATCCGAGTTATACCGTCCACTTGGCGTCTGACGGCGATCGTCGTGTCAGGCAAGTGATCGTCGTGCGGAACCACATTAATTTTCAAGAATGGAAATGCTTGTTGATAGACCTCCCTTGCCGCAGCACTAGGAACCTCTACGTTGCGCACACTCTGGAAAAATCTAGCGTAGACGTCCAACCGCTCTTTGGGGTCACAAGCATCAACACTACCGGAATGATCAGTCATCAAACTCCACTGCCTGAGTGCGGTGAGGTCTGGAAGACCAGCGAAAACATTGTCCGGTCGAATTAATTGATAATGATGACTTATTGGAGAGTAGTCGTGCCCGATGAACGTAATCGGGCATTTCGCAAAGACAATAGCCTCAAGAAATTGCTTGTGCCATTCCCAGCTCAGACCAGCAAAACTGTTGACATGGAAGACCTCTGGCGAAAGATCTCTGATCAACCGCAACAAGAATTTCCACTCGGTTCTGAGGTCTATGTCTGTCAAGTTAGGTACGAATAGTTCGCCGTCGCCAGGCACTTCAACGGTTGCAAAATTCACGTCATGCACTCGCAGCACGACACATTTCTTGCCTCGAGATCGAAGGATTTTCTGGGTATGTTCCAAGTAGGTATCGATACCACCGGACCACTTGTGAGTGATGAACAATGTGCATCCTGCCGAGCTGAGAGCTAGACGTGTGGCATCCAAATTGCGTCGCATATGCAGCTCGGGGTCAGCAGCGATATGATTCCGGATCAGCCTAGTATAATTTGGGTGTTTATACTCCAAAGCGGCTTGGCCCCTTGCAAGATTTTCGTCTTTCGTGCTGGAGAAAGAGACCGAGCCGGTATGATAAACGAAAACATCACCAGCGATGATGTTTCTATAGCCGGCATTGAGAGCCCGCATACAAAAATCGTTTTCCTCGCCGTAACCAACTTTAAAAGTGCTATCGTCGAGCATGCCGATTGTGTCGATAACAGATCTTCGAACGTAGAAGCAAAAGCCTACTCCCGTGGGCGCTTCCACAGACAAGCCTGAATTCGACTGTGCGGCCAGCTGATCTAAGAGCTGTGGCGCTATCTCCAAGGCGTGGTAGTTGTCGTGGTTGATTCGCGGATAGCTGCAGATGGTAGCGTTGTTTGATAGTGGGGTAATCGTGGCAATCCGTGCGTCAAGATCGGCATGTTTAATTAAGCGGTCGAACCAGCCGGTAAAAACGTAAGCGTCAGAATTCAAAAGGACTACATCCAGATCGTGCGACAGGTGCCGCAAAGCGTAGTTGATGCTTTGAACAAAACCTCTATTTATATCGCTCTCAAAATAGTCGAACAGATTGCTGTTTGCGAGCTGAGAGAGTTTAGCTGTCAGTCTCTCATCAGGACTGTTGTCGTTTATGATCAAGAGGCTATAACATTGGCCAGCGCGGGACGATAGCGCGTGGTATATGGAGGTCAGCGTTTCTTCATACCCCTTGTAAACAGGAATGATCACGACCGCTCGGGTACGTGGCGTTCGTTTTGCAGCCTCCACACTAGCCCAAGCAGCCTCATCAGGCACGTAAGGAGAGAACCACAATTTGTCGCTAATTGCATTAGCGATTTCACCGGATTTCTTCCCATTCATAACAAAGTGCGCAAGCGGAAACTCTCGTTCGGCAATTGATTTGTTCTGCTGTAAATAATACCCATGGTCGAAAAACTTAGACGGGTTGCGACCCTCCTTCCAACCCCAAAGAAGATAGTGAATGTCGCCATCTTTTGTATGAGATCGTACGTCCGGGTTTGACGAGAGGTAGAACTGAAGGTCAAACTCCGCGTTCATCGCAGCTTCGATATCTCTGAAGCTGGATGTGGTGCCAATCAATTCTTGCAACGCCTGAGCTGTCTGCTCATTGGGATTGGCCTGAAAGGCTCTTCGAAGGGACTTGTATTTCTCCCAAAGGTTCGTATGCCTCGGTAGAAGGCCAAGTTTACTAAGAATTGCCTTGGCCGGTTTCCCCGCGCGCGTTTGAAGAGAGGAGACGCTGATACCGACAAACTCAAATAACGATCGCAATAGTCACCTCCGGACAAATCGACACGACCTTGTCGAAACGTCAATAAGTTCAGAAAATTGAAGGAACGCAATAACTGATTCGATGAGTTGGCGCCGAAAAAGTGGAGTGTTCCAGCGTAAAGGCCCAGCCGCACTACGGGCCGACCCACTTGCACTCCTCCACAGCCACGCCAGCGCTCAACTGTTCGCTAGGTTCAAGAGGTTCTTACCGTACGCCGTCTTGGAGAATAGCGTTCCGTATTCAAGCAACTTTTCTCGTGAAATCCAGCCATTTAAATAGGCTATCTCCTCGATACACGAAACGCTCGTTCCCTGTCGGTGCTGAATGGTCCGAACGAACTCAGAGGCCTCGAGAAGGCTATCATGCGTCCCAGTATCAAGCCAAGCAAACCCGCGAGACATTCGTTCCACATAGAGTTCGCCGGCCTCCATGTAGATCCGATTGAGATCGGTTATTTCGAACTCGCCGCGTGCCGAAGGCTTCAGATCGCGCGCATACTGAACAACCCTGTTGTCGTAAAAGTACAGACCCGTGACGGCCATGCGGGATTTGGGCAGCCTTGGTTTCTCTTCAAGAGAAACCGCCCTCCCTTCGGGATCGAGCTCAACGACACCATAACGCTCGGGATCATCGACTTCGTAGGCGAATACGGTGGCGCCGGTTTGGCGGTCTTGAGCGCTAGTAAGGAGCCTTCGCATTCCGGCGCCGAAGAAGATGTTGTCTCCGAGCACGAGTGCGACATTGTCATCTCCAATGAAATCGCCCCCGATGGTAAATGCTTGCGCTAGGCCGTCTGGGCTCGGTTGGACAGCATAGGAGATACTTAGGCCCCAGTTAGACCCGTCTTGGAACAGGCGCATATAGTTTTCAATATATTCCGGTGAGGATATGATGAGAATCTCCCGGATGTGAGCTAGCATCAGGACCGATAATGGATAATAAATCATCGGTTTATCATAGATTGGGATAAGCTGCTTGTTGACAGCAAGCGTTGCGGGATGAAGCCGCGTGCCTGATCCACCGGCTAGGATGATTCCCTTCATTGCAGTTTCTCCGCGGAATGATTATTGTCTGTTCTTAAGTTCAACTAGTGTCTCCGCAAGGGCTACATCCCAGGGACGTGGACAGATCGAAAAATCTCGAACGATCTTTTCGGTATTTAGAACTGAATTGGCGGGGCGCTTGGCAGGTGTTGGATAATCGATAGTGGAAATTGCATCGACAACAGGCACCTTATTACCTGTTGACGCCAATTGGCGGAAGATCTCCTGCGCGAAGCCGTACCATGTCACGGCCCCCTTATTCGCAAAATGATAAGTTCCCGAAGGCGACGAGGGATCGCTGGCCAAGCGAACAGCAATGGTCGCGAGAGCAGTGGCGATATCCTTTGCAGAGGTCGGGCAACCATGTTGATCATCCACGATGCGCAGCCGCTGCTTTTCCCCAGCCAGGCGCAACATGGTTTTGACGAAGTTGTTCCCGTTCGCCGAAAACACCCAAGACGTCCTCATGATCACATGCCGCGGATTGCCGGTCCGGACCGCCAGCTCCCCAGCGGCTTTCGATGCGCCGTAAACTCCGATCGGGCTTATCCAGTCACTCTCGACATAGGCGCCGACCTTTAAGCCATCGAAGACGTAGTCCGTGGATACATGCAAGAGGGGAATTCTAGCTTTTCGTGTAGCTTCGGCGAGCGCTGCTGGAGCTAGGGCATTCACCCTCCACGCAGCCACCATATCGGCCTCGGCCTTGTCGACGGCAGTGTACGCGGCCGGGTTGATCACCACGTCGAAGCCGCCGGTTGAGACGAATTCACCGATCGCGTCAACATCAGTCAAATCGAGCTCTGCTCGCGAAGCCATCACAAGCTCAACACCCTCCGGCCAAGATATTTGGCTAAGTTCCGCGCCGACCTGACCAGACGCACCAGTAGCAAGAATTCGCATGTATTATTTCGCCGCGGTTAAATTTCTAGCAAAGATATCGGCGTGCCATCATACGGGAATGGACTGTCGAACTCAGAAAGAAACGGAAGCGCTTCATCCTTCACACTTAAAATGGGCCGAGTGCCTTGCACTAATGGCCAGCTAATATTGATCGTTGAATCATCCCAACGGATCCCACCATCATTTGCTGGAGAGTAAAAGTTAGTAACCTTGTACGTCACTTCAGTTGAAGGTTCCATGGTCATGAACCCGTGCGCGAAGCCGACCGGAACAAAAAGTTGGCAGCCATTCTCCGCCGAAAGCTCCGCCGCCACCCATTTGCCGAAGGTTGGCGAGTCGCGGCGAACATCCACGGCAATATCCACAATCTTCCCCCGAACGCAACGTACAAGCTTGGCCTGCGCGAATGGAGGTGTCTGAAAATGGAGCCCTCTCAAGGTACCTACCGGCGCTGACAGGGAGTGATTATCCTGTACGAATTCGTCGTGAACACCAAATTCGGAAAATGTCTTCTTGCTATAAATCTCAGAAAACCAACCACGATCGTCCCCAAAACGCTTCGGACTGATCAGCAAAACTCTCGATGACATGAATACACTCTATAATACTCTGTTAAAACTGAGCCTAACACGGACGGTTAGAATTGGTCCAGCCCCGACTGCGGGACTTCTCGTGCAGCCTTATAAGAGGCCGAGACGGCCACCGCTATAGTTGTTTCGCAATGGCGCCCACCACCAGTCATTCTCAAGATACCACTGCACAGTCTTCTTGATGCCAGTCTCAAAGGTTTCATGAGCCTTCCAACCAAGTTCGTTTTCAAGCTTGGTTGCATCGATTGCGTAGCGTGCGTCGTGTCCCGGGCGATCCTGCACATACGTGATTAACCGGTCGCGCGGCATACTACCTGGGCGAATCTCGTCCATCAACGCACATATCGCCTTCACCACATCGATGTTGCGTCGTTCGTTGCGACCGCCAACATTGTAGGTCTCGCCGATGCGGCCGCGTGCGGCGATAAAATCCAGCGCGCGGGCATGATCGTCGACGAATAGCCAGTCGCGGATGTTGGCGCCATCACCATAGACCGGTAGCGGCTTGTCTTCGATCGCACTGATGATCATCAGCGGGATCAGTTTCTCAGGAAAATGGAAAGGTCCGTAATTATTGGAGCAGTTCGAGGTTACAATAGGCATGCCATATGTTCGAGCCCAAGCTTTGGCGAAGTGATCAGATGCTGCCTTTGATGCCGAATACGGAGAACTGGGATCGTATGGCGTGGTTTCAGCAAAAAGGCCGTCGTCGCCTAGCGAGCCGTAGACCTCATCGGTCGAGACATGCAGGAAACGAAAGTTAGACCTGTCTGAAGCTGGTAGCGACTGCCAGTAGGAACGGGCACATTCCAACACTGTAAAAGTACCGAGAACGTTCGTTTCGACAAAGTCGCGCGCACCGGTAATTGAACGGTCGACATGGCTTTCGGCGGCAAGATGCATGATACGATTGGGCTTGAAGCTTCTCAAAGCCTGAGAAATCGCGTGTCCGTCGCATATATCCGCTTGCAGGAATTGGTAACGCGGGTTGTCGGCCACTGCCTTCAAAGAGGTTAGTGTTCCAGCATAAGTCAACTTATCAACGTTGAGGACTTCGTAGTTCTTTTCAAGAATTAGATATCGGACCACTGCCGATCCAATGAAACCCGCACCACCTGTTACCAAAACGCGCATTTGGCAAGTTCTCCATTTTTGATCGCTAACGATCGACAAACACCTGGCTTAAAGAAAACGCCCTAGCGTTCGTCAAGTCCTATCTTCTTAGATCGTATTTTAACTTGTTAAGCCTTCTAGAGACCGTATGTTCGTAGGGTGAAGGTGGCCCGCCCCGCGGTAAGCTGAATTCGGGGGGTGCTCTGGATAGGCCGGAACCTTGCCCCGTGCTTAGCGAGGGCGAACCATGAAAGACGGTAGCGTAATTTTCATCGGCTTGGATACGTCGAAGTTGAAGATTTCGGTGGCCATTGCCGAGGGATCACGCAACGGCGAGGTGCGGTTTTTCGGCGATATCTCCTCGGAGCCGACATCAGTGGCGTCGATGGTCAATAAGCTTTCCAAGCGCGCAGCCGGAACTGTCGTCAGGGTGACATTTTTTGCACCGTCGGTTATTGCGGCATCCATGGTCTGAGCCCGATTGCGCGACGCGGCTCGTTGCCAAGCCAAATCCAACTTATATACGGTTCACTGTTCGAAACAGCGGCACCAACATCCCGCTTGCGGCGGACAAGGGCTCAGGAGGACGAGACCATTCTACGAGACGGCATTTCATTTCGAGCCAAGCAAAAGTTCGGTTCGTCCACCCGGATCCGCCAGGACTGATCGGGTCCTGGAAGATTGCAGAATTCAGTTCGGGTAACCGATCAGACGGTCTTTATAATCGCGCCCTCGATGACGACGCCAGCATTGACGTATTTCCATAGCGCGACGAGCAGCTTGCGGGCGAGCGCGACGATCGTCGTCTTCTTGAGACGGCCGCCGTTCTGTTTGACCCGGTCCTTGAACCACACGGTCAGCGCCGCGTGCGGTTGATGACGCAGCCACAGCCAGGCCATCTGGATCATTGTCGTTCGCAGCCTTGGATTGCCTGATTTCGAGACCCCCTGGTCGTGATCGACCGAGCCACTCTGCCAGGGTGTCGGCGCAAGGCCGGCATAAGCGGCAACCTGTCGTCGGTTGTCGAAGTGACGCGACAGCCCCTCCGACCAGAGCACGGCGGCAAACTCCGACCCGATGCCTTTCACGGCGAGCAGCATCGCCGGTGCTGGCGAGACGACCTGTGTGGCGGCGAGCATGGCGTCGCGGGCCGCCTCGATAACCTTGATCTGCTCGAGCAGTAGTTCCAGCCGATCGAGTTCGCGGCCGATCTGTGCCTTCAAATGTGCCGGCAGCGGACGGCCGTCGCCGGTCTTACACTCCTCCAGGCGCGTGCGTCGATCGCGGCGCAGCGGCTCGTAGTCGGATACGCCCTGGCTGAACAGCAGGCCCTTGATGCGGTTGACGTGGCGCACGCGCTCGTTCGTCAAGGCCTGGCGCTCACGCGAGAGGCGGCGACGGTCCTCTTCCTCGGGCATCGGCACCCGGAGCATGGCGCAGACGCGCGGCTCGCCTCTCTTATAGGCGAGCAACGCGCGCACCAGCGCCTCGCTGTCAATCAGCATCCAAAATTCACCCCTTATCGGCATCCAATTTTGGCTCTGACGCAGATTTGATGCATCACTTTCATGTCGCACCGATCAGCCGGGCTTGAAGAAGATCGAGCTTTCCGCGTCCGTACATTTGGCGTTTTACCAGCTTGAGCTTGGTGATCTGCCCTTCGGTCTGCCCATTGGACCATGGTGAGGCGATCGCCGCTCGAACCGCCTTAATGTCTTTCACTACTCCGTTGCCAAAGGAGGCGACCAGACTGTCTCGGGCGCGGTCGATCCACGGCATGAGCTGGCTTTCCATTTTGCGCCGAACCATCACATGGAAGTCGGTAATGATATCGCGAGCCGCAATGAGCAGCGGGACGCCGCTTTCGATCGCGGCGATGGTGACGGTTTCGGATTTCGTCAAGTTGTCTCTGTTGGTTGTTAGGAGGCGAGCAATCGTCCTGGCGGAGGGAGTGCGGGTCAACGTATCCGCGTCCGCCTTGTCGGCCCGCTTCCGCCGTGTGGCCCATTCACTCACGACTCGGCGCGAACCGCGAAAGCCCTGTGTTCTCAAACGCCGCCATAGTTCAGTGCCGTTCCGCCTGCCGGCAGCCCATTGTGCGTCGAGCAATTCCAGATACATTTCCAACGAACTTTCTCGGGACCGAAAGACATCGTTTCGTTGCCCTCTGAGCACCTGGCGGACCAAGCCGCGGCTATGACCGGTGCGGCGCACGATTTCCTTGATCGTCATGCCGTCCTTCGACAGCGCCATGATGGCCGCGTTGGTCTGCTCCCGTCGGAGATAACCTTCGTATTGAAGGCGTTCTGCCGCAGTCAGCAGCTTCGGATCGACGCGCGTTGCACCGAGCGTCTTGCGGATTTGCCGCATCGATTTGCGGACCGCGTCCAGGAATGCACGACTGGCATTCTCCATCAAATGCCATCGATCAGCGACCTGCACGGCATCAGGCAACGCCCTTGCGGCTGCCAGCCCGTAAGCGCCGCCACGGTCGCGGGCAACGATTTGGATTTGGGGGTTCTGCCGCAGCCAAGCCTCCGCCGTCGCTGGCTCGCGGTCTGGCAGCAGACTGACCGGCCGCCGCCGTTCCAGATCACACACGATCGTGCCGTAGCGATGATTGCGACGCCAGGCCCAATCATCGATGCCAATCACCGAGGGTGGGGCTGATGGCGGAAGGCCTTGCCTGCGGATGACGCGTAGCAAGGTGTCGTTGCTGACGGGAAGCATCAGACGTTGGGCAAAACGGGCCGCCGGGCGTCCACCAAGCGCGAGGGCCAAGTGATGGACAACATGCTCGAGGCGTCCGGTTCGTCTGGCATAAGGCGGCAGTACATCGCCAAACCGCTCGGCGAATATCTGTCTCCCACAAAGCACGGCATCACAAGCGAACCTCCGAGTCCGCACGAGAAGTCTGACGCGCCTTCCTGATAGGGGAAGGTCCGCGACCTGGCGGCAATAGCGACTTCGGACCGTTCGAGACATTCGTCCGCACGCTGGACAAGCCGCCGTTGCGTTGGTTCGGGAAAGCAGGATGCAGGTCTCATCGCCGACGCGCGTAATGCGTTCAGCAATGAAGCCAGCCGGGACCAAATCAGAAGCGCAGAGCTTCGTGCTCATCATGCTGATTCCTTTGTGGAAACCAGCAACACAGCATCATTACGACTGCATCAAAAATGAGTCAGAGCCAAATTTGCACGCCGAAACACACCTCGCCGTCGATCTTATCGGTCTTGGCCCGCCGCCGCCGGCGCGAGGTGGCAATCGAGGTCGGATCGACGACGTAGCTTTCGATCCCCTCGGCCTCCAGCACGCGATGGATCCAGAAGCCGTCGAGCCCGGCCTCCTGGACGACAATGATCGGAAAGCACCGGCCGGTTCGCGTCCGCGCCTTCCTCTTGAGTTCGGCAAAACGCGCCAGCATGCCGGCGACGTCGCCGGCGGCCACCGCGTGCTTAGACATCTTGTCGCCACCACCCGGCGACAGCGAGGTGACAAGCCATTTCGATTGGCTCAATTCCAATGAGACGAAGATTGCGCCAAGATCAGTCCGGATAGCGGTCGGCACTTCGGATCGGTGAGCTGCAACAGGCATGCTTGCCTCCAAGGTAGGGTGTTGTGGTTAAGCGACCTCACTTTGCCATAGCGCTGGTCGCTATCCACCCTCCTCATAGGATCTATGAGGCGGGTCCCACGGGGTACGGTCTTTACCGTCAGATTATCGAACTTGGACATGACTGCATGGTCGTGGCGCCGTCCCTGGTGCCCAAGCGTGCAGGTGACCGGGTGAAGACAAATCGCCGGGATGCCATGAGCCTGGCGCGTCTGCACCGGGCGGGCGAGCTGACCGCGGTCTGGGTTCCGGATGGAGGCCATGAGGCGATCTGCGACCTGGTACGGGCGCGCTAGGCGGCCAGCGACGCGCTGAAACAGGCACGTCAACAACTGCGGTCTTTCCTGTTGCGTCATGGCCGGATCTATACCGGCCGCAAACCATGGACGCGCCCATACAAGATGGCTGACGTGCCAGGCCTTCGATCATCCCGCCCACCAAATCCTGCTGGCGGAATATTGCCAGGCCATCGAGGACGCCGGCGTGCGCCTAGATCGGCTGACCAAGCTGGTAGTCGAAACCGCGGTATCCTGGTCTATGGCCCCGGTTGTGGCCGCCTACCAGGCGATGCGCGGTGACCTTGCCCCGTTGAAATAATCCATTTTGAAGTAAGCTCTGGCCCATTGAGAGGACCAGAGAATGAAGCGCAACCGTTTCACAGACGAACAGATCATCGGCATATTGAAGGAGCACGAGGCAGGCACGACAGTCTCGGAGCTTTGCCGCAAGCACGGTGTCAGTGACGCCAGCATCTATAAGTGGAAAGCCAAATTCGGCGGCATGGACGTGTCCGAGGCCAAGCGGCTGAAGACGCTAGAGGACGAGAACGCGAAGCTGAAGCGGCTTCTGGCGGATGCCATGCTCGACAATGCTGCTTTAAAAGACCTTTTGGGAAAGAATGTATGGTCCGCCCCGTCCGTGCAAGGGTTCGCGACATCGCAAATGACGATTCCAGTTGCATAAATGTATCCGGCCTCTCGCGAGTGGGCTGCGGTTGCAGCCTGTGCTGTCGTCTCGTCGGCACGGAGCTTTGATGATGTTTTCAACACATCGAGCAGTCGCTGATGACTGGCCGTAGGTGCCAGGCGGCGCGACCGACCCAATCGGCGAGCGTCGAGCGGTCGAGATCGATCCCTTGCCGCTTGTAGATTTGCGCCTGTCGATAGAGGGGCAAGTGATCAGCGTATTTGGAGACCAGCACCTGGGCGACGGTTGCTTCCGTTGGAATGCCACCTTCGATCAGCCGGGCGGGAGCGGCGGCCTGAACGACGACAACTTCGGGCGTCGAACAACCAGAACCCGGAACTGAGCCGGAACGATATCGAGCTTCTCGCTGACAACATCCTCTCGATCCGCAATAGCCTCGATCTCTCTCGTGACGTCGCCAATGCGTTGCTCCAATTGGCGTAGGTCTGCGAACAGGTTTCCGAGCAACTTGCGCATGGCAGGCGACAGGTCGTTTGATAAATCGTTAAGGGCCTGCCGCAGGTCAACCTTGAACGGGCCTGCTCCCTGCCGCAGCGCTAAGCCGTATTCGAGGCAGAAGGCTCGCATCTGATTGATCAGGCGTGTTCGCGTGCCGATCATCTGGTCTCGTACACGGTGCAATGCCTGAAGATCAGCCTGCTCTTCGCTTTTGATCGCTGCAAACCGCATAGTCGGCCGCGTAGCTGCTTCAGCGATGGCCTCCGCGTCGATGATGTCACTCTTGTTCGACTTGACGTAAGGCTTCACAAATTGTGCCGGGATCAGACGTGCATTGTGACCAAGCGCCTGGATCTTTCTGGCGATCCTCTGATCCGGCACAGGATTCCATCCCTACGACCGCAGGTGCTGCACGCTCGAAGAACTGCAGCAGCGTATCGCGTCGGAAACGAACCTTTTGGACTGGAACTCTGTCGCTTCCTAAGCCAATGACGTGGAAGATGTTCTTGCCGATATCAACTCCATAGACAGCCGCAGGGCGCGGCACATTGCGTTCAGGCATTTCAACGTCCTTTGGTTTAGCCGCCTCATGCTGAGGCAAGAGGGCGAGGCGGACCATCCCATTAGTGGTGACGCCCGCAGCCCAGCGGAACGCTGTCGCGCATCTGATGAGCCAACATGGGATGAGTGACCGGCGGGCGTGTAAAGCCATCGGCTTTTGCCGAATGACGATCCGTTATGAAACCAGCCGCGGCGACGATCATGGCCTTCGCGAGCGAATGAAGGCGCTGGCACATGAACGCCGCCGCTTTGGATATCGACGCATTCATGTGCTGCTCAGACGGGAGGGACAACTTGTGAACCAAAAGAAGCTCTTCCGGCTCTATCGGGAGGAGAAGCTGACGGTGCGCAAGCGCGGCGGCGGGAAGCGAGCGATAGGCACACGAGCACCGATGCTGATCCCGATGGCAGCCAATGATCGTTGGTCGCTGGACTTCGTGTCGGATCAACTCGCCGATGGACGCAGGTTCCGGGTTCTGACGGTCGTCGACGATTGCACCAGAGAATAACTGGCACTCGTCGCCGATACATCGCTTTCCGGTCTGCGGGTTGCCCGTGAGCTTGACCAAACCCAGGATGATCGTCAGTGACAACGGTAGCGAGTTCACCTGCAACGCAATCCTGCAAAGGGTGCCCGCTAATAACGTGCGGCTGCGTCTTAGTCATCCGTTGAGGCTTTTAGGCTGAGGCGCCGAAACTGAAACGTGCTTATGTTCAAGCCCGTAAGTTCATATCCGATATTCACACCGCCGACTTTGTAGTCGGAAAGCCGTACAGAACGGAGGAACCCCTTTTTACTGGCTATTTCAATGGCCCTCCTGGCGTAGGGCAGAATGTCACCATGAAATTGAACCCATTCACCTAGGTGAGTGCTTCGGTTTGACAGTTTCGATGGCGGTATGAAGTAAATTAGCCTCTTGGTTCCGAGATCAATTTGTGTTCGATCACGTTCCGAAGTTTGGAGTGCGTAGCGATCATCATAGGTGCTAATCTGAAGCCAGACGTATTCTCCGTAACCGGGGCTCCGGCGATTTAGGTTCTGGATCGTGAAATTTACCGGGAAGATAATCGCGTGCCTACTGGTATCGTAACCAGGTTTCTTGTTTGGGTCATCATAGACTCTGCGGAAGTCCAGATTAAAGGTGAGGCGCTGCATGCGATCGAGAGAAGGGATGTGCCTCCCATACGTTCCCGGTGCCGCAATCGTTTGCTGAAGTATGAGGTTTGGCAGCGCCGCTCTGTTGCTATTGTATTTTCCGCCTAATTCACTGTCGCCGCTAACAGCAAGTTCAACGCGTCCATCAGGGTAAACAACAAGTCGTTTATCGGGGGTTGACCAACCATATCCGCCGTCGAAGCGGCCGCCGCCCCCGAGATTACTTCGGCTTCCCCATTGGGCGAGCTCCCACACCGGTTTTACGTCCGCCATATCGGGGCGATCTGGGCTCTTAAGTTGATATCGGCTCGCCTTGGCGCACAAAAAGTCGCCGTCTGGGTTCCTGCAAGCACGAATAGCCAGAAAGCCGGCTTTAAAGTCTGGGTCTGCTATTAACTCGCGCCCTCCGAGGGGTTTTTTGTGGCTCCAAACGTTCATCAGGCGCTCTGCGAAAGCAGGATGTGCGCCCTTCCATTGAATCAGGAGAAGTACTGCGGCAACTAGTGCCAAAGTGGCCCATTTACTCATTTTCATCCCATCTACCCATTCTGTAAGCCTGACGATAGCAAGGCTTTCACATCATTCCACCCACTCATGCGACCCGCACACGCCATCCCAATCTAGCCTATCTGCCCGCTTCAATGGTTTCGGAAAGATAGGCGATGATCGGAGAGATCTTTTAACGAAAAGGAAAGGCAAAGCTCCGAGCGGGCGCCTGGTGCGCGCGGCTGGACAGACGCCACACCGGTGACGGTGAAAGGATCTTGAGGAAACTGCCGTCTCGATAGCAGCATGGTTCAAGCTATCACGTCCGCGGTCCGTGAGGACGACTCCGTCTGAATGAAAAGGCGTCTCTTGGCAAGCCCAGGATCCAACTGACCGCGCAATAAGTGGCGAACACGGTCGCGTTCCACGCTGCCTGGGTAATGTCTTCTGAGGTCATTCGCCTCGGTTGAGATTCGGCCGATTTTGGACACTCACGCTTTCGTGAGCGTTGCGTAGATTCGCCGTGGAAGGTGGCGAATGTGGCTTGGAGCGACGTGCTTGGGCCTTACCCAATTGCTCCTTGGTAAGCACCTCTGTGGTTGCCGCCCATTTTGCCACAGGTTTTTGACCTTTCTGGTGAGTAATCGAGTGCGCACCTCTGTCAGACCTTTGATTGCCGCATCAGAGGCCGCTGGCCGCTATGGTGATCTGCGGACAGGATCCAATCCCGATTCCGAGCTTGTGGGCTCTCGCGCTTACGCTGGTTTTCCCCGTCCAGATCTGTTCGATCATTTGCCCATTCGGGTCGCCGACTTCTTACACCCCACCTCGACGTGAGGTCGCTTTTTGCTGCATGACGTTCATACAGCCGCCGCCTTCGCCGGATCCCGATAATCCTCATTCTTTGTCAGCATGGCCCAAATTTGCCGCACCATCCTGTTAGCAAGCGCAATCGCTACCAACATCCGCAGCTTCCTTCCCAGCATGCCCGTAAGCCACGAGCCTTCGGGTAGAGACCTGCGTCCCAACCAATTCAGTCGCGATATGGCGCCAATGATCAGGAGATTGCGGATGTCGGCCTGACCAGCCTTCGACACCCGCCCGTGCCGTTCTTTGCCGTCGGGCGAGTGCAGGCGTGGGACGAGCCCCAGCCATCGCGACCGCGCCGGAAGTTTGTCATCTCTGGAGCGAAAGCGTCGAATGCTGCTTCGGCACAAGCCCAAGCCATGCTCAGAAGTGGCGACCCGACTTGAAGTCGGAGGGTTCTCTCATGGAGGAAACTAAGGCGCTGGCTGTAACGACACCGACGCCGGGAATGGTCATCAGCCGGCGGACGCATCACTCCATTACAACCGGCATCAGATCGCGATCAATACGGAAGAACCTTGTTTGACCTCCCGGAGTTGTTCAACGAGATCTCGTAGAGTATGGCGAACCGGCAGGGAGTTCCTCGAATTCCTCGTCTTCATTGTATGCGCCGCCTACATCCCATTGATTCCGTGTGTTTCTGAGCATTGAGGTATCTGCCACAAGGTTTTCGGCAAGAGCTGGAGATTGGGGATGGCAGATGGTGAGGGATTTGTTGGGCGCTGTGAAATTGTCGAGCCTCGTCGTGGAAACCGGCGATGGCCCAATGCCGTGAAGGCGCGGATTGTTTCGGAGAGCCTTCAGCCTGGAGTTAGGGTCGCTGACGTTGCGCGTCGTCATGATCTCGTTGCGCATCAGCTTTCTTGCTGGCGACGACAAGCACGTCAGGGTCTTCTGGCGCTGCCTGCCGAACTGATGCCAGCCATTGAGGACGGGTCTATCGAACCTGCCTTTGTGCTGCTGGCGATCGCAACGGAGTCGAAGGAGGTTGCCGATGCGTCGCCGGTTCCGGAGCCGGTCGAGATCACATCGGGGATCATGACAGTAGAAATAGGCGCAGACCTCGTGGTGAGGGTTCCCGGCGATGTGCCGGTTGATCGGGTTGCGGCCTTGGTGCGGGCGATGCGAGGGACAGCATGATCGTCGCGGGCCAACGCTTACCGATCCTGATCGCGACGCGGCCAGTGGACTTCCGCTGTGGCCATCAGGCGCTGGCATTGATGGTGCAGACCGAGTTGAAGCTTGATCCGCATTCCGGGGTCACCGTGGTCTTCCGGTCGAAGCGCGGGGATCGTTTGAAAATCCTGGTCTGGGATGGCACCGGAATGGTGCGAACAGGGCAGCTTTGCCTGGCCCAAGGTGCAGGATGGAACGATGCGGCTGTCACGTGCGCAGTTTGAAGCGTTGTTCGAAGGGCTCGATTGGCGACGAGTGATGGCGCGGCGGGTGGCACCGCCAACTGCGGCAGGATGACTCACTGGCTCGATTTTGGCATTGTTTTATTGGGCTTTTCTGCTTGATTTGCTATAAAGCTGCATGTCGCAGCCGATCGATCTCAGCCAGTTCCCGGACCTTCCCGTCGAGGTGTTGAACGCCTTTGCGGCGGTGCAGTTCGAGCTGTCGGTGGAGCGTGCGGCACGTCAGCATGAGCAGGCGGTGGTGGCCGAAAAGGACGCCTTCATCACCGAGCTGAAGGAGCTGATCGAGAGGCTGGAGGGCCAGGTTCAGGACTACCGCCGTACGAAGTTCGGGCCGAAATCGGAAAAGCTGGATCCAACGCAGATGGAACTGGCGCTGGAGGACCTGGAAACGGCGATTGCCGAAACACAGGCCCAGATCGCCTTCGTCGAGGAAAAGATCGCGGCGAGCGGACCCGATATCGGCAAGGACGCCCCTCGTAAACTGCGCAAGACGCGCGCGCTGCCTGAGCACCTGCCGCGGGTCGAGCGGGTGATCGAGCCCGACAGCATCGCTTGCCCCTGTGGTTGCGGCAACATGGTGCGGATCGGCGAAGATCGGACGGAACGGCTCGATCAAATTCCGGCTTGCTATCAGGTGATCGTCACGATCCGCCCGAAATACGCTTGTCCCAAGGGCCGCACGGGCGTGGTTCAGGCCAGAGCGCCGGCGCATTTGCTGGAAGGTAGCTGGCCGACCGAAGCCCTGTTGGCGCAGATCGCCGTGTCCAAGCATTCCGAACATATGCCGCTCAACCGTCAGGCGACAGTCATGGCCCGGCACGGAGCGCCGATCGACCGCACCGTCCTGGCAGATTGGATGGGCAGGACGGGTGCTGCGATCGCGCCGGTGGTAGACCACATGGCCATGATCCTGAAACAGGGCAGCTCAAGGCTCTATGTCGACGAGACCACGGCCCCGGTGTTGGATCCGGGAGGCGGCAAGACCAAAACTGGCTATCTCTGGGCGGTTCTGCGCGACGACCGCGGCTGGAACGGCTCTGCGCCGACTGGCGTGGTCTTCCACTACCGGCCTGGGCGTAAAGGCGAATATGCCGCAGAAATCCTCGACGGCTTCAACGGCACGATCCAAGTGGATGCCTATGGTGGCTACTCGCACCTCGCCACGCCGGACCGCACGGGCGGCGATCCGTTGAAGCTGGCCTTCTGCTGGGCGCATGGCCGCAGAAAACTGATCAAGGCCAAGCCAAAGAAGGGTTCGCCCATCGTCGACGAGGCGTTGTTACGCATCGCCGCTCTTTACAAGATTGAAGACGGCATCCGAGGCCGTGATCCCGAATATCGCCGGGATGTCCGCCAACACCTGTCCCGCCCATTGGTGGATGAGTTCTTCACCTGGCTGTCCGCTCAAGCCGCGCGCGTCTCGCGCAAGTCCGACCTCGGTCAGGCTATGGCCTATATGCTCAAACGCCAGGATGGCTTCCGACTGTTCCTCGACGACGGCTGCGTCGACATCGATTCAAACCTGGTCGAAAACGCCATACGCAGCCCGGCCATGAACCGCCGCAACGCGCTGTTTGCCGGGCATGACGAGGGTGGCCGAAATTGGGCCCGCTTTGCCAGCCTGATCGGAAGCTGCAAAATGAATGGTGTCGAACCCTACGCCTACCTGCGAGATCTCTTCATCAGCCTCGCCAACGGTCATCTCGCCAAAGATATCGACGCACTCATGCCGTGGGCCTATGCGCACCGCCGGATCAGCGCCTCACAGTGAGCTCGCCCGGGACTCTTCGATGAGCTCACAGGACATCCGCAAGCGATAGACCTGACCGCTGCAACCGCAAAATCAATGGGGTGGAGACGCCGCATACTCTTTTCATTGAGTTTGTTCAGAAGCGCAATGGTGTGGGCCCGGTCTAACGGTTGGTAGTGATCCCAACTACATCATAACATTGCTGCGCCTGTCTCCGTTTCTATCGACGAAACCGATCCAGGCGGTTGTCCGCAATGTATTTCTCGCAGATCTCGAGCTCGTGGGCGAGTTCGCCGATGCGGCGGGCATTGTCCCGAGTCCTGGCGAGCTCCAACTCAACCTTTAGTCGATCCCTCTGAGCGAGATAGCGTTTTGCGAAGTCGGCGGCGCGTTTTGCAGCGTCGGTCATTCTCACGAATTCCTTTTAAGTCCCTGCCGGCGTGGTGCCGCAGGAGCGTTCTATCACACCCAAATCGGAAGGTGCATTATCAATATGAACCGACGCACGCGGCGGCCCTTGCACTCGTCAAACAGTGGGAAGTCTTGTAGACGAAGGCTTATTCGGAACTCGCTGACGTCCTGACCACTGGCTACGGCCACACCAGCGCGAGCAACATAGTGATAACTGGAGCGCAGGAAGGAGGGATCTTGGACGATCTCGCCACGTTCGAGCAGCGGGTCGCGCGCCTAGTTGCCACTCACAGACAACCGGTTCACGGTATCGTCTCCCGAGATCTCAACACCGGTAGGCTTCACTCGTCGATGCTGCTCAAAAAGCTGAATGAGGGCGACTATGACGCCGTGCCCGCCGAACTGATGAAGTGGGTTTATACTGGCGGCAAGCGTGTGAAGGGTCTAATCAACCTCGACCGACCGAGGCTGGATTGGGGCGCAAAACGAGTTCGTCTCAACCAACACGCAACCGGCCGCACCGAAGGCTCCCAACTCGTGACAAAGGAAAACGTCAGCTGGGTTGCCGGCGTCCTTTCGATGACCGCATTCGCCTTCACCGGCACTGGTCCACACCAGTGGGCCGGGGACCTGGTCGTTGCATTCGTGGTCGGTGCAGTCCTCTTTATCCGTAATTGGCTCGGTCCGGCATGATCACCTGGCCGAAGATCCTCGGCGGCGCGCATCCTTGCGACAATCGCCGTTCCCAACGCGCCTGCACACCAAAGGCGGTGCGTGTCCTAAACCGCGTTATGCCGGCGCCTACACCTAAGGCCGACTACAGTTTCGGCACACCCCGACGGACTGTGCGTCCGCGCGGCAACGCTGACTGTTGCCCTGCATGCTCATCCAAAGCGAACGGCCGTGGAGTTGAAGCGGCACGAGCGTCATCGGAAGGTCCAGCGCTGCTGGAAGCGCGGGCCGTGTGGGGCAATGCGGCACAACATCTTAGGGCTCGTTATGCGGTCGGCACTGGCCGTCAAGAAGCCCGGTACATCTGCAATCGTGCCCATATCTATAGTGGGAAACCGATGCGGGTGGATCGCTAGGCCCCCCGTTGATGGAGCCATCGGGATGCTGAATTGGCGCTAGAAGTCCGAAAGCAGTTTCAAGCTCGCCATGAAGATCCAGACCCGCTGCGCCGTTGCGCGATCGAACGCGACCAGACGGGACCTGATCTCAACGCCGTTTCATTATGGTTGATCCCAACAATCGCCCCGTCGCCGACACGCTCGAAGGCGATTGCAACGAGAAGCTCCGCATATTGACCAATGCCCGCGACGGCCGTGAGCGCGGCCGAGAGCACAATCAATTCATCCTCGATAAAGCTGTCCATGAGCGATTGGTCGCAATGACGGCGAACTTCCACAAAGTCTGGTAGATCCCGACAGCCAAAACCGCGAACGAAAACGGCTGCTGGCACACCATTGAGGATGTCACTCTCTTAAAGCTGCCGACGGAAGGACCATTAAGCTTCACGTTCGCTTAAAGGGAAGCAAAAGCCAGACGTTCACCACCATGAACCCGAAATCCTCCGCTAAGCAGATCAAGACAAAGCCCAGTATCGTTGAACTGCTCGGTAGGCTTTTCGATAATTGCAGGGAGCGAAGACCGTCCACTTCATCACTTGATAAGGAACAACCGGCTGTCAATTTTGCGATTGACATCGTCCCAGTATTGCCTACAAATCCGGGTATTCCGAGGGGAGCACTTCACAGTGCTGAGATGGCGGTGAGCCGGACCCTTGAACCTGATCCGGGTCATGCCGGCGTAGGAACGGGAAAAGAGCCTCTTTCGGCAATCTAATCACGTCTTCGCTTTCACCTGGGTCTCCGTGATGTTTTGTCTGGAGATCGATCGATGCTGTCTTTTGCCAAGTTGCCGCCGGATGGCGGGTTTGCGTTTCGTCCGGGTCGCTGCGTCGGCTGACCGGCGATGCGCCTGGCGTTTACCTTTGGCCGTAGCCTTGTTGCGCTTGCTGTCCTTTGGCAGGCGGCGGTGTTTGTTTTTGCGCTGCCGCGCTATCTGTTACCGACGCCGGTCGAGGTGCTGGCCGTGTTTGCGCGACAGCCTGCATTTCTGCTTGAGCAGAGCCTTGTGACGATTGCCGAAATGCTGGCCGGCCTCGCGGTTGGTACGGCGTTCGGCGTGGCAACGGCTATCGGACTTGCGGCTTTTCCGCGGCTCGGAAAGCTTGTCTGGCCCTTTGTGCTCGTCCTTCAAGCCTTTCCCGTCTTCGTCATCGCGCCATTGCTGGTGCTGTGGTTCGGCTTCGGCATGGTTTCGAAGATCGTGATGGCGGCGATCATCATCTTCTTTCCCGTTGTGTCTGCGTTCTCGGACGGTCTACGCCGTACCGATACGCAGATCCTTGATGCCGTTGCGCTGACCAAGGCGAGCCACTGGCAGGCGCTAAGGCTCGTGCGACTGCCGCTGGCGTTGCCGGGGCTGGTCACCGGCCTGCGCGTTGCTGCCCCCTTGGCACCGCTCGGCGCCGTCGTTGGCGAGTGGGTAGGCGCTTCGGCCGGCCTCGGCTTCGTTATCGTCCAGGCAAATGCCCGCATGCAGACCGATGTCGTCTTCGCTGCGATGGCCATTCTTGCTGTGCTTGCCGTCGCCCTCAGGCTACTCGTCGATGAGGCAACACGTCCACTCGCGCACTGGGTGCGGGAAACCTGAACTTCTGAGATCAATTGGGAGAGTTCAAAGCATCATGATCCGCAAATCTCTGCTTTCCGCTAGCCTCGCTCTCGGCGTCGTCTTTTCAGCCGGTTCGGCAACGGCCGCCGAAAAACTGACGGTGATGCTGGAGTGGTTCGTCAATCCCGACCATGCGCCGATCGTCGTCGCGAAGGAGCTCGGCCTGTTCGAAAAGGCGGGGCTCGATGTTGAGTTGGTTCCGCCCGCCGATCCTTCAAGCGTGCCGCGTCTCGTTGCAGCGGGGCAGGCGGATATCGGCGTGCATTATCAGCCGAACCTGTACCTTGACCATGCTGCAGGCCTGCCTCTGGTTCGCATCGGCACCTTGGTCGAGACGCCGCTCAACACCGTCACCGTCCTTGACGACGGTCTGATCCGAAGCCTTGCCGACTTGAAGGGCAAGAAGATCGGCTTTTCCGTCTCCGGTTTCGAGGATGTGATGCTCGGACATATGCTCGCCTCGGCCGGTCTCAAGAAGGAAGATGTCGAACTGGTCAACGTCAACTTCGCCCTGTCTCCGTCGCTGATCGCAGGCAAGGTCGATGCAACGATCGGCGGCTTCCGGAATTTTGAACTGACGCAGATGCGGCTCGAGGGGCAAGAGGGCCGGTCCTTCTTCCCAGAAGAGCATGGCGTGCCCGTTTATGACGAACTCGTCTTCGTCACCGACAAGGCAAAGGTTGCCGACAAACGCTTGCGGCCTTTCCTGGCCGCGGTGGAGCAGGGTGCGATTTTCCTTACCAATCATCCGACTGAAGCTTGGAAGCTGTTCGTCAAGGCTTATCCGAACCTCGATGACGAACTCAACCGCAGTGCATTCACGGACACGCTGCCGCGCTTCGCCAAAAGGCCGGCGGCGCTCGACCGTGGCCGCTACGAGCGGTTTGGCGCTTTTCTCTCCGAAAGCGGGTTGATCGGCAAGGCACCGGCTGTCGACGATATCGCGGTGGAAATCCGATGACGGGTACATCGGACTTCGTCGACAGTGTTGCCGCATCGCTGGCGCTTGTGCGGCAGCGGCGCCCCCGCGTGCATTGCCTGATGAACACGGTGGTGCAGAAGTTCGTAGCCGATGGGCTGGCAGCTCTGGGTGCGATCCCCTCGATGACATCGGCCCTGGAAGAGGTCGAAGCTTTTGCCCAGCGAGCCGATGCGCTCGTCGTCAATCTAGGTACGCTTGATGAAGAGCGACGCACGGCGATCCGCTTGGCAACAGTCGTTGCGCGCCACGCCAATAAACCGTGGATCGTCGATCCCGTGCACTGCGACTATTCGCCGTCACGGCTCGCCTTCGCCCGAGAACTCATCGCGTCCGAACCTTCAGTTGTTCGCGGCAACGCCAGCGAGATGGACCTTTTTGGGGAGGTCAATGGCGCGCTGAAGATCAAGACCGGGGCAGTCGATGAACTCACACTGGATCTACATACGATCCGGGTTGAGAACGGCCACCCCCTCATGGCGCAGGTCACGGGTACCGGGTGCCTCTCCGGCGCCTTGATCGCAGCTTTCATGGCCGTCGAGCCGGATCGACTGAGGGCCGCCACGGGTGCATTGCTGACAAGCGGCATCGCCGCCGAAATCGCCGCGCGAAGCTCGAATGGCCCCGGGACGTTCGAAGCAGCCCTCCGCGACGCGCTCGCAGCGCTGCGCCCAGAGGATATCATTGTCAATGCGAGGATTTCCCATGCCGAAGGTTGACTACCGCCTCAACGCCCTCGTCGATGCACGCCTTGGGGACAAGGCGCATTTGGCTGATCTGGCGCGCATCGCCGCGCTCAATGGTGCGACGCTGATCCAGTATCGCGACAAAACGAGCTCGACACGGGAGATGATCGAACAGGCGCGGGCGATCTGCGCTGCTCTTTCAGACACCGGAGTGCCCTTCGTCGTCAATGACCGCATCGATGTGGCGCTCGGATCGGGCGCTGATGGCGTCCATCTCGGCCGGGACGACATGGACGCAGCCACGGCGCGCTCGATCATGGGCGATACCGCGATCATCGGCCTGACGGTCAAGAACGAAGCGGACGCTGAGACGGCGATTGCCTCGCCGATCGACTATGCTTGCATCGGCGGGGTCTATGAGACGCTGTCGAAGCACAACCCCGATCCGCCTGTTGGCCTCGAAGGGTTCGCCAGACTTCGTGCCATGCTTCTGGCGGCCAAGCCGAACCTGCCTGTCGGAGCCATTGCCGGTATAAATGCACAGCGCGCCGCGGACGTTGCAGTTGTCTCCACAATCTTCGCCGCTGTGGATCCAGCGGCGGCCACGCGCGAATTGGGCGCCTGTGTCGATAAGGCGCTGAGGGAGGCTTCGCGATGACCGCCATTGCAGTCACCATTGCGGGCTCGGATTCCGGTGGCGGGGCGGGCATCCAGGCAGACCTCAAGACCTTTTCGGCTCTCGGCGCCTATGGCGCGAGCGTTATCACCGCGATCACGGCGCAGAACACCAGGGGTGTCACGGCGGTCGAGGATATCTCGCCGGCAATTGTCGAAGCACAGATCGATGCGGTGTTTTCGGATCTCGCCATTGGCGCGGTAAAGATCGGCATGGTGTCCCGCGGCGAGACGATCGCGATCATAGCCGACGGACTCCGCCGATACGGCAAGATGGCCGTGCTCGATCCTGTGATGGTCGCCACATCCGGTGACCCGCTGCTACGCCCCGATGCGATTGCTACTTTGACCGAGCAGTTGGTGCCACTGGCGCTGATCGCCACGCCCAACCTGCCGGAGGCGGCATTGCTGACCGGGCGCGCGATCGCGACGGATGAGGTGGAGATGGCCCGGCAGGCGGAGATCATTCTGAAGGCCGGCGCGCGTTCGGTGCTAATCAAGGGCGGACACGGGCACGGCCCCGAGGCGACGGATATCTTTTTCGACGGAGGAGACCCCGTCCGATTGACGGCGTCGCGCATCGAAACGACGAATGATCACGGCACGGGATGCACGCTGTCGGCGGCGATCGCTGCCGGGCTTGCAGGCGGAATGTCAATCGCAGACGCCGTCATTGCCGCCAAGGTTTATCTACACGGTGCCATCGTTGCCGCCGGCGATCTCAAAGTCGGGCAGGGACGGGGACCAGTCCACCACTTTCACCGCTGGTGGCAGCCCGATGTTCGCTAGCGCGGCGCAGGCGTTTTCGCTGCAACTGGAGCGAACGCTAGAGCTTGCCGGAGCGTTTCTGCTTGCGCTCCTGCTCGTCACCATCACGCTCACAGTTGTTCTCCGATATGCGGCGGCAAGTGGATTTACCGGGGCAGAGGAAGCGGCGAGCTGGTTGCTGGTGGCACTTGTCTCGGTCGGGTTGCCACTTGCCTCGACCGCTGGGGGATTACGGATCGATCTGTTCGAGGGGGGGAGCGGCGTTTGGTCATGGCCACGACCATGCGCAAGTTTTACGCCGCTCGTCGCAGTTCGTTGGGGGCGGCAACACCGAATCGTGGCTCTGGCCTAGGCGCATCGCACTTCGGGATCTACGCGCGCTGCTCTCCGGCGCCATCACCCTGCTTGGTTGCATCGTCCTGATATCGGGCAGCGGCAAAGCGGCTCTTGATCTTGGCGGCCCTTCGCCGTCGCTCGGCCTGGCCGAAGGACTGCGTCCGGCCATGTTGAGTGCCGGGGGCGTGCTGGCGATCGTTGCGGTTCTGCTCCGCCACCTCGCAGAGGGTCGCCTCGTCGCATTCGTTTCGATGCTTGTGGTTGCCGTCGGATTGCATTGTTCGGTCGGTGTCGCGCCGGCCCTGGGCCTGGCACCGCCCAGCGTCATGCTTTGCTGTCAAGGAAAGGACGGACCATGACAGAGGATAACGTTTTTTACGTCGGTGTCGATGTCTCGAAATCCAAGCACGCGATCGCAATTGCCGAGGGCGGACGCAATGGAGAAGTTCGGTATTTCGGCGAGATCGAGGCGACGCCGGCGGCCGTGGAACGGTTCGTGCGCAAGTTTGAGAGCAAGTCTCGACACCCGCACTTCTGCTACGAAGCGGGTCCGACCGGTTATGGGCTTTATCGCCAGCTCGTTGAACTCGGCCACCGCTGTGATGTCGTAGCGCCCTCGCTGATCCCGAAGCGGGCGGGCGAACGGGTCAAGACGAACCGGCGCGATGCGGTCAGCCTGGCGCGGCTTTTGCGGGCCGGTGAGTTGAAGGGAATATGGGTTCCCGACACGGTGCATGAAGCGGTGCGCGATCTGGTGCGGGTGCGGGCCGCAGCGAGCGAAGATCTGCGCAAGAAACGCCAGCAACTGCTCTCGTTCCTGCTGCGCCATGGCCGCGTGTTTACTGGCCACAAGAATTGGAGCCGTGCGCATGTCCGCTGGCTGGCGTCGCAGAAGTTCGACCATCCGGCCCAGCAAATCGTCTTCCAGGACCAGATCGACGTGCTCACCGATGCGCAGAACCGGCTGGAGCGGCTGGATGCTCAGCTGTCCGAGCTGGTGCCCAGTTGGTCGATGGCACCGGTGGTCGCGGCCTATCAGGCGCTTCGCGGCGTCTCCTTCCTTGTTGCCGTCACCTTCGTCAGCGAAGTCGGCGATGTACGCCGCTTCGACAACCCGCGGCAGTTGATGGCTTTCCTGGGCCTCGTACCCTCGGAACGGTCGACCGGTGAGACGGTCAAACGCGGCGGCCTGACGCTGGCCGGAAACCGCCGCGCGCGCCGCGTCCTGGTCGAGGGCGCCTGGAGCTATCGCCATCCCGCCAGGGTGACGGAAACCATTCGCGTCCGGCTTGAGGGTCTGCCGAAGGCGGTGCGGGAGATCGCCTGGAAAGCGCAGACGCGGCTGTGCGGCCGCTACCGGCGCCTGACGGCTGCGGGCAAGAAAAACCCCATCGTCGTTGCGGCGATCGCGCGCGAGATGGCAGCGTTCCTGTGGGCCATCGGCCACCAGGTCGAACCGGTGCGCTGACGATGCGGTGCGCTGCTACCTTAAGGGTCCAAGTTGCAACCAGCTGCCCCCCAGCGCGGGCGCCGCCTCATTGAGGGGCTTTGCCCGCGCCGGAGCCTCGGCGGACATCAGGGGCAGCACGGAGACGGGATGGGCCGCGGTGGGGAGTTCCCGGCGACCCTATGTGGCTGGACATCAGAATCCAACGCCCGACTTCTAGACAGGGATGGCCCAAGACGAATTACGGAAGTGCGGTAACCAACCCGCGGATAAGAGCTGGATCAACCGTCGTCTGAAGGCCCATCCCGTCCCCGCGCTGCCCCATCAACGGTAACAAATCGGTGTCAAAGACATGCGGCGCATAAGTCCGCGTATCACCCTCGACCACGGTCATAAGAGGGTTCTCACTGCCCTATCATCGGTCTACATTGCCGCGAATCATGTGCCATAGGTTGACGAATGCAGGGCCCACACCATAGCCACGCGCCGATGAAGTCGAGTATTGCTCATCTCCCTGAGCGTAAGCAGGTTGAGCTCGCGCACGTTGTCGAGGTGCTGCATGAGGAGTTCGAGGACGCGCTGAAGGACGGTACTGCCGACTTCAAAAAACGCGGTCGAATACTGAAGATCGTTCTGTTCGGTTCTTACGCACGCGGGAACTGGGTGGATGAGCCGCATACTAGGAAGGGCTATCGCTCGGATTACGATATCCTTGTTGTTGTGAACAACAGCAAGCTCACGGACTTCGCACGTTATTGGGCAAAAGCGCAGGACCGATTGCTGCGTCTCTCCGGAGTGGAAACACCAGTTAGCTTGATCGTCCACTCTCGTCGCGAAGTGAACACCGCTCTCTACGAGGGCCGGTATTTCTTTGTCGATATCCGGTGCGATGGCATCGTATTGTATGAAATAGACGATGAGCCACTCGCGGAGCCAAAACCCCTGACGCTTACCCAAGCTTATCGTGTGGGGAAGGAACACTTCGACAGCCGCTTCCCTTATGCGCGTGATTTTTCCAAGGGCGCACAATTCTACGCGAGTGCCGGCAATCTAAGCTTAGCTGCTTTTGAACTGCACCAGTCGATCGAGCAGGCCTATTCTACGCTTTTGCTGGTTTTGACCAACTACAGCCCAGCCTCTCATAACCTGAATTTCCTGCGTCGTCGCGCCGAAGAGCAGCATCGCGAGCTGGCGGAGATCTGGCCGCGAGATCAGCAGCGCTTCGTTGCGTGGTTTAACATTGTCAACGAAGCCTATGTAAAGGCGCGTTATTCCAGGCACTTTGAAATCACCGAGGAAGCACTGTTGTGGCTACTGAGCCGGACTGAGGCACTCATCGATCTCGTCGAAAATGCCTGCCGCATCCACCTTGAATCTCTCAAATCAGAAACTGGAAGCCCCAAAGAACCAAGCGAATAAAGCCCGACACCAGGTGTCTTTGGCGGCATCTTGATCATGCATCAGTTTCTGGGATGGGGCGCCAACGGATCCGGGTTGCACCATTGTGTGCGCGCGGCTTGCGGCGTCTCCTGGGCGAAGGCCGTAGCGATGAAGGCGGACACGACACGGCGGCCGCTCTTGCCGGTATGTGCCAGCACATTGCGCATGAAATGCACCCGGCCCTTTGCCATGTCGCGCACAGGACCTTGGGGACGGCCGCCTTGAGGCCTTCCTGCACATCGGAAAAGACGAGCTTGACGGCGCGCTGAACTGGCCTCGTCCAGGAAGAGAGGGCCGGATCTTAGATCATAATTCGTCCCGACTAGGCCTCGCCCCGCTCCATCGCCAGTTCTGCCTCGAGGCTCTCGGTGTCGCGGAAGATCGTGGCGACCGCCAGCACACGTCCGCCGCGCCTGAAGCGCAGGAGGCAGTCCCTGGCGGGAATGTCGCCCTCGACTTCTATTTCGTCCCATCTCTCGGCATGGCCGACATAGTTGATCGGAACGTCGTAATGTTGGCTCCAAAAGAACGGCACATCCGTGAACTTCTTTCGGCGTCCGAGCATGTTGAGTGCGGCCGCAGCACCTTGCCGCTGCGCCACCACCCAGTGCTCCACCCTGATGTTCTCGCCACTGTAGGGATCGGGCCACCGGGCAATATCGCCGGCCGCATATATGCCCGGCACACTGGTCTCAAGATATGCGTCGACCAGAACGCCCCGATCGGTGGCAAGCCCGGCCGCTTCGGCGAGACCGATCCGCGGCCGCACGCCGATGCCGGCAACGACCATGTCTGCGGCCAGGATGCCGCCGCTGCTCAGTTGGATCTCCTTTGCACCGATGCTCGTCACGGTATCCCCAAGGTGGAAGATGACGCCATTTTCCTCATGCAGGGCGCGGATGAAATCGCCGATCTGCGGCCCCAGTATCCGTTCCATCGGCCGTTCGTCGGGCGCCACCACATGTACTTCGACGCCGCGGGTCCGAAGGGCAGCGGCAACTTCGAGGCCGATGAAGCTGGCGCCCAGGACGACAGCGCTGCGTGCAATGCCGATTTGCGCGATGATCTTCCGGCTGTCGGCAAGCGAGCGCAACGTGTGGACATGAGGCTGGTCGGCGCCGGGGATGGTCAGGCGAACCGGTTCGGCACCTGTTGCCAGCAACAGTCTGTCGAAGGCGACCCGAGCTCCGTCGGCGAGCAAGATTTCGCTCGCGCGGACATCGATGTCTGTAACCCTGGTTCCGAGGCGCAAGTCGATGCCGTTCTTGGCATAGAAGCCCTCCTTGCGCAGCGGGATCCAGTCCTCCGGCGCCTTACCGGCGAGATAGTCCTTCGAAAGGTTAGGGCGGTCGACGGGCAGCGCCTCGTCATCGCTGATCATGACGATGGCGCCCTGAAATTGTTCGCGCCGCAGCCTCTCGGCGGCGGCAAAGCCGGCGGCGCCACCACCGACGATGACGATCTTTTCGGGAGCCGCCCCGGCATCGCCTTCGCGTGGGGCCGGCGCCTGCTTCTTGCGCTTCTCGCCAACGATTATTTTGTCGCCGCGCTGTTCAACCGACCAGCATGCGAGCGGCGATAACGCTGGAGCACGCAGGGCCTCTCCGGTGCGCAGGTGAAAGCAGGCGTGATGCCAGGGGCAGCGGACGGTGTCGTCGGCGACGAGGCCATCGACCAGCGGCCCACCGTAATGCGAGCAGTTGGCGGCTATCGCGAATATCTCGGATCCGCGGCGCAACAGAATCACCGGCTCGCCATCGCGATGACCGACCAGCTTGCCGCCATCGGGAAGATCGGTGAGCGCAATGCCGAGGGCGAGGTCGGGTCCGGTCGGGCCTGAATGGTTAGCGGCCATCTTCTCCTCCGTCGAAGGGCAGCTGCCGGTATCGTCCACTGCGACGCTGGGCTTACCTACCCAACAGGCAACTCCTCTGGGATTGTCCGCCATTCCGGCTCCCAGGCAAGTGAATTTGACCTGAAGTTGCGTGCAATCTTTGCGATATGCCTAATCGGAGCCAAGCGCGGTCGTTCCCGCGCCGGGGCAGTCGCTAGGTGCGGGGCGTATCAACCAGGAAATCCTGGCGCGTCAGTGCGATGTCGGCAAGCGTGTAACGGTCGAGGGTGTTCTGGAACGACGACAGCGCGTCGCGCAGCATGCCGGAAAGCTTGCAGCAACGCGTGATCGTGCACTGGTTGCCGGTGGCAAAGCATTCGACCAGGGCGAAGTCCGGCTCGGTCAACCGGATCACGTCACCTATGCGGATGTCTTCCGGACGACGTCCGAGCGTCAGCCCACCCGATCTGCCGCGAACCGCCGTCAGGTACCCGGCGCGGGTCAGCGTGTTGGCCACCTTGTTGAGATGCGCCTTCGACACGCCGAAGGCGCGCGCCGTTTCCTCGATCGTAAACAGCCGGTCCCCAGCGGACGCCGCGAACATCAGCATGCGCAGCGTGTAGTCGGAAAAGTTCGTCAGCCTCATTTCGCTCCAACCTTTGCGCATGCCGATCCTGCCGGTTGCCCCGTAAGGTCATAGGCTGTCGGCCGTGATCGGCTCGACGGACAACGTGTTTTCACCGCGATTGTAGGCCAGTGCAAGGCGGAAGGAATGCGCAATGCGCAATGCCCGTTCCATGAACAGCGCCGCAATCTCCGGCGGGCAGAGTTTTTGGACTGTAGCGCGAAACAAACCCAGCCATTGGCGGAAATGCTGTTCGCCAAGACCAGGAATCGCCAGATGCGGCGGCAGCGGGCGGCCGTCATAGCGGCCGCTGCGAAGCATCAAAGACGACCAGAAGTCGCACATTTTCGTCAGATGCTGTGGCCAGTCATGCCGCGCGATGGCGCTGTTGAACACCGGCCCGAGCAGGGCATCCTTGCGGATCTCGTCGTAGAAGCCGTGAACCACGTCGTGGATCATCTGCTCGTCTAACTGCTCGGGTAGCACCCGGCCGTCGATAACGATGGTTGATTTGTCCATTGCGCCTTTGCTCATGCCTGGATTCAGCCCTCAGTCAGGGCGATGCGGCCCTTTGTCGTCCAACGACGATGGGTGTGTGATGAGAATACGCTTCACTATGCGGATCAAAACATATATCGTCAATATATCTTTAAGCTGCATAGCGGCGTACATTCGATGAGGGTGGCCAGATGAGGCTCGAGCTTGACCAGACCGGAGATTATGTTCTGGACCCGGCATTCCTGGCGGTGCGGCTTTCGATTGAGGCGAGCGAACTTCGGCGCCGAATGCGTCTTGGCCTCGTGACCAGCATAGTGGAGCGCGGCGTCGACAGCGACGCAGGCCGCAAGCGCCTGACTGTGCGTAACGGCAACTCGGTCTGGCGGGGCATTGTCGACGCCGACAACTGCATTGTCAGCGAGGAGTCCCTTGACCTCAGGCGACCTTCGACCTCGGGAGGCTAGCTGCGTTCGTCGACCATCCTCGTCGTCCCGCAGAAAGCGTTCGGCAGGGCCCGACCAAAGTCAGTTAGCCAAGACACGAAACCAACAAATAGGCGGAATAGCAACATGAACGATCGTCAGTCGGAAAGTACACTCGTGCCAATGCTGGTCGTTGGCTTATTGCTCGTTATCGTGGGCTACATGGTCGTTATGATGTTCGTGTAAGCGAAACTACTGCGCTGTTGGCGAGGCTTCTAATCGATTGATTTCGCTCATCCGGGATTGGCGGTCTTGTCCCGCAGTTCCACTGGAGCTTTCCACCCCGAATTGACTCCGTTCATGTTCGGAAGCTCATGGGGGACGGAAGGTGTTCGTGAACATATTGACCAGAAGCCAGAAAGAAAGTTCGTTCGTGATGTAATCGGTGAGATTTCCTCGACTTACGCGCCAATCCGCTTTGCTGTTCGATGATCGCCAGCAACAAGTAACGGTGCAGGTCAGCCATTTCATCGGGCATTCGTCGTTCGCTCAGATCGAGCTAGCGAACACGATCGGCCATCAACTGGGCTGGAGGGCGTAAGACGATATCGTGTCTGCAAGGGCTCTCAGTTTGGTACTGATTTCGCGAGCCTGATGCTCAGTCAGTGCAAATTGGAGTGCTGATACGTCGGTGTTATCGGGATTGACGCTGAACTCGAGCCTAAGGAAGATGTCGGCTTCGTTGTTGATCAGCGTTGCGGCCTTCCAGCCGACGACCGGTGATACTCTGACGCTGCCNGGATTGACGCTGAACTCGAGCCTAAGGAAGATGTCGGCTTCGTTGTTGATCAGCGTTGCGGCCTTCCAGCCGACGACCGGTGATACTCTGACGCTGCCGCGCCCGTCCTTGTTCCAACCATTCATCGTGTTGCAATCCTCCGGCTGAGGAAGTCAGATTAAATCAAAACAATGACAGGTTGTCGACTGTCGCCACGATTTCATGGCAAGGCAGGCTGATGCTCTGGCCGCCTGGCCGCACCGATCGTTGCCACTTGGACGTTTTGTCGCTCACTGCGGCGCCTTCGGATTTTAAAGTGCGCAATCACGGGTTGTTTTCTCGGGGGGCGGTTTCGACGGACTACCACCATTGCCGAGGCAAGGCGTGCGGGAATGTCGCTGAAGCTTGATCTGGAGCAAGGTCGCTCGCCAGCAACAGGGTATCAATAGAGTGTCAAATCGGGAGATTTCAGTTGTCACGGGCTTATGGAAAATGGGCGACCTATCTGCGCTTGCTGTGCGCGATTGCCCTGTTGTCCATATCATTTGCCCATAGGGCTCCGGCTACCGCGTTCGTAGCTATCGGCACTGACGTTTCCGCGTTTGCTCTTCCAGATGGCACGGCGCCGGACTTATGCCTTGCCGGCGTCCATGACGGTGAAGAGGGGCATGGCGCATCGGGAGCCTGCGATGCGTGCCGCCTCAGTGCCTTGCTGCTGCTTCCGTCGCCGACGGACACGGTCGGGGTGCCGGTAAGTTCAAATCGAGAGCACGGTTTTTCAGCACGCCCGAACACAGACCGGCGACCTGTGCGAACCGCCAACGCGTCGCCGCGAGCGCCTCCCGCCAGCGTCATGGGTTGATCGTACCGCCGCACCTTGCGCCGGCGGATAGCATTCTTGGCGGCTGCATCGCACTTGCACGAGCAAGCCCGCGGCCGAACGCCGGAAAAAATCCATGCTTAACATCTCGATGCCTGTGGAGGCAGCGCTTGCGCTGCCGCCGAATTTCGCAGGCTTGCCGATTTGTCCATCATTTGTCGGCCGTCGCCGGCTGTTTTCACCCCGAACGACGATTTACGACCAGGATGAGACCGCTGTCCCCATCTATCGACTGGTGGATGGTTGTGTCGCGCTCACACATTCACTCAGAGACGGTCGCCGACAGATCCTCGACATCATTGGTCCCGGTCGCTTGTTCGGTCTCGTCTTTCACGAAGACAACCATTGCGGCGCCCAGGCATTGACGTTCAGTCAAGTCGAAAGCCTTGGTCGAACGGTTGACCAAGGCATTCTCGACCAGGCTCTGGTGCAGATGCTGAACCGGGCTCACAGCCTTGCAACCCTGCTTGGACGCAAGACAGCGATGGAGCGCGTGAGCTCGGCCGTGTTTGATCTTGCCCAACAGTTCAAGCGCGCATCGCGCAACCCTCAACGCGGTGCACCGACGTTCAATCTGTATTTGACCCGCGCCGATCTCGGCGACTGGCTCGGCTTGACGATTGAAACAGTCAGCCGATGCCTCAACCAGCTCAAGCGGGACAAGGTCATCGATTTCTCCCATCCGGAAATCGTGAGGGTGCTGGACACGGACAGGCTGCAGGCGATGGCCGCAGGGGGACGCGGCGAGGTCCGCAAACGTCGAGCCTGAACCGGACTTCACACAAGATACTGGAAATGGATCATTCCCATGAAAAAGACACTTGCACTGATCGTCACCACTTTTGTCCTGGTCTTTGCCGGACAGGGCCGCGCGGAAATCAATGTCACCGATGTCAAGGGCCGTCACGTCACGTTGGCTGCTCCCGCGCAACGGGTCGTCCTGAACTTCTATTATGAGGACTTCATCGCAGTCGTTGGTCCAGGCGCCATGGACAAGGTAGTCGCGGTGTCACTTTCCACCTGGAAGGACTGGCGGCCGAACCAGTTTGCGGCCTATCTCGACGCAATTCCCTCCCTTGCAGCACTGCCGGATGTCGGCGATACGGAAAACGGCACGTTTTCAATTGAGAAGGTGCTGTCGGTGAAGCCGGACCTCGTCATTTTATCCGCCTGGTCTTTCGACGCGCTTGGCGAGGCCGTCAAACAGATGGAGACGGCCGGCATTCCTGTGGTCGTGCTCGACTATAACGCCCAGACGGTCGAAAAGCATGTCCAGTCGACGCTTGTTCTGGGGGCGGTCATGGGATCGCGTGACCGTGCAAAAAGACTTGCTTCGCAATATGAGGCAGCAATGCAGGCTATCGACAGGCGCATCGCCAACGCGAAACCGACGAACAAGAAGGTCTATGTCGAGCTGGCTCAAAAAGGCCCGTCCGAAGTCGGAAACAGCTACGGCAACGGTATGTGGGGATCGCTCATCGACAGACTTGGCGGGACCAATATCGCCAAGGGGCAGTTGGAAAACTGGGGGCCGCTCAGCCCGGAATACGTTCTTGCACAGGAACCCGATATCATCTTTCTCGCCGGCTCTGAATGGTTGGACAAGCCACAGGCGGTCACGGTCGGGTTCGGCGCCTCGAAGGAAATCGCACGCGACCGCATGAAGGCCTATATCGCCCGACCGGGTTGGGACGGGCTGCCGGCGGTTAGAAACTCCGCCTTGCATGCGATCTACCACGGTGGTGCGCGAACTTTGTCTGACTATGTCTACGCGCAATATATAGCCAAGCAGCTCTACCCGGATGCTTTCAGCGACGTAGACCCGGCAGTCGAGATTAAACGCTACTACGACACCTGGATGCCGATAAAAGCAGATGGCGTTTTTGTGCTCCCCTATCGGGCCGACGGCCAATGAGCGACGCGGCCCTTAAACTCGATATCTTTCGCTCGCACTATCGCCGCGACGTTTCCCTTCGTCTTGCGGCACTTGCCGCCGCGATGCTGGCGCTTGCATTTCTGGTGCTGGTTGACCTGGCAAAGGGGCCGTCAGGCATGGCACTTGCCAATGTCTGGGCGACGCTTTGGGCTGGCCCTCATGGCGCAGATCGAATGGCGGCGACGATCTTGTGGCAGTTGCGCATGCCCCAGACGGCGATGGGCGTGCTCGTCGGCGTCTGCCTCGGGGTTGCCGGATTGCAGATGCAGACGATACTTTCCAATCCTTTGGCAAGCCCGTTCACGCTCGGATTTTCCGCTGCCGCAGGGTTCGGTGCGGCGCTGGCAATCATGTTTGGTGGGTTCCTGCCTTTGCCGGGTTTCATTCTGGTTCCGGCATCAGCCTTCGTCATGACGCTCCTTGCATGCGGCCTCGTCTACTGCGTTGCGGCCTTGCGGGGAACGACCCCCGAAATTCTCGTGCTGGCCGGCATTGCGGTCCTGTTTCTTTTTCAGTCCATGCAATCCCTGCTGCAATTCATGGCCGCACCCGAAGTTCTCCAACAGATCGTCTTCTGGCTGTTCGGCAGCCTGCTGAAAGCAAGCTGGACCACTGTTGCCGTCACCGCGGCGATCCTGACCGCATGCCTTCCCTTCGTCATACGCGACAGCTGGAAGCTGACCCTACTGAGATTGGGTGACGTCAATGCCGCCAGTATGGGCTTGTCGGTTGATGCGCTGCGCAGACGCAGCTTCGTACTCGTCTCGCTTTTGACGGCCGCGGCCGTCTGTTTCGTGGGGACGATCGGTTTCGTCGGCCTGATCGCTCCACATGTGGCGCGCGCGGCCGTTGGCGAGGATCACCGCTTTGCGCTGCCAATGAGTGCAACGGTCGGCGGGATCATCCTGATCGGTGCATCGGTTTTCGGAAAGCTGCTGTCCCCGGCCGCCGTCATCCCAGTTGGCATAATCACGGCTGTT
Organism: Ensifer sp. Root127; assembly: GCF_001425225.1. Classification (NCBI taxonomy): domain Bacteria; kingdom Pseudomonadati; phylum Pseudomonadota; class Alphaproteobacteria; order Hyphomicrobiales; family Rhizobiaceae; genus Ensifer; species Ensifer sp. Root127. Next base: position 35,896 of record NZ_LMDX01000017.1, read on the forward strand.
GCTGGCGTTCCCATGTTGTTTGTCGTCATTGCGCGGCGTGGTAAAGGAGAGCGACTGTGACCGAGGGTCTGACTTTGACGAATGTTTGCGTAGACCACGGGCGAACCCGCACGATTGATTGCTTCTCGCTGACGCTCGCGCCGGGCCAGATCGTCGCCGTCGTTGGCCCGAACGGTGCTGGCAAATCAACCTTGCTCGGCGCCATTGCCGGGAGTGTTGCGCATTCGGGCACGATCTTATGGGAGAGCGGCCCAATCGACTGCAGAACTGTCGGCTTCATGCCGCAGCATTGCTCTGTAAACGCAGATCTCTCTGTGCTGCAAACCCTTCTGCTCGCCCGCCATGAGCAGTTGGGATGGCGAATAGGCGAACCTGAGATCACGAGAGCCTTGATGATGCTTTGCGAATTAGGACTGGAGCATCTTGCCGATCGCCGGATCAACACGCTGTCGGGCGGTCAACAGCAGTTGGTCCTGCTCGGGCAGCGGCTCATGCGCCAGCCGCGGCTGCTTATCCTCGACGAAGCGACCTGCGCACTGGATCTGCGCCATCAATTGACGGTCCTTGCTCTGTTGCGGGACTATGTTTGCCGATCGGGCGCACTCATCCTCATGGCGGTTCATGATCTCAATCTCGCGGCTCGGACCACCGACCGGCTGCTTCTGCTACACAAAGGCAGGGTTGCCGCTTCCGGAGAGCCAGCGGCTGTCCTGACCGCCTCGAGACTAGGCTCGGTCTATGGAGTTGATGTGGAGGTTGTCGCTGCGGGACAGGACGTTCCCTTCGTCATACCGATCGCGGCGCGGCGATCCCATGCCGCCTAGATTGCGAATTCCCGTACAGCTCCGCCTGCTTGTTCGGTGCCTAGCGACGACGGCAACATCGTCTATGGCACAATGGGTAAGGGATGTTGCCCAAGCAAGGTGCCGGCCATCACGTGATGATCTGGCGAGGATACTGCTATGGCAAGTGGTCACGGCCGCGGCGTCGCCAGCATCCTCACCCGTTCGGCAATCGCTGCGCTACGTTCCCGGATGCGGCCTCCGGTCCCGCCCTTGATCCCAATTCCACTCAATCGGCACGCAAACATGTTTTCGTCCGTTTGTCTTTTATTCTTTGAAGAAGAATCACCCCCTAAGCGAGGTCCAACTATGAACAAACCGTACTTTTCGATTTCTCTGGCCTTGCTGTTGGCCCTGGGCGTGATGCCCGCTCACGCAAAGCAGCGGGCCACGATCCAATCGCCAGCGTCGGGCGTGCTCTGCGACCGCTACGTGTGCGCCAATGAAAAGGGGATCTCCCACGAGCTGACGAAAAAATATCTCGGTAAGAAGGCCGCCGCGAACAAGCTGTTCACGACGAGTGATGTTGACCTGACCGAGTTCACCTTTGCCAACGGGATTTTCTGCGACGCGAAGGAGCGGCTGTGTCGTGAAGATCGGTACTATGGCGCGAACGGACAGCGCAGCGGGACCGTCTCCAAGAAATACACCAAGGCGCTGTTTGGCGAATGACCAAAACGGGTCGGTTCCGGCTAAGGTCGAAATGACACTCTCTCATGACCGGCACAGGCCTTCCTCGCTCTAAGCACGGGCATAAGCTGGAAGCTCGCCCAAGGTGTCTCGAGGATTTTCCATCATGCCTGGATTTCGCGGCATGCCGGTTGCAGAACTCCCGTGGGTCTATTTCCTCGTCGAACCGGTTGGATATGTCGGCTCACATTCCGCACAAAACCTGCCAGTTCTCGGTTGCGGTTTGCAGGCCGCAGAGTGCCGACGGTATCGCTGGCACAGCCTTGCCTGTGCCTTCGAACCGATGCCTTGATCTCTTCCGGAAGATGTTCGATCCGCATTGTATCGTCCTTCCTCGCGCGCCGGCAGTCGATAGGACCATATGAAAACGCCCACGTTTTGGGAACGTGGGCGTTCAGATCGTCGCGGCGTTGTTACATCGCTCCCGCTGCAATGTCGGCGTCGAGACGATCCCGCGCCTTCTTCGGGAGCTTGGCAGTCTTCACGGTTTCGAGGTTGTCCGGAGCGTCGCCGACGACGACAAGAGCGACCATACCCATGCTCATGTGGGGAGCGCATTTGATGGCGTACGCGCCCTTAACATCGAAAGTGATTTTCACCGTTTCGTTCATTTTCCCTTTGAAAGGCTGCGCACCTTCCGGGATGAGGTTGGCGATTGATTCGGCATTGTGAGACTTATCGGTCGGTATGAATGTTACGGTGTCTCCCGGGGCCACTCGAGTAAGTCCCGGCTCGAACACCATCACACCGTCTTTGCCTTTGTTCAGCATGTGGACTTCGTAGTCGGCTGCCTGCGATACGGTAGTCATTACCGCCAAAGCCATTGCCGTTCCAATCGTGAGGTTTGCCAGTCGTTTCATTGCTCTTCTCCTGTTCTTGAAGCCGCTTGGCTTCGTTGACGCTGATCTACCGGAGAAGGCGCCGTGAACTTTGACTAAACGCAAATAACTCGACGTTCGCCAAAATCGCTCACGCAATGCGTTGCCGTAGTCGCTCTCATATCCTCGACAGGGAGTTTCCCTGGCGCGAAGACGCCCCTAGAGACCGCGCGTCTCCAACCATTGGCGATCAGCGTCGCGAAAAGCGCACTCGGAACGTTCTTTGTGCAAGCACAAAGAACGCCGCGGTGTTTTGTAGCACCAGTGCATAAAGTGGAGATTTCGAGTTCATGGCAGTTGAACTGGCGCAAAGCGACGAACCGAGTGATGATCTGGTCCTCTGGATTCTCGTTTGGAGCGAATTGTTTGCGTTCGGCGTCTTGCTTGGCGGGTTCATGGTGATGTCGTACCTTCACCCGGACAGCTTTTCGCTTGCCAAAATTCATTTGAATGGGCGGCTCGCTAGTCTCAACACGCTCGTATTGATCGCAAGTGGATGGTTGGCGGCGGAGGCGGTGCGTGCGGCGACATACCAGAAGCGAAGGTTCGCCTTGGTCGCATCAGCGATGCTTGGATTTTTGTTCGCAGCGACCAAGGTCGTTGAATACCAAGGCGAGTTACGGTTCATCGGTGACGCGACATTCAATGCCTTCTTCGAACTCTACTTCATGATCACAGGTTTCCATCTCGCGCATGTCGTATTCCTGAGCCTGCTCATGTTGCTGATCGCACGAAGGATGGAGCGATCCAATGTGGTGTTGGTTACTACTGTCTGGCACGTGATTGACATCGTCTGGCTGGTAATTTTTCCAGTCATCTATCTGGGGTAGACGATGCAAACGAACAATTCCATATGGCTGCTTGGTAGTGCCGCAAAACTACTGTTACTTGCAATCATCGCCGCTCTTATCTCGGCTCAATGGAAGCACGAAGCTGTCCCGTTCACAGCTTTCGGCGTCATTCTGATCCTAACCGTCATCAAATCGCGCTGGGTGGTGGTCTACTTTATGGGGCTGCGTGATCTGCGCCCTCGATTATCGATGGCACTCGTCGGGTGGTCCGCATTCTTCGCGGTCGCCGCAGGCACAAAGGCGCTACTCGCGACATATGGCTCCTGAGTAGGGGGCCATGGACGGGTGAAAGAAGTCCACTCTCACGCCGTGCCAGACATACCGGGAAGGGCGATCTGGTATCTGATGCCAAGTCAAGGGCGGGCGGTCCGTGCCTGAATCCCGATCGATATCTGGTGCATGGTCGACTATGTTGCCAAACAATTGGCTAACGATCGGGACTTGTCACGGCAGCGGGGAAGCTTCGCCAGGTTGTGCTTCGCATTTGAATTTTCGCTGCCCAGACGACAGTCTCGAATAGTCGGCGCGGCCGGATCTCAATTCGAGGGAATATCATGGAGCGAAAGGGGTTCTCGCATCAGGTTTTCGAACTCGAGGGCGGAAACTTCAAGATCCAATTCGATCGTGTCCATGGGAGTGGTGTAGCTGACGGCTGATGGCCGTGCTTTCCGACATAGGCCGGAGGGATATCAGCGGGCCACAGCGGGCAGACTGATTTGGGGATCATCGCTCATTTGGGCCATGGTCTCAAGTGTCATATACCTGGCACGTTGGACGGCCCACTCATCATTCTGTTCGAGCAGTAGCGCGCCGACGAGGCGGACGATTGCTTCGTCGTTCGGAAAGATGCCGACGACCTCGGTGCGGCGCTTGATTTCGCCATTGAGGCGTTCAATCGGATTCGTTGAGTGCAGCTTTGCCCGATGCTCCTTTGGGAAGGTCATGTAGGCCAGTACGTCCTCTTCAGCATCGTCCATGATGGTGGCAAGCTTCGGCACTTTTGGTCTGATCTGGTCGGCGACACTACGCCAATGAGCGCTTGCTGCCTCCGGCGTCTCCTGGGCAAAGGCCGTTGCGATGAAGGCGGATACGACTCGCCTGCCGCTCTTTCCAGCATGCGCCAGCACGTTCCTCATGAAGTGAACCCGGCATCTTTGCCAGGTGGCATTGAGAACCTTGGTGACGGCGGCCTTGAGACCTTCATGCGCATCGGAGACGACAAGCTTCACGCCGCGCAATCCTCGGCGTGTCAGCTTACGCAGGAATTCCGTCCAGATCGGCTCGGCCTCCGACGTGCCGACCTCCATGCCCAAGACCTCGCGCCGGCCATCGCTGTTGACGCCGACGGCGATGATGACTGCGACGGAAACAATACGTCCGCCACGCCGAACTTTGAGGTAGGTCGGATGAGTAGGCGATACGCGCCTTACCGCATTACGGCGGCAGGTTTCGCATCGCCTCTCGCCGAACCGGACGTGCGCCTTTCGTTACGCATCCGGCTCTCCAGAAGACATGGCAAAGTCAGGCATATCCATCCACGCGAGACGGTATCGCTCGACAGGTGTCCAGCCGAGCACATGTTGCTCAACGGCCCCTTCTCTCCAAACCCGTCTCGTCGCCCGGCGTCTGCTTGGCTGTTTCGAGCCCCACAGTTCGCTCGGCGTAGCCTTTGGGCGTTTCTTATGCAGCCAGCAGTAAAGGCGCAGGCCGATGTACCAGTCGAGGGCGACAAATACGCGGCCGGCGCCGACACAGTAGCGATAATAATTCGCCCATCCGCTGGTGATGGAATTCACCTTCCGGAGCTTTTCGCCAAGACTGACGGATATGCTATCGCGCTGCGTCAGTTGCTTGACCTTGTGACGCAGGTTCGCGGCCTTTGCCTTGGGTATTTCAACGCGCGGGCCATAGCCGTAGCGTTTATCCCAATGCACACTGAAGCGGAATCCGAGAAACTCGAAGCCCTCTGTCATGGCCGTAACCTTCGTCTTTTCCGGCGACAACGTTAGCCCGGTCGTCTCGATCAGGTAGTCGGCCAGAGCGGATTTCTCTGCCATAGCCTCCTCCAGCGATCCAGACACCAAAACCACGAAGTCGTCGGCGTAGCGCACCGGCAGAAACACACAGCGTCCTGCTATGCGATCACTGTCCCGGGCGCTCGCCGCTGCCGCCACTCCGTCGCTTTTGCGACGGGCTTGGGTCTTTCTGCGGTGATAGGTCCACCTTTCATATCGCTCCTCGATCGCGCTAAGGGCGATGTTTGCGAGCAATGGTGAGATGATCCCGCCTTGAGGGGTACCGGCGTCCGTCCGCAGGAACTGATCCTCCGTCAAAACACCGGCCTTGAGGAATAATCCGACCAATCGCACCACTCGTCGATCACCGATGCGCTTGCGCATCCGTTCGAGCAGGTGATGATGATTGATATTGTCGAAGCATCCTTTGATGTCCCCCTCAATAACCCAAGGGTATGGCAACCGGTTTCGCCGGGTGTCCCTGTCCCGCTTCTGCGGCAAGGCTGCCCGACGAATGTACTCCAGGGCACCGTGGGTGTTTCTGCCGGGTCGGAACCCGTAAGAGACATGCCAGAACTGTGCCTCGAAGATTGGCTCCAGAAGAATCTTGACCGCGCCTTGTACGACGCGGTCTCTGATGGTGGGGATGCCCAAGGGCCGGAATTGCCCCGGTTTCCCGGCCTTTGGAATCAGTTTGCGTCTGGCCGGACTTGGCCGATATGCGCCGCTGCGCAGATCCGCTTGAAGGTCGATCAAAAAGCAATGTTCACTCCGGTTCCGGATGCGTCCCACCGTCATCCCGTCAACCCCGGCCGTACGTCCACCTTTATTTGAGGCAACGCGCAGCCAGGCATGACGCAGCACCCGCAGGTCGGTCAACCAACCCCACATGTCACGCCATTGGTCGTCGGGATTAGCCTTACTCCACTGATAGAGTTTGCTTTGAATGCCGAGTACCCAGACCTTGTCGGTCTGATGATCCATGTCCACAGATCACTCCTCCGTCTTTACAAGCCTATCGTCTTCCTGCTTCCCTTCGCCCTGTGCGCGGCTTTCCCGCACTCCGACTACTACGAAAGCTCCGCCCTTGGTGTCGTCCATATCCGGCCATCGCAGCGAGCCCAGCTTCCAACCGGGCAGACAATCCAAGTTCCCGTGTTCCGACTTCCAACCTTGTGCCGTTAGGCGGTGAGCTCTACCCCGTGCAATGCGGGAGATGGGGCATAGGAGCCAATCCCATCTCGGGTCTCTTCGAGAACCCGGCAGCAAGGATCGATGAGCCTTGCCGCCTCTGATTGCTCTTTCGTGCCTCCACGCCATCACGCTAATGGAAGCGATTTCTGTGTTTCGAGGCTTCTGACGCTCACTTCGTTGTCTCGCCATGGGCATTGCGGTAGCCCGACCTGCGGTTGATGGCCCGCATCCGGTACAGTTAAGGCCGATCTGCTTATGCAACCCAACCGGCGACGCCCGGTCAGGCTTCTCGGCCCCCTTCGATCCACTGCTCCCGTGGATCGGACGGCATTGCAGCCGTCGGTCAAAAATCGGCAAGCTTGAGAGGTTACACTAAATCATACGCACCTCCCGCGCCGCACGGCGCACCATCGACCCAGACGTACGGCCACTCGCCTTCAATCGGCCTGTCGAGGAACGCCTTCACCTTGACGTCGATCTCCTCACATAGCCGGCTCACCTGGCTTTTGGAGATGCCGCTCATACCCATGGCCTTGACCAGATCGTCGACAGAACGGGTCGAGATTCCCTGGATATACGCTTCTTGGATAACGGCCGTCAGAGCCTTCTCTGCCATACGGCGCGGCTCAAGAAAGCTCGGAAAATAGCTGCCCTTGCGCAGCTTGGGAATGCGAAGCTCGACCGTTCCGGCCCGCGTCTCCCAATCCCGATCACGGTAGCCGTTGCGTTGAGCAAGGCGCATCGGATTCTTCTCGCCGAAGTCAGCACCCGTGGCTGAGCCGACCTCCAGCTCCATCAGCCGTTCGGCGGCAAAGCCGATCATCTCGCGCAATAAATCTGCATCCGCGCTCTTCTCAACAAGTGAACGCACGTTCATCATGTCATTGGTCATCGGTGGTCTTTCCGTCAGGTTGGTCTTGAACAACCCGACCCTATCGGAAAACACTGATGGCCGCCCGCAAACCCGATCACCCGCTACAGCGCTATGAAAAGCGCGCGGGCGTTCGGCTTTGCTACCTCCCGCCACCTACACCACGTCCCGGGACACGATCTCCAATCTCCAATTCATGCCAACGAAGCTTGCTACGCTCCGGTCTTCTCCAGCCCGGGTGGTCGGAGCCGTAATGGGGGAACTCGCCATATCGAGCAAAAATTGGGCTAAAAAATACGGGAGCGTGCGCAGACTGTTTGAGTGACGACAAAGAACGCGCCTGCCGCTGATGCACATATGGGCACATATTGGCGGAAAGGGCGCATGAATGGAATCGGCAGCGGGAGAGGCTTCCAACCAGCACAAGTCTTCTATGGAGACAGTCTCCGATTGGGATCCTCGCAGTCGCGAGGTTCTAGCCAATCAGATCCAGGCCTACGACCGGATGCGCGAGGCGTGCCCGGTGGCCTATAGCGACTACCTCGGATGGTCGCTTTTCCGCCATACGGATGTCGTGCAGGTACTGAACGATCACGAAACCTACAGCAACGTTGTTTCACGCCACCCGTCAGTTCCCAACGGAATGGATCCGCCTGAACATACACACCACCGGCAGATGATCGAGCCCTACTTCGCGGTGGAACGGATTGAGGCCTTCGAGCCGGCATGCCGCCGAATTGCTCGCGATCTGGTCGCCTCACTCAAGAAAGACCCGTCCAGCGAATTCATGATGGGATTTGCTGAACCATATGCCATACGAATCCAGTGTGGCTTCTTGGGCTGGCCCCGATCATTGCATGAACCATTGCGGCAGTGGGTCCGGAAGAACCGCGAGGCGACGCTGGCCCGCGATACGAACGCCCTTGCGTCCATAGCGCTCGAATTCGATGGCTATATCCGATCACAGCTGGAAATACGCCAGCGGGCCGGCGCTGCTGCACCGGACGATATCACCACCAGCCTGGTGCGGCAGACCGTTGATGGACGGCTGCTCCGACATGCGGAGATCGTTAGTATCTTGCGCAACTGGACCGTGGGCGAACTGGGTACCATCTCCGCCTGCGTCGGTATCATTGTCCATTTCCTTGCGGAACATCCCGAAGTCCAATCACGGCTACGCCGTGACAGGGCTTTCCTTCCGCAAGCAGTGGACGAAATACTTCGTCTCCATGGACCATTGATTTCCAATCGGCGCGTTGCTTCTCGATCTGTGGCAATCGGTGAGCGGACGATCAAGGCAGGGGAAAGGATGACAGTGATCTGGGCATCAGCAAACCGTGACGGTGCAGTGTTTAAGGATGCGGACCAGTTCCGTCCCGATCGGGATCAGTCGCAAAATCTGCTCTATGGTGCGGGGATCCATATCTGCCCCGGCGCAGCATTGGCAAGGATGCAACTGAGGGTCGTCTTGGACGAACTGCTTAGCGGCATCGGGAACTTTGTCCTTCCTCTCGGTACCGAGGCTATCCGTGCGGTCTACCCTGCAGGCGGGTACGCATCATTTAACCTGCAAATCAATGATGCTTCCGTTGGGCTGCAGTCTGCCCCCCTCACGAGCGAACACCATCGTTGTCGGTAGTGCAGGTTTGGGAACAGACCAAGACCGGAACAATGGCTCGGCAAGACGGCAGCTCCCATCTCGGCAAAATTGCCGGGTGTCGCGGAATTTTCTCACCACGATGGCGTTTGCACCGCGTTCGATACAGGACGGTGCAACTCAACTGACGATCGGGTGATGCATATGCATTTTGAGAACGCAGAACGGCTTGCGCGCTTTGGGGCTCAATCCGAGAGGGGCATTTGATATCAGCGGTGGTCAATTCGAAGTCTATTTGGCAGGCACCCTACCGACCGCTGTTTTTTCTCGCCGGACTTTGGGCGCTCGTCGTACCCCTTGTCTGGATCCTCCCGCAAGAAATCGCGTTGGAGAGAGTCAGTTGGCATAGTAGCGAGCTTTTGTTCGGCATGGCCGGTGCTGCGGTAGGGGGCTATCTCCTTACGGTCTTGCCCGCGTGGACGAAGAGAGGTCCCGTCCCACCCGCCGTCACAATAATTGCTTCTTCCCTTTGGTGTACTGCCCGGCTCACGGCAGCATTTTCTACGCATTTGTCGCATCTTGCGTCTGTCATCGGGGCATCTGCATATTTCGTGTTCTTGGCGGCTGTCCTGGCGGTTGCGTTGTTAAAGGCCGGGGCGTGGCATCGCCTGTGGGCACCATTCGGAGCGGCCGTACTTGGAATTCGCGCCGTGCTCTCCACGTTTGATGGCTTGAACTCGATGGGTTCGCCGTGCGGGATTTATAGCCTGTTGATCATCGTAATTGGTGGACGCGCCGTGCCTGCCTTCACGCGGCATTGGCTCGTCCGGACCGGGACACAGACCCCCTTTCGCGATCGGCCGGCATTTTCGTATCTGGCGATCCTGGGTATTCTGGCCGCCATCTGTCTTCGAGGCGCCAGCCAGAACATATCCGGCTACCTGCTGATGCTTTCAGGCGCTGTGTTGTTGTTGCAAATGGCGAGTTGGCAAAGCCTCAAGGCCGCGCGGTATCCGGCACTGTTTATCCTGCATATCGCCTTCGCCTGGATGCCGGCGGCGCTCATCCTGAACGGCCTTGCTATTATCTTCCCCGCCCAGTTCCCACCGATCGCCGCCCTGCATGCAATGACGATGGGAGCTATGGGAACGATGATCGCCGCCTTCATGATGCGGTCGGCCTCGGTTCGTGACGGCGAGAGGCTGATCCTCGGCAGGCCCAAGGCCTGCGCGTTCTCGCTACTATCGGTCTCCGCTTTGCTGCGTGTTTTCGGCGACGGCATGAGTGACGCGTATTTCGAACCCGTTGTTGCCGCGGCGATCTGCTGGATGGCCGCGTGGGCTCTCGTCATGATGGCCTTTGTTCAGGCGATGAGCCGTCCTGTGCCCAGACCGGTCTTTAGTGCGGCCAGCCGCAATCAGGCTTACGGCAAAAGGGGAAAGTGACGTTCGACCTTATTTGCAGAACACGGCAGACCGGTGCGCGGTGAGTTCGGCCAATTAACAAGGCCTAAGGAACACAACATGCCGGCAACTCTGTGCTGTCGACGAGCGCATACCTTACAAATCGCTCCTCACAAGCAAACGCGTGTAAACGCACGCAAATGCCTTAATCAACGGGGCCTGACTACGGCCCCGTTGATGAATGTAGCGTTGCGGAAGTCCTTCGCAACGGTATTGATGTCCGGAGCTACGGATAGTTCACGGCTACGGATGTTCGCGAACATCACGTTCCAGCTGGCTGATAAGGTCCTGTCGAGTATCCTGGCCGCGGGCGACCGCCTTTTCCTGCCGCTCGTTGAACTGCCCGCGGAACCGATCATAGAATTGCGCCTTGTCGAGGTAAAAGGCGACCCGACGCAATGTCGTCTGTTGCGCTTCCAGGATGGTCTGCGCGAAGTAGATCAGCCTGGAATTGCCGTTCAAGCGGCTCAAGCCGGGAAGCGTCAAATCTGAATTCGGGCCAGCCTTGCTGTGTCCAGTTCCATTTCATGAGCTATAGAATTCCTTTCTATAACTCATTTTTGCCCAAAATAATGAGCGATAGCAATCGCGGCTATAGCTCATCCGGCCAAGGGGAGCCGAACGGAGCCCAAAGGCCGATTCAATCTCTCTGCCTTGGGTGGCAGGGGAGGAGGGGTGTTGAAGGGACGGTCCGGCCGCAGGTAGAGCCGGCCGCTTCGGGAACGAATGGCGACATTTCTGGGAATGAGCGGGTGCGGCCGACACCCAGATTGGCGGCGAGCGTTTTTCCACCTTTCGCAAGCTTCTCCAAATCGCGGCTCAATTTCCTGTCCGCCTTGCGGGCGGGTCATCAGGACTATGTTCTCAATGACGAAGCGATGAAGTGGCTGAAGGCGCAGGGCGTCGAGCACGCGCTTATGGCCAGGCTCAAGACCAATCCCCCAGCAGTATTCACCGATCAGGTTGCGTTCCTCGATCATTTGGCAGCAAGGGCATCGATATCCTCGACCGACAGCTTCTGCGTCCTGTTGCGGAGGCGGCGATCTGGGGCGCCATCCGCCATCACGGCCTGCTCGGCGGCACGGTGATCGTTTCGGACGATGCGGGTCAGTTCCGTGTCGCCAACCACGCCTTGTGCTGGATCCATGCGGAACGCTGCTGCTGAAACTGATGCCCACGACACCGAAACAAGAACGGCTGGTCACGACGATACGTGACCTTGTCTGGCGCTTTTACAAGGCGCTGAAGGTCTGGAAACAACAGCCTTCACCGCAGTTGATCACCGGGTTTCGGCGCAGGTTCGACAAAATCATCGCGCGACGTACCGGTTATACCGAGCTCGACAAGTTGCTCTTGCGCCTCCACAGACGAAAGGTCGAACTGCTCAAAGTTCTCGAGCACCTGTATATTCCCCTGCACACCAACGCGTCGGAAAACGATATTCGTTCCTTCGTCACTAGGCGCAAGATCTCCGGCGGCACCATAAGCGTCGACGGTCGCATTGCCCGCGACGTCATGCTCGGGCTGATGAAGACCTGCCAAAAGCTCGGCATCTCCTTCTTTCATTTCCTGGGGGATCGTCTCGGGTTGGGAAGCGCAGGACGGCTAATTCCACCTTCGTCGCAACTCGTCATGATGGCGAGTTAAAGTCAGGCCTTTCTCGAAAACGGCACCAGCTTGCCCCTCTGCCCCTCGTCAGGCCGCTTTTCCTTTCGCAGCAACTGCGGTGAGACATTCCATTGCCGGGCGTTGTCGCCGTGCACAGTCACCGTTTTGCGGTTGCGACGGATAACGATTCCGGCCTGCGTCTGGCCGTTATTGTCTTCGAACATCACGCGCGCGCCGATCGCCAGTTCAAGCAAGGCATGCGCCGTCTTCTGCTGATACAGAAAGTGGAGCCGATCGACGACCGCATCGTGCAATTCGATCAGCTCTGCTTCACTCAAGGCGTCAAGGTTGATCCCGTGCATCGTGGCCTCCATCCGGTGCAATCGTCACTCCGAAATTGGACCAATGCAATGCGGATCATCGGCTACCCACAACATCATCAACCAACTGAGTTTCGGCGCCGCCACCCTTTCTGCCCCACGTACTTTACTGCCCGATTTCAATTGAAGCGATAAGCTGAAATTTCGCCCATCGATTGTGACCTTGCGCTTTCAGCGCGGGGCAGCGGAGAGGCCCTTCAAAGCCCGGATGCCTTGGTGAGATTGATCCGGAAGCGGTCGCGGCGGCGCTGATATTTGCGGGTCATTTCCCTGCTGGCACGGCCGAGCCCGAGGAGGCAGGCCCGGCGCGCGGCGAATGACCTGAGTGTTTGAGCGCGCTCCCTCCGAGGTGCGCACGAACACCGGCGGCAAGCGCGGCCGTGTTGACGACGCGGGCGACGTGCCTGTCGCTGAGGCAGTCTGGTACCGCGTCTTTCCCGTTCGACGCCGCGGTCGGAGCGGCGCCATGCGCCTGCCCAGAGCCTGGCCCCTCAGGGCGCGTTCGGCCGCGGTGTTCGTCCAGCAGATCCGGCCGTCCTCGGCGAAACGAGCGAAGTCGCTCCAGCGCTTGAGCATGTCGTCGATGGACGAAGCAGCAGTCTCCTTTGTAAGTTGCAGGTGACTCCCATATTTGCGCCCGATTTGAGGCCGAGTTGTATACGGCGACGATAGGCTCATGAGCGCAGGACGGGAATGGCGGTGGACTTCAGCGAGCTTCTGGATGCGTTGGAATTCGTGAGTTCCGTCGGAAGCGGCGAAAACACGGCTTATCTGTGCAAGGAGACCGGCAAGATCTACTGGCATTCGGGCTGGGCGGACGATGTCGAAGAACTGCCTCACGACGTCGAGGACGGCGAGAAATACGTCCCAATTCCGGAGAAGAGGGAACTCGATCTCGGCAAGCCGCTGGTGCTGAAGTTCGCGCGCCACCACCTGCCCGACGATTACGATAAGGTTTGCGGGATGTTTAGCCGGGCGGGTGCCTATGTCCGCTTCAAGGACCTGTTGGAGCACAGGCACGCCATCGATCGGTGGTACGCCTTCGAGCAAAAAGCCACGGAAGACGCGTTGAGGACCTGGTGCGAGGACAACCACATCGAGGTCAGCGGCTGACGTTGAGGCATCAAGTGACTGGTTTCAGGATCGTCTGATGACTGGCTCGCAAGGAACCGTGGACGGTTGAAATTCTTAGCAACAATTCGGTCGACCGATGCCGCTCAAAGCCAATGGAGATATGACAATTCCCCGTTTGAAATCCGGAAGCAAAAGCCACAACCGTGATGGCGAATGGATCCCCAGATGCCTGCTTCCGCGAGCACACGGACCGCCTGCCTGTCGAAGATGTCGATACCCTTGCCGGCCATGAGGCATCGGCGGGCTCTCGCGACTGGATGCAATTGAGCCTTTCGGCGCGGCTTGCCAAGCTCTATCGCATGGTCGCAGGCGCGGCCGGCAAGAGTGTCCTTGCCGATGCCGCGCCGTCTTCCGGCTCGCTATTTCCCGAGCTGCCGTGGGCTTCCTTGCTGCCGCAGAGCAATCCGATTGCCGTCGGGATCCAGGGCAGTCGCCCGCACGCCATAGGCGTAGTCCTCGGGCTCAGGCTCGACGAACTTGATGCCGCGCGCCTTGAGCTCGGCGAAGTCCTTCCGAAGGTCGTCCGTTTGAAGAAAGATCGTGCCCATTTTGTCCTCCTCGGAAGCCGCGCGGCCTCCTGTGCCGGGCCAAAGCAGGATCGGCCATCCCTGACCCTTGTAGCTCATCACCAGGAATCGGCCCTCGGGCCCGGGATTATCGGCCACCTTCTCGAAGCCGAAGTTACTCGTGTAGAAGTCGAGCGCCTCTTTTTGATCTGACACGAACAAGGCGGCGAACATGATTTTGCTGAACATTGTTATACCTCTCTGCTCGGTGCGAGCACCGGCGTTTGAATGAGACGACGCCACCGCCGGAACCGATCGCTGTCACATCCGCCAGGTTTCGTTCGTCATGCCCATGACGGAGCCAACGAAGGAAATGTGACCGATGGAAGCAAAAAAGATCTCACTGGAACAGTTCGAGACCAATCGCCCCCACCTGCGCGCAGTGGCCTGCCGCATGCTCGGTTCGTTGAACGAGGCGGAGGACGCGGTGCAGGAAACGTGGCTGCGCCTGTCCCAGACGGAGGCAGGGGACATCTCGAACCTGGGCGGTTGGCTAACCACCGTCACAGCCCGAATCTGCCTCGATATTCTGCGATCACGCAAGGCGCGGCGTGAGGAACCGCTCGACAAAATCGAATCCGATCCTATCGCCACACGCGAAGCTGGCAAAAGTCCGGAGGATCAAATATCCGCAGCGGATTCGGTTGGCCTAGCTCTGTTTGTGGTACTCGAAAAACTTGCTCCCGCTGAGCGGCTGGCGTTCGTGCTGCACGATGTATTTGCCGTACCGTACGGTGAGATCGCTCCCATTGTCGGCCGTTCCACGGAGGCAACACGCCAGCTCGCAAGCCGTGCCCGCCGCCGCGTGCAAGGTTCGCCCATTGCGTCCAACGCCAATCGCGCCAGGCAGCGGAGTGTCGTCGAAGCCTTTCTCGCCGCCGCGCAAAACGGCGACTTCGATGCACTTGTTTCAGTGCTCGATCCGGACGTCGCTTTCCGGGCTGACAACGAAGCTATCCGTCAGGGTTCAGTTCCTGAGATCCGCGGCGCAATGGCGGTGGCAGAGGCTTTCAAAGGTCGCGCGCGCAGCGCATTGCCGGTGCTTGTGAATAGAGGCTTTGGTCTCGTCATAGCTCCCAACGAACGCCAGCGCATCGTGCTCCGTCTCTCGTGCAAGAATGAAAGAATCAATGCGATTTGGGCGATCGCGGATCCGGAGAGCCTCGCACGGCTCGACCTGGCACTGCTGCCGGATTGAAGCGGCTGCTAGCGTCCCGCCGCCCTCGTCCGGGGGAGATCGCGCATTATCGAAGGGCCCTGTGAAGAGCTACCGGATGAACTGGATTTCGGTATCATACACCCGCATACCGAAGACGTGTCGCTGACACGGATGGCATCTGGATCGCTAGAGGCGATCTGCGTATGAACGGATGCGCGTGAGGATCTCTTTCAGGTTGGGCCTGCCGTGATAATAAAGCGGCGCGGTCCGTTCATAAGCGCTTTCGTAGAGCGCGAATATCCCGGGGTCGGGAAGGCTGAACGCGGGATTGTTGGAGATATCCGGATTGTCGAGTTTCGGAAAACGCCGGGTCTTATGGGCTAGGTAGTCGTCCGCGCCGATGAAGGCTTGCACGTCCGGTTGGTCCAGCAGGCAGTAGACGTCGTAATAGTGCCGCAGGAAATTGACGGGGAACTGTCCGGTTTCCTGCTGTTTGCGATATTTGGTGGAAATGGTCTGGAGCTTCTCCACCAAGGTGTAGCCGAGTTCATAGCAGGGTACGGCCAGCGATGACGCGAAATCGTAAGCCCAGGAACTGATGTCCTTGTCGATGTTGGGGGCAACCGTATCGAATCCGGCCTCGAGCAGCACGCCGTCTTTGAGTACCGATTTCGTGCCGGTCGTCTCGGGATAATAGAGGCGGATGCCTCCGCTGCGATAGCTTCGTTGTCGAATTCCAGATCGCGCTCGATGCTTTGAATGCCGTTGATCGTTATCGTCGTAGCCAGCCAGTCATAGAATGCCCTGCGGCTTTCCCGGTGGGCGGGCTTATCGTGATTGGGGCCGATTTTGACATTCATCGCTTCCGGAGGTTCGATGCGGATATCGATATCCTCCGAGAAGCGGTTGATGATCCGGTATCCTTTGGAGAGGGATGTGCCTCCTTTCAGCTCGAACGCCATGCCTAGCTGCTGCAGGCCATACAGGCAGTACATGATCCAGTAGTCTTTCTCGACCAGCACGAGCTGCACCTTCATCTCCACGGCGACGATGCGCAGCAGGGATGCGAAATCCTTGTGGTTATGCAGGAAATCAGCCGGCATGCGTATCGGCTGCGAGTCCGTTGAAGAACTTCCGTGTGCGCACCATGCCGTACGCCTTGGCGGCACGGTTGAGGGCGCTGCGGTTTCCCTCTAGCGCACGCTCCTTCACGCGGGCCAGCACCTGTTCACGGTCCTCGGCCAGATGGTCGAGATTATTGACCAGGTCGACCAGCAAAAACTCTTTGGTCAGGGTTTTGGGGAACGCCGGTTTCTTGCGGAATTCGAACTCTCGCCCGCCGAGCGTGAAGTTGCCGTGGCGCTTATGGTTGTAGACGACGGTCTTGTTATAGAGCTGCGTCGCTCCGACTCCCAGGCTGTTATAGGCATTGGGCGAAGTGACGAGATAACGGTCGTCCTTTAGGAAAGCCTCGACGAGGGCATTATCTTCGGCCGGGGCCTTCCCGAACGCCGTCTCTTTCGGCCGGTGATACATGCCGGTCGATAGCTTGGTCAGATATCCTTCAGCAAGGAGCTGCTGCAAGTGCCGATCGACCGATGACGACCATTGAGCGAGGTCCTCCCGCCGGTAAACCTTGCCGGATCGCAGATGTCTCTTGAGTTCCTGTAACTTCGTCATGTCCATAGCTCCTGCTCTCACCATACCGAAATATGAAGGTGAATGCAATTTTTTCCAAATGTCATGCAAAAACCAATAGTAAATGGATGTTCATCCGGCTGTATACATTACGTTTTATGAGAATCTGCACACCTGCTAACAAAAATACTCTGTCTGGATCTTTTGGGAATCACAAACCGGCATACCACAGAAACCTGGTTACGGAAAAACCGTGAATCCCGGCACTTGCTGCCCCTCGGGAAGATTATGAACCACGGCCACCACATGCCTGGCGCGCGTTTGCGGTTCGAGCTTCTTTGATATATTAGCTCCCTGAGCCACGCGACCATTTCGCGCGTGGGGTAGATGATCACCCGATCGAACCCAGGGTCTTTGGACCGTCCGAATGTAAGCGTCTGCGGGTCGCTCGATGCGGCCTTAACGCCGGAGTGCCAGCGCAGCTGCACCGGACGGCATGTTTCAAGATAGCGGGGCAGGTCCTTCGGGCGCACGATATAAAGTCCGGCATCGGCCTGTACCGGCTGCCGGCAGACCGCGCAATCACACGCACCCGCCGCTGCGATGGCGGGATATAGCTTGGAAGAAATTTCACAGAGGGCGGCGCTGTTTCGGTGTGACGTGGCCAAGCTGGTCACATCACGCGATCTGTTTGGGCAGGTTTTCGCGAATAAATTCGGCAATATTGCTTGAGGAAGGACTTTGACGGGTAGGGCGAGACGACCTGCTTGCCGCGAAGTACGCTTGGTCAAAGAAGGTAAATACTGGTTCCCACGACTTTGACGATGACCGAGCTGACGACGAAGATAATGGGGACGGGGAGGAAGACACGCACCCTGAAATGCTGGACTTCCTTTTCACAGAGGTGGTCTTAAATCGTTTCTCCACGGATCGTTCTCGGCCCGCCTAACAGGAACGGGCCGAGTAATCCAACTTAGAGAACGCTGACGTTCTCGGCTTTGGACTTTCCGGTCTTGCGGTCCTGCCCTAACTCGTAGCTGACCTTCTGGCCATCTTGGAGCGAGCCACCGAAGCCGACGGCCGAGATATGAACGAACACATCAGGACCGCCATTGTCCGGAGTGATGAAACCAAAACCTTTGTCTTGGGCGAAGAATTTTACCGTGCCAGTTGCCATAGTGTCCTCCTTGACTGCTTAGCGCTGGCCAACGCTTTAGCGATCATTGCTGAGCTCGGCAAGGTTGCTACACCGGTGGACGTGAGCCTCGCTGCGACTGCGCATAGGCGGGGCGACGCCCCCTCCTTGCCGCAATCACGCCGTTCCGACGGGCGCGCCATACGGCAGTTTCCACACTCTTTCCTGATTTTCTTTGGCTAAGTGGGAAGATCAGGATTGGGGCGAAGGGAGCCGTTCTTCACGAGCCCCCCGTGCACGGCCTGTTGGCCGGGCAAGTGAGGGGAGGAATGGTCCGTCGTTGCCAGGATGGCGACCCATGGGGAGGCCGGCATCAGGCGCTTGGCGGCTTTGGCATTTCGGCGGCTTTGCTCGAGAACTTCTAGAACAAGGCCGTCTTGATCCACGGCACGCCAGGGAAAGCGATGGCGGTGATAGAGGGGTGACGGATCGTCATAACCCGTCATCGCACAACGAGTTGCAAGTTCCGTTAACTTTACGATGCCTTCATCAGAGCGATCGCCAGAGTCGCCTAAGGTGAGCTGACATGTCGTCGACGATGGGCACGGCCGCCAGCACTAGGAGAATGGCCGCCAGAAACAGTGTCGTAGCAAAGCCGAAGTGCTTGAAACCCACCGCCCCGATGATGCCACCGGTGAAGAATAATGTGACGAGGACCGCCAGCAGCTTCAGCTTCTGACGATCCGCTCGCACGAACGGCTTCTCCGAGTTTTCCCGTGATGCGTTCCAGTAGAACAGTTTGCCAAGCTCGATACCGATGTCTGTGACCATCCCGGTGACATGCGTCGTCCGAATTCTGGCTTCCGACAGTTTGGTTATGATGGCGTTCTGCAAGCCCATGATGAAGCACAACAGCATGACGGTCATCGGCACAAACAACCCTGCATGACGCGCAAGGTGACCACCGAGCAGACCAAAGCAAATCAGCAGGACAGCTTCCAAACCGAGTGGAAACGCGTACTCGCTCTGCAGATGCTGACGCCGGCCCCAATTGACCAGAACCGCAGAACAAGCAGCGCCGGCGACGAATGACAGCACAGCGCCAAATCCGGAAAGCACCAGCACGACATCGCCGAGGGCTATATTGTCGGCCATGGATGACACGATGCCGGACATGTGGGACGTGTACTGCTGGACCGCAAGAAAGCCGCCGGCATTGGCCGCTCCTGCAATAAAAGTCAGAAAAAGTGCGAGGTGCCGATTGGCCTCTTCGTCTCGCTCTTTTCCGGTCAGCCGGCGCAGATAGACAATCATGAGCGAACGCTGCCGTTCAACGCCAACACACGCAAAGAAGAGAAGAAGAGGTGCGAGGATAGCCTCATCATTAGATTCCGAAACCTAGAGAAAGAGAAACAGGACAATGATGGATGTGAACGCCGAGTGCTGGTGGACCGTTTGATCTAGTTCAGCCTGCCCAAGGGCGCCTCTGCATGCCGGAACCGGACGCCCCGTCCGCAGCCGTTGCTATGCGTATGTTCGCCAAGCAGTTCGATGCCGGCGCGGTTGAGCGCTTCGATGACTTTCATCAGGCTATCGACGATGCCTCGCACGTTGCCTTGACTAGCTTCCATTCGTTGGATCGTTGGCAGGGAGACCCCAGCCATCTCGGCCATGGTTTTCTGGTCGATATCGAGGAGTGCGCGGGCGGCACGAAGTTGGGCGGCGGTGATCAACGAGGCGTCCGTGTTTGCATATGAGGAATGGGATTAATAGCATTATTATTGATGTAAAAAGCATCAAAATAAAACAATAAAATGTTGATCGACACTTGGCATGAATGACGTCGGCGATTACTGTTGCCCGTATGACCCAACGCTACAAAGCCTTTAGGGAACTGGACGGGACATGGACCGTCGTCGACGCTCGCACTGAGCGGCCCGCCGAAATGGGCAGCCGCACCGTCATCGGTATGAATCAGCAGGACGCTGAGGAGTTTGCCGAACTCTATAGTAGGCTGGATGCACAGAAGCAGGAAACAAGTCACGAACGTTAAAGACAGCAACGGCACGCCGCTCAGTGACGGTGACTCGGTCACGCGCATCAAGGACCTGAAGGTGAAGAGCACCTCCATCACCCTTAAGCGGGGAACGTTGATCTAGAACATCACCCTCACCGGCAATGAGGAGGAGATCGAGTGCCGGGCAGAGAAGGTGAAGAATCTGGTGCTGCGGACAGAATTCCTGAAGAAAGCCTGAACTGACGCCGCGCGCCAGCGCAATGAGCACAAACGGACTCCCTCTCATGCCGAGAGGTCTCGTCCATGTGCCGTGGCGACCATCGCTTCAGTCTCCCTCTACATTCCCAACATGACGAAGACCAGCATTGCAACGGGCACGGCGACGCATAGCGTCAGCAGTGCGTCTGCGCTAACATTTCGCCAGTACTGGGTTCTCGTATTTATATGAGAGGATCTCATCGTCTAGCCCTCCATTCCATTCGCTGTATTTTACTGCGATTTCGAATGGAAATCCTTGAGATTTGCATGATGCCCAGATTGTCGGTGAAGCAAGGTAGGCACTACATATTTTGCGGGCGGAAAAGCCGCTTCCATTCTTTTGGGAAGCGCTGAGGGCGGCCGTATTGATCAACGAGTGCGCATTCAATCTGCGCATTGACCAGAATTTTGCCGCTTCGCGTGATCGTCTGTACCACAAACACCCTGGCCCCAGAAATATCGGCGGTCTTTGTTTCTATGGTCAGCGTATCGTCCAATCGTGCCGGCTGCCGGTACTCAATTTCCAGTCGCCGGATGATCCAAACGACGCCATCACCTTGTTTTCGTTCGGTAAGGTTAGCGCGGTGTGCGCCCACTAGCCGCAGATACTCGATCCGCCCGCGCTCAAGGAACTCCAGATAACGTGCGTGATAAACAGAGCCAGACAAATCCGTGTCTGCATAATAGACGCGTGCTTCAAGCAAATGACCTGTCGCGGTTAGTGCTCCGGCGAGCGTAGCAGTTTCACCGGTCGCCAAACCGTCTAGCTCCTCCATTTCGTTAGTTACCGACGGCATCAAAATCCCTCATCGCGGCATATGGGTACCAACAGAACATGTCATGCCAATGCTTATCATCGATGGCCAAGCGGTCGATGCTGCACCGGCACGGCAACATTTTGTGTCGATCGTCTCCGCCTTCAGAAATCTCTTCGTTCCGTCCCATTCCATACGCTCAGCATTTGCCATCCATGTTCACCGCCAACGCGCCGTGCCGCAATGAAAAGCCGTGACCACAAGTTCCGCTTGAAATTCGCTCGTAACGCTTTCACGCCGAGATACATCAAGCAAGCTGACAACACGGCTGCGTTCTATTCCGCGATATCTGTGTGATCCCACTTCGTGAAACGAATTAACCCTTCCCTATCATGCGGATCGCGAGACCCTCGCCGGCTGCGCCAGAATTCTTGTTCCTCTTTCTCCGTTACGAAGTCCTCGGGTTCCGGAGGGAATGGTTCGTCATTCTCCGGATAGCCGGCCTCAAAGAAACTCTCGACCTCTAGGTACGCGTGAGCTGCAGGTCTGAGCTCGACATCCAAGATATGCACTGCGACTACCCCGGAATATTCCGAAATTGGTTCAGCATATGAGTAGGTCGCCCAAGGGAAAAGCTTGGTCATGATCTCATGGAGACTAGGCGCGCGCAGATGGTAGTCGATTGTTGCAACCAGCTCCTGCTCTTCGTCCTCGCCGATGTAAATGCGAAGATTGCGGAACGACAGGTTCTGGTTCAGCCATTCGTCCCACACAAAAAACGTCGTCTGATCCTGCATCTCCTCCATAAGGGCACGGTCGAGTGCAAAAGCAGAGCGTATCAATGACTCTGGATCCGAGGATATGGCCTCATCGAAAGAAAGCCTGGCAGAGGCATCCAGCACGTTCGTCGCTGGAATGATAATCGACCATCCCGTTCCGGTTGCCTGACAAAGCTGTTCTTCAACCCGCCACCACAGCACAAGACCAGTTTCGCGGGTGACGATGACCACGCAAACCGGCAACGAATGTTTGGTCCAGTATTCCAAGTGCTTGTTTTCCCCGTGATAGATATAGTCGCCGTCACTCGTCTTGAACCAAGACTGCCCCAACCTGATTTGCAGCGCTATAAACCTTCCTGTCGGGTTGCCGGCGTTTAGGATTTCCGCTTGCGCATCGACGCCGATATCCGGCTCGTATCGTTTGCGGAAAAACCACCTTGGATCACCACGGAAAACTTTTTCGACCGCGTCTATACCTTGGCACGCAGTAAAATCTTCCTCAGAGATATGAGGCCTGTTCTTGCGCGACCGACGTGATGCAGGTGGTGGATTGATCCGGTGTCGAACAGCCGCAAGGGCTGTCTTTGCAACGGCGACGAACCGAGCGCTTATTGCGATAAGTCTAGCCTGGAAACGTCCAACCATTGAAGATTGCCTTCACGAAGCGCGGGTTCCCAAAGTCACATGCTCGAGCAGTGCGAGCAAACCATTGAGGATGTCTGCCGGTGATGGCGGGCAGCCTGGAATATGGAGATCGACCGGTATGACGGCCGAAACCCCGCCCACGACAGCGTAGCTACCCGCAAAACAGCCGCCGTCGCGCGCGCAGCCGCCGAGCGCGACAACCCATTTTGGACCGGGCGTGGCGTTATATGTCCGTTCCAAAGCCTCTCGCATGTTCTTCGTCACCGGCCCGGTAACCATGAGCACGTCGGCATGCCGCGGCGAGGCAACAAAGCGGATCCCGAAGCGCTCAATATCGTAGAAAGCATTGCTGAGTGCGTGCATCTCCAGTTCGCAGCCGTTACAGGAACCGGCATCGACGGCGCGGATCGACAGGCTGCGGCCGAGATGCCGGCGGGCAGCGTTGTCGACAGCCGAGGCAAGTTCCTCCACCGCGGCATCCGAACGGGACGGAGCGCGTTCGGTCAGGGGCATACGGATCAGGCTTTCGAAGAGGAGCTTGCGCATGTTGGCCTGCCTTTAGAGATCGTGACCGGAATAGGAGCAGTTGAACGATTTGTTGCAGAGAGGAAAATCGGCGACGATATTGTCCTCGATCGCGGCTTCCAGAAGCGGCCATTGGAACCAGGACGGATCGCGCAGATGGCATCGGTCGATTCTGCCGTTTTCGGCGAGGCGCAGCCAGACCAGCACATCGCCACGAAAACTTTCAACGAGCGCCATGCCTTCCCGTTTCTCACCAATGTCCGGAATATCGATGCATACCGGACCAGCCGGCAGTTGATCCAGGATCTGCGCGATCAGCGACAGGCACTGTTCAACCTCGCGGATGCGGATCCAGATCCGGGCATTGACATCGCCTTCGTTCAGGACCGGGATCTCAAAGTGGAGGCTGTTATAGGGCGGGTAGCCAAGAGCGCGCCGGGCGTCGAAACCGCGCCCGGAGGCCCGTCCGACATAGCCGCCAGCACCGT
This sequence comes from Ensifer sp. Root127, assembly GCF_001425225.1. NCBI lineage: Bacteria > Pseudomonadati > Pseudomonadota > Alphaproteobacteria > Hyphomicrobiales > Rhizobiaceae > Ensifer > Ensifer sp. Root127. The sequence continues at coordinate 59,384 of NZ_LMDX01000017.1, forward strand.
ACTGGTGCGCAAGTTCCGACCTGAGCACACCGGTGCCGACGGTCCGGTCCTGAAGCGAGGCGGTATTGTCGTAGAGTTCGACCAATGCCGGGAACGTCCGCCCGATCTCGGTGGCCACAGCCTGCAGAGCAGCCGCTCCCTCATGATCCAGATCGGCAGTGACGCCGCCGGGCTTGATGCGGTCGCGCATCAGGCGATGGCCAAACGCGGTGTCGGCAGCACGCAGCACGCGCTCGCGCAGCACGCCGCAATGCGTATGCATGAGTGGAAAGGCGGCGTCGTTGCAGATGGCGCCGATATCGCCGACATGGTTGGCGAGCCGTTCGAACTCCGCCATCAGCGCGCGCAGCCATATGGCGCGCGGTGGCACCTCGAGCTGTAGGGCGGCCTCGATCGCCCGCGAAAAGGCGTAAGCATAGGCGACCGTGCTGTCGCCGGACGTTCGTCCGGCAAGTTGCACCGCGCGGTCCAGGCTTGCTCCAGCCATGAGCGCCTCGATCCCCTTGTGGACATATCCGAGCCGCTCTTCGAGACGGACGATCGTCTCGCCGTTGGCCGTGAAGCGGAAATGCCCGGGCTCGATGATGCCGGCATGTACCGGGCCGACAGGAATCTGGTGCAGGCTGTCACCTTCTGCACGCAGGAACGCGTAGGGAGCGGTTTCGGGTGGAGGGGGCAGGCGGTCGCCCAGGGGAAACCGCAGGCCCCAGCGGCCGTGATCGGGCCATGGGCGCGGATCGGGCAAATCCTGCGGGACCAGCCCGACCAAATCGTGGATGGCGCGCTCTGGACGGAGGGCCGGTGGATGGTATTGCGCGACAGAGGGATATCCGCCTTCCAGTCCTTCCAAAGTGATGACGCCGATCATGCCCGTTGGTTCTTCGAGCAGGGCCATGTGAACCGCATCGGCCTCGCCCCAAAGCCCAAGCAGGGTCCAGTGGCCCTCCGCAAGGGACACAGTTGCCGATGTCCAGACCATTGGATCGACAATCGTCCGCGGCCAGGGGCGATGGTGTTGAACCGGACGGCCTTCCAGAATGAGATCGGCCAGGGCTTGCATCGAACGGCTCTCCCTATCATCGAAGAAGGGTGGCTATATGCTGGAACCAGGCGACCAGCGGCGGCGGCAGGTAAATGCCTGCGCCCAGTACGAGCGCCAGGTGGGAGTACATCGGTATGTAGGAAGCCTCGGCTGGTGCCGTGCTGCCGCGCGGCTGTCCGAAGGCAACCCCGGTGAGCCGCAGCAACAACGCGCCAAAGGCGATCAGAAGGCCGAAGACGAGCGGAATGGCAAGTAAGGGCTGCCGGGCGAAGGTGGAGCTCACGACCAGGAACTCGCTCATGAAAATCCCCAGCGGCGGCAGGCCGGCAATGGCAACGACGCCGATCACCAGGCCCCAACCGAGCCCCGGATGCGTTTCGGTGAGGCCGCGGATGCTGGAAAGCCTTTGCGTTCCCTTGATCTGCGCAATGTGGCCGACGGCAAAGAAGATCGCCGATTTGGTGAGCGAGTGCATGACCATGTGCAGCAGTCCGGCAAAATTGGCGATCGGCCCGCCCATGCCGAAGGCAAAGACGATGATGCCCATGTGCTCGATGGAGGAATAGGCGAACAGGCGTTTGATGTCACGGCGGCGGTAGAGCATGAACGCGGCGAAGACGAGTGATATGAGCCCCATCGTCATCATCAACGGCCCAGGGGCGATCGCCTCGGGACTGGCGGCAAGCAGGATCTTGAAGCGCAGGACGGCATAGAGCGCGACATTCAGCAGGAGGCCCGAGAGCACCGCCGAGATCGGTGTCGGCCCCTCGGCGTGCGCGTCGGGCAGCCAGGCATGCAAGGGCGCAAGCCCGACCTTGGTGCCATAGCCGAGCAGCAGAAACACGAAGGCGACATTGAGGAGAGCCGGGTCGAAGGCGGCAGCGTGCGTAATCAGGAGGGTCCAGACCATCGCATCATAGCCTTCGCCGACGACAGGCTGTGCGGCCATATAGACGAGGATGGTGCCGAACAGCGCAAACGCGATGCCGACGCTTCCCAGAATGAAATATTTCCACGCGGCTTCGAGCGCTTCATGCGTGCGGTAGATGCCGACCATCAGCACGGTGGTCAGCGTCGCAAGCTCGACGGCGACCCACATCAGGCCGATATTGTTCGACACGAATGCGAGATTCATGCCGAACATCATGATCTGATACATGGCGTGGTAGAAGCGAAGGTTTGCGGGCGTCAGCCGGCCGGTTTCCAGTTCATGTGCGATGTAGCTGGCGCTGAAGATGCTGGTGGTGAAACCGACGAAGGCGTTGAGGACGATGAAGACGATGTTGAGATCGTCGACGAGGAGATACAGTCCCGGTATCGGCCTTGCGGTCACGAGCAGCGAAAGTGCGGCAAGCAGGGTCAGCAGGCTCGCGACGACGTTCAGCCGAGCCGTCAGCCGATAGCCGGGCAGGAGCGCCAGCAGGGCAGCGGCGGCGACCGGTATCAGGAGAACGGCGGTGACTGCATCGAAAGCCAAGAGGGGGAAGAGAGCGTTCATTTCCGCCTTCTCCCCTTGAAATCATCGAGCGCACGAACATCGACGGTGTCAAACCTCTCGCGGATGCGAAACAGGAAAACGCCGATCACAATGAAGGCGATCAAGATCGAGAAGGCGACGCTGATCTCGACGACCAGTGGCATGCCCTTTGCGCCGGTCGCGGCGAGCACGAGCCCGTTCTCGAGCGACATGAACCCGACGACCTGGCTGACGGCGTTGCGGCGCGTGACCATCACCAGGAGCCCGAGAAGCAGAACCGACAGCGCGAAGGCAAGATCTTCGCGCGCCAATGGATTGGCTTCAGGCGTGACGCGCAGCATGACCACCATCGCCAGTGCGACAAGTCCGATACCGGCCAGCATCGTCGGGCCGATACCGACGACGGTCTCGATCTCACGGTGGATGCCGAGTTGCCGGATCATGCGGTGGAGCGCCACAGGAATGATGACGGCCTTGAAGACGAGCGCAATCGCTGCCGTCACATAGAGATGCGGAGCATCCTGGACGAAAGCCTGCCAGGCCACCGACAGCGTCAGCACCAGCGAATGCAGCGCAAAGACGTTGAGCAGCGCATAAAGGCGATCCTGATACAGCATCATCATGCTGACCAGGACCAGGCCACCGGCAAGCATATGCGCAATATCGAAAACAAGGCCGCTCATCACAGGCTCCTCGAGACGAACAGCAGGAGGGTGGCGAGCAGGCCAAGCATCAGTGCCGCACCGAGGAACTCTGGCACCCGGAAGATCCTCATCTTGGCGGTGGCGGTTTCGAACAGGGCAAGCAGCGTGCCGCCGACCGCAAGCTTGGCGAGGTAGGCGAGCAGGCCGACCAGGTAGACGGCGGGACCGGCCTCCAGGACCGCAAGTTTCCAGGGGACGAACATGCAGGCGATCAGGGAGATGTAGAGCAGCAGCTTGAGAGAGGCGGCCAGTTCGATCATCGCGAGATGGCGCCCGGAATATTCAAGTACCATGGCCTCATGCACCATGGTGAGTTCGAGGTGTGTCGCCGGGTTGTCGACCGGGATGCGGGCATTCTCGGCAATCGCCACCATGATCAGAGCGATCAGGGCGATCCCGAGCGAAACGCGCAACCCCACCTGCGGAGAGGTCATGAAGGCGGCGATGGTGGAAAGCTGGGTCGAGCCCGCGACAAGGGCAAGCGTAAAGATGATGAGCAGCATTGCAGGCTCGGCAAGTGTCGCGATCATCACCTCGCGGCTCGATCCGAGGCCGCCGAAGCTGGTGCCGACATCCATGCCGGCAAGTGCCAGAAAGAAGCGCCCGCTGCCAAGCAGGGCAATGATGGCGATCAGGTCTGCGGTCCAGCTGAACATAAGTCCCGTAGCGAACGTGGGGATGATCGCCGCCGCAACCCAGGTGACGGCGAAAATCACATAAGGGGTCACCCGGAACAGCCAGGACGCATTCTCTGCCAGTACCACTTCCTTGCGCAGAAGCCGCAAGATGTCGCGGTAGGGCTGGATAACGGGCGGCCCCTGCCTGCGCAGCAATCGCGCCTTGACCTTGCGGATGAAACCGGTCAGCAGCGGTGCCAGCAACACGACCGTTACCATCTGGACTGCCTGGACGAGGAGGGCGGAGATCACGACCATAGCGCCAGCACCAGGAGCAGGACGACGAGCGCCAGGAAGACCAGGCTTAGATAGCGCCTGATGGTGAGAAATTGCAGGTGATTGAGCTTTTCTGCGATAAATCCGACGGCGCCGGCGATCGGTACGTAAAGCCCGTCCCAGATCAGATCACGTGATACGACGGCAAGACGCGCCGGCCGCAGATCGCCTGGCGCCGGCATGTCGACCCGTTCGCGGGCTTGGAACGCGAGCGTCCCGAAAACCCGCCTGATGGGCTGGGCGAAGCTGCCGGCGGTATATTGCGTTGCAGGGTCGGCCTCGGGAAAGCCGCAGTCCCAGGCGGGGGCCCGCCGCAGAGCCCGCGAGGCGAAGCGGTGGACGAGATAGGCCGTAAGCGACGCCGAGAATGCGGTGAACAGGAAAACGAGCAGGCCATTATAGGAACTGCGGGTCTCAGTGATTGGTACGATCGAAAGCCATGGGACCCCCATCTGCACCGGCATTCGGGCACCGACCAGAGAGAGCGTCACCGTTGCGAGACGGTCCATGACGATCGCAGGCAGAATGCCAGCGAGAAGGCACAATGCAGCCAGCACCAACATGGCGGCAAGCGAGAGGCGGTCGACCTCCCGTGCTTGCCCGGCGACGAGCGTACGTGGGCGCCCAAGGAAGGTCACGCCGAATGCCTTGACGAAACAGGCAGCTGCGAGCGCTGCCGACAATGCCAGCAAGCCACCGATAGCCGGTATGATGATCTTGAGCCCCCATTGCGGCAGATCGGGGCTTTGAAGGATGGCCTGGAAGGCCAGCCATTCCGAAACAAAACCGTTGAGCGGCGGCAGAGCCGAGATTGCCATACAGCCGACAAGAAACGCAAAACTGGTGAACGGCATGCGATGGATGAGACCGCCCAGTTTCTCCATGTCCCGTTCGCCGGTCGCCACCAGCACGGCGCCGGCGCCGAAGAAGAGCAGGCTCTTGAAGAACGAGTGGTTGAGAACGTGGAACAGGGCAGCGGTGAGCGCCAATGCCGCCGCCAATCCCATGCCATTCGCGGCAAAGGCGAGTGCAAGCCCGAGGCTGACGAAGATAACGCCGATATTCTCGATGGTGCTGTAGGCAAGTAGGCGCTTGAGATCTTTCTCCATCAGCGCGTGCAGGATGCCCAGGACCGCGGTCGCGCCGCCGAAGATTAGCACGACAGCGCTTGACCAGGCCGTCGGTGTGCCGAGCAGGTCGAAGACAACCCGGATGAAGCCGTAGACGGCGACCTTGGTCATGACACCGCTCATGAGTGCCGAAACGTGGCTCGGCGCGGCCGGATGTGCCAGCGGCAACCAGACATGCAATGGCACGAGCCCTGCCTTGGAGCCGGCGCCGAGCAACAGGAGAACGAGCACGATACCGGCTGTAGACGACGTGTGCTCGGTAGCGCGCATAACGGCGAAATCGTAACTGCCTTCGGGACCGGCAAGCAGGCCGAATGCGAGGAGCAGGGCCAGCGTGCCGAAGCTCGCCATGACGATATAGAGGTAACCTGCGTTCCGGTTGCCGGCGGCCCGATGGTGCGCCATCACCAATGCCCACGAAGCCAGCGACATGAATTCCCACGAAAGCAGGAAGGTAAAGGCATCGTCCGCCAGAACCACGAGGTTCATGCCAGCGAGAAAGGCTGGGAAAAACGGCAGCACCCGTTGCGGCGCATGTTCGCGACGGCCGTAGCCGAGGCCATAGAGACTGGCGAGGGCGCCCCCGAGATCGACGACCACAAGGAAGAAGGCGGCAAGCGCGTCGAGCCGGAAATGGGCTCCCAACCAAGGCAACCCGAGGGGGAGAGTGAGCGTCGATGCCGAGGTGGGAGAGACAGCCGCAGCAAGTTGGATGAGCGCGGTCGTAAAGGCGATACACGAAACAACAAGGCTTGCGCCGTAGATCACCTGTGTCGCCCGGTCGGACCGCGCAGCCAGGATCGCCAGGATCGCCGTTCCCAAAAAAGCCGTCGCACATAGCAGCATGACGACCGCCGGCGTCATGAGCGCGCCCTCGGTCCACGCACTGTTCCCGGTAGTTTGGAGGGTTTCCGCGGCAAGGGCTTGACGTTGGCGTTTGCTTTCAGCCGCACCCCGCGTCCGCTACCTTCGCTGACCGCTCCCTCGTTGATCACCTCTATGCCAGCGGCATCCAAGGCTGCAAGCAGCCGCATCAGCGTATCTACATTGCCGCGAACGACATGCGCGCTTGCTTCCATGCGCTGGATGGTCGGCACCGAAACCCCGGCCAAGTCGGCCAGATGGCGCTGGTCGATGCCGAGAAGGGCCCTGGCGGCCCGTAACTGAGCGGCAGTAATCACGATTCAACCATCGCTTATGTTACTCAGGCTCTGATGTTTGAAGCTTACGGCCTCCTTATTGATGTTTCAAATTAATATTGCGAGGTCACGAAGATCACGCGCGCCCGGCGCACCGCAAAAGCAATGAATGTAAGCTCAATTGTCCCGCCCATCGGACCGTCCCACGAGCGTCAGCCAGTGCTGCCAGCGTTGTCATTCATCGTAGTCTCCATCCTTTAGTGATGGCTAAGATGCCGAATGTCGCGCCGACTTTGTTTGCGCTGGATCAATTGGGGCAAATTTACCGCGACAATGAAGATTGGGCGCAGCCAGCCCGCTCCCAGGCGAAATAGCTCCAGTCGAGAAGAGAAAAACAGCACTGGCAAAACAAGGAGCGACAGCAAACGCCTTGATCCTGGTCAATGCAGCTCGGCGTCCAAAGAATATGGTGTTCCTATGATACGATCTTCTTTCCAGTTCTCGGATCGATCCGATGCAGGACGTCAATTGGCGGCCAGCCTGGCCGACCTCGACCTGATCCACCCCGTCATTTACGCGCTTCCTCGCGGCGGCGTGCCGGTCGCACTAGAAATCGCGCGTGCGCTGCACGCACCTCTAGATCTTATTCTCGTGCGCAAGATCGGTGTGCCCGGAGCACCCGAGGTGGCGCTTGGTGCTATTGTGGACGGTGCAAGCCCTGCGACCGTCATCAACGAGGACATTCGCAGGCTGATCGGGGCCGACGACATCTATCTGGAGCGCGCAAAACTGCGCGAACTTGCCGAACTCGAGCGCCGCCGCACGCTATACCTCGGTAATCGCGCGCCAGTGGATCCGACCGGACACACTGCCATCATTGTCGATGACGGTCTCGCCACCGGGGCCACGGCAAAGGCAGCGCTCATCGCGGCTAAAACGCGAGGAGCTGTCAACGTCATCCTCGCCATTCCGGTCGCACCCGAAGAAACGCTCGCCGAGATGCGTCAGCACGCCGACGTTGTGGTGTGCCTTCTTCCTTCCAAGAACTTCCAGGGAGTGGGATCATTCTACCAGGACTTTCACCAGCTAACTGATGAAGAAACGATCGGACTGCTGCGTCAGGGATGGGCTGAGTTTGATCAAGCTGCCACGAGCCCCATGAAGCGCCAGATATCGGTACCACCGCTCGGCCTGCTTGGTGATCTAAGCGTGCCAGCGGACCCGCGAGGCATCATCCTGTTCGCCCACGGTAGCGGTTCAAGCCGCCTTAGTCCGCGAAACACTGCGGTCGCCGACAGGCTGAACGCCGAGGGTTTTGCCACTCTTCTTCTCGATTTGCTGACTGCGGACGAGGCCGAAGATCGCCGGAACGTCTTCGATATACCTTTGCTCGCGGAGCGCCTGCTCGAAGCTGCGATCTGGATCGGAGCCGAGCCAGATATTGCAGACTTGCCACTGGGTCTGTTCGGCGCAAGCACTGGCGCCGGCGCGGCAATGCTGGCGGCCGCCGAACTGCGCGACCGCGTAGCAGCGGTGGTGTCACGCGGTGGCCGCCCCGATCTTGCAGGACCACGACTGGCCGAGGTTGAGGCGCCGACTCTGTTTATCGTCGGCGGCGACGACCGGCAGGTTCTTGAACTGAACCGCAAGGCACTGGCCGTCTTAAGATGTGACAAACTGCTGAGAATCGTTCCCAACGCCACACATCTGTTTGAGGAGACTGGCGCATTGGCGACCGTGACCGACATGGCCAGCGTCTGGTTCGCGCATTATCTGACGCTGCCGGCATCCGGACGAATGCCTGCGCCAGCGCGGACGCCGCCAGCACAGCATATCCCGACGGTGGCCATCATACGGGCGGCCGCCGAGCCGCTACCCTCGCTGGATGACCCAGATTTCGCCACTGCCTTCGACCGATTTGCCAATGCCCGTGTCGTGTTGCTTGGTGAAGCGTCTCACGGCACGTCGGAATTCTACCGGGCGCGCGCCGCCATTACGCGCCGGTTGATCGAGCAGCATGGTTTCACCATTGTTGCGGTCGAGGCTGATTGGCCTGACGCCGCTACGATAGACCGCCATGTGCGGCGCAGACCGCATCAGCCGACGAATTCAACGCCATTTTCCCGGTTCCCGACCTGGATGTGGCGCAACAAGGATGTTGATGCCTTCGTCAGCTTCCTGCGCAATCACAACGCAACAAAATTGCCCAACGATAAGGTCGGTTTCTACGGCCTCGATCTCTACAACATGACGGCGTCGATCGCCGCGGTGCTCGCCTACCTCGATCGCGTCGATCCAGAGGCCGCGGCGGTGGCCCGCGCGCGCTACGCTTGCCTGTCGCCATGGTCGCGAGAGCCAGCAGCTTACGGCCGCGCATCGCTGACCGAGGGCTACGCATTATGCGAACGGCCTGTGACACGCATTCTCGTCGACCTCTTGCAGAAGGAACTCCACTACGCAGAAAAGGATGGCGCGGAGTTCTTTGACGCTATGGAGAATGCCCACCTTGTGGCCGATGCGGAACGCTACTATCGAGCCATGTACTACGGTGCCCATGAGTCCTGGAACCAGCGTGACCAGCATATGTTCAATACGCTACAAAATATCCTCGCCTGGGCAGGTTCAAGGGCGAAGGCGGTGGTCTGGGCACACAACTCCCACGTCGGGGATGCTCGTTCACAGATATGGGGATGGAGCGAAACGAGCTGAACATTGGCCAGTTGTGCAGACAGGCCTATGGAGAAGATACCGCCCTGATAGGCTTTGGCACGCATACTGGTACCGTCGCCGCAGCTTCGGAATGGGACGCGCCAATGGAGATAAAGACGGTGCGCCCGTCGCGCTCCGACAGTTACGAGGCTCTATGCCATGAGGTCGGCACTGACCGCTTCCTGCTCGACCTTCGCGCTGGGCGGCACGACGACCTTCGCCGTGCCATGGCTGACCCACGCCTTGAACGTTACATAGGGGTTGTCTATCGGCCGGAGACAGAGCGCTGGAGCCACTACAGTTACGCATCACTGCCCGATCAGTACGATGCTTTCGTATGGTTCGACAAGACTAGCGCCGTGATCCCCTTGCCGACGCAAGTGGCCGCCGGGGAGGATGAAACCTATCCTTTCGGCCTGTAATGTCATTCAAATTGACCAAAAATATGAAATGGGTCTGGCCCCTAAACTTGATTACCGTGAGTTTGATGTTTTCGCCATTGCTCTTGCTCGGGATTAATTGAAAGCATTCTGACGCGTTCGATCGCCGTGAGTACCGCAATCTCGGCGCCCGCGTCGCGGGCGGAGTCCACCGCCTTTTTGAAGCAAACCGATTGATCAAGATCGAGCATGTAATTCCCATCGCACGGCCTCAATAAGCGCGCATAAAACCGCCTCGATGGCGAGCTGTGCCTCAAAAGAAATGCCGGTCTTCGATGCACGATCCGCAAGCTTACCTCGGTACCACGGCGAAAAGGTTCCGCCGATTTGCAAAGAGGAAGGGCATACTCATGAATGCTCCCGCGGTTGCGCCGTGGATGGTCAAAGGGAAGTCGGGCGGCGGTCGAATCTCCCTGTAAACGAACCATCAAGGGTGAGAGGCTGCACTCGCGGCCTCTCTCCCAGATCCCTACGCGCCCCCCGCATCGCGGTAAGCGGGACGCGCAACCAGTTGCAACAGAACGCAGGCAATTCCACTCCTTAAATTAGGGAACAAACGCAGTATGCGCCTGTGGCGCTTGTCTCTCGCGCGATGCAGACGGCGTGCCCGCCCCGACGGCGTTACGACTTATCCCGTTCTCAGCGTGAGTATCGTCACCACTTCCGCCTGCAAATCTAGGCAGATCTGACGGTACTCATGTATCAAGTCCTCACGTCTCGTCATCTCTCGCTCGAGATGTCGAGTGTCGTCGATGCCAATGCGTAGGCCTCGAAATGGATGCGATGGTCCATTGCACCCCGCAATTGCTCGCGATGGCCTGGCAGCACCATGTCCAGTCGAGCACGCCCCAGTTCCAACAAGCTCATGCGCCCTCCAATGCCGCGCGGCCCGCGCAGGGTTAGTAATTCCGTGCTAACGGCGCGATGGTCCGGCTACGGCACGTCAAGAATATTAGCAGCCGTGCTGTTGATCCCGCGCCGGATGTTCGACCCCCTCTGCCTTTCCGCCGCGCAGCCTGAACCGGTAGTTCTGACCCGTTACTGACCCAACAACATCAATCGACGAAGAGCCGCTTCTCCGGGAAAGCGGACGCCGCGAGTTGCTTGGGACAATTTCGCGCTCGTCATGACATATGGACGGAATCAGAATTGCCCCACGAAACCGAGATGCGGAGCCGTGTTCGCTGTTTGACTGTTGTCGGACCTCTGCCGGTGCGACATCGCTTTTATTGGCGTAATATGAGAATTCTTTGCACCAATAGCTCATGATGATCGGACCTTTGGATGGGCGAGGCAAGTGCTGACGCTCCCTACTGGAGCCAGGACCGGACCGCGTTAGCGGCGTCTCTCGGATCCGGCCCGGTCGGTCTCACCTCCGATGGCGCTGCCGCTGAGCTTGCCCTTGTCGGCCCCAACAGCGTCGAGGATGCGGTGCATCTGAATGCTCTACGGCTCCTGCTGCGTCAGTTCGAAAGCCCTCTTGTTCTCATCCTGGCCTTCGCCGCGGCAATCTCTCTGGTGCTGAAACAATGGGTCGATGCCGGAATCATTCTGGCCATCGTAATGGGAAGCTCGCTGCTGAGTTTCTTTCAGGAGTACCGGGCGTCCACCGCAGTCGAGGAACTGAAGAAACGCCTCTCACTGACCTGCCGCGTCGTTCGCGATGGAGCGGAGCAACAAGTCTCCGTCAGCACGATCGTTCCCGGTGATCTCATTCTGTTGTCGGCTGGTAATCTCGTTCCAGCGGACGGCGTGGTGATCGATGCGGCGGACTTCCTCGTCACCGAGGCAAGCATGACCGGCGAGTCCTTCCCGGTCGAGAAGCGCCCGGGGACCGTCAGGCCGGACGCGCCCATCACGGAACGGACAAATTCGGTATTCCTGGGCGCATCGGTGCGCAGCGGCACGGCAAAGGTGCTCGCGGTCAAGACAGGCCATCGAACCGAGTTCGGCGCGATTGCCGCCAGGTTGCGGGCGCGTCAGCCTGAAACCGACTTCGCCCGCGGCGTGCGGCAGTTCGGTTACCTGCTCATCCGCGTGATGGTCGTGATCGTCCTGTTCGTGCTGACGGTGAACCTGCTGCTCGATCGTCCGGTAGTCGAGTCGCTGCTATTCGCCGTGGCTTTGGCTGTCGGATTGTCGCCGGAACTTTTGCCCGCCATCATCAGCGTCACCCTCTCGGCCGGCGCACGCGCCATGAGCAAGCGTGGCGTCATTGTGCGGCGGCTCGACGCTATCGAGAACCTTGGCAGCATGGACATCCTGTGTACCGACAAGACCGGCACGTTGACCGAGGGCACCATCGTTCTGAGCGATGTGCTGGACGCTGCCGGCCGTCCTTCGGAAGAGGTTCGGCGGCTCGCCTTCCTGAATGCGGCTTTCGAGACCGGGATCAAGAACCCGCTGGATGCGGCGATTGTGGCGGCAGGCGAGAGCGCCGGCCTGACGACGAGCGGTCTGATCAAGATCGACGAGATCCCCTACGACTTCATGCGGCGTCGGCTGACGATCGTCGTGGCGGAGAGGGCAACATCAACCCAGCACCTATTCGTGACCAAGGGGGCGTTTTCGAACGTGCTCGACATTTGCTCCTCGTTCGATCGCGATGGCGTCGAGGTTCCGCTGGATGCCAAAGCGCGGGCAGAATTCGAGACCTTGTTCAAAGCCAGCGGCGCCGAAGGATTTCGGGTTCTCGCGCTTGCCACCCGCAGGGTCGCAATAAAGGCGGATTACGACCGCGACGACGAACGCGAGATGACCTTCTGCGGCTTCCTTGTCTTCTATGACCCTCCCAAGGCGGATGCGAAACGCACGATCCATGACCTCAACCGTCTTGGCATCCGCATCAAAGTGATCAGCGGCGACAATCGCTACGTGACTGCCCATCTCGCCGAGGCCGTCGGACTGGACGCCAAGTCCATGCTGACCGGCGAAAAACTGGCGACATTGAAAGACGAGGCGCTATGGCACCTCGCGCCGCGGACCGATCTCTTCGTCGAGATCGATCCCCAGCAGAAGGAACGGATCGTGCGCGCGCTCCAGCGGACCGGGCACTCGGTCGGCTATCTCGGCGACGGGATCAATGACGCGCCGGCTCTTCATGCGGCCGATGTCGGCATCTCCGTCGAAGAGGCGGTCGACGTTGCGCGCGAGAGCGCCGACATCATCCTCTTGAGCCGCGACCTGGACGTCCTCCGCACCGGCGTTGAAGATGGCCGGCAGACATTCGCCAACACGCTGAAATATATTTCGATCACGACCAGCGCGAATTTCGGCAACATGATCAGCATGGCGCTGGCGACACCTCTGTTGCCGTTCCTGCCGCTCGCAGCCAAGCAGATCCTTCTGAACAATTTCCTCTCCGACGTGCCCTCGATCGCGATCTCCAGTGATAACGTCGATCCGGAGCGGGTGCTGCGTCCGCAGCGTTGGAACATCAAGGACATTCGGAAATTCATGATCGTCTTCGGGCTGATCAGCTCAGTCTTCGATCTCTTGACCTTCGGCGTCCTGCTCCTCGTTTTTCATGCGAATGAGGCGACCTTTCAGACGTCGTGGTTCATGATCTCGCTACTGACGGAACTGGCGGTGGTGCTCGTCTTGCGCACCCACAAGCCCGCTTTCCGCAGCAAACCCAGCCAGTTGCTCTTGGGGTCGACCGTTGCGGTGGTCATCGCGACTTTCGCCATCCCGTTCCTTGGAGGCCTGCCGTCGGTGTTCGGGTTCGTACCGCTCTCAACGGCCCAGCTAGCCGCCATCGTCGTCATCGTGCTCGGATACATCCTGGCCACAGAAATGGTGAAAGCGCGGTACTTCCGGTTGGAGAATTCGACTTGAGCGGGATGCTGCGCAACCGATCGCCGAATGAGGCCGATCCCGTTGTGGGGGCGACGCCAATCCTCCAACTTTTCGCGAGCATCCGCGAGGACCAGATGTAATCTTTATCATGCTGCCACATCGCACTTTTTTTCACGGGCCGGGATGTGGTTCCAGCCGGCATCCCTACTGCGGGTGTTGGTTAGACCCTCTACGCCGAAGCAGGCAGCAATTTCGCTTGTGCCGCAAGCGCCGCAGCCAGCTTTTCGTTCTCAAGGTCTAGCAACTCCAGAAGAACGCGCCTTTCGGATTCGTCTGGCGCTAATAGATGCAGCTCCTGATCTCCAGCAAAAGAAGGCGCTTGCTCTTGCCGTCAAGGGAAGGCTTCACGGGCATCGTGCTGTGCTTGTCTCCGATTTGTGCGATCTAGGATTGCATAAGGTATCAACTGGACTGGGCCGATGCGTAAGCGTGGCGCGGTTGACCGCAGGGGAGCGGGTTCCTGGGAAGGAGTTCGTCAATCCTGTTTGCGGATTGATCGGCCACGCGATCGAAGGTCGCCTTGATCTACATTTGTCACGCAAGGGCTTCGATCGGGGGCGGTGTCCAACGCCCGTCCAACGCCTCCGCCCTAGGCAGATAGAGCCTCATGACCGCATAGAAGATTTCGCTCGGGGCGGGGAGCCAGTTCGATTCCAGCTCCGGTCCTGGGCTTTCGTGCTGAAGGTAGAGGACGATCTGGCCGTTGTCGCTCTTCTTGAGTCCGGCAAACATCGGCGAGTTGATCAGGTAACGGTCGATGGGGTTGTCGACAAGGAATTGCTTGGGCCTGTCATACATGGTTAGCGACCAAAAGGCGTCAACCGGTGGAAGCGTCTCGGGCGTGAAGGTCAGAGTGCATCTTCCTGTCCGACCGTCAAGTGGCGCCTTCTGTGCGTCGAAGGCATAGATGACATAAAGCGCCTCCTGCACGGAGTTACCGTAGATGCCGCCTTGCGCCGCGGCGGCGCGGACCATGAACCGGCCCTTCATGAATTCGGGCGTACCGAATATCTTGGACGAATCCGTCAGCCGGGCAGCCTCGTCGCGAATCTCCTTTTCCGTCGCGACCGCCACGCCATTCATGAGCGTTACAGTTTCTGGTGAAAGATCCGCTCCGGGCCACGCTGCTCTTTCACGGATACCAAGCTTGGCAAGGTTTGCCCGCTGCGCGTCATCACCCGAATAAGGTGGAGCGAACTGCAACAGGAAGGCGGCAAGCGACCAGTAGTCCGTGACCATCAACTCGTCCGAGATAGGCACCCAGTCGACGGACGGAGGAGCAGCCGAAGCCGGCGTTTCCGCATAGACTGACAGCAGCGCGGCCTTGTAGCCCGCCTGGATCTCTTTCACTTTCTCGAGATCGTCGGGCGAGAAGAGCTGCGTCCTGATGATGCCTATGGCGAGCGTGGTCGGCATTTCGATCACGCGCTTGATGCCCTTCGGTATATCGCCCTTCCAGCCGGGGCCGGTGATCAGAAAATCGCCGCCGTCATTGCCGTCGACCCGGGTACCCGGATAGTCAACATTGTTGGTGTAGAGGTCGATGAGTTGCAGCGAATAGTAGCGGTCCTTCTCGATCGGCGGCATCGTCACGACGACAGGTTCAGCTCTCAGATCGAAGACGATGAAGGAATAGGGCGTGTCGGAATTCGGCGTGATGATTGCAGTATCTTCAGGCGTGTAGACCCTGGCGATGCTGACCAGAGTGTTGAGTGGCCCCTTATATTGGCTGCCGCCCGGTTCCAGCGCGTATTGATACATGGTGAGGTAGTTCTTCACCATCGGATAGGTGTAAATATACGCCTCACGGGCGATCGCCCTGATGTCATCCTGCGCGAAAGCCGGAAGTGACGGCAGCAGCATCAGTGCAGTGGTGCCTTGCAAAAAGGTGCGGCGCTTCATCTTTTCACGTCCTCCACAACCGGGAATTTCCAGCTTCCATCGAGAATTCGCGTCTCGGGCCGATACAGGCGCACCATATAGTTCCAGCCTTCGGGCGTCGGCAGGCAGTTGGCGACCTTGCCATCGCAGCCTCCGAACTGGATCGTGAAAGACCCGTCGGCGCTCTTCTTCGCGGTCACGTTGTTCAGCGAGTAGGCATTCAACTCGTTAGGCGTGAAGAAGCCGTCCTTGTTGTAGACCGTCACCGACCAGAAGTCCTTTACGGGAACATCGTTCACAGTCAGCCGATAGATGCCCTTGCCATCGTTCTTTTCCGGCGTCACGTTGAGATAGAGCGCGTCCTTGTCCGGGTTTCCACCCCATCCAAGTGCTGCTCCAATCAGATGCCGGACCGGATCTACTTCGTCATGCGATCCAAACATCTTCGCGGTGTTCGGGAGCAACGCGCCGAGATCCAGGAGCGCGCGGCGGGTCCTGTCCCGGCTTTTGCCGTCCCACTCGGGGATCTCGAAACTACCCGCTGCTGGTTGCTTGACCGTAACCGCATCCTGAAGCGCATGAACCTTCTTCATATCTTCGGCGCTATTAGGATCAGCGAAAAAGCGAAAGGCAGCCACGACGTAGCGGGTACCTATGTCGTTGCGCGTCAAGGTGTACGAGCCAGCCCCATAGTATACGCCATGGGCATAATGGTCTTGGTCGATCACCAGAAGCGACACGAATCGGCCGTCGGTATCCGGCACGTCAATCGTCACAGGTCCCGCATCGAGATCGAATACGGCGGAAGAATAAAGAGTGTCCCGGTTCAAACGGATGATTGTCTGCTTGTCGAGCGGTGCCATTTCGCGCGTGTGATCGAACTTCCCGAAGCCACCGTTCGCGGCGATACCAGAGAAGTAAAGGTCGCTCTCAGCGCGCACGAAGTTGTCGCTATTGACGAGGATTGGGTCGGCAGAAGCCGGAGGCGCAGCAAGCAGTGCTGCCGCCGCAATCGTCGAGAAGCTCATTTTTGCAAGAGACATGGAAACCCACCAAAGTTGAAATTGAAAGATGCGGATTGACCGACGAACGTTAGAAGCGCACGACCAGTCCGAGGATCGGACCTTGCTGCACCGCGTCGAAGATAAAGCGGTCGTGGTTGTAATCGACGCCGAGTGCGCGATAGCCAGCGATGGTTGAGATCCTGTCGCTGAACTCGTAACCGACGCCGGCGGCGAGATCCCAATCAAGATCCGCCTGTCCGGCCCCGACCAGACCCCAGGCGCTGAAATAGAAGTGGTCCGTCAGGAAATACCGACCGCGAATGCCCGCTATGGCGTCCACCCATGTGGCGCTGTCACGGCCCGAAATCCCACCTAGAAGCCCGCCGGAAAAAGAGAGCTCTGTACTCACATGCCAGACGCGCACCCCGGTCACGACGTCGACGTTGCTGCGGCCATCCTGAAAGACGGCATAACCCACACCGATCAGCCCGGCGAATGTCTCCGACGTGGTGTCGACCCGTCTCGTGACGACACCGAGCGGAGTGGCAGCCTCCGACGACACCTTGGTGTAGATGACGTCACCAAAGACGCTGAACCGATCGTAACGCGCTTCGCCGATCCCCATGAACCCGACGTCGAGATCCTTCAGGATGTCGCCGAAATCCGACTCAAGATGAACTGCGGGTAGACCGAACTGCCCGATATCACCAGAGATGCCGGCGCCCCAAAAATAAGGGCTTGCCGCAAAGGTCCAGCCCTCACTTGCAGCCTTGGCTTCGGGGACAATGAATGGCTGCTGAAGGTCCGCAGCGTTCGCGGACGAAGCCTGCACGACAGTGATCAACACTGCCGCCGCTAGTAGACAAGCTTTCATCGACCTGGCTCCGCCATTGAGCATAGCTTGCGCTCTGGTTTGCGCTTTCGGTAACAGGAGTGTCGACCGATTTGCGAACCATTCCGGAGGCTGGTCGGCGTAGGATTGCTCTCCGCGTCGAATGCTCATGGTGAAGACACCGGAGGGGCGCGGTATTTCCTTGCTGCGGTAGTGTGACGCAATTGAAGAGCTCAAGCTGTATGTAACCCCGTCGACCGTTGGCGATGAGCCCACTCTGCATATGCGATGACGAAAGATTGTCCGGATCCAGACAGTTTACGAAATTTTGTGTTTGATCAGCGAAAGACGTTCTGTCCGGATCGTGGCATTTGGAGAGACCATGTTGGAGTTGACACGAGAAAAGGCAGAACAGGTCATGAGCCAAGGCCCTTGGCTCGCGAGTATGACCGAGCAATTTCGGACGGAGCTGCTGCGCCACGCGCATTTGCAGAAGTTCGCTCCCGATCAAATCATCTATCGATATGGCGATGCGCCTGGCGGAATGTATGGTCTTGTCGCCGGTTCTCTCACAATCAACTCAGCGCCCTCCGACGCGATCCCCCGTCTGATCCATCTCGGAATGGCGGGCGCATGGACAGGTGAAGGTCCTTTTCTGACCGGCCAACCGCGCAGGGTGGAGTTGAAAGCTCTTGGTGACGCTTGGATGATGCATGTGCCACTGGACGCCCTGGAGCAGATGGCGGCACGGAATCCTGGCGTATGGCGTGCGGTGGGCTTGAACACAGTCTTAACCGTGGATGTTCTTGTCCGTATTATTCATGATCTGCAAAAGCGCAATGTCGAACGCAGAATCGCGTCCGTGGTTCAGCGAGCGGGTTGGCTCGGCGACATGGCCATCCCGTTGTCCCAAAGCGACCTTGGCGTCATGGCAAATGCATCACGGCAGCAGGTCAACAGAGCAATGCGGAGTTTCGCAAGGGCAGGTTGGGTAAACTACACCTATCGTTCTGTGACTATCATAAATCCGCAAGCGCTAAGACGGTTCTCCGACGGAGATGGCTCGGAGTAGTAAAAACGAGAATAGTGCCAGCCACGGTCTGGAATCCGATTCCACTCAAGGCGGCGGATTGAAGTCTCGTATCGTCGAAGGCACGATTGCCTGAAAGTCAGCAGTGGCCCCTCGTTTTCCTTGTAGCTCTCACATGGGTAGCTGCACGCCACTACAGGCACCTAACTAGTCGATATCAAACACGAGTCTCTGCTGCAGACCGCCCGTTGCCCGATTGGACAGGGTAATCGATCCGCCGTTCCGCTCGATAATTTCCTTGGCGATCGCGAGTCCCAAACCTGCTCCAGGTACCGATTGCCGGCGGGCGGGGTCGACACGGAAGAAGGGCTCGAAGGCCTTGTCGAGAAGATCAGACGGGATACCGGGTCCTCGATCGGCGATCGTGATGATCGCCTCGTTGTTTTCCACCGTGACGTCAACGTGGCAGCCTTGGCCGTGGGTGGCGGCATTGACAATCAGGTTTCTGAGCGCGCGGCGCAGGCCGAGCCCGCCGGCGCGCACTGAGACTTTGTCGATGCGGCCCGCCTCCACTTTCAAGCCGAGGGAGGCGAGTTCTTCGACAACGCCCAGCACCGCACCGTCCAAGGCCGTGGGTTCCAGGTTGTCTTCGTCGATTTCCT
Organism: Ensifer sp. Root127; assembly: GCF_001425225.1. Lineage (NCBI taxonomy): Bacteria > Pseudomonadati > Pseudomonadota > Alphaproteobacteria > Hyphomicrobiales > Rhizobiaceae > Ensifer > Ensifer sp. Root127. The sequence continues at coordinate 78,245 of NZ_LMDX01000017.1, forward strand.
CGCGCACAAGGCTGATGGCACTGTCGGCGATGCGATCGAGTTCATCGAGGTCTCTCACCCAATTTTCGCGGTTCTCGTCTGGCAGGAACTCGGCGCGTAACCGCATGCGGGTCATGGGCGTTCTCAGATCGTGACCCGCCGCCGCAATGAGCCTCATCCGGCTCTCCATCGCCGACTTGAGCCGCGACGAAAGCCGATTGAGGGCACGTGCGGTGGCACGGACGTCGCTCGAGCCCTCTTCCGAGAGGGGAGCGAGAACGCCGTCTGGCCCAATGCGCGCTACAGCCTTTTCAAGCATCGCCACGGGTCGTGTGAGCACGGCAGCAAAGTAGAGTGAGACGGCGGTGGCGCCGAGCACAATCAGGATGATCCAGCCCGACAGCACCAACCAGCGATCGCGCGGCGGCGAATAGTCGGGAACATCCAGGATCAGCCACTGGCCGTTCGCAAGCGGAACGGACGCCACGATGCCGGGCCTTCCTACGGCGCGCGCCACAACGGCGGAAAGTGCGCTACCGCTTTTCTTGAAAGCTTCGTTGAGGAACTGCGTCGCCCTTTCATCCGCTTCGCCTTCGGCCCGTCGGTCGCGCAGATCAATATCCGGCTGCGGTCTGCCTGCTGCTACGGTTGGAAGCAGCTCGGTGAGAAGTCGGATCTGCCGGGCCAGCGGCTCGACGGTCGCTTCGGGCGCCGGGCCGCGAATAACACTTACAACTGCGAGCGTCGCCAGCCCGACGACGCCGACGATCGAAGCGATCAGCAGGATCGCAATGCGCATTCTGAGCGAGGTCATTCGGACATGTCCACGGCTTCGACGCGCACGGTCAGTTGGTAGCCGCCGTTCCGTACGGTCTTGAACAGAGGCGATCCTTCGTTGTCGCCGAGTTTGCGCCGCAACCGGCTCATCAGAACGTCGATCGACCGGTCGAGCGGATCGCGCCCACGTCCCTGGGTGAGATCGAGGAGTTGATCGCGAGAGAGGAGACGGCCGGGCCGCTCGATAAACACTTGGAGGAGTTCGAATTCGGCGCCGGTAAGGTCGATGTTTTCTCCAGCCGCGTTTGTCACCTGCCTCGTTTCGGGCTCCATCGTGTATACGGCAAAATGATAGCTGCGCTTGGTCGGAGCGTCGTGCTGGCCGATGACCGCTCGGCGGAGCACGGCACGAATGCGCGCGACGAGCTCACGCGGGTTGAACGGCTTGCCGAGATAGTCGTCCGCGCCGAACTCAAGCCCGATGATGCGGTCGACATCCTCCTTCAGGGCGGTCAATAGGATCACCGGGATATGCGGCTTGCGATTGCGCAAGGCGCGACAGATGTCCAGTCCCGAGCCATCGGGCAGCATGACGTCGAGGACGACCAGATCGAAATGGCCCGTGGCCAGCCTCATCTCGCATTCTGCGCGGTTGGCGGCCGAGGATACGCGGAATCCCTGCCCATCGAGATAGCGTCCAAGCAAGGTTCGGATTTCGCCGTCGTCGTCGACGACAAGAATATGCGGCTGAGTCTGCATCGTCCGTATCATTCAGTCCCTGTTACCAGCCGTGACTATAGGGCCGAGCCAAGGGTCTCGCATGGAAATTTGCAACCGAATGTTTCCGTCGATCGCCCAGCAAAGTTCAGCAACAAATCTCCTGAAACGAGAAACCTTGAGACACAGCTCGAAGCACGCCGGAAATGGATGCGTTCTACCTCTCCCTTCGTCACAGACACGTGGAAAGGAAACACATCATGCGAAACGGATTTCGGGCGCTTGGCGCCGCGTCCATCGCCGTGGTTCAGGTTGCTGCCGCACAGACGGCATTGGCCGCCGAACAGACTGCAGTCGTCGAAGAGGCTGGCCAAACCTTGGAGCGGGCAGGGCATGGCGACTTCGTCCCACCAGGGCCGCGTCGGTTCGAGGGGCGAGCTGGGCGCCAGATGCCTGGATTGGATGTGCCACCTGAAGCGGCGCTCGCCGCCTGTTTGGCGATCCTCGAGACACGCATCGGAATTCGTGCCGAGCAACTGAACGCATGGCGCGACTTCACCAGCGCCCTGCAGGCGCTCCTGTCTCCGCCGGGGCCGCGCCACTTCGATCCGCGTGAGTCGCGCCCGGAAGCCATGCCTGGCGGCCCGCCCCAACTCGCTTCGGACGCTGCGAAGGGGCCTTTTGCACGTGAGGAAGCCCTCGCCGATGACTTCGTCAAGCGCGCGGAGGCAGCGCAGAAGCTCAAGTTGGCCATCTCGGCGCTCCGCACCACCTTGACCCCTGAACAGCAAGCAATTCTTGCTTCGGCGCTTCACCCCTGGGGGCCTGAGTTCGACCCGGGAGGCCGGGGGCGTGCGCCGGAGGATGCAGCCGGCCCGGCAGGCGGCCACAAAGTGGGCCATCCGTGAAGCCGTCCCCAGGCGGAAGGGCACTTTGCTGATGCAGACCATGACAAGAGCAATACCCATGAGAACGTCACTTAAAAGATCCCTCCTCGTTGCGGCGGTCCTAGTCCCGGTCGCGGCTGTGGCGGTGCTGAAGGCCTACGGGCGAACGAGCGAGGCGCCGGGAAAAGAACCCGTCCCGGCCCAGGCTTCACTGACGGTCTCCGTCGAGAAGGTCCGCACGGACCCGTCCGCCATTTTCGTGACAACAACCGGATCGGTAGAGGCCTGGCAGGAGGCGACAATCGGCGCCGAAGCGAGCGGGCTGCGTTTGGCGGAAGTTCTTGTCGAGGAAGGCGACCACGTCGCCAGCGGCGAGATTGTCGCACGGCTGGACAGCGCGCTCTTGAAAGCGCAACTCGCCGAACAGCGGGCCGCGGTCGAGCAGGCACGCGCGACGCTGGAGTCCGCCCAGTCGGCGTCTGCGCGCGCGCAGAAACTCCTGGTCAGCAAGGCAATCAGTGTCGAGAGCGCCGAAGAGAAGTCGACCACCTTCAAGACCAGTCGCGCCCAGCTCGCCCAGGCCGAAGCGGCTGCCGAGCGGAAAGAGGCGGAACTGGCACAGACCGAGATCCGGGCTCCGTTCGATGGTGTCGTTTCCGAGAGGCCTGCGGTCGTCGGTGCGACCGTCCAGAACGGAACCGAGCTGATGAAGATCATCCGCGACGGTAGAGTCGAAGTCGCCGTGCAGGTTCCCGAAAAGAACCTGCAATCCGTCGCGGTTGGGCAGGCAGCGACAGTCACCGATGCGTCCGGCAGGGTATCCCAAGGCAGCGTTTCGTCTGTTGCGGAGAAGGTCGACGCAACTACCCGCCTCGGCACGGTGCGCGTGTCGATCGCCGACGGTTCCGCGCTCAAGCCGGGCATGTTCGCACGCGTTTCGATCGAAACGGCGGTAAGCCGCATGCCGAGCGTTGCCGAAAGCGCGCTTATCTGGCGAGACGGCACGTCGTCCGTTTTCGTTGTCGGGGATGGCGGCAAAGTCACGGCACGAGCAATTGAAACCGCCACGCGCAGCAGTGGGCGCGTCACCGTCCTTTCAGGCCTGGAGGGCGGGGAAAGCGTCGTCATCGCCGGGGCAGGTTTCCTGACGGACGGCAACACGGTCCGCGTCAGCCCTATCGCGGCAAACAACACCTCAAACACCGCGAGTAGCGAGACACTCCGATGAACGCCATTTCCTCCTGGTCGATCCGCAACCCTGTTCCGACCATCGTCCTCTTTCTGTCCTTGACGATCGCCGGGCTCTACGGGTTCACGCAGCTTCGTATCAACAATCAGCCTGATATCGACTTGCCGACCGTAACGGTGACGGTGTCGCAGCCGGGTGCTGCGCCGAGCGAGATGGAGGTCCAAGTCGCTCATGTCATCGAAAACGCCGTGGCGAGCCTCGAAGGCGTTGACGACGTCTCGACGTCGGTCAGTGAAGGCTCGTCCACCACGACGGTCGAGTTCACACTCGACACCGATCCGGAAACCGCGACCAACGACGTGCGCAACGCCGTGTCTTCGGTTCAGTCAGACTTGCCGGACGGTGTTCCCGAGCCAGTCGTCACGCGCGTCAACGCGACCGGCAACTCCGTGCTGACATTCACGGTCGACGCGCCGTCCATGGCATCGGATGAACTGAGCTGGTACATCGATAACGACGTCGCCAAGACGATGCTTGGAGTGGACGGCGTATCGAAAATCGAGCGTTCCGGGGGCGTTGATCGCGTGATCCGGGTCGAGCTCGATCCGGATAGGCTCGCGGCGCTCGGTATCAGTGCTGCCGATATCAGCCAGCAACTTGCCAGGATCAACGTCAACCAGCCGGGAGGCCGCGCCAATGTCGGCGGCCGAGAACAGTCGGTCAGAACCGTCGGGAGCGCGAAGACGGTCGAGGCGCTTGCCGAAACGCGCGTGCCGCTCTCCAACGGCAACGATGTAAAGCTCTCCGATCTCGGACAAGTCGTCGACAGCTGGGAGAAGCCGCGCCAGACCGCGTTCCTGAACGGCCGGGAAGTGGTGGCATTCAGCGTCTATCGCTCAATCGGTTCGAGCGAGCTCGACGTCGTCGAAAAGGTCCGTGCGGCGATTGCCGCGGCCGACGCCGGAAACGCTGACGTCACCCTTACGGAGGTGACCTCGTCCGCCGGCTTCGTCGAGGAAAGCTATGATGCGGCCCTGGAAGCCCTGTGGCTTGGGGCATTGCTCGCAATCGGCGTCGTCTGGCTGTTCCTGCGCGATATCCGCGCCACGCTGATTTCGGCAGTCGCCATGCCGATGTCCTTGATACCGACCTTCGCAGTGATGTGGGCCTTCGACATATCGCTGAACAACATCACGCTGCTGGCGCTTTCGCTGGTGGTGGGGATCCTCGTCGACGATGCCATTGTCGAGATCGAGAACATTGTCCGCCATATGCGCCAGACTGGTGCCAGCGCTTACCGCGCGGCGATCGAGGCAGCCGACGAGATCGGCCTTGCGGTTGTCGCAACCACGGCGACCATTGTCGCCGTCTTCTTGCCCGTGGCCTTCATGCCGGGGATCCCCGGCAAGTTCTTCCTCTCCTTTGCCGTCGCCGTCTGCGTCTCCGTGCTCTTCTCGCTCGTGGTCGCGCGGATGTTGACGCCCCTGATGGCTGCCTATCTGATGCGCGCCGGAGGCCATGCCAGCGAGGATGCGCCCGCCTGGGTGCCGACCTACGTCTTGCTGCTGCGCATCGCGCTCAGGCACCGCTGGATCACGCTCTTTGCCGGCGTCGCATTTTTTACCGGCTCGATCATGCTGGCCACGCAGCTTCCGACCGAATTCATGGCGGCGACGGACCGCGGCCGGTCGGTGATTTCGGTCGAACTGGCGCCGGGCTCGACCATCGAACAGACGTCGGCCATCGTGAAGGACATTACCCACCGGCTTGAGGGCGATCCGGTCGTCGCCAGCGTCTTTGCCTCTGTCGGCACGGCGGCGGAATCGGGCGCCGGCCCGAACCGATCGTCTTCCTCCTCGGAGGTCCGCACGGCGACAGTCACGGTGAACCTCGTGGCGGCGGACGAGCGCAACATTTCGCAACAGGAATTCGAAGCACAAGCCGCGCCGAAGCTTGCCGATATACCGGGAGCCCGCATTCAGTTCGGTGCCGATGGCTCCTCGGGCGCCAAGGTGTCCGTCACGCTCGTCGGCGACGATCCCGATGCGCTTGGGGCCACAAGCGATACGCTGCTCCGACAAATGCAGTCGGTCCCGGGGCTGACGCATCCGACATCGACCGCCACCAACACGAAGCCGGAATTGATCATCCGGCCAGACAATGCGCGCGCATCCGAGCTTGGGATCACCCCGGCTGAGATCGCCGAGACGGTGAAGGTGGCGACCATTGGTGACAACGACGCGAGCCTACCGAAGTTCAACCTCGGAGACCGCCAGATATCCATCATCGTGACGCTGCCGGACGGAGCGATCGATGATCCCTCCAAGCTCGCGGTTCTGCCACTCACCGGCACCAAGGGTACCGTGCCGCTCGGCGCGATAGCCGACATCGACTTCGATGCCGGACCGAACACGATAAGCCGTGTCGACCGCAGTCGCAGTGTTACGATCGAGGCGGAATTGTCGGGCATCACCCTCGGCGAAGCGAGCGCGGCAATCCGCAACTTGCCGGCGATGCAGTCGCCGCCGGACGGCGTCCACGAGCTGGCGCGCGGCGATACGGCCCGCATGCAGGAGCTGTTCTCGGGTTTCGCGACCGCGATCAGCGCCGGAATCCTGCTCATGTATCTGACGCTCGTTCTGTTGTTCCGCGGCTTTGTCCAGCCGGTGACGATCCTCGTCGCCCTGCCGCTCTCCGTCGGCGGCGCGCTCGGCTTCCTGCTGCTGACAGGCAAGGCGATCGGGATATCGGCCCTGATCGGACTGCTGATGCTAATGGGCATAGCCGCCAAGAATTCAATTCTGCTTGTCGAATATGCGCTGAAAGCCGAACAGGAGGGTGGCATGGGCCGCATCGAGGCGCTGCTCGATGCGGCGAGCAAGCGCGCGCGGCCGATCGTCATGACGTCGATCGCCATGGGCGCCGGCATGCTGCCGATCGCGTTTGGGATCGGCGCCGACGCGGAAACGCGCGCACCGATGGCCATCGCCGTCATCGGTGGACTTCTGTCGTCCACGGTCCTCAGTCTGGTTTATGTGCCTGTCGTCTACACTTTCCTCGACGACATCCAGCGCATTCTTGCCTGGCTCCTGGGCAAGCTTCTGCCGGAAGGGACGGAGCCGCGCGTATCAGTGAAAGCTCAGGAGCGCTGATCCGTGCGTCATCTTTCCATCGCATTGGGGGCGGTCTGCCTCCTCGGCGGCTGTGCCGCGGTTGGCCCCGATTACGCCACACCGAACCCCACGCTTGTCACCAGCTACGCGGAACCGGCGCAAAAGGGGTCCGCTGTCGAGCCCGAGACGCGCTGGTGGGAGGCGCTCTCTGATCCCTTGATAAACCGGCTCATCTCGGAAGGGCAGATCTCGAACCTGACCGTGGCCCAAGCCCTGGAGCGGGTTCGCGAGGCACAGGCCGACGCCAAGGCGATCGGAGCCGAAGGATTGCCGGACGTCGACGGCTCGATTTCATCCGAAACGACGAAAACGAGCGGCAAGTCAGCGTCGACGACCGCGACCGGAGAGTTGGCCAGCGGCTGGGAAATCGATCTCTTCGGCAAGTATCGGCGCAACCGCGAGGGCGCGCGAGCCACGGTGGAAGCGGCGCAGGAGGATCTGAGCGCAGCGCGCCTCGCCCTGCTCGGCGATATCGCCACTTCCTATGTGGAGGCGCGCGGGTACCAAAATCGACTTAGCGTGGCGCGCAGGGCGCTCAACGGAAAACGAGAGGCGGTCACCGTTGTCCAGGCTCAGCTTCAAGCCGGCGGAGCGACCACCTTGGACGTCTCCCAGGCGGTCGGGAGCGCCGCCTCGACGGAAGCGAACATTCCCGCGCTTGAAACCTCGCTGCATGCTTCCCTCAATCGGCTGGCGTCGCTGCTCGACCTTCCGGTTGCAACGATGCGCACTGAGCTCGCAAAGGGGAGGGCAGTGCCGTTGCCGCGGCAGAGCATTTCGGCCGGCTTGCCGGCGGATCTCCTGCGCAACCGGCCAGATATTCGCCGTGCAGAACGAAACTTGGCGGCCGTGGTCGCCGATATCGGCGTGCGCGAGGCGGACCTCTATCCAAGCCTGTCGCTTTCCGGTTCGATCACTATTTCCGCCGAACGCATCGCCGGCCTCTCGACCGATAGTGGCGGCTGGGCGCTCGGCCCGTCGCTGACTGTACCGGTTTTCGACGCCGGTCGGCGCAAGGCCCTCGTAGACGTCTCGCGTTCTCAGGCGCGCGAGCAATATCTAGCGTATCGCGAAACGGTGGCGAGCGCGGTGGAGGAGGTGGAAAACGCGCTCGTCAGCTACAATCGCGAACGACAGCGGCAGATGGCTTTACGCCGGAGCGTTGTCGCCTACAAGCAGGCCGTCACGCAGTCGAGCGAGCTATACAAGTCCGGCGCTGCGGACTTCCTCGATCTGCTGGACGCGCAAGACGATTTCTACTCGGCGGAAGACAAGCTGGTGCAGAACGAGGCGGCGATTGCAACGGCCTATATCACACTGTGCGAGGCGCTCGGTGGGGGATGGGCAATCACGAATCCTCTGGAGCAGTCGAGTACAGGAAACTGAGGAGTGCGACCGTTGGTCATTCGATCTCCCGCGGCGGTCGTGTTGAAAGGAGGTTCCCTCAGCCATGCCAACTTGCCGGCGCGATTGGCGTTGGCGTACGTTTTTTGCGTGAGCTTGAGGCCGGAAAAGTGAGCTGTCAGATCGGCGGCGCGTCGTTGACCCCGTCGCCAGTCATAGCGACCGACAGTCCGTTTGCCTGAAGGGCCGTGACCAGGCGCAGCTTGTGTTCCGGGCTGGTGCGGGCAAAGAGGCCCACCCCCGCGACCTCGAGCGCCAGTTGCGCATCGTCCAGCTGCATGCATCAAGCTCCCTTCACCGTGCGGTATAGCCGCCGTCCACCACCAGTTCGGCTCCGGTGACGAATTCGCCTCGTCGGATGGCGAAGCCGTGTCGCTGATCCATGCCAAACCTCCGTTTGCACAATGGATTCAGATTCATCGCATTGGGAAGCGAAATGAGTCGCAGCCTATGCCGGCTGGTGCGAGCCCTAAAATTTGCGACAGGCCCCCAAACCGCTGCCACCGAATCAAACGATATCGTTATTTCTTTGCGATCGTCCGGAACCTGCAGCGTCAATGGGTATTAGGTGCTCAAGGGGTTCGCCTCTAGTCCTACGACGGAGAAGCGAGCCCACGGAGCACTCGGCGCTGTACGTTCGCAAATGGAGGAAACTATGGGCTACCGAGATATCGTTGTCTATTTGGACGCTGGAGCAGATTGCGCGGCCCGTTTGCGCACTGCCATTGATGTCGCTGCCAAGCACCAAGCTAGGCTGATCGGCGTCGACATCAGCACGAAGGAAGCACAGGAAGGGGAGAGCCACGATCTCGCGCTGGCTATCGAGGATACATTCACCACGGCAGTTCAGGCGGCTGGCCTTGATTTCCAGTATCACGCGGCAAGGCCGGAAGCTCATACCGCAGAGCAACTTTTTTCCCACTCCGCGGATATTCTGGTAGCGACACAGCCCCATCCCGACCACCGCCATCTTTCCAATTCATCAGTTCCCAAAGAAGTTCTGTTGACAGCTGGGGTTCCAATGTTGGTGCTTCCGGCTGGCTGGACCGGAGAGGATGCGATCGGCGAGCAGGTGATCGTTGCCTGGAATTTCAGCCGCGAGTCAACCCGGGCCGTTCACGACGCGATGCCAATCCTCAAGGCAGCGCGCAAAGTTCTCCTGTTCGTGTTCGCGAGCAATTACAGCGACCAAAATGCAGATGTTCAAGAGATAAAGCGTCATCTCGAACACCATGGGGTAACGGTTGCCTTGGAAGGATGGCGCGATACGGGGCAAACAGATTTCACCAGTGCGTTGTTTGCTGTCCTCGACCGAGAGAGCGCAGACCTTATCGTCTGCGGCGCGTATGGCCACTCGCCGCTTTTCGAAGATGTGTTCGGCGGCGCGACGCCCAATCTGCTGAATAACATTTCCATGCCGGTCTTGATGTCGCACTAAATCGCAGCATTGCAGACTGGCCATTAACAGAACGGTGAAACATAGATACCGGCAGGGCCGCCTTTAATCCCGTCCATGTGTGTTGTTGACGAACTCACCTCGGTCGAAAAGCAATCTTATTGCCGCTGATGACAATGCGAGGAGAGGCCGCCCTCATGAAGCCAATGAACGAAAAGCACCTCGCTGTTCTGCTCGAGATGATTGCAATCCATACCGACCTTGCAAGCGAAGAACTCGGCAAAGCGGTGCTCAATGACAGGACAGCTCGAGGCGTGGCAACTGATCTCCGGTTCAGCCGGCTCGAGGCGGCCTAATGTGGGGCAGAGCTACGCCATCATCTATCAACTTCAGATATGTGAAATCGCCAAGGGGCTTTTTCCTGATTTTTCCCCCGACGCCGCCCTCCTGTAGAGCTTCAGTTTGCGCCACCTCATGAGGCTTCTTTTCTTTTATTGGCCAACCGCAGGTGCCGCTGCCTTTCGGGCCTCATCGCGCTTTCTGAAGCCTTCAATCTTCTCTGCAGCCGCCAATCTGTCGGCGTCCGATACCGAGTCGATCGGCATTCCGCCGATGTCGTGGCGAGCGGAGAATATCTGCGCGACCGCCAGATGATAGCTCTTTGAGTGGAGATGGGCGCCCGTCGCACGGCGCAGCGTCGAGCCGCTGATTTCGGGCCTTAGTAGTGGCCTGATTTGATTCCAGAGCCCGAGCGCGAATGGTCGGATTGGATCGCCTGCCTTCGTGGGCAGCATCGCGATCGGCTGGGTGAGGAGCGCATTGATCGCCCGGGCTTTCAAAACGTCCATCTCGCGCGCCGCAACCGGGCCAGATTTCTCTCTCGGCGATTTGCTCATGGATGGTTTCTCACACGTCACTTTCGGGACCTGTAGCAACGGATATGGGCAATGTCACGGTTGAGAACATCTCGGCTGAAGGTGAAGGCCAAGATTTCGGATAGGTGTTCGGTCTCGTCACTCATGTCGGATCGAACGCACCCTTGAACTCCGGATCGGCATAATACCGAAGCTTCTGAACCCAGGCCGGCCGTTGCCCCTGTCGCAGCAGGAATCATCCTGTCTTCCGGTAGTCGCATGATTTCATCGGCATTGATGAGATCACGCGCCGATACGTGCTCGGACGACGAGTTCTTGCCCTCGCTCCAGGACCTGGTGATGTACTGCGCATCGGTCTTGCCGATCGAGCGCGCGATCAGCTCGGCCGTTTCGGTATCATTGACGCCAAAGACTTGAAGGACGGCAGCATTCGACAGGAACGTGCCGGCGCCCCCACCATAGGTGGCGCGCAGCTAATGGGTATCCTGGAGGATCGGCCAGAGCTGGACGCCATAGCCGGCCATGAGGGCCATGGCGCGTTCGACCGGTGCCAGGTGGCCGAGTGCGGCAAACTCGTCGAGGAGATAGAGCACCGGCCGGGTGAGAAGTGCGGGATCACACGCCATGTCAGTGAGGCTCTGGGTGATCAGCAGCCGCAGCCACCTGGAATAGGTGGAAAGCCGATCAGGCGGCAAAACGAGGAAGACGGTGGCGTTGTTGCGCTTGAGATCGGCGAAGCGGAAGTCCGATCGGCTAAGCACGGCCGTCATGCGCGGACTGTCGAGAAAGTGGGTGTGGCGCAGCGCGGCCGAAAGAACGCCGGCCGCTTCCATGTCCTGCATTCGAGCGAGCAGGCCCAGGAAGCGCTCCGGGGCAAGCGTGAGATATTCGCGCAACGTTGCGAGGTTTCGGCGCCCTGGCGATTCCGCGACGACGATCTTGAGGATGAGGCCGGCGATCAGTGCCTTTGCTTCTTCATTCCAATGTGCGTCACCCGCCATGCCGGGTTCATCGAACACCACGGCGTCGGCCAGCGTGCTGGCATCCTCCGCGACATCAGGACCAGCGGGATCGAGCATATCAAGTCGTTTGAAAGCAGCGGGCCGTATACCCGCCACGCCACATGGATCGAGGATGTGAACCGGGCCAAATTGCTCACGGGCGCGACCAGCGACTCTGGCATTTTCTAACTTCGGATCGATGCAGATCACCGATCGATCGGCTGTCAGCAGATTGGGAATGATGGTGCCCACGCCCTTGCCGGTTCTCGTCGGCGCCGGTCAGCAGATGGGATGGCCCATCGTAACGCAGCAACTTGTCCGTCGTCGGATCGCGGCCGATCAGCAGGCCTTCATCTGTTGTCGAGAGATTCTGGAGTTCCTTGCCCATTGCCCAGCGGGCGGAGCCGAACACAGAGGCGATCGGCGCATCCGTCATGAATGCCGCGAGGAAACCGACTACGCAGGATTGTCTTGGGTTGTCCACGAGCGGCGACTTGGAGCGCAGCGCGAAGCTGAAACCTGGCAGCGCGAAAGGAGAGACGTGGTCGAAGTTCCTGGGCTCACTCAAGCAGTGAGGCCATGTTGAAGCAATTCAACGCTATTCCTCAGGCCAAGAAGGCGCAATTCGTGGAAGTGCTCGCCGGCAATCCCGCTGGAAGAGAGGCGCTTGAGGAAGCAAAGACGCTCGCGCATGCACTTGAATGCGTTTCGGAACCTCGGACCCACGTTCATTCAAGACAGAGCTCGACCGGCTAGGGTTCGCTGACGCGGCTAAGATCGAGCGTATCAATGAGATCGCCCGGATCGTCGATCGGGCACACGGGGCGGAGTTGAGCCGAAAGCACGAGCTGACGCGTGGACTGAAGAAGGGGCTAGGTTTGCGCCTGTAGGTCTTCGACGAGGGTGGAGTGCCGAGCCTTTTCAGCTCGTGCAGGATTTTGACGAGTCCGTTCGCGGTGGCGACATGGATTTCGAATTTACCCGTTCGGGTAGAATTACAGGACCATCCACCTTGTGGCATCTTTTAGGCGGCAACGTCGCCGATCAACGAGCCAGCGGGAATATTCCATTCCTTACTAAGCTTTCGAATCTGGTCCAGATTGATTTCCCGCTTGCCATTCAGAAGATCAGCCGCTCGCGCCTTGGAGCCAATGACCGCCACTAGATCGGCGCGAGAGTAATTGTTCGCAACCATTACCGACTTGATCACGTCAACCGGGCTCGCTGTCGGGATTGCGTAGTGTTTGGCTTCATACTGTTCGATCAGAAGGACGAGCGCGTCAAAATGAGCAGCCTCATCGGACCCTTCGTCGGGTTCGATTGCGAAATACGGCCGAACTTCATCCAATGCGGCGTTGTATTCGTCCTCACTCTGAAGTGTTCGAAAAGCTTTCAAATTCAACATAACGATCTCCTTTCACGTCAGAGTTCTTTCACATCAATCGCATCGTATAGCGCGTGGAATAACCCGTGATAACGATCTATCTCGACTGCAACGCCAGCACGCCGATCGATCCAGACGTGGCGGCTGCCATGCGGCCGTTTCTCGATAGGGCGTTCGGGAATCCTTCCATCGGCCACTGGGCGAGCACCCCGGCGAAGGCTGCTCTGGAGAATGCGCGGAGCCCGGTTGCCGGACTGCTCGGCTGTGAACCCGACGAGATCGTGTTCACAAACGGTGGCAGCGAGGCCAACAACCTGGCGATCAAGGGTACGTTCTTTGCCCTCCGGGATAAAGGCGAGCATCCCGCCGTGCTCGGCCCTTGCCGTTTTCTCGAGCGGCTCGGCGCGACGGTGACCTACCTTCCGGTCGACGGCACGGGCATGGTCAATCCCGAGGACGTGCGTCGCGCCATTACACCGCGCACCATCCTGATCAGCGTCATGCACGCCAACAACGAGGTCGGCACGATCCAGCCGATCGAGGAGATTGGCGCTATTGCGCGCGAACGGGGGATTCGTTTCCACACGGACGCGGCGCAATCTATCGGCAAGATTCCTACCAAGGTCGATACGCTCGGCGTCGATCTGCTGTCCATCGCCGGTCACAAGCTCTATGCACCCAAGGGCGTCGGGGCGCTCTACGTCCGCCGTGGCATCGAGCTCGGGCCGCTGATCCACGGCGCCGGGCATGAGCATGGCCGGCGCGCCGGCACCGAAAGCGCGTTGCTCGCAGTCGGGCTCGGAGCCGCCTGCGCGCTCGCCGTGGACCTCTAACCGATGACCCGCGTCCGGCCACTGCGCGACCGCCTTTGGAATGCGCTGCAGGAGGGGTTCGGCGGACGTGTCGTGCTGAACGGCCATCCACAACACCGACTTCCCAATACGCTGAACGTCTCGTTGTCGGTTTGGTCGGCGCCGAGGTGCTTGCCGGCCTCGACGGAGTCGCGGCCTCGAACGGGTCGGCATGCCACGCGGGCAGCGTCGAACTCTCTCAGGTGCTGGCCGCCATGGGAGTGGCCGAGACGGTCGGCATGGGAACGGTCCGCTTCAGTCTCGGTCGGACCACGACAGAAGCCGAGAGCGATAGCGTCGTGGATCAGCTTCGGACCGCCTTATCCCGATCTACGGCTGAAGGAGGTTCCGATGGCCTTCTATAATGACGTTATCCTACCGAAGCTTTGCCATCTGTCGATGCGCAACAAAAACCTTGTCCCTTATCGCGAGAGGGTGATCGGCGGGGCGCAGGGCCGGGTCCTTGAGATCGGCATCGGATCGGGAATGAACCTGCCTTTCTATGGATCTGGCGTGCGTGAAGTCCTGGCGCTCGAGCCCTCCGCGCCGCTTGTCGACATGGCTCGTGGGGCACAGCACGGAAGCGACTTTCCGGTCCGCCTTCTCGAAGCCTCGGCGGAGGCGATTCCGCTCGAGGATCGGTGCGTTGACACGGTGGTGACGACTTGGACACTGTGCACCATACCGCACGCGGACATTGCTCTTACAGAGATGCGCCGTGTGCTTCGCCTGGGCGGCCAACTGCTCTTTGTCGAACATGGGCTGGCGCCGGACGAAAGTGTTCGGCGCTTGCAGCACTGGCTGACCCCAGCTTGGCGACGCATCGCTGGCGGTTGCCATCTCAACCGCCAGATCTCCACGATGATCGAGGAGGGCGGCTTCCGTTTGGACCGATTGGAGACCGGCTACATGCCCGGCCCGAAGCCGATGACATTCATGTATGAGGGCAGCGCGAGGCCACGGTGACCGCGCAACAGAACGAAACTCTGGTCTCGGCGACTCCGACCAACACTATGCCGAACTCACGATCAGGAATTACCGGAAGTCACAGGCTTTGGAGAAGGACTCGGCATAGTTTCCTGCTCGGGACAAATACCGGATCGTCACGTTGACACCCTCAAGGTGAAGTCCAGAAATTTCCACTGATACCGACAGGAGACAAGAGTGCGTGAGGTTTGTACTAAACAAACTCAATAACTTGGCGACAAGCGTCGCGACGCGCGCGTTACTGAAAAATCTCGCGAGCTTCGGCCTTGGCCGCTAACAGCGCCTCCATTAAAAGGCTCTCGGCGTGAATATGCCGGCGGAGCGCTTCCTGGAAGCGGTGCAATAGACGGGCAACGGTGTTTGGCCCGAGATCGGACCGGCCATCGGCCAACTTGCAAAGGAGGAGTGAGAGTTCCTCTGCCGCCAGCCGGTCGCAGCGATGATCAGCCTTCGGCCTTTCGATGGCCTGACGATATCTCCATTCTACTGTTCCCATCATGCCGCCTGCGCCGCCGCTTCTCATTGCGCAGGCGCAAAGACTGGCTCACTCTCGACAGTTCGACACGGTCCTTGGAAGTTACTTCTTGTTTTCGGCCGCTGGCCGTCGGAGGCGACGATCGAGAGACCCAATCGCGCGCCCTGATGCCGCGACAGTCCGGCGTCCCACAATCTGAAATTCCTGCGTGGTCTTGCCGAAGAGCAGCATAGCGAGCTGCCGGAGTTCTTGCCGCGCGACCAGCAGTGTTCGCTGCTTGGTTTAATATCTTCAAAGAAGCCTTTGTAAAGGCGAGATATTACCGGACGTTATCAAATTACGGAAGAGGCTTGATGTGGTTAGGCGATGCACTCATTGATCTCGTGGAAAGCGTCCGCCGCACCGACCTCGAAACACCTAAGGTACAGACAGACAGATCATTTGGCATTGTGGAATAACTAGTAATATCAGCTGATTATCCGTACCTATTCATCTAGATAATAATCGTCTGGGATACAAGACACGCGGAACGATCGCTCCATTCTGCCGCCGAGGCAAGGCTCATTGATTTTGGCGAGGACGGGAAGCCGCAAAGCCCGTGTTTTTAGGACACGCGCTTGCCCCTATCATCAAACACATGCAGGTCCTTGGCCAGCGCGCCGACCGTGACATGGTCGTCGATCTGCCTCACCGATCGCCCTGGAACTCGGAACACGAGATCCTGACCATTGGCGAATTTGCCATGCACGTAGCTTTCCGCTCCAACGAGTTCGATGCTGTCGATGCGGACCTTGGCGGTGAAATCAAAGTCCGTCGCGGTGGGTTCACAGACTGCGAGGTCTTCCGGTCGGATGCCGATCGTGAATGCGCCGGCTGGTTTGGGCACATTTGGCGAGATCGACCAGCCTTCAAGCGTTTCAGCATGTTTGAGCAGGTTCATCGACGGTGAACCGATGAAAGTTGCGACAAACGTCGTCGCCGGTTTTTCGTAGAGTTCGATCGGTGATCCGACCTGCTCGATCTGTCCGCCATTGACCACGACCAGCTTGTCGGCAAGCGTCATTGCCTCCATCTGGTCATGCGTGACATAGACACTGGTCGTGCCAAGAGAGCGTTGCAAGCGCTTGATTTCGATGCGCATCTGCCCCCTCAACTTGGCGTCCAAGTTCGACAGAGGCTCATCGAACAGGAACGCCGCCGGTTCGCGCACGATCGCTCGCCCCATGGCCACACGCTGGCGCTGGCCGCCGGAAAGCTGGCGTGGTTTGCGGTGTAGATACTGCTCGATCTCCAGGGTCTTGGCGGCAATCGCGATACGACGCTCGATCTCGTCCTTCGGCGTGTTGCGGTTCTTCAGCCCGTAGGCAAGGTTCTGATGAACAGTCATATGCGGGTAGAGCGCGTAGTTCTGAAACACCATCGCAATGTCCCGCTCAGCGGGTTCTAAATCATTGACTGTTCTGTCGCCGATAACGATCTCGCCGGAGCTGATACTTTCGAGACCCGCGATCATGCGCAGAAGCGTGGACTTTCCACATCCGGATGGGCCGACGAGAACGACGAGTTCGCCATCGTCGATCTGGAGGGATACGCCTTTGATCGCCTCGATATTGCCGCCATAGATCTTGCGGACGTTGTTCAGGGTAATTTGAGCCATTACTTCTCAGTCTCCACAAGACCTTTGACGAACCAGCGCTGCATCAGCACGACGACGAGGATTGGCGGGATGATCGCGAGGATCGCGGTTACCATCACGTAGTTCCAGGGTGTCGAGGCGTCGGTGAAATCGACCATGCGACGCAGGCCGATGATGATGGTGTTCATCTTCGCGTCGTTCGTCACCAGCAACGGCCAGAGATACTGGGTCCAGCCATAGATGAAGAGGATGACGAACAGGGCGGCGATGTTGGTTTTTGAAAGCGGAAGCAGGATGTCGCGCATGAAGCGAAACGGGCCGGCATTGTCGATGCGCGCCGCTTCCACCAGTTCGCCCGGGATCGTCAGAAAGAACTGCCTGAAAAGAAATGTCGCCGTTGCCGAAGCCATCAAAGGCAGCGTCAGGCCGGCATAGGTATCGATCAACCCGAGGTCGACGATCACCTTGTAGGTAGGCAGGATGCGCACCTCGACCGGCAGCATCAGCGTTATGAAGATCATCCAGAAGAAGACCATCTTCAGCGGAAAACGAAAGAAGACGATCGCGAAGGCCGAGAGGAAGGAGATGACGATCTTGCCGACGGCGATGGCAATCGCAACGACTGTCGAATTGAACAAAAGCCGCTCAAGGCTGACGCCGACGACACGCTCGACGCCGCCAGACATCGCTTCCGTATAGTTCTCGGTCAGATGACCGCCGATGGTCAACGACATCGGTGGACGGATGATCTCGACCGAGGTCCGGGTGGAGGCGACGAAGGTGTAGTAGATCGGAAAGGCGACGATGATGACGCCGATGATCAGCACCAGATGGCCAATGAAATTGGCGATGGGACGTTTTTCAATCATCGGCGCGCCTCATGCGTAGTGAACCCGCTTCTCGACGAAGCGGAACTGGAACGCCGTCAGTGCGACAACGATGACCATGAGAATGACCGACTGGGCCGCCGAGCTGCCGAGGTCGAGATTGACGAAACCATCATTGTAGACCTTGTAGACGAGCGTTTCCGTGGCCTTCGCCGGGCCCCCGCCTGTGACGGCATGGATGATGCCGAAAGTGTCGAAGAAGGCGTAGACGGTGTTGACCACGAGCAGGAAGAAGGTGGTCGGTGCCAAAAGCGGGAAGACGATCGTCCAGAAACGCCGCGCTCCGCGCGCGCCATCAATCGATGCAGCCTCGATCAGCGATTTCGGGATCGCCTGCAGACCGGCGACGAAGAAGAGGAAATTGTAGCTGATCTGCTTCCAGGCAGCCGCGACGATCACCAACGCCATGGCCTGGTCGCCATTTAGAAGCGGATCCCAGGCAAAGCCGTTGCGCCGCAAAATATAGGCAAATGTCCCCATCGCGGGATTGAACATGAAGAGCCACAGCATGCCGGCCACTGCAGGTGCAACGGCATAGGGCCAGATCAGAAGCGTGCGGTAGATGTTTCGGCCGCGAACGACACGGTCTGCCGCCGTTGCCAACAACAGAGCGACAGCCATGGAGAGCAACGCTGTCGCCAGGCTGAAGACCACCGTGACCTTCAGCGAATGCAGGTAGTCCGGGTTTGCCAGAACAGCGCGAAAATTGGCAAGACCGACGAAGCCGGACTTGAGCCCGAATGGGTCCTCGCGAAGCACGGATTGATAAAGCGCCTGGCTCGCCGGCCAAAAGAAGAAGATGACCGTGAGCACGATCTGCGGCGCGAGCAGGAGATAAGGCAGGATTTTATTGGGAAAGACGACAGGCTGCAAAGCGACCCCCTTCTTTGCGCGAGGAGATGGCCTGCCCCGGTTCACGCCCGCGGCAGGCCTGCTGTGGCGTCGCTAGTTTCCGATGGCTGCCGCGATTGCGGCGTTCGCCTTCTTGGTGCCTTCGGTCAGGGCCGCTTGCGCATCCTTCTGCCCGGCGAGCATCGCCTCGAACTCTTCGTTGAGGATGTCTCTCACCTGCGGAAGATTGACGAGCCGCACACCCTTGGAGTTTTCCGTTGGCGCCTTGCCCATCATCTGCAGGATCGGCGTTTCACGGCCGGGGTTCTTTTCATAGAATCCCGACTTCTTGGTTTCCTCATAGGCGGCGAGGGTAACAGGCAGATAGCCCGAGACCTGATGCAGGCGTGCCTGGATTTCGGTCTTCGACAGGAAGTTAAAGAACTCGGCGATGCCCTTGTATTCATCGTCGGATTTGCCCCCGAACACCCAGAGGCTTGCGCCGCCCGGGATCGTATTCTGCGGACCGCTGCCCTCGTAATAGGGCAACTGGCCGATACCGTATTTAATTCCCGACTTGATGATGTCGCCGAGACCACCGGATGATTCCGTCAGAATGGCGCATTCACCTGATGTAAAGAGCTGTTTTGCCTCCGAAGTGCGACCGCCGTAACGGAACGTACCGTCCTTTGCGAGATCGGCAATCGCCTGGAAATGCTGCACGAACAGCGGCGCATCGACCTTCAGTTCGACGTCGAGGCCAGCAAGGCCGTTCTCGTTGGTTCCGTAAGGCACGTTGTTCCAGGCTGCGAAGTTTTCGGTCTGGATCCAGGTGAGCCAGGTGGAGGTGAAGCCGCAGGCCGAAGCGCCGCTCGCCTTGATCTTCTTGGCGGCGTCAAATACTTCCGGCCAGGTCTTCGGCGGCTTTTCCGCATCGAGCCCCGCCTTCGTAAACGCTTCCTTGTTGTAATAGAGGATCGGCGACGACGAATTATACGGGAAGGACAGCATCGTACCGTCCGCCTTCGAATAATAAGCGACGATGCCCGGCAAGTATTGATCCTTGTTGAATTCGTAACCGCCCTTCTGCAGAACCTCGGCCACCGGCAGGATTGCGCCTTCCGCACCCAGCATCACGCCGCTGCCGGCATCGAAGACCTGTAGGATCGCGGGCGCCTGCTTGGATCGGAACGCGGCAATGCCGGCGTTCAACGTTTCCGGGTAGGTTCCTTTGAAGACGGGCACGACCTTGTAGGCGGTCTGGCTGTCGTTGAATTCCTTTGCCAGCTTGTCGACGACTTCGTTGTTGGCGCCGGTCATGGCGTGCCACCAGGAAAGTTCGGTAGCGGCCATTGCGTTTGAGGCTAGGCCTGCTGAAAATGCGGACGCCGCGACCAAAACGGTCCAGTTCAAGTGTCTGAACATGATTCCTCCCATTTTTCAAAAGCCAGGGCATTTGGCACGCCCGGCGAAATCGATCCTCCTCGATCGAAGCTTACGCAACCTTCGCTGCGAAACCAAAAAGCAGTAGAAGCGAAATGAAATGAATATGCAACGAAAATATGACAATGGAATTTGCATTCCACGGCCGCCACGAAGGGGCCAGCGCCAATTATTGTGGATGCTTTCAGTGAGCCTGTGCAGGCGGAGGTCTATCGTTTCGTTCGCAACCCACTAAGGGTCAGGCTTGGTGTTGTTCCCGAAATAATCAGCGGCCAGAGCCGAGCCTGTCCAATTTTCCTGAGGTCCATCCCTTCCTTCCCTGTTGTGAAGTCCGGCGCTCAGTTGCTCAGGCACTTCTGCTGTCAAGTTTGAGCAGGATCAATGCGACTTTGCGCGATGGGATTACGATAGGTCGACGTTGAAGGCAGAGTTGAAGGCACAAGGGAGATCATTCGTGAGAATTCCGCCCTGGATCTGCTCGGGTCAGGGAGACCGGATCGAACAGATCAGCCGAAGCTCAAGGAGAAAGATGATGTCGATCGATCGTGCAGTCCTGATGTTCGCGGGAACGTTGATTCTCGTGTCCCTCGCGCTCGGATACTATGTCTCGTCCTATTGGTTCCTTCTGACGGCGTTCGCGGGCCTCAACATGATACAGGCGTCCTTCACCGGATTCTGTCCAGCCGCATTCGCCTTCAAGAAGATCGGCTGCAAGCCAGGCGTCGCTTTCAAGTAGCCGAGCCCCGAGGCGTCCGACGCCCCTCGGAGCAGCCGGTGGGCCGTTGCGGCTGAAGCCTCGCATCAAATGGACGTCCATCATGCTGAGATCACGGGTTTCCGCCGCCGTATTGCTCGCAGCCGCGACTGTCGTTTGGGGCGCGGCAGACGCTGCAGAATTCGTTGCCAGGAGCACGACGGTTACGCAGATGAAGGCGGTTTTCGGCCAGGTCGAAAGCCGTACGGTTGTTCCATCGCGCGCCCGCATCGGCGGCACGGTGCGCGAGATCCGCGTTTCCGAGGGGAGCGAGGTTAACGAGCGAGACATCATCGCTGTCGTTGTTGATGACAAGATTGCACTCGAGTTGCAGGCCGCCGGTTCCAAGATCAAGGCCCTGGAGTCGCAGCTCGAGAATGCGCGCACCGAACTCGAGCGCGCGCAGCAGCTACTTGCACGCGGAGCTACTGCCCAGAGCCGGCTCGACACGGCGAGAATGGCTCTCGAGGTGGTGCTGAACCAGGTTGCGGCAGCGCAGGCCGAACGGGCCGTCATAGAGCAACGTGCACATGAGGGTGACACCCTGGCGCCGGCGACCGGCCGTGTGCTGACGGTTCCAGTCACCCCAGGCTCAGTGGTCCTCCTGGGGGAGGAACTGGCTCGCATCGCGACCGGACCTTACTACCTCCGCCTTTCGCTTCCCGAGCGCCACGCGACGGAGATTGTGGAGGGCGGCACAGTGGTCGTTGGCACGCGCGGTCTCGCACAGCCCCCGACGGGACCGAAGGCTGAGGCGCACGAGGGACGCATCGCCAAAGTCTATCCGGAGATCTCGAATGGACGGGTGATCGCGGATGTCGAAGTCGCAGGTATCGGTGACTATTTCGTGAACGAGCGTACGCTCGTGTCGATCCCTGTCGGCAAACGATCAGTGCTTGCCGTGCCGCCTGTAGCCGTAAGGACGCTGCACGGCGTGGACTTTCTCCGGGTCGTGACGCCCGATGGTGAAATGGACATCACAGTCGTTCTCGGTGAGCGCTTCGAAGACAACGGTGAACAGCGGATCGAAATCCTCACTGGCCTTCGCGACGGCGATCGGATCGTACTGCCATGAAACTCGGACTCGCCGGCAGCCTCACGCGCGCCTTTATCGCTTCCCCGCTCACGCCCCTTCTTCTGATGGCCGCGCTGGTTCTCGGCCTCGTCGCGCTGATGACTCTTCCCCGCGAAGAGGAGCCGCAGATCTCCGTACCGATGGTGGACATTCATGTGGAGGCCAATGGACTGAAGGCCGAAGACGCGGTCAAGCTTGTGACCGAGCCGCTGGAAGCCATCGTGAAGAGCATCAATGGCGTCGAACATATCTATTCGCAGACGCGGGACGACGGAGCGATCGTCACCGCGCGCTTCTTGGTAGGCACGAGCGCGGATGCCGCGATCCTGCGTGTGCACGAAAAGGTCCGGGCCAACTTCAACCGAATCCCTGTCGGCATACCGGAGCCGCTGATCGTCGGCCGCAGCATTGATGACGTCGCCATCGTTGTCGTGACGCTGACCCCTACGCCGGAGGCGGCATCGCGCTGGACAGCGAACGGGTTGACCCGGCTCGCGCGCGAATTGCAGGTCGAGGTGACGAAGCTGCCCGGCATCGGATTGACCTACATCGTCGGCGAGCAGCCTGATCAAATCCGCGTTGAGCCGGATCCGGAAAAACTTTCGCTTTATGGCATCACCATTCAGCAACTCGCCGCCAAGATCGAAGGGGCGAACCGGTCGTTCCAGAGCGCGCTCGTGCGCGAAAACGGGGAACAGCGCACCTTGGTTGCCGGACAGACGCTGCAGAGTCAAAGTGAGATTGGCAACCTGCTCTTGACGGCGCGAGACGGTCGACCAGTGTATGTGCGCGATGTCGCCGAAATAGTGCTCGCCGGCGAACCGAATGAGACGCGTGTCAACGAGGTGCGCAAGACAGAAGGCGGCCTGGAGCGGGTTCCGACAGTCTCGCTGGCGATCGCCAAGCGGACCGGCACCAATGCCGTCGCAATTGCTGAAGACATTATTCACCGCCTCGAACAGGTCCGCGGGCAAATCTTTCCCGAGGAAGTCGAGATGGTGATCACCCGCGACTACGGCGAAACGGCCAGCGAAAAGGCGAATGAGCTCCTCTTCCATCTTGGTCTCGCCACCGTCTCGATCGTTCTGCTCGTCGCGGTTGCGATCGGCTGGCGTGAAGCGCTCGTCGTCGCTGTGGTCATCCCGACGACAATCCTGCTGACCCTATTGGCCTCCCGGGTCATGGGCTACACGTTGAACCGGGTGAGCCTGTTCGCACTCATATTCTCGATCGGCATTCTTGTCGACGACGCCATCGTCTTGATCGAGAACATCGCCCGGCACTGGGCGATGAAGGATGGACGCAGCCGGATCCGGGCCGCGACAGAGGCGGTTGCCGAAGTCGGCAACCCGACAATCGTCGCCACTATGACTGTCGTGGTCGCGTTGCTGCCGATGCTCTTCGTGTCGGGCATGATGGGCCCCTATATGAGTCCGATTCCCGTAAATGCCTCGGCGGCCATGTTGTTCTCGTTCTTCGTTGCGGTGATGCTGACGCCGTGGCTGATGACGAAGCTCGCCGGCAGGGAGACTGCAGGTCACCCAGGTGTCCATAGCGACCGCGATAGCCGTGGTGGATGGCTTGGCAAGGCCTATGTCGCCGCTGCCAGACCGATCCTGCAGTCGCGCGCTCGCGCGTGGACATTTCTGCTGCTGGTGGGCGTTGCAACCGTCCTCTCGCTTGGCCTCATCTATACCAAGGACGTCACAGTCAAGCTGCTGCCGTTCGACAATAAGGCCGAGTTGCAGGTCTTGGTTGATCTGCCGGAAGGGGCGTCGGTGGAAGCCACGGACCGCGTCTTGCAGCAGGTCGTAGCACGGCTGGTCGCGATTCCTGAGACGACGTCCTTCCAGACCTACGCCGGAACGTCCGCACCGTTCAACTTCAACGGCCTCGTGCGCCACTACTATCTGCGCTCCTCACCGGAACTGGGCGACGTACAGGTCAACTTGGTTCCGAAGAGCGAACGCAGTCGCGCCAGCCATGACATTGCGCTCGACATCCGCACCCGGCTGCAGGGACAGGACGTTCCTGCCGGCACGTCGGTCAAAGTGGTGGAGCCGCCGCCTGGTCCGCCGGTGATGTCAACGCTCATTGCCGAGATCTATGGCCCCGACGCCGAGACCCGGCGCGCAGTCGCCGCCAAGACCAGGGAGGCTTTCGAGAGCATCCCCTTCATCGTCGATGTGGACGATTCCTTCGGCGTTCGGCCCGAGCGTTTGCGGTTGGCGATCGACCAGGACAATCTGGAATATCACGGCGTCGAGCAAAGCGACGTCTACGACTCCATCCGCTCTCTTTACGCGGGAACGGCAGTCGGCTATTCGCATCGCGGCGGCGGCCGGCCGCCGATTCCGATCCGCATCGCACTTGCCAAAAGTGCGAAAGTCGTTAGCGAGCGAACGCTGGCGACGCCGGTTCCCGCCAATGCGCTGCCCGGCGAACGCGGCATCGTCGAGCTTGGCGACGTTGTGACGCTCAGGCGCGAGCCGGCATCCTTCCCAATCTTCCGACACAACGGCCGGTCTGCCGAGATGGTGACGGCCGAGCTCGCGGGCGAGTTCGAGGCGCCAGTCTACGGCATGATGGCGGTGGCAAAGGCCATCGAACGGGCCAACTGGGGCGACGTGCCGAAACCGGCTATCGCGTTTCACGGACAACCGGATGACGAGTTGGGACCAACCTTGCTTTGGGATGGTGAATGGGAGGTGACCTGGGTCACTTTCCGAGACATGGGTGCCGCCTTCATCGTTTCGGTCATCGGAATCTACATCCTCGTGGTCGCCCAATTTGGCTCGTTCAAACTCCCCTTGGTGATCCTGACGCCGATTCCTCTGACCTTCATCGGCATCATGGTGGGCCACTGGCTGTTCGGAGCACCGTTTTCGGCGACCTCGATGATTGGCTTCATCGCCCTCGCCGGGATCATCGTTCGTAACTCGATTCTGCTTGCCGATTTCATCCGTCTTGCCCGCAGTCCGGACCGACCGTTGATCGACGTGCTGCTCGAAGCCGGCGCGATCCGCTTCAAACCGATCCTGCTCACCGCGATCGCGGCGATGATCGGCGCAGCGGTCATTCTCGTGGATCCGATCTTCCAAGGCCTCGCGATCTCGCTGCTCTTCGGCCTGATCTCCTCGACCGTGCTCACTGTTTTGGTCATCCCCGCGATCTATATCGCCCTCAGAGGCGATGGCCGCGGCAGCGAGACGTTCCGGCCGGGTCCCCAACCGAGCAAATTGCCGGAGCACGAACCGGAGCACGAGCTTGAGCCAACCTGAGACATGATTGAACAAAGGAGATGCCGATGAGCTACTATTTCGCCAAGACGCTTACCTGTGGCTTCGATGAGGCCGTGCAGAGAACGACCGAAGCACTGAAGAATTCCGGCTTCGGCATCATCACGGAAATCGACGTGAAGGAGACGCTGAAAAAGAAGATCAACGCAGACTTCCGATCCTATAGGATTCTCGGCGCCTGCAATCCGCACATGGCGTATGAGGCCTTGAAGATCGAGGACAAGGTCGGGACGATGCTGCCTTGCAATGTCATCGTGCAGGATGCTGGGCCAGGCAAGACCGAAGTTGCGGCGATCGATCCCGTCGCCTCTATGCAGGCGATCGACAATCCCGAGCTACTGGTGACGGCAAAGCAGGTGCGATCGATGCTGGAGAAGGTCATCGACGGCCTCTGAGCGCGGGCGCGCCGTAGGGGCGAACCGCAATTCATTGCCCCGTCTGTTGACCTCGCTCAATGTCCGACGCCGTACGATAAGCTAGCCTTCTTTTGTCTTCAAAAGGAGCACTCATAATGTTCAAGGTTTCTGGCATCGCATTGATCGCGCTTGGCTTTTTCTCGGGACAAGCATTGGCTGACGACTATGGTGCGAGATGGGGGCGGTGGCATGGCTACGGCCCAGGGATGATGATGGAGCGAATAGGAACGATCGACACGAACGATGACGGCGTCATCAGTGACGATGAAGCCGCCGACCAGGTCGAAACGATCTTCGCCGCGATGGACGGTGACGATGACGGCGAACTAACAGAAGATGAATATATGAGTGTGCGCATGGGCCCAGGCCAAGGCTTCAATGAAGCGCGGCAAAAGGCCATGCAGGAACGAAAGAAGGCCAGTTTCACCAAAATCGACACGGATAAGAGTGGAAAGGTCAGCAAGGCCGAGTTCTTGACGGCCGGTAAGGCTCGCTTCGAAGCGGCTGATACGGACGGGCGGGTTACACCGTGGGAATTTCGCGCCCAACGGCGGGGATGATCCATCGACAAGGCACGTTGGTTGACAATGGTAAAACACGTCGATGTCCTAACTGCGCGGCTGTAAACCGGCTGGCCGCGGGCCGCACCGCCGTCACAGCCAAGTGTGGGACCTGTCGCCGGGCACTCTTCAACGGCCATCCGATTGACGCTGACGCAGAGATGTTTCGCAGACAAACCAGTCGGAGTGACATCCCCGTCCTGATTGATCTCTGGGCTCCATGGTGCGGCCCCTGCCGGATGATGGCCCCTGCATATCAGGAGGCCGCCAGAATCCTCGAGCCCGAAATACGTCTTGTGAAGCTCAATTCGGAAGCCAATCAGGAGATTGCGTCAACGCTTGGCATCCGGGGGATCCCAACCTTGATCCTGTTCTCCGGGGGCCGTGAGCTTGCCCGGGTGTCCGGAGCAATGAGCGCGGGCCAGATCGTCGACTGGACACGCACTCATCTCCGTGGAGTACAGTAAAGCGACACCATGGGTATCGCTGGGTCATCGGTTCCGCCGGGGCGGCGTCGTCCGGTCGCGAAGGATGAAGGCCTCGACAAAGTGGAGCGGCTTGCCGGGGGTAGTCGTTCCCGGTTCCCGGCCTGCGGCCGGCGCTTGCGCTGAACCTCTTTCGGCGACCCTTTTAGCCGGTCAAGCCGCGCGAACGGGCTTTGGCCGCTTTGGCGGCCGCCGCCTGGTACGCTCATCCTCTTCTGATCGTGCGGCATGGCCAGCATGGGCACATCGCGCGCACGGAGCCAGTTTCACGGCGATGCCCGGCCGTCAAGATCATCAGCTCCGCGCGAGCCTGCATCGGAAGAGACCTTTGGACTTGTCCGCCCTAAAAGGATGCTTGTGAGACGATGGGGCTGGAAAACGCCGCCGCAATGAGGACCTACATTTTTGAAAGTGCAGGTCTCATCAACTCGGCCGGCGGTGATCTGTGCTATCTGACCGCAAAGGCGCGGCGAGGGGAGTTTTTGCTCGGGCCAGTGGTGATGGCGTTGTTGGGCGCGCAGATAAAGTCGATCTCGCCAGCTTGTTCGAAGATGATCTCCAACGCTCTTGATCCACCGGACCCACAGCCGTCAGGGTAGATATCGAGCGCGTAGCCTTGTGTCTCTGGGTTCAGGTATGGCAGAAGCTGCGGATCATCGATGAAGATGTCGACATCAAAGCTCTCGCGATGATCGATCTGGAGCATCAGGGCGGTACCGCCTCCAAAAGTCCAATTGTCGATCAATGTGAGTTGGGAGCTTGCCTGATCGATAATGCAGCCAGCGTGGTCAAACAGGTCCCCCATCTGCTGGCTGGGTGTTCGACCAATTATGCCGCCCGCGCCAAAGGTAGCGGGTAACCGGCAAGTGCCGAGAACTTCCGTGCTAAGTCGGAAGCGATCGCCGGATCAACGTGCATTTCGCCAAGGAACGAGATCTGAAGGTTCTCGTCTACCTCGGAAAAAAAAGAGAACGCCGACGCATCGAAATTGACTGCGCTGGCAGGATCGGAAATCTTGGATGCCAATTGCTCAGCCGAAAGCTTCGTCCCATAAGGGGCGTTGACAGTCGACAAAACCTTTACTGCAACAATGGACATCTTCCTCGACCACAGAACCTTCAGGTTTTTATATACCTCGACGATGCTTGCGAAAAAAGGATCGCCGGTGAGGACGCCGTCACACGTTAGCGAATGACTGCGATAATTCTGACAAACTGATGTTCAGCCTCGAGAAATTCTTCGAGGCATCTGTATTCGGCCGATTTTCCGATGTTGCGGCTTGTCTGAGGGCGAGGCTCATCCGGGGACGGTACTCGGCGTGGGCGTGGACCGGGAAACGAAGATCTCGTCAAGCTGGCGCAGTGCGCCATCGTGAGGTTGCAGCGATCCATTGTCCTGTTCGGCCCTCGGGATCCTGGCTACGTGTAATGTCGGTCACGACCGCGGCACAATCCGCGCCATGGGTGAGGACGCCATCAATGCGTTCAATGTTCAGTCCACCGATCGCAACCAGCGGGGTCGATCCGATTTTCTTCCTCCATGTGGTGAGGCGGGCAAGCCCCTGCGGCGCCCACTTCATCTTCTTGAGAACAGTCGGATAGACCGGTCCCAACGCGACATAGTCGGGCGCGACGGAGAGCGCCATATCGAGTTCGGCCTCGTCATGTGTGCTGATTCCCAGCTTCAGTCCGGCCCCACGGATCGCGGCCACGTCAGCTTGCGCCAGATCTTCCTGACCGAGATGAACGAAATCGCAGCCTTCGTCGATCGCCACGCGCCAATGGTCGTTGACGACAAGTTGGCAACCGTGTCTGTCGCATATGGTTCTGGCGATGCGGATATCGCTACGAACCTCGCTATCGGGTCTTTCCTTGATGCGAAGCTGGACCAGCCTGACTCCTATTGGAACGAGGCGCTCGACCCAATGCGCGCTGCCGACAATGAGGTAAAAGGGATCGAGCTTCATGAGAAGACCGCCTTTCCGATCAACGGGGTGGAGGGGACTGCCATGTCTCTCGGTTCGAGCATGCCGGCTTCAAAAGCCAGCCGCCCGGCCGCGATCGCCTTGGCAAAGCCCGATGCCATCACGGCCGGATTTCCGGCACCGGCCACCGCCGTATTCAGGAGCACGGCATCGAAACCGAGCTCCATCACCGTCGTTGCATGCGAAGGGCGGCCGATGCCCGCATCGACAATCAGAGGCACGTCCGGGAAGTGTGCGCGCATCGACCTCAAGGCGGACAGGTTTTGCGGCCCCATGGCACTGCCGATCGGAGCACACCAGGGCATCAACACGCGGCAGTCAGCCTCCAGCAGGCGCTCGGCAACGACTAGATCGTCGGTCGTATAGGGAAAGACCTCGAAGCCTTCGTTCGAAAGGATCCGTGCGGCTTCGACCAGCGCGAACACATCCGGCTGCAATGTGTCGTGATTGCCGATCACTTCGAGCTTGATCCAGTTCGTCTTAAAAACCTCGCGCGCCATCTTGGCAGTGAGCACCGCCTCCTTGGCGGTGTGGCAGCCGGCGGTGTTCGGCAGTATTTTCGTCCCAAGCTCGCGGATCAGTTCGAAAAACGCACCTCCCGCTTTGCCGCCGGCCGTCTCTCTCCTCAAGGAGACCGTGATGATTTGTGTCCCTGAGGCCCGCACGGCGTCCGAAAGCACGGCTGGAGATGGATAGCCCGCTGTGCCCAGGAGCAGTCGAGAGGTAATTTCCGTGTCGTAGACTTGCAGCATGGTCAGCCACCTTTCATCGGCGAGAGAATTTCGATGCGATCATGGTCGCGTAAGCGCCATCGATCGCGGTCGGCCGCGTGAACGAGTTCGCCGTTGACAGCGGTCGCCAGCCAGCTTCCTTCATAGTCAAGTGCTGCCATCAGTTCGGCGAGCGTCGAGCAGGCGATCTCGTGCTCGTCGCCATTAATGTTAAGGTTCATCATAGAACTCCGATCTGTGGTCCGGGTTGAGCAGAAGTTCGGCAACGTCGTGCGCAAGGGCAGGCGAGAGCAGGAAACCGTGTCGATACATCCCGTTCACGGAATAGATCGAACCGCTTCTGGTGATCCTCGGCAGATTGTTGGGGTAGGCGGGGCGAATGCCAGTTCCGGTTTCGGTGATCTGCGCTTCGCCGAAGGCCGGGTGCAGGGCGTAGGCTGCGTTTAAGAGCTCCATCAGCGACCGTGCAGTGATGGGACCGGACAATTCGCTCTCTATCATTGTTGCCCCGACCATGAAGACGCCCTGGCGGCGTGGAACGACATAGATGGGGTGTCGTGGATGCAGGAAGCGCACTGGACGCGACAGCTGAATGTCGCCGGTGCGCAGATAGAGCATCTCACCACGCACGCCCCGCAGTGCCGCGTCATCCGGGAGCCTGGCACTGCCGGTGCAATCGATGCGCCAATCGACACGGCGATCGACGGTCGCATCCGTCATCTGGCCGAAGTGAAAACGCACGCCCATGGCCTCTAATGTGTCACGGAGCGAAGACAGCGCCTCTCTCGGATCGAGATGCGCTTCCCTCGGAAAGTAGAGTGCACGAGAGAAACGGCCGGCGAGATCCGGTTCCAATTTGGCTATCTGATCTGCATCAAGCCACCTGTACCCTGTGGTTCGTGTCGCGAAGCGATCGAGTTCGCGTGTGTCACGTGCGGCGGCGACGACGAGTGTCCCCTCTTGCGCGACTTTGTCGGGCAGCGCCGTCTGCCACCACTCAATAGCTGTCGCGCCGACGCGTTCGACCTTCTCGTCGGCACATTCGCGCTCACACCAGGGTGCCAGCATGCCTCCGGCAAACCAGGATGCCCCGGCGCCAATCCGTTCTGATTGTTCGACGACGTCGACCTCAATGCCGCGTCGTGCCAGCTCGTAGGCAGTGACAAGACCGACGACACCCGCTCCTTTAATGACCACCGGATTCATTCGGCAGCCGCTCGAGCAGATACTTGGTTGGCGCTGTAGGGCCATTCACCCATGCGCCGCTCTGCTAGCGGGCGTAGGTGTTGCCGTCTATGCCCGCGGTTTGGCTCGTGTACGACATCTGAAAAAACCATTGGCTGGCTCCAACCTTGACGTTTGGAGACCCAGATCTTGGAGCTGGAAAGATAGAGACACGTCCACGCGATAGCAAAGGAGCTGTCGCAAATGCCGTGGTTCCCACCGTCCCTACGCCAGCATGAACTGGATCAGGTTCAACGGGTCATTGCGCTGCGGTCGAAAGAGCCGATCCGCCCAGCAATATCTCAGCCCCTTGTCGGGACCCCCCTGGTGAATGAGCCGAGTTGAACGGCCAATGCCGTGCTTTGTCAAGCGTTGTTAGTTCATTCCCAACGGGGCAAAAACGTCATCCACATGCCATAGAGCATATCTTAATGCGTATCGCGCCGTGAGGAGGGAGGTGAAGCGTGAAGAAGCACGCCACGATTCATTTCGCCTGCAACGATCATCGCGACGGTTCATTCGCCGGAAAGGTCAATTTAGCGGCCTACGCGGAAAATGACTTGTGAACGCCAGGCATTGCTGAAGTCCGGTTCACCGTTGGCGATGATTTCATGCGTGTCCACCGCCGCAATTTCAAGTCGGAACGTCATATTGAGTCGGCGACTGGTGCTGGAATGCTTACGCCGATGGCGACATCGCGCCCGGACCAATCGTCATTCCGCCTGTACTGCCGATCAATCCGTCGCAGCTGCTCGCCGATTGGGTTATTCGAGTTCGGCGTTAGAGCAGCCAACCGCCTAGAGCGCCCTGGTCACGACCTGCGTTGCGACTCCGACCAGTAGACCCGCCAACGCCACGGCGGTTCCAAATCTCGCCACCTTCATACGGCGCCAGCGCGCGCCATCCCAATCATAGCTCATCAGATGCTCCGTCACGCGAAAGAACCGCAATCCATGGGGGCTGGATTACGGTTCCGAGTTACCGGCGGGGTACAGGAGGGCGACGGCAACGAACGAGAGCGTGCGTTCTGCCCGTTAATTTCTGGTTGGCGCACAGAGGCACCTTTTCGCCTCTAAGAATTTACTGCCATAATGAACTGGGTGTCAGCGCACGATACGCGGGCTAACGCTGGCGAGTACCTTGATGATGTCGTCCTCAAGGGTCTGACAGAGCGTTTCATACTCCTCGAGCATCGTGTGCTCGGGCGTCAGTTGTTCGCGTAGCTTGTCGCGCTTCATTGCTGCCTCGCCGTAAGCCTCAAGCAAATGGGTCATCGCGAGGAAGTTGGCATCGGAGATCTGTCTCCGGTGCCTTGGCAGCCGCATCATCATGCGGCCCCGCCCGATCTTTTCAAAGTCCATTGCGCTCCCAGCCTGCCGGCTCGGAGGGATTTTCTCCGACAAAACAGAAAGTAGCAACATGAACACGAACCGACGCATCAATGCGGCGGGCCTCGCGCTCGTCTAACGGTGGGAAGGCGTCAAGGAGCATGGCGTCTAGTAGAACAGGCGCTGCAGCGTGAGCTTTGCTCTCAGGCATGTGGAGGCATCATCTGCAACACTGCAATCAATGTCGCGAATGTTCTCAAGCGATTCTTTTCTCGCTTCTTCATTGATGTCGCTCAAAGACCTTTCATGGTTGGTGCCGTCCCTGGAAGTGACAGTACACGCATTTCCCAAACACACCGTCGTGTCCGCCTGAGCGGGCGCGCCCGAGGCGATGAGAGCCACGGTAATAAACGTGCGCATGCAGTTCGACCATTTCTCCTCGGTAGGTCGCCGTTCCGCATCCATTTGAGTTCCCCGTTTTGAGTGGTTCACGATGCAACGCCCGGTCGGTAATTGTCCAACTCACTAGTAAAAAGGAAAGTCCCAATGAGCGCCATATCTGTGCAGCAAATTTGTTCTGACCAGTAAGGACAACTATCGCCGATTTCGTGAATGTTACCGCAAGGAAGGTCTTCTGCCCCGACTTCGTCGCCGATCCGGATGCAGTCAACCGCGATCCATGGGAAGGACTGGTGCCTATATTTTATTGGCAGATGCGCGACCTCAACCGATAGGCCGACGTCGAGACGATCACGAAGTATCAACGGCGGCGGGCGATGCTCGCTCTGACTACGACACTTGTCCTGACGGCCTGTGGGATTTCGGCGCCAGCAATTGTGGACGGCCTGCGTCGGGTCGTCGGGAGTGGCTGTCGGCAGTGCTCGGTAACATTCCTCGGTGAGGCAATAGGAGGGGTCAAATCTTCACTTCGCTTGACAAGTGATCACAAACGTGGCCGAACCCAAAGGTACCAAGGCGCCGATGGGCCAGATTGGTCGACTGCGCGCCTATCCGGATGCGTCTTTCCGCGACGTGACGGCTCCCAACGCAGATACTCTCTACACCTATAGTTTCTTCGATATCGCCAAGGAACCCTATGTCTTGAGTCTTCCAGATCTGGGCGATCGCTACGCGCTTTTCCCAATGCTTGACGGCTGGACCAACGTCTTTGAAGTGCCCGGAAAGAGAACAACAGGAAAGGGCGCGCAGACATATGCGATCACCGGACCTGGGTGGACCGGGACCCTGCCTGAAGGGATGACCGAGTACAAATCACCGACAAGCATGGTGTGGCTCCTCGGACGTATCTATTGCACCGGAACGCCTGAGGACTATGCCGAAGTCCACAAGCTTCAGGATGACGTGAAGCTCGTTCCCCTGAGTGGCTACGGAACCAACTACACCCCACCTGCCGGCAACCCCGACCCGACTGTCGACATGAAGACCGCCGTTCGTGAGCAGGTCAATGCGTTGGATGCTGTCGCCTACTTCAAACTATTCTGCGACCTGCTGAAGACTAATCCACCCGCTGCAGCCGATGCCCCATTGTTGGAGCGGTTGGCCACCATCGGGATCGTTCCCGGTAAGGACTTCGACGAGAGCAAACTCGACGTCGTCCTTCAGAAGCGACTTCCACAGATCGCGTTCGCGCGGATTATGTTGCACTTCAAGGATAGTGGTGGCGATATCAACGACATCAACGGGTGGGCATACACGACGAAAACGGGTCTCTATGGCACGGACTATGTGCAGCGCGCCCTGATCACCGCCATCGGGCTTGGTGCCAATCGCCCACAGGATGCGGTTTATCCGACGAGTACGAAGTCCGGCGATGGCCTGTTTGCTCGCGACTATAACGGTTCGGAAAGCTATGTGATCAATTTTGCCAAGGGACAGCTGCCGCCGGCAAACGGGTTCTGGTCGATCACGATGTATGACGCGGGATACTTCTTCGTGGATAACCCGCTGAACCGCTATTCAATCAGCCCCCGCCAGGACCTCAAAGCCAATGCTGACGGATCGACCGATATCTACATCCAGCATGAGTCTCCAGGCGCAGACAAAGAGTCGAACTGGCTACCTGCCCCGAAGGGTAAGTTCATTCTGATGATGCGGTTGTATTGGCCAAAAGAAGGAAATCCGTCAATCCTCGACGGATCGTGGGTCCTACCGCCTGCAACGAAGACGAATTAACAGGCATAAGCATACGGCGTGGCCGTTTCGCGGCCACGCTGACCGGAGTATACTTGGCGTAGTGCGATCCCAGTCGAGGGCCGAGAGTGGGGCAGCGCGTCACTCTGCGGTGTTGATCATTCACATCGCTTAGTGCAGCATCCTGGTCGGTTGCTGTTCGCTCTGATCTCGACGTGTTGGGCTCGTCCGCCTACAGAACCAGCGACCGCATTCGGTCAATGCCAACTCATCCGTATTGCCGAACCTAAATTCATCCATCAGGAATTTTGCGAGGCGGCCAGCGCGGATGTCTTGGCGCGGGATCCTCGTTTCGAAGCAAATGCGATCGAATATCCTTTGAAGTGTATCGAGCTGTTCGGGTGCGAGTTCAAAACCTGACTGGTCAAAGTGAATAGCCATTTAGACCTCCCTTCTTAAGCTACCGCCTTCACCGAAGAGAGAAAGATAGCGAAATCTTTAATTGGCTCCAAGTGAGCAAAAGTTGAGATTGCGTGCGTCGAACTGCTGCTGGTAGTGGGGCCTCCGGCTCAGAGCCCACAGAGAAGCGGCCCTGATAAAAGGCGCCGCAGCAACGAAAGCGGAAACGAGACGACTCCTTAGCTGCTCCTTTCCTTAAATGCGAATTGTTCTCGCCAATCATCGGATTTGGTTCTATATTTAGCCATTGCTGATATTATAGACGGCCTTCCCGCCACAGAGCCCCAAGCTACAAAAGAAGGCCGCTCTTTTCCAATTGTCTCGCTGGGTCAGGCAGCCACCCTCACAAATAACCAGCCATTTGCTTGAGCGCATCGTGGTCGTGGATGCCGCTTTGAAAAAGGCTGATCAGGTGCGCCGCGAGCGTAACGGCATCATCGCTATCAAAGGCGAGGTGCCTTTCCTGGACCATTTCCCGGAAGACACTTTCGATCTGCTTGAAGTCGTCAGGCGTTATAATCTCTGTGCGAGATCCAACCGCTTTACCCATAGCCCTAATCCCAGCCGGCCCAGGGGAGAACAGGGCCGACGTTTGCCCCGCATAGAGTATGCGCCGTTGCTGGGGTATTACATTGGGAATCGTGGAAGGAGATCCAGACGGTCTTTGGGGGTAGCCAGACCGTCCGGAGCCCACGTTGGGTTGCCTCCACAATACACCAACGCTTATGCACTCAAAAACGCGTGCGGCAGGGCATTGTTCCGATTGCTAATGTATCGTGACTCTGTTCGGCGTGTGTGCCTTATGGTCATGGTTAAAGTACCCGACCACGGTTCTCGACCAAGGAGCCTGCTTCACAACGGCGATTGGGTCAAGCTGAAGTGTAATCAAAGCGATGGCTTTGTCGTCGTTGGATTTGAGCCATCGACGAAGGTGGCCGGTGCGATTTCGCGGTTGCTTGCGCGGCGAGACGAGGCGACGAGCTGGTCTATGTCGGCGGCGTCGGCACAGATCTTACCGACAAGATGGCCCGCGACCTGCGCAAGCAACTGGCAGCCATGCCGGCGAAGGCGCCGCCGGTCGCACTCAAGCGCAAGAACGCGGTTTTCTGTGAGCCGGCATTTGTCGCCGAGATCACCTATACCGAGATCACCAGCGACGAGAAGTTACGGCATCCATCGTTCAAAGGGCTGCGCGAGCTGGCCGATGACGTTGATGTCTTCGAGCTCAAAAAATAGGCCCCGGGGAAGAGGGGCCTTGGAGCTGATACGTTGGGGTGCTCTTATAACTCGGGTGCGACAACAATGTTCCATGGCTGCGGTCGACAATCACCGTCGGTGTTTTCGCACCCGGATCACGTTACCGTTGTTGTTGCTGCACTGTTTACAACGCACGCGTCGACCGAGTGCCACGATCGACTGAGTTGTGCCGAACCATCGCACCAGGCCGTGCCGATCAAGGTGATCCCAGAGCGCTGCTTTGCTCGGGACAGGGGCGTGCGCCCTGGGACCTCTAGCGACCTAGAGGCCGCTCTGGACATTCGGCAGCCAGAGACCTTCGGCGCCCCGCCAGCCGGTAAGTGGAATGTCGCATTTGCGGTCGAACTTGCCAATTGGCGCCTCGCGAACACAATTCTCAGTCGAGCGAAATGGGTGTCCTGGGACCTGGAAGGTCGTCTGAACAGTGGAACACGAAAAGTATGTGAGGATAGCTAGGGCGCATGCGATATAGTTCGGCATTGCGGGATCCTCTCCAATTTTAGAAGATGCTAAATCTACTTCAAAAGGGAGCGATTTGCCCTTAGCCTTTTCGAACTAGCTCAGGCGGAGGGGACTCTTGTTCAAACGTGGAAGCTTCATTCCTTCCCATTCAGGATGATCCGCAACGTCCGGATCATATTTGCTGCATCGAGCAGGGCAGCCCTGATTTCTCCTTTACGCGGCTCTTGATAAAACCAGGCTGGCACACCTCGTCGGGAAGGTGTTGCCACCATGCCGCTAGAAAGGTGTCGTTCTGCAAACGATTAAAGGTGGACCCATCATGGGGCAGCGACGGGAAGCTCCGTCATACGTCGTTCAAACGGCTGCGCAAGCTGGCCGATAATGCCGACGTGTTTGAGAATAGGCCCCAGGGGAAGGGGCCCAGAGATTGGGACAGCGCCGCGGGGCGACTGCCTGCTGTCACGTGGCATGTCCGGAAAAAACGCGTCTCTAAGAGGATTGTTCCTTCCCATAGACAAGCCTTTCAGGCGCTATCGACGTGGGCCAACATTGGGCGCCTTGTAGATCGACGGCCCCATGCCCCGATACTCGGGTTGAAGGAACGTGAATTCGTAGCTCCGGGTCAATGCTTCGACCAGCGCATTGACGATGGCTGCACGGGCGACCTCTTTCCTGTTGGCGTCAATTGCGACGAGGTCTTTCGCCACTGCCTCAGGCAGCTTCCAAAGCTCGGCCGCGACGAGCGCGACAACTTCGGCATCGTCGACCGCAGTCCCGGCGCGCTCGATACGGTGGTTGATGCGGATATGCCTGACGAGTTCCTCAGCGATTGAGCGGGCGCTGTCTTGTTCGCGGCGGCGCGAAACGCCTGTTCCTGCGAAGCGGCGTTTGGTCGATTGGTCTATCACCGCCAGATGGATGGCGATGAATGAGGATAGTTTGGCGTGGTCGGTCACTTGCTGAACTCCAGATAGCATTCTTCAGTGCCCGATCGTCGATCGGGGTGAGTTGTGCCTCATGTCTGAGATTGGCGCCCGCCTAGCGCCGTGGGTCAGGATCGCTTGGCCGGTGGCCATTCGATCTTGTGTTCGAAGCAATACCAGTTTGGCGCCGCCTGTCCGCAGGCATAGCCGAACGCGCCCCAATTCGTGCAGCCGGGATGCTCGCAAAGGTGCTCGACCAGGCCGCTTTCCGTTCTCTTGGTAGCGCCAACTTCGTCGCTCATGCTCAATGCCTTTTGAGTAAATATGTTCTACAGATGTTCTCATTGGGGCAGAGAGTCAACGACCAGATTTGGGGAGGCTTTCCGCATAACTCAAAAAGGGAAGCGCTGAATCGCGGAGCTCAATCG
The DNA here is from genome assembly GCF_001425225.1 of Ensifer sp. Root127. NCBI lineage: Bacteria > Pseudomonadati > Pseudomonadota > Alphaproteobacteria > Hyphomicrobiales > Rhizobiaceae > Ensifer > Ensifer sp. Root127. The sequence goes on from NZ_LMDX01000017.1 coordinate 115,673, forward strand.
ACCATTCGAAGCCGGTAGGTGGCTCGCAATTGTCCCAACCGCCAAACTCATTCATTTGCTGCCATCGACCCTTCTTGCCGTGTCGAAATTCCTCGCTATTCGATTTGTAGATTTTGAACCGATAGGGGCGCACGACGCGGACAAAGATTACGGATCCATCCTCCGGCATGTCGCCTTTTCGCCATGTGGTGCCGGGCATTTTAGCCTCCATCCAATCAATGCGGCTTTGGGGCTATCAGCACGACGCCGGCGCCAAGCTCAAACATTTCTGCCTCAGCATTGATCGAGAGATAGTGGTTTTCGGCCAGCTCGATCAACGCTGATGAGGCCTCTTCGGGCGACCATCCTGCTGCCTCGATCCTTTCGATCANGGATTGGTTTCCTTTTTTTGCCATTCCTCATTTCAGCCTCAGCATTGATCGAGAGATAGTGGTTTTCGGCCAGCTCGATCAACGCTGATGAGGCCTCTTCGGGCGACCATCCTGCTGCCTCGATCCTTTCGATCAGGAACTGGAATTCATCAGTGATCGCCTCCTGGCATTGCAGGTCACGTTCGGGGTGAGATTTCGGATGTTTAGGCGCGGCGATTTTCGGCATGGCGTATCCTCCTGCAGAAGATGTTAGGGCGGTCATTTCTTTCTGCAAGGCTTGCCTAATTTAACGATTCGCCTTCGATCTTAACGCGCCTGCCAGTCCAGCCGCACCGATAGGCCTCAGCACGTCGCGCCACATGTCATCATCGGACCCGTTGACCCAATTTGCTTGAGCAAGCAGGAAGACGGCCACCAGGTAAACATCACGAAGCTCGTCGACGCCCAGACGGTGACGCCGTACATGAAGGCCTACTACGGCACGGGTGGCTGCCAGTCGGAAACGGAACCGATGCGAACCATCACCACGAAGGACCGAGAAGGTCATGTCGAGGCGACCGTCACTGCACCGCCGTTCACGCCAGGGTAGGCTGAGCGGGCTCGCGAGGTCGCCAATTTCATGCGGGTACACGGGCTTTCGGGACGATCGCGAGTTCGTCACGGTCGAGGCCAAGGGCGCAACCTTCGTCATCGTCGATATCGCCATGCGGATGGTGACGCCGCGGGAACTCTACAACGCACAGGGCTTCCCACCGGATTGCGTCCTCGCCGGTGCCCATGACTATCAGGAAGATGGCTTGGGGCCGGTCTGGCGCTTGTTTTCCAAATTCGTGCAGGTGAACTGCGTCGGCAACTCCGTGTCGCCCCCGGTCGCGTGCGCGCTGGTCTCCGCGAATTGCGGGTACCTGGCAGTGCAGAGGGGCGCCGCATGAAAATCACCTACGCCGACGAAGCTATTTCAGGTGCTTTGGCGGCTTGTCATTTTCATCCGGATTCGGGTTGGGAATCTCGTCGGGAAGGACGTCAGGCTCGGGTTCCTCGATCGGTGGCTGAGGCAGGTCCGGCGGCAGGCCTGGCGGCAGTTCTGGAGGGGGCTTCGGGATGGGTTCAGTAGGTATCGTGCTCATGGTGGACTCCTTTCGGAGGCCAACTGATCCCGCGCCGTTTTTGTTCCGCAAGGGAGACGAAGCATGACGGTAATTGCATCCAACTACGCCCGGCTCGCGAACGATCTCTACCAGACGGAACCATGGGGCACCGAGCTTCTCGAGCGTTTCCCTGTGGATAGTCTCGACGTTTTCCGGCAGCAGGAAACCACCTCATGGCCGATGTTCTGGCAGAGCAAGCCGGGTGGGTCAAGACGTCTAACATAGCCACGTACGATCGCCAGAATGACGAGATTTTCGACTTCCTGAAACCTCATGGGTCTTGGGCGATTTCGGACGCCGTCATCACCAACCCGCCCTGCGGCAAGGGGAACGGTGACGCCCGCCTTTTCGCCGAGTATTCGCTGACCCGTTGCAAGGGTGCTGGTCGCTTTACTCGAGGCGACGCCTGGTGTCGCTGGCATCGTCAAAGCCGCCGACGGTCGCCCTCTCGCGATCGATATCATGGATATCCTCAAGGTAAGGGCGGCCGAGGTCGACGCTGAGGTCGAATTCACTTGCTGTACGTGGTCTTCCCGCTTCTATTCTGGCCACTCGAGTTGCCCTCGGAGATGGAGCCGCGACTTCTACTGGGGCCACCTGCCAGTTCGATCTGGTAGGTTGCTTTCGCGCCGGCTTTCTTTTCGACAGACATCGATGGCACGGCGGCAAAGGCAGAACCCGCAAACGCGAGCGACGCCACTCCGGCGATAGCGAACTTCATTGGTAGTCTCCTAGGTTCCAACCTCCCGTCAAGGATGCGGGAGTCTTGGCCTAGGACTAGCGACGAACCAGTGACATACGGCAGGTGTCGTATTTCCACGGTTCAACGGCCCGCGACACCTCGAAATGGTTACGAACTTGTTTGGAACACATTGGCCCCTTATATACCGGTTGTAGGCATTGGTTATGAGCGCTGAAAGTTTCGCCGCTCGCAAATGCCTTCATCGCTTTAGACTTTTGACCACGGATGTACTGGCACTGGTTGGTAAGCGATGATGAGGAAGGTCGGTGCGGTTTCGCCCCGGCCTTTTTTGTTGCATATAGACGAGCTCTTTAGTTTCCTTGATATTCCTGCGGACCCCTTGCGGCCCGTCGTCTGCGTGTCCGGTATTTTAGACATACGACTGGAACGATTCCGCCGCAGGATGCTTTCTCCCCTGCATTCATTTGCCAAGGAGAGAATTGATGAAATCGCTGGCTGATATTTTCGAACACACGCTGCAGGATGTGTATTTCGCTGAGAATGCCATCACTAGGGCGCTTCCAAAGGTCGCAAAGGCCGCGAACAACGCGGAACTCAAGAAAGCGACCGAGGAGCATCTTTCGGAAACGAAAGAGCAGATCAAGAAGTTGGAGCAGGTCTTCAAGTCAATCGGCAAGACGGCATCTGGCGAAAAATGCGACGCCATCGACGGCCTGATTAAGGAGGCCGACGGTTTGATGAAAGAGGCTGAAGGGACCGCGCTGGACGCTGGTCTTCTGGCCGCTTGCCAAGCCGTTGAGCACTACGAGATCGCCCGCTATGGTTCGCTTCGTGAATGGGCCAAAGACCTCGGCCATGATGAGGCGCACACGCTTCTCAGCGAGATCCTCGACCAGGAGAAGGCGACCAACAACAAGCTCACCAACTTGGCCGTCACGTCGATTAACAAGACCTCGGCGCGCTCAAAGGCGGCATAGCAAAACAAGGGCGGCATTGACCGCCCTTTTCCAATTCAGATTGCCGGGTAGTGCTGCTGGAAAATGCAGATAGACCCCGACCGTGCAAGCGCCACCACCCAATGACCGCAGTCTATGCGATAGTGTTGTCGCCTTCAGTTCCAGCGCGATTGGAAGTGGCGACCTTTGCCTCCTGCCGGAGAGGCGTATGAATCCGGTAACAAATTCAGCAGGCAGGGCAAATGGTAAGCCGCGTGCGAAGAGCCGGGTTCAATTCCCGGGCCTTCACAACCAGATAGCCGCTTAGTCGGCAATAGACTAAAAGTCGGAGCGACCATAGCTCTGGCCCCCACCAGACGGTCAACAAACTGGTGGGGCACCAATGAGAGCAGCGGCTTCGGTCGCCTTTTTCCGCCCCGGTAACGTGAGTAGCGGAAGCACGAGGCACCATGATGCAATTTCAAGCAGGCAACTGCCCGAGCTCTCGTAACGGCCGGCTCTTTCTCTTTCGCGAGAGCGAAACCGCAGATGTCTACGGACACTGCGAGGAGTGAGAGCAGGGTTATCGATCGCCAGAAGAAATCGAGGGCAAGAGCGGGTTTCTAACCCTACTCAACGATTCCGAAGCCGAATGGGCGACCGAGGAAGAAATCTCTCGAAGTGTCTGGGCGAACCATCAGATTTTCGAGGCATAGCCTTACCAGTTTCGAGAAGCTTTAAGGCGCGACCACCGCGCCACCTTTCCAGTTCAACGGGTGATTGGTGGTGTCGGGGCTGTCTCTGATCCGAAATCCTCCTTGAACGCCATGAGGCTAAGCACGATCCCAATGAGGATGCACAGCAGCACGATGAAGATGATGCCGGATTTGTTCATCACTCATTTCAGGCTCAGAATGTGAGAAATTCGTGGCACGACGGTACCACCTGCAGCCGCTGCGGCAGTGTTATCGCCTTCATTTGCGTCACTGAGTTTGCGTACTAGACTGATTTGTCTGCGACGACCCTGTGAACATTGTCGTTGCAGGTCTAAATGCCCAGACCAGCAGAATGCTCATCGAGACGACGAACAGAGATAGCACAAGACGATTTGACATGGCGCTTTCCTCCAAAGTTGGAGCGCTGTGAATTCAGGTTCAGCATTGGTCGCCGTGTCAGGTCGAACATTTCTGGCAAGGAGACGCGCAAGCGCCTTAATCGAGGCGCCGCGGTCCGTGCGGTACGGGCGGGTTTGAAGTGTCCTGTCGCCGCATGGCAACGTGCGAAGTGTACCACGTTCTTGCTTGCGAGCGCGTTAAATAATCAACTGCACGATGTGGGAAAAGGGTGTCATCGCCCATCTGCCGTTGGCATCCTTCGCAGTTCTGTAAATGATGAAATCCCGACCGATCGTGAACTTCCCGTGCATAGTGATCTCGTTACCAGTTGAGAGCACGGCGCGAAGTTCGTTTGCATGACGGTTTGCAATTTCGTCACTGATCAAATCGGCCAGGACCTGGTCTAAAATCGCCGGCTTTGAATCAGTCATTGGAAACTCCGAACTGTTGTGCAGATCTGCACTCTAACCGTTCACCCAGCGATTTCCAGACGTCGACCTGGAGCAGCCCGGCAGCTTGCCAGCGTCGGTCTTGACGGCTTCGACGTTCGTACCCGTTCCACTGCCGGCGGGCCCGTCGGCGGCGCCGGTAACATCATCAACCGGATTGGCATCGGAGGCTAAGACATGACGAAGTTTGCGACACATGACCTGATCGGCCTTCCGACCGCGTTCTACAGTGACGATGTCACAGCCGTACCCGCCCGGTCTGGTCACGCGACGACGTCAGGAACGTCCTTCTCGACGAAGACGGCATAAGCATCATTGGGGCTTATGGCGAAGATATAGGCTGGCGAGCGCGAGCAGCCGAGCGTCGCAGAAATTATTGCTGAGCTGCCCGGCGTTTGTTTGGCCTAGCTGACACCTTGGAGAAGGGACCCCTAAGGACCGAAGCTTTGAAACATCGCAGGTCACCGCGCGTTTACCACCAGATGGTGAATCGAGGTGTCAAATGTCTATCCACATGAGAGATATCGGCGAGGCAGTCTTTGAATTGTTCCATTGGCTTCCTGTCGAAGACGAGCCAGACCTAACCGACGATCAGCGTTTGCTCGTTGAGGCTTACCGATCCGGTCAGGTCCCGGAGGCCGCTTGGCAGGAGCACTTGGATCACGATCCAGTGCTCGCACAATTCTGGCGCATAAATCCGAGGCATTGAAAGGTCGGGTTTGCCTGCAGAGACGCATAAAATGCCAGCGTCTGTGAATTCGAACGCTCAGACGGCCCCCTTCTCCTATTTGTAGGTCGGTCATTGGCCAGGAGAACGGTTGACTATGTTCGCTCGCACGACTTCCCCTTTCTCTTTGTTGAAAGGAATGGCCGATCATCAGAAGGGGCCGTTTGCGTCTCAGAGCGCCCTCGGAATAATCTGTGTCGCGACCGCGACCAGTAGACCCGCCAACGCCACTGCGGCTCCATATCTCGCCACTTTCATCAGGCGCCAGCGCGCGCCATCCCAATCATAGCCCATGTGCCCGTTCCAACGGTTTCATGCTGTTGTGAAGCATCTCTGGTTATCGGCCGCAGCTGAGGAGCTGGACGGCATCCGTTTCAAGTTCAACGCAGACGGTTTCGAATTCTAATAGCAGGCTTGGTTCTGCCGCGGTGCAACGGCGAAGTTCATCGCGCATCGCGACGGCCATACCGTAAGCTTCGCATAGCAACGCAAATGCCGGCCAGGAGTGGTCGGCTATTTGTTCGCGATGGGCTGGAAACTTCATCTGTAACAACGCTCTGCCGAAACGCTCGCTGTCCATGGCAGGTTTCTCCCAGTCACCTTCATTTGTGTGGGTATTTCAGATAGTACTAAAAAAGAAAAAGATAAAGCAAAGATGAACCGACGCATCAACGCGGCGGGCCTTGCGCTTCCGTGGCTTCATGCCTGTAGGGGAATCGAATGAGGGATCAATTATGCGCCAGACTATTGCCACGCTCGTCCTGCTCGGCTCTGCAGCACACGCTCAGGCGTTCTGCGGTGAGGGCTTTGGATACGCCTTTCGACAGCAAGTTCAACAATCGGCTGGAGTATCTCGTGTGCCTGCACAACGAACAGAACGACGCGATTAATCAGCACGCCAACATAATCAACTCCTTCAACACCAAAATCGACGACCTTGAGCGGAAGCTGCGCGAGACAGAGAGCGCCCTTCAGGACCGCGAGATGGAAATCCTCAAGCTGACCAGTGAGATCAGTAGCGTCAGGAGTGATGTCGACGATGTCGAGAGCAAACGCCAGTCGCTCGACAGCCGCGTCTCGGCCCTCGAATAAACGCGTTGGTGTCGCAACGAGGAGTGGGGATCCCAGAGCGCTGCTTTGCTTGGGGCTGGGGCGTCGCTCTGGGATCACTAGCGCCAATGGTGCGGTTGGCGCTCAACCAGCAATGGCAGGACCATCTAGATTCGGCAATGCAACTAGGACCTTTGTCTGCGCGGACCGGACTTAAGTCCTAGGTTGTGCTCTCCGCCGACCGCATGCATGCTAGGATGGGTTCCTTTAGGGCGACGTCTTCAATCGTTCGAAACCAACAGAACGAAAGTGGTCATTGATCTTCTCCTCTTCGCGGCTCTCGGTACTTCCCTTCCGGTAGGGTTCGTCGAGGACTTGTTGCCAGGTTGGTGCTAGAAAGGGGTCGTTCTGCTAGCGGTTCAGGACCGGTCATGGAGAATGTCGCAACTATCGGACCAGACATTGCCAAGAATGTCTTTCAGGTTCACTGGGGCTGACGCGGATGGTGAACCGTTATCCAATCGCACGCTTCGCCGGGCCGAGGTGTTGGCCTTCTTCAAAAGCCTTCCACCATGTCTTGTTGGCATGGAAGCCTGCGGTACAGAGCTGGCTCGGTATGCCGGCTTGCTAGCGCATGTCGCGTATCGTCGCGACCGCGCGTTCCAGCATGCGCCGCTTCTCAAATGTAGTGAGATGCTGCGACTGGTTCGCGGCCCAAACGAGTTCGGCGATGAAGGCGGTGGTGCGGGACATGCGCGCATCTCAGGTATATCAACAGTTTCGCTCATGCTTTGACCGCACGGCGCGGGCCTCACACGGCAACAGGAACTTGCCGCGCCAGATGCCGACACCTCGAGCCTGCGCCTCTTTCTGCGCAATTGCGTAGGCGCCTTTGCTATACCGCTCCCAATCTACAGCATTACCGCTCTGGACAAGCCAGCGGTTGGCGTCACGCCCGTCGGCGCGAAAGCACACGCTTACGAGGCGGTTGTATCGATCATGCTCCACGAACTCGCAGCGGGTTGGCCGAGAGGCTGCGAGAAATTGATCGAGTGCAGCCGCTGCGGCCTTGCCACACCGGTACGTGGCGCCATCGCCGTCCTCGGACTTTTGCCAGCTTTCAGGCGCATCGACGCCGTGCAGCCTGACACGCTTACCGGCGATCTCGATTGTGTCTCCATCGATCACTGATGCGCGCCCGATAAGCAGTTCCGCGGCGACGGTTGGATGGCAGCACACCAAAGCGGCCAAAAAGCCGACAATCCATTTCTTCAGAATAGTAGTGCCTCCTGCGTGTTGGCGGGCGCTTGCATGTCTGCCACCTGTACGATCTTCAGCATTTCGTCGGGCAAGGGGCGCTGAAGGGCGCGCGCTTCTTCCCACGGAGCCGCAAGCCATGTCGCGACCTCGTTCTTCGTCGTCAGAAGCACCGGCATCGCCTTTTGATGGATTGGCGCAACGACACCATTCGGTTCCGTCGTCAGGAAGGCGTACAGGTCCAGCGTGACGAGCCCTTCCTTGATCTTACGAACGCTGGTCCAATCCTTCACCCAAATGCCGGCGAAGAACATCAAGGGATCGTCCGCAGTGCTTGCGAACCACGCGTTTGGAGTGCGGCCGCCCTCGACCTTGCTTGCCGGGTCCGGTTCGGCAAAGCGGGTTACGGGGACGACGCAGCGGTTTTCGACTCCCAGCCAACGCTTCCAGTGCTTGCTGGATGTGTTACGAACGTTGGTGGTCCCGCCATCGGGCTCCATCTTCACCAGTTCCTCGAAGTCGACCTCTTTCCCCTTGGCGCGGAGCTTGTCGGCGCGCTTCTTGGCGCCCTCGAAAAGCGCCTGGCTTGAGGACGGCATACCCCAGCGCACCATCGCCAGTTCGCGACGATCCTCGTTGTTGCGAATGATCGGCGCGAAGCGATCGGGGTAGATGTCAACAGACGGCTCGAGGTTGCCGACTAGGTCATGCGTGATCGAAACGAAATCGCGGATCGCCTGCTGGTTCGTGGTCAAGTTGTAGAGATTGCACATCGTTCTTGCCCCTCAGAAAACGTCGTCTTTCCACACTGGCTTGCGAACCGTCATGATCCTGACCAGCTTCCTGATGCGGAGCTTCCCAGTGTCAGCGGCCCATGGCAACTCGAAAACTGCCCGCAGATAATCCTTGTGATTGCATTTCTCACACCGGAAGTGGTGAGCAATTTCGTCGATCGGGACGTCACCGCAAAGCTGCAGGAGGTCACGACAGCGATAGCGATGCGTGATGCGGCAATACATGCAGTCGATCTTGACAATCTGGCCGGTTTCCTCGGCCTTTGTCAGGGTATGCATGCGCTGGCGACGGGTTAGGCCATTCTGTTCCGGCATGGGGTCAGCCTGAAGCGCTAGCGTCCTCTACAACTGCGGCAGCCGGCTGGCGGCACGGGCGCCATCCCCGCGTAAAACCCAAGCTCATCGAAATTTCGGCGAGCGCGAGTTGTTCGCGTAAATGTCTGCAGTCGGCGAGCAAGGTCCGGATGGTGGCCTCGGCGTCGCCATTATGCCATGCAAGGGCCGAGGCGAGTTCGTCAGGCGTCTGATCGACATCGTCGGTCTGGGTGGTTTGGTGAGCGGCGGACATGGTTGCTCCTTGTCCGGGGTGCCTTCCCGGAGCGTTTGTCTTGTAGGTTTTAGGTTGGCGGCCGCATCGCCGGTGAAATTAGAACTTCTTGGCCGGTGGCTATTCGATCCGGTGTTCGAAGTAATACCGATTGGGCGCTACACTGCCGTGGGCATAGCCGAACGCGCGCCACTTCGTGCAGTCAGGATGCTCGCAAGGTGCTCGACCAGGCCGCTTTCCGCTCTCTTGGTGGCGCCGATTTCGTCACTCATGCTGCTTCCTTCCCGCCTCGATGTTCCTAATATGTTCTCGTGATCGCAAGAGTCAATGTCCTAACTTAGGGCGGTTGCTTTTTGATCGATGGCTAATATATTATACAACTCTAACTTTAGGAATTTGATGGCACGGGGGAGACATGCGCCATCAGCATCGCAGAGTTCCACAGCGACGGAGATCACTGCTACGAGATGCGCCAGCCCTGCTTGTCCTTGTAGGCGCCACAGGCATCGCAGGCGTGACTTCGATCGAGGAGTGGATTTCAGACCCATCGAAGCTCCTTTCGACGGTCGATCCTGGTTGCACTATCAAAGGCAATGTCAGTATCAATACCGGCGAGCGGATCTATCACGTGCCAGGTCAGACGTTTTATTCAAAGACCGTGATCAATTCGCGTTACGGAGAACGGTGGTTCTGCAGTGAGGCCGAAGCGCGGGCCGCTGGATGGCGAAAAGCACGGCGTTAGCCCTGAGGTGTCACCACGCGTTGAGAGATCAACGACACGCCTTTGGCAGTTTCCAGGGCATGAACCATCTCACGGCTACAGAGCTACAAGTGCAGCAAGGAAGGCCGCAGCTCGGCGTAAATACCGCCAAGCGGACTTGTGGGAGAGGGCCTGGGCTCCGGCGTGGAGCACAACGCTGTCCGACTGCACCCGATCGGCAGGGCGACATCAATTTTATCGCAGGATGCCGGCTTCTTTCGCGGCAGCTTCGAACGCGGCCCTGGCTTCCGCGCTAGGGACTATTCCCTTGGCCGCATCCAGGCAGGCCTTCCGAGCTGTTGCGTAATTCGCGCTCTTCGTCTCGGGCCAGGATTTCATCAGGAATGCGACCGCCTCTCGGGCGCTCCTGATGACGTGAAAACGATCATCTATTTTCAACTCAACGTTTTCATCCCAGATGGTGATCATGGCGTCCTCCGTTGGGCAGGCTTCCCATAAACGTATATTAGGGAGATCTGTTCCAAGAGCGCGATCCTGCCAAAATTTTGGGTGGCAGCATGAGGCTGTTTCCGGCCGATCCGCCCTGGCGCTGCCGACGGTTGAGCGCGAGCGTCTGCTCGGTGGCAACTGGAAGATCCGGCCGGCGGCTGGCCTCTTGTTCCGCCGCGGATGGTGCGAGGTCGTCGATGCAATTCCCGCCGGCGCGCGCTGGATGCGCGGCTGGGACTGGGGTGCAACGCCAAAGACTGAGAGCAACGATCCGGACTGGACGGCCGGTACCAAGCTCGGAAAGCTGCCGGACGGTCGATACATCGCCGCCCAACATTGCCGCGATCGCTTGTCGCCCTCTGGCGTAGAGCGGCTGATCAAGAACACCGCCGAAGCCGGCGGTAAGGATGTGCAATCGCTGCCTCAAGATTCGGGGCACGCGGGCAAATCGCAGGTCACCAACCTGACGGAGGTGCTTGCGGGCTTCACCGTCTTGCGGCCGCAGCCGCCGCAAAGTCAAGTCAGGAGCGATGAACCCGAGCGGCTCATCAAGAGACCGAGAATATCACCATGAAAAGTGCGGCCCAGAGTAAGGCCGACAACTCGGCCGCCAACAGAAATCCAAACGTGGTGTCGCTCATGCAATCCTCCGTAGGCAACCTCCATTGCCGGGAGGAACTATAGGGGACGGACGACGGTTCCGCTACTCACTAAGACGCAAGCAGCGAGTAAATCAGAACGCCGACAGAACCCCAGAATCCAACCATTACCAGCGCCATCGCGGCAACCAGAACCTTTGTCACTACAAAAACTCCACGACTGTTGTGCGGTCCAGAACCTAGCCCAGCGCTGAAATTTTAGTATCGGACCATGGTCTGATCTCGCTGATTTCGTTGACGGTGTGTCGAACCGCCACCTTACGATCAAAGTGGTCTCTACAGTTTCATTTCTTTTCGCTCCGCGAACCATGGCATCAAACGCCTCGTGGTCAGCAAGGTCATGCGCGCCTCCCGCGAAGGAAAACGGCTCTACCGAAGCCCATGTGAGAGGCTCGGAAAAGGCGGAGGCAGGGCTTTGCTAAGCGCCTGAAACGTAGAACCCCGCATCTTTGTCGGAAGGCTTCCCGTAGATCGGTTGGCGAACGGACGGCTCAGATCTGCTTGAGAGACCCGAGCTGTCTGTTTCATATCTGCGGCTTTGCGCTGCTAGCGAAGCCACTCGTTCCAGCGTTGCAGCAGTTGCGCCGCATTGGCGTTGATCCACTCTGAATCGGGGACAACCATATAATCCCGGACCTCGTCTGCATGCGGCATCGTCTTGCGCACGACTTCCGACATCAAGGCGATCGCCTCGGTGCTTGGCGGCGTACACGACAGCACTTCGCAAGCCTTTGCCTGCGCCTCCGGCGAATTCAGCCAAAAAGCCATCAGCTTCAGCGCGTTCTCACGGTTGCGAGCACCTCTGACGAGCGCAATTCGGTCTCCAACCAAAAACGATGCCTTGTAGGACCAGGCGATCGGCAACCCTTCGTTCTGCATCGCCTTTGCCCGCGTCAGCCATATCTGTCCAACTGAATAGTCGCCATTGCGAAAACCTTGCACACTCTGGTCGCCGGTCTTCCACCACACCGAAACCGAGGGCCGGATCTCGTCGAGTTTTTTTAACGCCCGTTCGACGTCAAGCGGAAACAGCTCCTCACGGCTGACACCATCGGCAAGCAATGCCGCTGCCATCACACGCCACGGATCATCGAAGTTCGGAAAAGCACGCTCGCCCGGAAAGGTCTTGCTGTCCCACATATCGGCCCAGGTCTGCGGCATTGGTTCTCCGTCGCCAGTTCGATAGGCGAGCAACGTGGCTGTCGATTGCAAAAGTGCACCGCCGGCCGCACAGGCGTTTGCACCGAGATCCTTTCTTCCGGCGAACTGTTTGCAGAAATCCGTCAGGTCTTCGGTGACCGCCTTATGTGCCTTGGATGCCGCCTGGATTTCACCATCGAGATAAAGATCCCAGGTGACATTTCCAGTCTTCACCATTGCCGCGACCTTGGCGCGCATTTCCGCGTTTGTCGCAACGACAGTTACAACCTTTATCCCGGTCGCCTTCGTGAAGGGATCGAACCAGGCCTCCTTCAGCGCGCGGTCATAGGCACCGCCCGTCGAAGCGATGACCACTTGCTCAGCAGCTGCAAGCGATACGGAGGACCAGGTTATCAGAGGCAAAACGCCTGCAAGCACTATCCGGTGTATTCTAGTCCAACGCAGCGGAATCGAAATCATGGCTGTTTCCTTTGTAGGGTTGGCAGGGAAATGGAAAGCGTCGCTGTGATCAGTTTCGCTTTTGGGCATTGGCCAAATGAATGGCGCCCATCAACATGAGGGAAATGGCCACCAGCACGGTCGAGACCGCTGCGATGACCGGCGTGAGGTTGAAGTCGATATCTTCGAACATCTTGCGTCCGATCGACTTGCCGCCAATATCCGAGATGAAGAACGCGACCGTCGCTTCATCGAACGAAGCCAGAAAAGCGAACACGGCCCCTGCCGCCAAACCCGGTGCAATATTGGGCAGGACCACAAGGACGAAGGCCTCAAGCCTGTTGGCCCCACAGTTCAATGCTGCCAGTTCCAGCGCGGGGTCGAAACGCTGCAGCGCCGCCGTCACCGTGATCATCACGTAAGGTGTGGCAAGGACGGTATGGGCAATGAGAAAGCCGAAGAAGTTGCCCGTAAGCTGCAGCGGCGAGAACACCAGATAAAGTGCGACCCCAAGCACAATGTGCGGCACGATCATCGGCCCAAGCGCGAGAGCCTGAAGCGCCGATCTGAAGGGGAGATGCCCTCTCACGATCGCCAGCGCGGCCATCGTGCCAGTAATCGTGGCTGTCGCAGTCGTAGCAAGCGCGATCTTGAGGCTGAACCAGGTTGCCGCCATCCAGTCCGGGTCACTGAAATAGGCACGGTACCATTTGAGGCTCAACCCGCTCGGCGGAAACTCAATATAGTCCATTTCGCTGAGTGACATGGGGATGACGATGAGCGTTGGCAGCAGCAAGAAGAAGAGGACGCAACCGATCACGACAGCCAGAGTGATCATGCCGACGGTCTTGGCAAAGACGTGGAAGGCTGACGCGGCGTAATGGTCGCGAACCAGGGACAGACGATTTGGCGAACGTGCGAGATCAATGGACACTGTGCAATCCCTTGCTGAGCGAGAGCGTCTTTCGAAACAGGAAGACGAAGATGAGCGTCACGGTTAAAAGCACCGTCGAAAGCGCTGCGGCGAACGGCCAGTCGAGCAGAACAGTCGTCTGCTGTCCGATCAACGTTGCCATCAGCATAGATCCTGGGCCGCCGACCAACGCCGGCGTGATGTAAAAGCCCAGGGCAAGGACAAAGCACAGGACGCTGCCCGCAAAGACACCCGGCAGGCTGAGCGGCAAGGTGACACTGATGAATGCGCGAAACGCTCCAGCACCAAGATTGCGCGCTGCCCTGACATAGTCGGGCGGCAAGGTCCGCAATGTCGAATAGATTGGCAGGATCATGAACGGCATCAACACATGCGTCATCGCCACAATGACCGCGCCCTGCGTGTAGATCAGCTTCAGCGGTCCGTCGGTGATACCGACATCCGCCAAAAGTGTATTCACGATGCCATTGCGCTGGAGAAGAACCACCCACGCGTAGGACCTGACCAGAACCGATGTCCACAAGGGTATGAAGACGCAGGCCGCAACCACCATGGCAACGCCATGTCGCAACCGCGCCATCAGATAGGCGACGGGAAAGCCGAGAAGCAGGCTTGCAATCGTCACAACGAATGCAACCTTCACCGTGCTCGCCAACACGCCGAGATAGAGCGGCTCGGCAACAAGACGCCGATAGTGATCAAGGCTTCCGCCCTCAAAACTCAGCGCAACCAGCCGGATGACGGGATAGACGAACCCGAGGACCAGTGCGGCGACAAGTGGCGTCACCAAGCAGACCGAAACGCTACGCGAATAAAACCGTGCGGATGCCTCAGTCGATCGTGGCTGGCGTGCGGACATGGCCTGCGAAACGTCGGAAAGGCCGCTCATGCCGCATGCCTTTCCGTTTCTGGAAACAAGTGAATGGCTCCATCATCGAGCAGAAGGTCAACCTGATCCCGCTCGTGAAATGGCAATCCTCCATCGGCCGGCAGCTGTATCTGCAACACAACGTCCGGGCGGCTTTCCAGCCGTACCATGACAATATGGACAGAGCCCACAAAGACACAGGTCTCCACGACAGCCGCAAGGCAGCCCGCACCACCTTCACCACACCTGGCAACCCGAACCCTCTCCGGGCGTATTGCAAGCTTTACTGTTTGCCCGGCCGATGGGCCGACATTTCGCAGACCTTGTGAACGAATGGAAAGAACAGTGTCGTCGGAAAGACGCACCACGGCCGTGCCACCTGCGTTCTCGAGGCAACTGCCTTCGATGAAGTTCATTCGACCGATAAAATCGGCAACAAATGCGGAATTCGGGTGCCGATAGAGTTCTGTGGGAGGACCGAATTGCATCAACTCGCCGCCGGCCATAACCGCAACGCGGTCTGACATGGTCAGGGCCTCGTCCTGATCATGCGTCACATAGACGACCGTAGCGCCCAGCCGCTCTTGCAGGCGCTTGATTTCGAACTGCATCGCCTCTCGCAGCTTCTTGTCCAGCGCACCCAATGGTTCATCCATCAACAGAACAGGCGGCTCGAATGCCAGCGCTCGGGCTAATGCAACGCGCTGCTGTTGGCCGCCGGACAATTGTTGGGGGTAGCGCTGCCCATAACTTGAGAGCTGCACGAGTTCGAGCATCTCCTCGACCCGTGTGGCAATCCGCGTCCTGTTCGCTCGGCCCCGCATGCGCAACGGAAATGCGATGTTTTGATGCACCGTCAGATGCGGAAAAAGAGCGTACTTTTGAAACACCATGCCGATGCCACGCCGGTTGGGAGCAACATGCGTTACATCTCGTCCTCCAATGACGATCTTGCCGGCGCTCGGTCCCTCAAATCCCGCGATCATGTTCAGCGCGGTTGTCTTTCCGGAACCGGAAGGACCGACAAGCGAAACAAACTCACCGGCACTGATTTCAAGCGACAGGCTCGTGACGGCCCTAACACTGCCAAAATGCTTTTCGAGCCCAACAAGCGATAAATATTGACCAATCAATTCTGACTTTCCTTTCAACTGTTCCGGTGACGCTCTGTGGCGTCTAACCTCTGAAGGGCCCGTTTGACGGCCCCGTACCAACAATCCCATCGGGCGACCCGCAGGCGCAGCCAGGGCAAATCAACGGCGATGAAAAAATCCGCGCCAACCTGGCAGGCGGCACCCGTGACGATAATCAAGAAAGCTGCTAGGACTCGTTGATGCGACAAAAGCTTTGCAGAACTTTCATATTTCATTTTTGTTGCATCAAAAATTTGCATTGTCAACTAAGTGAGAGGTTTGAATGGCGGTCCATGTAAGCGAGTTGGCCAATATTGATCGTGCGGCGGAGAACCTTGGCGATGCGGCGTATCGCCAGATGAAGGAGCGGATTATCCGTGGCGTCTACCGTCCGGGGCATAAGTTGACGGTGAGGGCGGTTGCCCAGGACTTGGACGTAAGCACTACTCCTGCGCGTGATGCCATCAATCGGCTCGCAAGCGAAGCGGCGCTCGTCTATGCCGGCCCAAAGACGGTCGTCGTGCCTGTCCTTGATGCAAAAGCCCTGCAGGAGATCACGCTTATTCGGTTGGCGCTCGAGGGGTTGGCTGCGCAGCAGGCCGCCGAACATGTTGTCCCGCAGGACGTGGAGGCCCTTAGGTCTCTGCAAAAACGAATTAATTCAGCGCTTGACGCCGGGCGGTACGCAGATGCCCTGTGGCACAACAAGGAGTTCCATTTTGGGATCTTCCGGCTGGCAAAATTGCCGCACCTTGTTTCGATGATCGAAACCCTTTGGTTGCGGATCGGCCCCTCCCTGCACGATCTCTATCCAGAATTTGCAAAGGAGCGGTTTGGTGTTCACAACCACGAGGTTGCGATGGAGGCGCTCGAGGAGCGCGATGGGGCAGCCGTCCGGGCTGCAATGGAGAATGATATTCGCGACGGCTATCGGCGTCTGAGGCGAGCCTGTCGCGAAAGGGCGATTGGCTCCGCGCAATAGAGAATTTGTTGCATGGACTTGACTGTTGGGGTTTTTTGTTGCAACAAAAGTGTAAAGCTCGTACAAACGACGAGCCGAATTTGTTGTTCAGAAAGCCCAAGCCATGTCAGTTCAAGGAATTCATGCCGCGCAGGCCTCGCCTGCACGGACTAAATCGACACGTCTTTTCCGTCGCGCAGTGCCGGTTTTTCCCGGTGGTGTGACCCGCGCCACGGTAGAGAAAGATCCTATCCCGTTTTACGTCGCGTACGGGGAGGGCGCCTATCTGGTTGACGTCGATGGCAATCGTCTCCTCGACCTCAACAATAACTTTACGACCCTTATTCATGGACACGGCTTCGAGCCGGTCCGTCAGGCTGCAAGCGATCTTATGCGGACGGGAACGTGCTTTGCCAACCCGACGCAACACGAGATCGGGCTTGCCGAGTTGCTTGTTGATCGTATTCCGGCCATCGAACAAGTGCGCTTCGTCAACAGCGGCACCGAAGCGGTGATGTTCGCAATCAAAGCCGCGCGCGCATTCACGGGCCGGCCTGGAATTGTCAGGGTCGAAGGGGCCTATCACGGCGCTTATGATTGGGCCGAGGCCGGGCAGGCGTTGGCGTCAAACCCAGACGATCGGGCAGCCATCCCACGGGCAATACCTGCCTACCATGGCACTCCTGTCAGTGTCGCCGATGACGTCCATCTCATTCGCTTCAACCACGTGGACGGACTTGAGCAACGCCTACACGCCTTGCGTGACCGTGTCGCCTGCGTGTTGATCGATCCGATGCCCAGCCGCGCCGGTCTTCTTCATCCCAATGCCACCTTCATCGAGGCACTGAGCTCGGCTGCACGCAAGCATGGCATTCTCATCATCGCCGATGAGGTTCTCAATCTCAGGCAGGGCTACGCAGGAGCCTCGCCGCGATACGGGCTCACCCCCGATCTCGTCACTGCCGGCAAAATCATCGGTGGTGGGTTCCCGATCGGTGCGATCGGTGGACGTGAAGAGATCATGCGGGTTTTCGGTACGCAGGTGAACAAGCCTCTGCTGCTGCAGGGCGGCACATTTTCCGCCAATCCCGTCTCCATGGTCGCCGGTCGCGTCGCAATGGAAGCAATGACACATGATAGCTTCAATCACCTGGAGGCGCTTGGAGAACGGCTGCGTGACGGCCTTCGAAGCAGCATCAGCCGCGTTGACGCGCCATTCTCTGTCACCGGCGCAGCTTCGCTGTTTCGAATACACCCCAAAACCAATGCACCAACCGAGTTTCGAGAAGCTTTGCTGAGCGATGCGGAAGGCCTCGTGATGAGGGGGCTTGCACGGCATTTCCTTCAACGCGGCATCCTCCTTCCCCATGGCGCCGCAGCCAGCCTTTCGACACCAATGACCAACAGCGACATCGACCTCATCCTCGCTGCCTTCGATGATTTCCTGAGTGTTCACGCCGCCAACGAGAGGGCGCAATCATGACCAATGCCGCAACTGAAACTGTCGCCGAGCGCATTGCCCGCATCCTTTGCCGCCACCAGGTGGAAGTCATCTTCGCCCAGAGCCTTCCCTCGGCAGTTATTCTCGCAGCGGAGGCGGCCGGCATCAAACAGATCGCCTATAGGCAAGAAAACATGGGCGGGGCGATGGCCGACGGATATGCCCGCATATCAGGCAAAGTCGCTGTGGTTGCTGCCCAGAACGGTCCTGCCGCGACACTTCTTGTCCCGCCTCTTGCGGAAGCCTTAAAGGCGAGTGTTCCGATCGTTGCGCTCGTTCAGGATGTCGAACGCGACCAGGCGGACAGAAACGCATTCCAGGATTTCGACCAGATCGCGCTCTTTCAATCCTGCGCCAAATGGGTCCGGCGCGTTCAAGTCCCAGACCGGATTGACGACTATATCGACGCCGCCTTTACCGCAGCTGCATCCGGCCGCCCGGGGCCAGCAGTCTTGCTCCTACCTGCCGATCTGTTGCGCGCGCCGGCTCAGCCGGCCACCCTTCCGAGATCAAAATGCCTCGGCCGATGGCCACTTGATCGCACGCGTCCCTCTGAAGAAGCCCTCGATGAGGTGGCACGGCGAATTGCATCGGCGAAGGCTCCTATCATCGTTGCAGGTGGCGGCGTGCATGGCTCAGGCGCCGCAGAAGAGCTGACAGCCTTGCAGCATGAAGCAAGCCTGCCGGTGATAACCACTAATATGGGCAAGGGGGTGGTCGATGAGTTTCATCCCTTGTCAGCCGGTGTCCTTGGATCATTGACCGGCCCACGCTCGCTCGGACGTCACTCGCTGCCTTTGATTGAAGAAGCTGATCTTGTCCTTCTGGTCGGTACGCGAACCAATCAAAATGGAACGGACAACTGGCGCCAAATTCCAACCTCTGCGACAATCGTACATATCGATGTCGATCCGGCAGAGATCGGACGGAATTATGAGGCAATCCGCCTCGTTGGCGACGCCGCGGAAACACTTTCGGCCCTTCGGGAAGCACTTGGTCGCGTCGACCTTACGCGTCGCAATAGTGATCGTGCGCGATTGGAGGAGCGCATCAAAGGCTTCTGGACCGCGTTCGAACGTGATCGTTTAGACGTTTCAACCGCGACTTCCGGGCCCATCCGTCCGGAAAGAGTGATGGCCGAGCTTCAGTCCCTACTGACCGCTGACATGATG
Organism: Ensifer sp. Root127; assembly: GCF_001425225.1. Lineage (NCBI taxonomy): Bacteria > Pseudomonadati > Pseudomonadota > Alphaproteobacteria > Hyphomicrobiales > Rhizobiaceae > Ensifer > Ensifer sp. Root127. The sequence continues at coordinate 134,806 of NZ_LMDX01000017.1, forward strand.
GTCGTCGCCGATGCCTCCTATTCCTCGATGTGGGTTGTCGGGCAGTTACGTGCACCAGGCGTCATGCGGTTTATCACGCCTCGCGGTCTCGCAGGACTTGGTTGGGGTGTGCCGCTCGCGATCGGCGCTAAGGCTGCCCGTCCACAAAGCCCTGTCGTTGCTCTCGTTGGCGATGGCGGCTTCGCCCATAGTTGGGCGGAGCTCGAAACCATGGTGCGCATGCAACTTCCCGTTCTCATCATCGTTTTGAACAACGGCATCCTTGGTTTCCAACGGGATGCGGAGACCGTGAAATTCGGCAGATACACCACGGCATGCCATTTCGCCGACGTCGACCATGTGCAGATCGCCAGGGCTTGCGGCTGCCCCGCGGTCCGCGTTGAAGATCCTTGTGATCTGGCCGATCTGCTCAAAAGCAGCATCAATGCTGAGGGACCAATGTTGATTGAGGTCATGACAGACCCGGAAGCACATCCTCCTCTTTCTCTCTTTGCCAATATGGATGCGGCAGCATGACAAATCGCCAAACGGAAAGGATCGCCGTGGTGACCGGCGGCACGACAGGTATTGGGCTGGCAACAGCCCAATACCTTCTCGCACGCGGCCACCGGGTTGCGATCTTCGGTCAAAACGAAGGGCATGTGCGAAACGCCAAAGACGATCTTACCCGTGAATTTGGTGCTGAGCGCCTGTTCGCGCGCACCGTTGATCTCGTGCAACCACCTCAGATCACCACATTCTTTCGTGAGCTCGAGCAAAGCTGGGGAAGTGCTGGTGTTCTCGTTTGCAATGCCGGGGTCTCGCCGAAGGGTGTCGACGGTCCGTCCCCCTTCGATGAGGTCGACCTTAAAGAGTGGAACTCAGTTCTTTCGGTCAATCTAACCGGTGCAATGTTGTGCTGCCAGGCGGTGTTGCCAGGCATGGTCCGGCATGGATTCGGACGCATCGTGTTCGTTGGTTCGATCGCCGGGCGAACGCTTCCCCGCATCGCCGGTAGCGCTTACGTAACCTCTAAGGCAGCAATGGCTGGTCTCGCGCGTTCGCTTGTCTGGCCTTATGGCGCTCACGGTGTCACAGCCAACGTCGTTGCTCCGGGCAGAATTGCGACCGCCATGGCCGGTGCTATCAGCGCGCCAACCAATCAGGCGGCTATTGCGCGCATTCCCGCTGGCCGAATGGGCGTCCCGAACGAAGTTGCCGCTGCCATAGGCTTTCTCGCCGGCGATGAAGCCGCCTTCGTCAACGGGGCAATCTTGGATGTCAATGGCGGCGAGTACGCGCCAGCGTGAGGCTGGGCGTTTTCCGCAAAGGGGGGACAGATGAACGGGCGAATAGTTATCCATACCGAAGACGCGGAGCTTTACCTGCTTCTTAAACACATCCTCACGCTTGAAGGTTTCTCGGCTGAAAACACCAACCGTTTGAGCGAGCTGCTAAGCCGCGTTCATCTTGCCCCACCGCTGGCGGTCATTGTCGACGGCTCTGATCCCGACATGAATGCATCTGCCGTCTGCGCCCGCATCAGGGCCAACACAAAGCCTGAGGCAAAGGTTGTGTCTCTCGTGAATACGGCGAACGGCGGCGACGGTCATCACCTGGCCGCGTCAACCGGGGACTGCATCATACACCGTCCGTTCAATCCAGAGCGGCTGCTTGCATTTCTGCGCGGTTTGCGCGCCGATGTGGCGGCGCGATCCAGCACGCAAACACCAACGATACTGCGTTACGCCGACATCGAAATGAACCTCAGTCGGCTTCGCGTCGAGCGAGACGGCCAACCGGTCCTTCTGTCGGCACTCCAGTTTCGTCTGTTGCTGTGCCTGATGCGGGCTCCCGACGTTGTCCATACGCGCGATGACCTAATTGCCGCTGCTTGGCCACCCGATGCAGAGGTCGAACCGCGAACCGTTGATATTCACATTGGACATATAAGACGAGCAATGAAGCGGGCGGGGGCTGATGTCATTCGAACCGTTCGCTCTGTCGGGTACGCGCTTTACCTGCCATCGCATTGACTGAGCGGATTTAATGGCTATGCCACACCTCTTCCTATTTGTGATCTTCGGCCGGCGAATCCAGGCGTGATTTCGGGACGAACCCCAACGTGAATCCAAAGAGCCGCCCGATCTTGGCAACCGTGTCGACAGTCGGATTTGCTTTCCCGGTTTCAATCTCAGCGACTTGTCTGCGAGTAATGCCTGTCAGTTCCGAAAATTGTTTTTGGTTCAAACCAAGTGCCCTTCGGATCTCAGAAACAGCCTGGGGAAGGCGCAGATCCCCAGCCGCCGCTCTTTCAGCCAGGCGCCGTCTCAATTCCCTCGTTTCTTCCTTGGTGGGTTTCTTCCATCGAGGCATATTCTCACACCCCCGGCGCTGAAGCGGCTGCGTCCAGCACCTTTCCAACAAGCTCGGCGCACCCTGACATGGCGAAATCCACGACTTCCGCAGGCACTCCCATTGCCAGCGATATTTTCGGTGCGTTGGCAAGCCGCTCTGCAAACGTCGCCATCTCCCCAAGAAGCGCGGCCGCTGCTCTCTCGTCCTCCATGAAAACTGCACCGCAGACCTGCCACCAATCAGGATCGCTGTCGCGGTGTGTGTGGCGCATCACTCCCCATCTCGTCGATCTGGCGATGCCTTCGATCGCAAGACGCATCGGTGCGAAATCGAACAGCGGCGCAAGCGTGATGCCTCCACCAGGAGTCTTGCGCAGAGCGGTGTTCCGTCCATGGTTGTCAGGATTGCCCATCGCTCTATTGGTGAGATCGCGTTTCGCGTATTCCACGATATCGATGAATGGTTGGTCCGAATGGCGCTTCAAGACATTCACATAGTCTTCGTGGTCGGCGTTGTGTCCGAACTGCGCGACGCCAATGCTAGAAACCATGCTTTCCTGGCCGAAGCGGCATAGCAGCCCTCCTTGGATCTCCCGATCAAAGCGCGGGATCATCAACACCCCTTGCTCATAGGCCGAGACTTCATGAACCCGCAGGCCGAGCTCTTTGGCAACGCGCGAATAGCCGGATTCCGCCTCCAGGATCAGCCGATCGCGTTCGTTGCTGCTCCTGAGTAGTTTTACGATTACGTGTCGGATGGCTTCATCGTCCTTCACAAACGCGTCTGGATAATAGAGACCATCGACCGCTTGTGTTAGAGCGACCTTCGGCCATTCGCCTTGCAGGCCGCTCGATCCTGAGGCGATCAGGCCGAACCGGTCGACGACTTCGATGAATTTTTCGCTGCGATTGAAGATGTCGTCTTCAGTGACCCCAGTGCGCGTCACGTTCTTAAGGCGTTCCCGTTCAGCCTCCGCTGCCTGCTTGATGCGGACATTGCCCACCGGGCTGCCCGCTGCTCTCAGAAGGAGTGGGAGGTCGGATTCACGGTCATCCACACGCAGCCCAAGATGCTCCGCGAGCTTACGTCGCGCGTGCCCCTGTGGCATGAGGTCTAGTAGGAAAGGAGGCCAAGTCGCCAGATATCGACTCTCAAGGTCTACAGGGAACCTGACAGACATGGCTCTGGCGTCGCCTACCTCACCGTTGGCACTATAATCTGCGGCGGCGAAATTTGCGAAATAGTCGATGTCATACTCAACGATCGACGGCCCCCGGTAACCAAGCTGGGCGTCGAGGATCTCAATTGTGCCGCATTCGCGCCAGTCGCCGCTCCAGAATGCTTCGACAGTCAAACGCATTTAATAATCCCCTTTAAGGGATACATTAATAGAGCTTTCGGTTTTTTCCAACCCATCAAAAGGGTCTGTTTTGGTCGAGTTTTACTACGGAGAAGGACTGAACACAGAATTCGACTGCGTCGAGCGTCGCTACGCTTCTATCCAGGATGCGCACCTTGCGTGGCGTCCCAGTGCACACCTTACGATCTCTCAGCGTTGAGAATACGCCAGACCAGAATTTGGAGTTATCGCCACGCACTTCAGTTCAGGCATCCAGGGCGCAATGAGCGGCGGTTGTCGCGGTCTGCGGCCATAGAGAGCAACTGCGGCGGCGACATCCTCCTCTGGCGCCAAGTCCCTCGCTCCTTGCGGGCACAGGGCGATTTTGACGCCACAATTATGCAGCTTCTCCCCATTGATCGTAGCAAGCGCAGCCGTTCATCGGCGGTTCAGGCCAACTAGTTCAGTGTGATAGCCAGTTAGGAGGAGTTTGCGATGAAAAAGCTCTTATCCGCCCTCGCAGCGATTGGCTTAGCTGCGTCTTTCGCCTTACCGCTAAGCGCCGCTCCGATTTTCGTGCCAAAACCCGAACAAGTACAGACCAGCACTGTCGAACAGGTCAGCCACTGGCGTCATCGTCAATGGCGCGCGGATCGTCGGTGGGATCGCCGCTGGGATAGGCGGCACGCTTGGCGTTCCTGCGGTTACTACGGCAGGTGCTACCCGCGCCATTACGGGTACTACGACGGCTACCGCGACCATTACCGCTACCAGCGTCGATCGGGCGTCACAATCTACTTTAATTTCTAGCGGGCTAGCGCGCACAGCACTGCGGCACGTCAATGCACCGACCCCGCGCGTCGTTGGGCGGCGCACATATCGCTCGCCTTGCTCGAGAAAAAAGCCGACGAAGTGAGAATCCTAGAACCGGTCGACAGACGCCCGATCCTCTTCTCATCGTCACCGTCGAACCAACCCTTTAAGTCTGTTGCAATCGGCATAGATCCTCCTGCAGGAGGATGCCGCGATGTCAGAAGAATGGCCGATGTATATTTTGCAGTGTGTTGTTGTGATCGGCCTCGTAGGAGCTCTGTTCATCAGGGCAGACTAAACCTCGATAAATACTGCTTCCTGCTTCGACATCTGCTCAGGTCCGCCATTTCGGCGTGCGCTTTGCGTTGTGTAGCAACTCGCGGGCAGTAGCAAAGTGACCGAATAGGTACCTAAGCCTCTTCTCCTCCTCGTAGCAGAGGCGGTGTTTTTTGCAGAAATCGGTCACTGACCAGACTTTCGTTGCTGCCTCAGCAGCAAGTTTCTCGGTTTCTATACGCTCCATGTCGACCTCCCGGCGATTTACATTCGACCACCCTACTAAAGTCTAATGTAGCGGGAAATAAACTAAGACATAGCCACTTTGGGCTATCCCAGTTGTGGCGGCGCGCCTCCTCTCGCAAAACGGCGATTGAGCGGCCGCTCTCCTGTTTACAGGATCGAGCGGCCGCCTTTGTTATTGCGCCGGTGTTGTCGTCGACGGCTGGGTGGTTGACGGTTGGGTAGTCGATGGCTCCGTCGACGGCGTCGTTGTCGATGGCTCGGTAGTGGACGGAGTTGTTGATGGTGCGGTCGTAGTCGGCTCCGTAGTGGATGGAGTGGTGGTGGACGGAGTAGTTGTAGACGGCGCTGTTGACGGTTCCGTAGTGGTTGCCGGCGGAGTTGCCGTTTCTGTCGCGGTGTCGTTCGTCCCTGGCATTAGGAACATCACCGCCAAGATGATGATCACAACAGCGACGACTAGGCCAATTACGGTATTCCGGTTCATGCAGACCCCTCCTAAGTGTGGCTTTCACTTAGGTACATGGAGCGCAGCTTGGGGTTTTCAATGTGGGAAGCCAATGCACGACAAGCTTGGGCGGCATTGGTCTAATAGCGGTGAAGGCAAAGGCTCTGCCTCCCTTCACCTTCCAGCAAACACTTTCCACTCACACTAAGTCGTCTTGCGATCTTTCAGCGTTGAAAATACTCCAAACCAGAATTTGTAGTCATCACTACGCGCCTCAGTCCAGGCGTCCAGTGCGCAATAAGCGGCGGCTGTCGCGGCCTGCGGTCCATAAAGATCGATTGCGGCGGTGACCGCCTCCTCGGCTCTGAAATTTTTCCAGATGCCGTCCTTACCGTCCGTATCGCTGATGCCGGACGATTTAACGAGAATTTTGGACAAGCTCAATCTCCCTGCTGTCCGGCAGGTGATGTTGATGTTGCCGGACGTTGGAACTCCGTATCCGTGAGCCACAGAAGCCGCTTGGCGGTTCTTATCGTGTCGTCCCTGGCAACATTATTCGACAACGAACGCTTGTCCTCGTCGACTATCGATAGCCCTAAGATAGCGGCAAAGCTCAGGCTTTGGCAATCTTTTGTTGCATCAATGATTGCGAACATTATTGCAAAATCCAAACATATAGCGAAATACACAGTACAATTTGAGGGGTGCAGCGAGTTGGTGGGTTCTGATAGTAAGTTAGTTTGTGACATCAAAATCATGAGGCAACGATGAAACGCCAGCGAAGAACAGCCGCGGAGGCTGCGCAATGAAACCTCTGATCCTTATCTGCCCGCGCAACGTGGACATCTACCTCCTGCTCACGCACATCCTGAACGTCGATGGCTTCCGAACCGTGCTGGCCAGTGAAGAAGAGGTCGTCGAGAAAGCAGCGGCGATGAAGCCGGAGGTGATTATCCTGGATACAGGCACAGACGCGGCATCGACTTTAAGGACAGCCGCGGCGATCAGATCCAACGAGATCACTGCCGCAATCCCAACGATCGCCCTCGTTGCAGCCGGCGAGGAGCGGCATTATCTGGATCTATTGAAGGCCGGCGTAGATGAAAACTTCGTTCGGCCCGTGTTGCCCATTAGGCTATTGAATTATCTTCATTCTCTTTCAAAACTCGCCGCACGGCAGGCGGCAACAGAACCGCCGTTGACGAACACGCTGGCGGATACATTGGCGTTTGGAGGATTGAAAATTCGGGTGGGGCGGCGGCTGGTGATATATGAAGGGCGCGAGCTGCAACTCGGACCAATCGAGTTCAAGTTGTTGAGCCGGCTTCTCGAGGCTCCCGGCAACGTCTTCTCCCGCCAACAATTGATCGAGGTCGCCTGGCCGCCAAACCTCTATGTTCAGTCGCGCACCGTCGATGTGCACATCGGCCACCTGCGTCGTTCGCTGCGACGCCTGACCGGCGGCAATCTCATCCGCACAGGGCGTCAGGCTACGTCGTGGAACTTAAGCCGTCTATAGGAGAAGGTTGATTTAGTAATACTGAATGTCTTGAATTTAGTATCTTATAATTCAGTAAAATGTGAGTTATTGTTTAAGCTACTGTTTTTGTATTTTGCAGAAGATTCAAAAATATTTGCACAATGCTTCGTTGAATAGGATCGTTACAACAGCCAGTCTCCACTCAATTCATGTTCTGGAGGCACGAAATGTCGATAACCACTAAAACCGGTCCGAACGGCGCAAGTAGGAGCCTTCGCCGGAATACCGATAGTCTCATCCGCCATTCGCGAAGCCACTTCGATGCTGCGCATTTCCATGGGCTCATGGCCCTCTATGCGCGCCCTTCAGTCGGTCGAGCTGTCGTTCTACCGCATGAAGGCGAGCGCCGTGTCGTTGATTTCGTGCGCTGCTCCTATCTAGGGCTCGATAATCATCCGAAGATTATCGATGGCGCAATCGAAGCGCTGATCAATTATGGAGCCTTGCATTGGTCTTGCGCGCGAACCCGCCTCAATTTCGCGATCATCGGCGAACTCGAGTTGGCCCTGTCAGAGTTGTTCGATGCGCACGTGATTGCGTTCAGCACTGTGCTGGCCGCAAACATGAGTGCACTTCCGTTGATCGCTTCCGGTCACCTGACAGGTGGCGCCAAGCCCGTGATGGTTTTTGACCGCCTCGCCCATGCGACGCTTGCCTATCACAAGGGAACGCTCGCTGGTGAAACCAAGGTCGAAACGATTGAGCACAATGACATCGAAGCGCTCGAGGCACTTTGTAAAAAAAATCCTGCAGTTGCCTACATTTGCGACGGCGTCTATTCCATGGGAGGTTGTGTCAAGCTCGAACAACTGCGCCAGTTGCAAGACCGTTACGGCTTGTTCCTCTATGTCGACGACGCCCACGGCATCTCCATCTTCGGAGGCAACGGCGAAGGCTTTGCCCGGTCACAGATTGACGGGTCGCTCGGTGACCGCACGATTATTGCAGCATCTCTGGGCAAGGGTTTTGGCGCCTCAGGCGGGTTGCTGATGCTCGGCAACGACCACCAGGAGCAGCTCTTTCGACGGTTCGGGGTTGCTCATGCATTTTCTGCATCTTTGAATGTAGCGGCGATCGGCGCTGCACTCGCATCCCAAGCCTTGCACCGCACGCCGGAACTCCAAAATCTGCAGCTTGAGCTGCAGTCACGCATTGCTCTGTTTGACTGCCTCGTTCCAACCCAGCAGCGCGGTTCCTCTCTGCCGATACGAACAGTCGAGATCGGTGACGAATTAAGAGCAATCGCGGCGGCGAGAACTTTGCTGAATAGAGGATTCTACACATCGGCAATTTTCTTTCCGACCGTTCAAAAAGGCCGCGCCGGATTGCGCATATGTCCGACAGCGGGACACAGCGAGGGCGATATCAAGGCAATCGGCGAAGCGATCGTTGCCGTCCTCGAAGAGTTCGAGCAAGCGGGGGTGGGCTCAAATGCTGACTTCCAACGCTAAATTCGGCTTACCCACGACCGCCAGTGAGCTGTGCATTGAGGTTCCAGGCGCCGCATATGTCGTCAGACGCCTGGCAGAACGTCCCGCACTTGGCCAACTGCTCCAGACGGACGACGGCGACCTCATTAAATTTGTCGCTGGCGGGAAGATCACAATGTGGGCGCGCGGCAAACGATTGTTTCTGTTTGTGGAGGCAAGTGACCTCCTCACGCGTATCGCGATCGAAGACGTTCTGGCCGTGGAGCTTAGTTCCATCCACCCGACGCTTCCGACCTTGCTGCTGTGGCATGCCGCCAAGTGCGCTCGCCTGCAATTTCCGCACCATCGTGAACAAGGGCGACCTTCAATTCCAGTGCGCGAAACATGGGGTTACTCACGCCAGTGAGGCCGCCGCTTCCGCCTCAACCCAATGGAGTGAACCGACTATGATCAATAAAAGTCTATTGGCGCTCAAGGCGAGCTGGCCTGTTTCAGTCTTGCAAAAAGCGTATCCGATATCTCGAATTCGCGGGCCTTGCCCCGTCCGAGCGCGTTCTTCGCCCAGCCTTCCCTCAAAAGGCCGCGGGCAACCAGCTGGTCGATCGGCTCTGCCGCTCCGCCCCGCGTCAATCCTGTCTTTTCCGTGATGTTTGTCAGCGTCAGCGGGATGTTGGCCAGGTGCAAGGTATAAAGCAGGCTCAGCATTCCCAGCTGCTTGAGGCGAGCCTGCGGGGTCTCTCCCTCTACCGGATTGTCCATGATCTCGCTCATTGCGAGCGACGAAAACGTAATGCTCTGCCAGCGGGCGTCAAATGACGTTGGCATGGATTTAACTGTCATTTTTGTGACACGCAGGCGATCTGACAAATCGCTCCCCCATGGTCTCTCTAGTTGCTCCGCGAGGTTTTCGCATGGTTTTCAGCATCTCTAAGATCGTCCTATCCGGCTCTTTGTCGATTGCAATATATGCCGTGTACGAGACTAAATCCTATGCGGATAATTGGGCATGTGAAGTCCTTCTTTGCCTGTCGAACCCTGGCGGCCCAACCGAGTTCGCGGAATGCCGGCCGTCAATCCACAAGCTTTGGAAACATTTGGCGGAGGGGCGGTCCTTCCCCGTCTGTAGCGGTATCGGTTTTCGAGCGTCTCGTCCGGGGTATGAGCCCTATTACTGCGAAGCTGGGTATCGGCTGGGCCAGCGTAGTGGAGACCGCGGCCGCGAAGCGACATGCATTTCGTTGCGGCCGGTCCCAACAGGCAACGACAGTTGTACGAGGCGGTGGCTGGACGGGCGACAGGCGGGTCAATGGGAATGGGCACAAGGACGACGCGTATGCGTAGCGTACCGGCTGAAACCGCCGCATGTGCGCCAACACCCCCGCTTCGTCGACCTAACGATTGATGGGGTGGCGCCCCAACGTGTGTGGTTTTGATCCGATGCCCGTCCTATTCGTCGAATTGGCTGAGACCTGCGCACCGACGATCTCAAGCGAGATCCTCGCGGCTGTCGTCAGCATTGAAAGCGGCATTGCGCCGTTGGCGATCCGTATCAACAGTGATTATCCGCTCGGCGCTCCGCCGCGCGATATCGTCGAAGCCGCCGATATTGCGACCAGGCTCATTGCCGAGGGCCATAGCGTGGATCTCGGGCTCGGGGGCCTAAGCCCGTCTGACCTTGCGAGCATGGGAATGAGCATCGTCGATGGCTTTGACCCGTGCGAGAACCTCAAGGCCACGGCGCACCTTCTGACGCAATACCGGGTCGCTGCGGACCGCGCGGGGTTCGAAGGCACAGAGCTCGAAGCCGTCACGCTGCGCGCCTACTTCGGTCGGGGCGATGCAAAGATCGGTGAGATCGTCGGATACGACCGCCGTGTTCAAATAGAAGAGGAGCGGTTGAAGCCACGCCTGGCCGAGCTCGTACTGGAAGATGTCACGCAGCAGGCACGGTCGCCGCAGCGAGCAATGGGTGGCGGCGACATTGACCCAATGCCCAAAAATGACGCGCCGCGCGACGAACCCATAAAGGCACACGAGGTCCAGCCGTTGTCCCCCGGCGGCCAGGATGAGTGGGATGTATTTGCTTCCAAAGCGGGCTCTTCGGTTGTCGTTTTTGCCAACAATAAAGGGAGTTTCGAATGACCTTGCGATCGCATCTAAAGCCTGTTGCGGCGTCGATATTGATCACCGCAGCGACGACCTTGGCGATGATGGAACCAGCCTTCGCCCAGGCCGCTGGCATTGAAAACGTGCTTCAGAACATTGTCGATATGCTGACCGGCAATATCGCGCGCCTGCTCGCGGTCATCGCCATCATAGTCATCTGCATCTCCTGGATGTTCGGTTACATGGATCTGCGCAAGGCAGGATTTTGGATCATCGGTATCGGCGGCATCTTCGGCGCCACTGAACTGGTCAACACGATCGTCGGATGATGCTCATGTCGCGCGCTGCTGCTGTTGAGGAAGACACGCTATTTCTTGCCTGCACGCGTCCCATCATGGTTGCCGGGGTGACGATGGAGGCGATGGCGATCAACGTGATGCTGACGACGATCCTGTTCATCGTCGCCGGCTCGATTGTCTATGCCCTGGTTGGCGTGGTTCTCCATCTCGCTTTCAAAGCACTCGTCAAGCACGACCACAATATGTTCCGCGTCCTCGTTGCCTGCGTCGAAACGCGATGCAGGGCGCGCAACGCGGTTCTGTGGGGAGGCTCGACTGTCACTCCCTTGCGCCTTGATCATGTTATGGCCTGGAGGATCTAGACCTTGACTAGTTTTGCTAAGTTCAAAGCCCGCGAACTGGAACCGGAAACCTTCATTCCCTACGTCCGTCACATCGATGAGACCGTCATTGGCCTCGATTCTCGCGCTTTGATGACGGTCATCGCCCTTGAAGGCATCGCTTTTGAAACTGCTGATCCGCTCGATATCGATGCGTTTCACCGCGATCTCAACACGCTTTATCGCAACATCGCCGATGAGCGGTTGGCGCTATGGGCACATATCATCCGCCGGCGCGACAATGACTATCCGAATGGCGTTTATGCCAATGCCTTCTCCGACAGCCTCAATCGAAAATACCGCGACAGGATGGTTGGCGAGGATCTCTTTCGCAACGATCTCTATCTGACGCTGGTGTGGCATCCGGCCCGCCATCCTGCTCGCAAGATCGCATCGCTGTTGACGAGGCTAAAGACCGCACGGGCCACTGGCTTCGAACTTGATCGCCAGGCCCTCAAACATCTGGTCGACGTGACGACCGACGTCTCAGCCGGCTTGGCGCGCTTCGCGCCGCGCATTTTATCGATCTATGAGCACGACGGCATTGTCTTTTCCGAGCCGAGTGAGGTGCTCCATCAACTGGTCGGCGGCAGGCGAGAACCGATCCCGCTTACGCAAGGGCGCATTTCTTCAGCGATTTACTCCGACCGGGTCATCATTGGCCGGGAAACCGCCGAGATACGACATGAAGCCGCGAGCCGTTTCGCCGGCATGTTCGGGTTCAAGGAGTACCCGGCGCGCACCCGCACTGGCATGCTTGATGACCTGCTGACGGCGCCGTTCGAGCTCATCCTCACTCAGTCATTCGCCTTTGTCAGCAAGGCCGACGCCAAGGTGATAATGGGGCGCAAACAGAACCAGATGGTCAGCGCTGGCGACAGGGCATGTTCACAACTGCACGAGCTTGCAGACGCCCTCGACGATCTGGAATCAAACCGGTTCGCCCTGGGCGAACATCATCTGACGCTCGCAGTCTTTGCGCCATCGGTGACGGAGCTCAATGACAATCTGGCAAAGTCGCGCGCGCACCTCACCAATGGGGGTGCAGTCGTTGCCCGTGAGGATCTCGGGCTCGAAGCAGCCTGGTGGGCGCAGCTTCCGGGCAATTTTCGCTATCGCGCCCGCTCTGGCGCAATCACGTCCAAAAATTTCGCCGCTCTTTCTCCGTTCCATTCCTATCCCCGCGGTCAGGAGCACGGCAACGAATGGGGCCCCGCCGTCGCTCTCCTGAAAACCGCATCCGGATCGCCGTTCTATTTCAACTTCCACCATGGTGATCTCGGCAATACTTTCGTCTGCGGACCGACAGGATCGGGCAAAACCGTCGTCGTCAATTTCATGCTCTCTCAGTTGCAGAAGCATGATCCGCATATTGTCTTCTTCGACAAGGACCGTGGCGCCGATCTGTTCGTGCGCGCCGCAGGCGGGATTTATCTGCCGCTGCAAAATGGTGCGCCAACTGGATGCGCACCACTTAAGGGTCTTGAGCTCACGCCGCAGAACAAGGTCTTTCTGTCCCAATGGATCGCGAAGCTTGTCGGCTCGAAGGCGCGTGAGCTTTCCGTTACCGAAGTCCGCGATATTGCCGGCGCCATCGAGGGAATTGCTGACCTTTCGCGCGATGAGCGCACCATAGGGGCGCTGCGTGCTTTCCTCGACAACACTGATCCTGAGGGCATAGCGGCGCGCCTGCGTCGCTGGGAAAAAGGCGGGCCGCTTGGCTGGGTGTTCGACAATGATGCCGACGACATAGGCATCGGCGCGAAGTTCCTCGGCTATGACATGACGCATTTCCTCGACAATGAGGAAATCCGCACGCCACTGATGGCCTATCTGTTTTATCGCGTCGAGCAGTTGATCGACGGCCGCCGGATCATCATCGTCGTCGACGAATTCTGGAAGGCGCTTGCCGACGAGGCCTTCCGCGATCTTGCTCAAAACAAGCTGAAGACGATCCGCAAGCAGAACGGATTGATGCTGTTTGCCACGCAAAGCCCACGCGACGCTATCGGTTCACCGATTGCACATACGATCATCGAACAATGCCCGACACAGCTATTCATGCCGAATGCGCGTGGAAGTCATGCCGATTATGTCGATGGTTTCAAGCTGACGGAGCGTGAGTTCGAACTGATATCGTGTGCACTCTCCAACGATGCGAGGCGGTTTATCGTCAAGCAGGGCCACAACAGCGTTGTCGCCGAACTCAATCTCGCAGGCTTCGACGATGAACTCGCCGTGTTGTCCGGGCGCACCGCCAATGTCGAACTGGGGGATCGTATCCGTGCGGACGTAGGAGACGATCCGTCCGCCTGGTTGCCGCTGTTCCAGCAAATGAGGAGTAAAAGCTGATGATCAGGAAGATGACAGCGATGATCGCTGCAGCCGCAGTGCTTTATGCAACAGGGACCTCAGGGCAGGGGATCCCGGTTGTCGATAACGCTGCAATCGCCAAACACATAGAGAGCATTGCCCAGTTGACCAAGCAACTGGATTCGATGAAGGCGCAGCTTGATCAGGCGCAGCAGCTTTACGGTTCCCTTAACAAACTGACCGATATGGCTGATATCGCAACCATTTTGAACGATCCGGCGATCCGCAACGCACTACCCGACGATTTCTCAGCCGTCCAAGGGCTGCTGAAGGGCGCAGGCGCCGGCGCCTTTGGCGATTCCGCCACGAGGTTCCTCGATGACAACAGCATCTATAAAACCAGCGCCAACGATTTCTACGCCTCAGAACTTGCTCGTATGCAGAACCGCAACGCCGGTCAGATGAGCCTCGGGCAGCAGATCTATGACGCGGCAACCAAGCGCATCGACGGCATCGACGAGTTGCGCAAACGGATTGCCGCGGCCGGAGACGCCAAGGACATAGCAGACCTTCAGGCCCGGCTGCTTGCCGAGACCGCCTTTCTCGAGACGGACACCCTGCGCATGCAGGCACTGCAGATGATCCAGCAAGCGCAGGTTCAGGTTGATCTGCAACGCCAGGCCGAAGACTGGCGCAAACGGATGGACGCAATGGGAGCCGCACTCAAATGACAACGTCGATGCCGACCCGCCTGCTGTTGCCCGTCGCCTGCTCGCACGGTGAGGTTCTCACCGACTTGAACCGCTTGGCCGAGGCGGTCCGTGGCAAGGCTCGGCTCGAGCGAACGAACAAGGCGCTTGGGGGCTAAGGCGGATGTACCAGGTCTTTGCTTTCCTCGACAATCAGTTCAAGGCTCCACTTGAGAGTTTCATTTCTTCCGGAACATCCAACATCAGCACGTGGGTGGCGGGGCCGTTGACGGCGGCCCTCGTGCTCTATGTCGTCCTCTATGGCTATCTGGTTCTCAGAGGGTCCATCGAAGCGCCTGTGCTGGAGTTTGCCTACCGCGCGATCAAGCTCGGCATTTTGGTGATGCTCGTGCGCAATGCTGCCGACTATCGGGCGTTTGTAACTGATCTATTCTTCACCAGTCTGCCGCAGGAAATCTCCACGGCGCTCAACACCGGCACCGTACCGAGTGCGTCGACATTTGATGCACTGCTCGACAAGGGGCAGGCGTCGGCCAACCAAATCTGGAACAGAAGCTCTTGGCCGCTCGACATCGCGACCGCGTTCGGTGGCCTCTTGATGGTCGTCATTACATTCGTCGTCGCTGCAATCGGCTATATCGTCTCCCTCTATGCCCGCGTCGCACTCGCCATCATTCTGGCACTCGGTCCCATTTTCATTGCACTGGCGATGTTTCAGAGCACGCGGCGCTTCACCGAAGCCTGGATCGGCCAACTGGTCAATTTCGTTATCTTACAGATCCTGGTCGTTGCGGTCGGCTCGCTGCTGATCACGACGCTCGACACGTCGTTCACCACCGTCGAAGCCTACGAGGACGTCTTGATGCGGCCGATAGCGATCGGAGCCATTGGGATCGCAAGCCTCTACGTCTTTTATCAGCTCCCCGGTATCGCAGCATCCCTTGCTGCCGGTGGTGCGTCGCTGACCTATGGCTACTCTGCGGCACGCGATGCGCATGAGAGTACGCTCACCTCCGGAGCAGTCGCTGTCCAGCGCATCGCGCGACGCGGTATGCGCGCCGCCGTTCGCCGCTTGTCGGAACACGACACGTCGTGACCTGCCGATGCTCTTCCAGCAAGGTGCCTCAACGGCGCTGCGACCCTTTACGGATGAACAAAGGATACCGGTCGATATGCCGCGAACTGTCTTCTGCCTCCTATTGTTGGCCCTGGTCAGCGGATGCAACACGATGACGTCTCATCTCCCGAAATGCGACGGATACACCAAACGCCCGCTCAACCGTTCAATGTGGCAATGGGAGGGCGGTAGACAGCGTTCTGCAAAACCGCTCGGTTACCTGCGTGAACAGCCAGTTCCCGCGGCCTTCGAGGAGTTTGACGAACGCGCGTCCTATCGCAAATGCGCCGAGGCGCTGGGGCGCCAATGATCACCCCGGATGGTTTGAAGGCCTATTTCGACAGGGCGCGCCGTTTCGATCAGGATCGATTGATAAGCGTCGAACGTTCGGCACGAATTGCCTGGACTATTGCGATTGTTGCAAGTTTCGTTGCCTGCGCCGCCGTCTTTGCCGTCGCTGCGCTCGCGCCATTAAAGACGGCCGTGCCATTCGTCGTGCGTGTCGACAATTCGACCGGTATTGTCGACGTGGTGTCGGCCCTGACCTCGGGGGCCGGAAGCTACGACGAAGCGGTGACGAAGTATTTTGCTGCGCGCTATGTCAGGGCGCGCGAAGGCTATGTTTGGTCGGAGGCCAAGGAGAATTTCGAGACCGTCTCACTCCTGTCGGCGCAACCCGAGCAGATGCGGTTTGCCACCCTTTACCGCGGCAGCAATCCCCACTCCCCACAAAATGTTTACGGGCGGGGTTCGACGGTGAAAGTCACGATCAAGTCGATCTCCCTGATCAACGCAAGCGTCGTGTCGGTGCGCTTTCTCAGCACCATCACCCGGGCAGACGATGTGCGCACAACCCATTGGGTGGCGACGATCACTTATTCCTATGTCAATGCCCCGGTCTCCTCGACCGACCGGCTGGTCAATCCAATTGGCTTTATCGTCAGTGAGTATCGGGCAGATCCGGAGGCGATCAATTGAAGACAATTTCATTTCCAGTCTTGGCCGCCCTTGTCGCCGTCACCGCGGTCTTTGATCCAGCCTTGGCCCTCAATATTCCGAGCGGCGCCGGGCAGGACAACCGTGTTCGTTTCGTCAACTATCAGCCGTATAACATCACCCGCATCGTCGGCACACTGCGCTCGTCGGTTCAGGTGGAGTTTGCGCCCAATGAGGAGATCGCGCATGTGGCGCTTGGCAATTCGGTAGCCTGGGAGGTGGCGCCAGCCGGCAATATTCTGTTCCTAAAACCGCGCGAAAACCAGCCGATCACCAACATCTCCATTGTCACGACAAGACGAGATGGCTCAAAGCGCAGTTACCAGATGGAGCTGACAGTGCGCGACGGCTCCGTTGTTGCCGGGCAAGATACCTATTTCTATGTGAAGTACCGCTATCCCACTGACGAGGCGCGGCGCCGGCGCCTGGAAGCGCAGGCCCGTGGCCAAGCGGAGAAAGCCGGTGCTGCAAATGACGTTTTGGCGCTCCATGAGCAATATGGCCCGCGCAACTGGCAATATTCGGCGCAAGGATCTGCCGCGATCGAACCGCAGGCCGTTTACGACAACGGCAAGCTTACAACCTTTGTCTTCGGCGACAACCGGGAGATCCCGGCAATCTACCTTGAGAACTCCGACGGAACCGAAAGTCTCGTCCCGAAATCCGTCTCCGGTGATCTCGTGCTCGTCCATGCCATCAGCCGCAAGTTCATCCTGCGTCGCGGAGCGGATGTGATCTGCGTCTTCAACGAGGCCCAGACTCTTGGCGCAGACAACCCCGGGACACATACGACCTCTCCATCGGTGGAGAGGGTCGTCAAGGTACCAGATGAGGACACAGCCCAAAGAGACGCACAATGACAGACGATGTTCCAACGACGATACCCGGCGAACGCGGACATGCCCAGCTTCCCCAAGGGTTCGACAGCAACCCGGCTCTCAGACGCGGCGCCGTTGTCGCAGCTATCCTCGCCTTCATCGGCTTCGGGCTGTGGTCGATGCGTTCGCAGACCCTTGACCCGAATGCCAATCGTGAGGAGCGGGTGGTCATCCGGCAAGCGACGGACTTCGAGCCGGCAAAAGAGGAGCCGAAGACGGTGGAGCCATTGCCCGAAGTCAAATTGCCAACGCCGGTTGTCGCCGAAGCGCCCACCGAACCCGAAAAAGACGAGCTTCTGGAATCTGCCCGGCGAGCCCCAGTCATGGCCTTCAACGCAGGCCAAGGGATCGATCGCCGTTCCGAATACACGCAAACACCGCCGGATCAAGCTTCGACCTATCTGCCCATTAATGGCGCGCTTGGCGGCGAGGTAGGCGAGAACGAAGATCAGCGTTTCGACCGCAGGCTGAAGCCGACACGGCTCGAAGGTTCGCGCGCCGGACATCTCGGCAACCGGAACTATATCGTCGCGATGGGGACTTCGATCCCGTGCGTGCTCGAAACGGCGCTGTCTTCTGACCAGCCTGGCTTCGCGAGCTGTGTCATCAATCGCGACGTGTTTTCGGATAACGGCCGCGTGGTGCTGATGGAGAAGGGCACACAAGTTGTCGGCGAATACCGCGGCGGTCTGCGGCGCGGCCAGAAGCGGCTCTTCGTCCTCTGGAACCGTGCGAAAACGCCAACCGGTGTCATCATTGCGCTTGCTTCACCCGCAACCGATGCGCTCGGTCGAGCCGGTTTTGACGGTCATGTCGACAGTCATTGGTGGGAGCGCTTCGGCAGTGCTTTGCTCCTGTCGATCGTTGGTGATGTGGCGAGCTTTGGCGGAAGGCAATTACAGGATCAGGACGTTGACGCGGAGGGTACGACGAGCGCCGGCAGGCAAGCGGCAGCGATCGCCGTCGAGCAATCGATTAATATTGTCCCGACGCTCAGCAAGCATCAGGGCGAGCTCGTGTCGATTTTCGTGGCGCGTGATCTCGATTTTTCCGGGATCTATGAATTGCGGGTGTCCAAACCACGTAACTCTGTTCTCGAACGTTCTGTCCTCGGCGACTTCAGCAAACGCGCGCGCGTCGTAACGAAATGAGGATCAGCGCGTGACGGGAACGTGCGACGCGCCTGTCGTGCGCCAGCTTCTCCAGCCGATCGCCGGGTTGCTGCAAAACCCCACACTCTATGAGGTGGTCATCAACCGGCCGGGCGAAGTCCTGGCAGAAGGGTCCGCTGGCTGGTCGCGCTTTGACGTTGCGGAACTGACCTTCGACAGATTGATGCGTCTTGCCCGCGCCGTTGCCAGTCATTCGCATCAGGCGATCGACGAGGCGAGGCCGATCCTTTCGGCAACTCTTCCGGACGACGAGCGTATTCAGATCGTTATCCCGCCGGCAACAACAAAAGGCACGGTTAGCATCACCATTCGCAAACCCTCATCCGTGTCCCTGTCGTTAGGCGGCCTAGACGCAGCAGGACTATTTACCGTGACCGCCGCGGCGGGTGATCGAGCCGACAGTCCGGACAGAAGGCTGTCTAAGCTTTACGAAGCCGGAAACTATGCGGCGTTCCTGGAGCAATCGGTTGTCGCCCGGAAGAACATCATTATTTCCGGGGCGACCGGCTCGGGTAAAACCACGCTGTCGAAGGCGCTGATCCAGCACATTCCGACGTTCGAGCGCATTATCACAATCGAGGACACAGCCGAGCTGGTCATACCGCAACCAAACCACGTTCGACTGTTCTATTCGAAGGGGGAACAGGGCCTTGCGAAAATCGGTCCCAAGGAGCTGCTGGAGTCAAGCCTGCGGATGCGTCCCGATCGTGTCCTGCTGCAGGAACTGCGCGACGGCACGGCTTTCTACTACATCCGAAATATCAACTCCGGGCATCCAGGGTCCATCACCACAGTGCACGCTGACTCGGCAGCCCTCGCGTTTGAGCAACTGACCCTGCTCGTTAAGGAATCCGACGGCGGGCAGGATCTCGCGCGCGACGATATTCGCGACCTGTTGAAGATGTTGGTCGATATCGTCGTTCAGTGCAAACGGGTCGAGGGGAAGTTCCGCGTAACGGAGATATGGTTTGATTGGCCAGCGTAGTGGTTAGTCGAGGGAACGTTTCCTGAAAAGATTTTCGAGCGCTGCTCTCTGCAACCTTTGCTTGGGGCTCGATTGAGGAGTATTGTTTGGGGTCAAGACCCTTGATCACGAGTGGGGCGGGAGACCGCGGCACCCTTCATCGCCCTTCGACTGCGGGTGAGGAGTTCATGTGTTCGGGAGGAAGAGGTGAAACGAAGACCCCATATTGAAGGGAGGACGTCGCGTCGCAAGTTCCTTAGCGGTGCGGCTATGGCCGGCGCGGCGGTGATCGCTGCACCGAGTGTCGTCAAGGCGCAAGGGCCCGTCAACATGCGCTGGCAGAGCACATGGCCCTCCAAGGATATCTTTCACGAGTTCGCGCTCGATTTCGCCAAGAAGGTCAACGACATGACCGGCGGCGACCTGAAGATCGAGGTGTTGCCGGCGGGCGCCGTCGTGCCAGCCTTCGGCCTGCTCGACGCAGTGTCGCAAGGAACCCTCGACGGCGGCCACGGCGTTCTTGTCTACCACTACGGGAAACAGACGGCGCTGGCCCTCTGGGGCTCCGGGCCGGGCTTCGCAATGGACGCCAACATGCTGCTGGCGTGGCACAAATATGGCGGCGGCAAGGAGCTTCTCGCCAAGCTTTATGAATCCATCGGCGCCAATGTCGTTTCGTTCCCTTATGGTCCGATGCCGACACAACCGCTCGGCTGGTTCAAGAAGCCTGTGGCCAAGGTTGAGGATCTCCAAGGACTGAAATTCCGCACTGTCGGCATCTCGATCGACGTCTTCACCGGTCTCGGGGCGGCAGTCAATGCGTTGCCGGGCGGCGAGATCGTCGCGGCACTGGACCGTGGGTTGCTCGACGCGGCCGAATTCAACAACGCTTCGTCCGACCGCGTCCTTGGTTTCCCCGACGTCTCGAAGATCTGCATGCTGCAGAGCTACCACCAGAATGCCGAGCAGTTCGAAATCATGTTCAACAAGACGAAATACGACGCGCTGCCTGAGCAAATGAAGGCCATCATCGCCAATGCCGTTGAGGCTGCTTCACAGGACATGCACTGGAAGGCGATCGATCGCTATTCGAAAGACTATTTGGAGATGCAGACGACCGACAAGGTAAAATTCTACAAGACGCCTGAAACGATCCTCAAGAGGCAATTGGAGGTTTACGACGAGGTCGTGAAGAAGAAAGCGGCCGAAAACCCGCTCTTCAAGGAGATTCTTCAGTCCCAGCTCGCTTTTGCACAGCGGGCAACGCGGTGGGAACAGGACACCGTCGTCGGCCGGAGATTGGTGTTCGATCACTATTTCGGTCCGGACGGTGTCGCCAAAGAACTCTGACGCGTGGCTCGGGCATTTCGGGCGGAGAACTTCTGGCCAAAAGAATGCACCATCTGGGGGCACGCGTGACCGTTCAGGATTTTCTGCTCAGGATCGATGCAATCAGCGTGTGGGTTGGAAAGGCCGCGGCGTGGCTCATCATTGGGCTGATGACACTTGTCTGCGTCGAGGTCATCAAACGCTACATCATGAACATGCCGACCGCCTGGATCTTCGACGCCAGCAACATGTTTTACGGCACGCTGTTCATGCTCGCCGGAGCGTACGGTTTGGCGCAGAACGCTCATGTGCGTGGTGACTTTCTCTACAGCTCACTCAGACCGCGGATACAGGCCGGGCTCGATCTCGTCCTCTACATCCTCTTCTTCCTGCCCGGCGTCGCCGCCCTCGTTTACGCGGGTTACGATTACGCGGCACTTTCGTGGCGGATCGGCGAGCATTCGACCGTGACGGCAGAGGGGCCGCCGATCTACTACTTCAAGACCGTCATACCGATAGCCGGTGCTCTCGTGATGCTTCAAGGACTGGCCGAGATCATGCGCTGCATCGTCTGTCTCAGGTCCGGAGAATGGCCGAGCCGCATTGAGGATGTCGAGGAGATCGACGTCGTCGCCGAGCAGCTTGCGCATAGCGAGCACATAGACGCCGAAACGCGCGAGGCCGCGATCGAGCGCGCCCAGGACATCGACAGGGCAGCGCGAAAACGAGGCCTGGGGGGAGACATCGAGACGTGAGCGATCCGTTCCTCGGACTGACGATGCTGATCTTCATCGTGATCGTGATCATGATGGGGTTCCCGACAGCCTTTACGCTGATGGGGCTCGGCATGCTCTTTGGATTCTATGCCTTCTACAATCCGGCCGAGCACTGGATCGACAATCGCGTCTTCGACCTAATGGTTCAGCGCACCTACGGCGCGATGACCAACGACGTCCTGATCTCCATCCCTCTCTTCGTGCTGATGGGCTACGTGATGGAGCGCGGTGCGCTGGTCGACAAGATGTTCTACAGCATCCAGCTCTGTTTCAGACGGGTGCCGGCGTCGCTTGCCGTTGCAACGCTCATCGTTTGCACCTTCTGGGGCATCGCCAGCGGCCTCGTCGGCGCCGTGGTGGTGCTGATGGGCGTCATCGCGATGAACCCGATGCTGCGCGCCGGCTACGACGTGAAGCTTGCCTCGGGCGTCATCACCGCCGGCGGCACGCTGGGCATTTTGATCCCGCCATCGGTGATGATTATCGTCTACGCGGCGGTTGCCGGGCAGTCGGTCGTCAAGCTTTATGCCGCGGCGATGTTGCCCGGCTTTTTCCTTGCGTTCCTCTATCTTGTCTACATTCTCGGCTGGGCGATGATCAATCCGAAGATCGCACCCGCCTTACCCGAAGAACAGACAAGAGTTCCGGTGCCCGATTGGATGAGGAGCTTTGAGGCCCTCTATTCACACAACATGTTAGCCGGGCTCTTCTCCGCGCTCTTTTCGCCGTCGCGGGCGATGGCAATCGAGACCCCGGAGGGGCGGCTCACCTATTGGAAGCTGATCAAGAATACCTGCGCTGCGCTGGTACCTTTCTTGCTGACCGCATTCACGCTTGCGCTCGTGTGGTGGTATGTCGTCATTTATCCGCAAGCCTCGGCCGAGGCCGAAGCGCCCGAAGGGCTTGAGGAGCTCGGCGCGCCGGCGCTCGATGCGGGTCCGGCGGCGGTCGACGGGCCGACAGGGAGTTTCTACGTAACGTTCGGCATCATCGCCGCCATCGCCGCGGTCGTACTCGTGCGCTACTACCGCAACATGACCACGGATCGCTTGCAGGTCGTGAAGCTTCTGGTCTCCTCCGTCATGCCGCTCGGCATTCTCACTGCGCTCGTCCTTGCCGTTATCCTGTTCGGGATCACGACGGCGACTGAGTCCGCTGCCGTCGGCGCTGCAGGGGCCTTCCTGCTTGCGTTCCAGGCCCGGACGCTCAACTGGAAGCGCACCAAGGAAGCGGTATTCCTGACGGCGAAGACGACCGCGATGGTCTGCTGGCTCTTTGTCGGCTCAGCGCTCTTCTCCGCGGTCTTTGCTATCCTTGGCGGCCAGGCGCTCGTCGAAGAATGGGTGCTGGCGCTCGACCTGACGCCGGTGCAGTTCATGATCCTGTCGCAGGCGATCATATTCGTTCTCGGCTGGCCACTCGAATGGACCGAGATCATCATCATCTTCGTGCCGATCTTCCTGCCGCTGCTAAGCCACTTCGACATCGATCCCATTCTCTGGGGTGTCCTCGTTTTCGTCAATCTTCAGGCAGCGTTCCTGTCGCCGCCAGTCGCGATGTCGGCCTATTATCTCAAAGGTGTCTCGCCGCCACAGGTCACCCTCAGCCAGATCTTCGCAGGCATGATACCCTACATGCTGATCGTCATACTCTGCATGGTCATCATGTATGTCTGGCCGGGCATGGCGCTCTGGCTTCCGTATTATCTCTACGGCTGAGAGACTACCGCCTCATCTGTGCTCTCGGCAACGCAGGCGGCGCCTACACGTTCACGCCGCTTGGTCATCGGGCGCGTCGCTACCCGAACGAGGCTTACGTCTCATCCGCTGTCGAGTGCGAAGTTTCCCGGGAGGTCTCGCACGATAAATGCCAGCGGCGGCAGTCAATCCGGTCGATTGGTCTCCCGGCTGCGGCGGCAGCCTGCGCCGAGCAGCAGACTGTTTGACAACAACCGGTTATTGCCGGATCGTAGGCGTTTAGCTGTGAACTTCCATGCCAGCAGTCTCTTGACGCAGCGTTGTCTGCGTGGCGATGCCAGCTCGGTCGAGCAATCCCATCGAGCGGTGCCCACGAGCCCCTTTGAAGCCGAGCAGAGCCTAAACCAACCTGGGAGGATAACGTGAGCGACCATATCTATAAGAAGGTGGAACTTGTCGGTAGTTCGAAGGTCTCGGTGACCGAGGCGATCGAAACAGCGATTATGCGGGCCTCGAAAACCATGAGAAACCTCGAATGGTTCGAGGTGGATCAAATCCGCGGACAGATCAAGGAAGGCGCAGTGGCGCACTATCAGGTGGTTATGAAGGTCGGATTTCGGATAGACGATTGAAACGTTAGGCCGGTTCCTCGTTCCGACGTACCAACCGGTCTCCGCCTGTCGAACGGTTATCCATGGAGGTTCACGGTCGGCGTTTGTAGCGTAACGGCGAGGAATACCTCTCGGTCGAGCTGGAAGCGCCCGAGATCGGCGTGATCTTCGGCAAACGTCGCGCCTGCGCCTGCGGTGAGGGGAGCCGCAAGGCCAACTTCGTAATCCATTCGCAGACACGCTCATATCATGCGTTGTCGCAATCTTTCGGCCTCCTGCGGACCTTGGCGATCCTGCGAGCCCGTCCGTCGGCGTCACGGCTATTGAAGAGCTTCGCAGCCTTGCACTGAATTCCGGGCGATAACGCTGCTCTTGTAGCGCCGACCCATACCATCCTCGCTGCGGTTTCTGAACGCCGGGATGCGATGGCGCGCACCGGCCACGTGTCTTTCCGATCGGTCGCCTCGGATGCCATTCCCGTTCTCGATGTCGCCTTTCTAAGGGACCGGCCGCGTCCAGCGTCAACCCGCAAGGGGTTTCCCTCCGCTTCGCTGCGGTGACACTTGCGGCTCGGCCCCTTCTTCGGGCGCCATCGGGAATGGTTCCCGAGCAACCGAAGGAGACAGCACCATGGCCACCACGATCGCAACCCTTACCGAAAAGACCGACGGCACCCTCGAAGGTCTCTTCGCCACCATTAAGGTCAACGCCCCGATCGCCCTCATCCCGAATGGGCAGAAGACAAGCGAAGGCGCCCCTGACTATCGCATCATCCACCGCCGCACCGGCTTCGAGATCGGCGCCGGCTGGTACCGGAACTCGCAGCGCACCGGCGAGGAATACCTCTCGGTCAAGCTCGAAGCGCCCGAGATCGGCGTGATTTTCGGCAATGTCGCACCGGCACCGGGCGGCGAGGCGAACCGCAAGGTCATCCTGTGGAATGATCCAGCCTGAGCGTCGCATACGCCGGCCCCGCGGTGATCGCGGGGCCGCTCCGTCCAACCCCTTCATCCTGGAGAATACCAATGCGCCTCATCACCGAGGAAATCCGCGCGGCCCTCATCACCAACGGTCGACGCTTCCAACGCGATCCAGACTTCGATCCGCTTCCGCTCGTCAAACTGTTTACGCCCGACGCGGCCGCCACATGGTTGATCGCTGCTGCCGAACCGGAGGACCCCGATCTGCTCTTCGGGCTCTGCGACCTCGGCGTCGGGTTTCCCGAACTCGGTTCCGTTCTTCTCTCGGAGATCCAATCCGTTCGCGGCCGCCTTGGCCTGCGCGTCGAAAGGGACCTCACCTTTAAAGCGGACCGGCCAATTTCGGCCTATGCCAAAGTCGCTACTGCAGCCAGCCGGATCGTCGCCTAGCTGAGTATATAGCCAGGAGGGGCCGTAGTCGGCAGGCTACGGTCCCGGTCTGTTTGTCGTCATTGGCGAAATGCAACTCGTGGCGCTCTAACCGGATCTTGTCAGAAGCGAGGTCAGCCAGGTGCCAGCACATTGCATACCCAACCCACCCTGTCTGCTCAGAAGTGTCAGGATGCCATGAGGGGCCGGAACGCTTCAGGGCCGCGCGGCCCCTCCAATTTTGCCGCAAGCGGCAAAATCGGCTCCTCCGCGCGCCGGCCCCGCCGGTCGCGTGACGCGAGCCTTGACCCCTTCCGACCCCTCATGACCGACGGCGTCATCTTTCACAAATTCAAGGAGGTGGCATGAAAGCAGCCGCGTCCCAGGAGAGAACGGACCATTGAGATGCAGGTGATGATCGAGGGACAGTCACGCTTCCGGCCTTTCGGCTTACCTTATTGGGGTTTCGAAGATCTCAACAAGGGAGTTGGAAGCATGACTGCCTCTTAT
>NZ_LMDX01000018.1:0-169876 GCF_001425225.1 Ensifer sp. Root127
CATCTTCATCCATGATTTGGTGTCCACCTATCTTTTGGTGGACACTTCATGCCTCAGAGCACTGCGCTTCAGAAGGCGCGCAGAAATTCGCGCTTACCCTTTTCACGCTTTATTAAATTGGCTGCGTCATGGGGAAATTGATCAAGAGAAGGTCTAGACTATTGAAAAACATATTCCTGGGACATTCATCAGAAAGCAGTCGGTTGGCGGACGCCATGCAGGATCAGTTCAAGCATCCTCTTGTTTGTGGTCGAGCTACCGACAACAGTGGGGTATGCGCCTTTAAGGTCAACGACAGCCACTTAGACAATCTCATACGGATAACGAAGCAAGTGGATTTTGCGGTTTTCTTGTTGACGCCGGATGACGCTATAGATCATCGGAACACGATGGCCTTTGCGCCAAGAGACAATGTAATTTTAGAGCTGGGGATGTTCATGGGAGCGCTGGGAAAGAAACGAACGTTCTTTGTCGCCCCAAGTGATTACGAGACGAGGATTCCGTCGAATTTCCGGGGCATTACGCCGATAATCTACGACTTCCTAGCGAGCGACAGCGATCCTCACCGCAGCGTTCAAGCAGCTTGCAGGCAAATACGAGATCTGATGGAAGACCTCCCGCCACTCCCTCGTAACGACGATCCTGTTGAGACAGGATCACAGCCGCCCGTACCTGAAGGCTTGCTAATCGCTCGTAAAATGAACAAGCAGGTTGTGTTTAGTGGCTCATTCGCGATGCAAAAGCGCGTCGTGGCGCTCGCAAATGCACAGTGGGATACGAACCTCGATGGCTGGAAGATCAGCGAGAAAGACTTGTCCCGAGCCGAAGCGCGTTGACGATGAATTAAGGCCGCCCCTATCTGAGACCTATGCTCATCTCGATTGCAGGCTCCCATTCCAAAATATGGTCACCATCTCGGAATGGGAAACTGGCAAGACAGGGGCAGTTAGTCGTTACAACCCTTTCGATGCCCCGAGCTTCTAAATGGTGGATCATGATCACCGCTGACGGATCATTTTCAGCTCGGAGTTCGTCAAGAGTCTGAAGCTTGCCGCCCAGATAGTAGGTTCCACTGATCTTCGGTTCCGGTCCGTGCCCGGGCTCCCGTGATTCGAACCAGAAGGCGTAGGGTTGGACTCCTCGCTCCAAGGTTAGCCGGTGGGCAATTCCGGCCGCCGCTTCGACGTCCCAAGACGATGTTTCGACGACGTACTCTGTACTTTTGAATGAAGCGTCAAAAAGAAAACGTATGTGTTTTGTGCTCATGTGGTTAGGTCCTTTTCGGAGGTCTAATTGGGCTCTCCAATCTTGCAAGGAACAACGGGAAGCTGGTTTGATCAACGCTGTCGTATTACCTTCTTGAGGATCCTGAGTTCGATTTCGGTTCGCCCAAGCGTGGCCGTCGCGGCAGATGCGCCGGTTCGCCCGCGCCCTATGCGTTTCGCAGCATCCTGGAACGCGTGTTATTGATCAGCCGTTTTGACGCGCCGAGCGCCTGTTCAATTAGTTGATTTAGCATCGCAGGTCTCGATGCGAGATTTTCCCACAACGTCCAAGTCGCATATCCAGCGTCTATGTTGTCCTGCAATCGGGCGGGCTTCCAGGTCCCTTGCCCTTCCCATTTGATTGTCGGAAGACCAATCCCCACCATGCCCATTTGCTGATGAAGTGAGGCATGAATTTCCCAATCGACATAGCGGCGATTTGGCGTCTCGGCGCCACACAAAACGATCGTGCAGGAGCTTCCGTGCAGGTGCGTTTCTCGGATCCGTCTCATGACATATTCAAAACTGGCGCTGTCGATCGCCCGCTCCAACGAGTTGTCGGTGATCATCTCGTAGCCGTCATGGAACAGCCTAGAGAAGCTGTCGTAGAAGGTTTGATCATTGCGGTGGTGGTAGCTCACAAACGCCTTCCTGCGGACTGGCTGTTGGGGGAAGAAGCTCACGGCGCTAGCCTTTTTCTCTCTCGTTTAAAAACGAACAGTTGCCGCCGATCGTATTTGGATCTGGCAATAGATCAACCGCGTATACGCTTGATCTAACTGATCTTTGTCCCCTCGCGACGTCAGGCGTGGCCGCTTTCTGTTTTTTCAAATCAAAAATATGTTGCGAAATTGCGGGTGGAATGGGTTGTCCGCACCCTACCGAAGTTCTTCTTGATCCTTGGCGGCGACGGCGCAGTCTTCGCCCATCATGCTCATTCGCGGTTGTTGAGAAGAGCCCTACTCTCCGGACCGGCCGTCGAGAACTCGCTCCCGTCAGGATCGACAATACTAATTTCTTCGCTTGGGTAATCACCATTCATCCGCTATCAAACCCTCAAGGGACTTTCGAAAAAAGCCGCGATGCGAATGTGCGAGGCACTGGACGTCAAATCGTAAGTCCCAGACCCAATTGCTCACTTAGCGTCATCGGAAGCATGCGCCGCCGATAGACTGCAAACAACAGAGAACACCAGCTATTGCGAAGGCTGATAGGATAAGGCCGACGAAACTTGGTGGGAAAGCTCACTGTCGGCTTTTGACAAATCGGCGTGTCCCGTCGGTTTTCACGATCCTGATCGAGTTGAATTCACTTGAAAGCACCTTGTAATCGACGATGAGGTTCCGCGCCAACAGGTAGCTCAGCGCCGGGTTAATCCGCCTTGGATCCCATCCATATCGCCGAGCGACCTCAGCCGTGTCGTGCGGGAACATAGGATCGTTTACAAGTTCCACCGCCATTCTCAACGCGTCATCTTCCGGAGACCATTCCATAAAGTGCTTGTCGAACTGAGCAAACAATTCCGGCTTCGGCATGGCGCGATTAAGACTCAGCTTTATGAAGTCTCGAAGCTCGTAAAGGGCGTCCTCAACGTCTTCCTCCGAAGCCGCAATCGCGGAAGCAAGCTCGTCGACGCCCTTTTGCGGATCAGCAAACATCGCCGTCTTGGTTTCCTCGACGAAGACCTTAGCAATCGCGGTGGCGGTTTGCGAATAGCTTGTCGATGGAAGAGATGTCGTCGCGGGTGCCGGTCCGAGCTGGGGTTTACTGGAAATCTCATGGATGTCGTTCGCGAGATCGCGTACGGCCGCATCGAAATTATTCGTGTCCAGTTCAGGTGAGAGCATCCCCGTAAGAAGTGTCGGCAGCTCGGTTGTGGACACGCCGTACCGAATGGGGATGAACTTCGCCTGACCCGAGACCCGTCTAACGAGCCCAGCGTCCATCTCAAGCTTTACCCACGGCTTTCCGATTGCGACTGGGGTGAGCAGTACAAGGAAGTGCGTGCAGTTGCCCAGACCCTCATCGATCTTTTGACGCAAACTGTCGCCTGAACCGATCTCCCATTCAGCCCACCAGATGTCGATACCTTTCGCCATCAACCCCAGCGCCAGCTTCTCGGCCAGTTCAGAATCTTCGAACGAATAGCTCAAAAACGCTTTGGGCGGCGCCTTTTGAACGGGCTGAAACAAAGTAACTTCCTGATCCTCGGGGCTCATCCGTTCCTTGACCACCGTCAACAGATCGGCCGACCCTTCGATGCTCAAGCGCAAATCATCGAGACTTTCACCGTGAACAATGACCGTCGGAAACTCGCCTGTCTCGGGATGCCTAATAGCGGAAAAGCGCTCCCTAAGCTGTTCCTTTGCGCTCTCAATCATCGCCTTCTCAATGCCTTCGGCGAAGTCGTTAGCGTTAAACGGACGTCCATTAAATTTCAGACCCATTTCTATATCTCCCGTCGCGCTCCTAAGTATGAACGGAAGGGGAACACGTCAACATTTCTGGTCGCTCATCTCAGGTTTTTGTCGCTAAAGGTTGCACAACAATCGAACGCGTGGCGATTTTGGCCCCCCACTAAGGAGCCATTTCTCTTTCACCGGGTTTGTGGCCCAAGAAATTCTTCGCGTAACTCCTCAACCATTCCTCCACGCGGACCGACTGCTCACCTGCCAGATCTTCGATGATCGCGTCCATGAAAAGCTTATCGCCGATGTGCTCACCAAGCGACCGGTAGGCTTCGAACTGCGTCTCCGTAAAGAATTGGTCGGCCGTCGAGTGATGTGGGAACGTTGGCTCGTCTAAACGATAGCGTCTAAGGAATTCACCTTCGTTGCCAGTCAATGACAGCTTCACGTAGAGTAGATAACCGATCTCCCATGGCTGCTCTTCGTTTCCAGTCGGGTATCGGATTTTGCAAAACCGGAAGTGGGACCGGCTGAAACCAGACTCTAGCAATCGCAATTCATCGAGCTCGGCATCGATATGGATGCCCATATCAATATATGCCAGCCGCTGCACATTGGTCAGGCCATGGAAGGTCATCCCGGGATCTGCCTCGCCGTCTATAGCGACGATGTACCGGCAACGACGCCGTAGTAACTCGTAGACCCCCAAGTTTTCAATGTGCCCGCCATCAGAGATGTTGACATAAGGGAGGTGCTCGTTGGCGCTCGCCGTAAACTCTCGAACTAGATAACTGAGACCGGGCCCCCTACGCCACCAAGTCCGTTTTGGCGAAGCCTGTTCGTCTTCGTTGTCGTCAGGTTTTTCCAGCCACGCGTTCAGTCTCGCATTGAACAGCGTCAGCCAAAAACTCGCGCGTCGTGTCGTCCGCAACCCCATTTGAGGCGACACAGCAGCACCAGAGAGAGCCATGGCCGCCGCGAGGTCAAGCTTCGGATTACATTGCTCCCACGCCTTGGTCTGATGATAGTCAACGAGCTTGCTTCCGGTCATGAGCGGCGTGAATGCGAATACATCCGAAAGACGACCGCGCATTTTCGGTTCTTCAGATCCCGGAGCATTCAACGCGCAATTGATGATCGGATAGAAGGAAAACTTAGGCTCAAAGTCGCTCAGTCGCGGCGGTGCCTCACCAGTATCTGTATAAATGAACGCGGTGGCGAGCTTCGACCGATAGTAACGGTAGAGTGAGGTCTCGTTCACATCGACCGCACACCAAAGAATGAAGACCATTGCTGCGATCGCGGCCAAAACGATAATTGTATTTGCTGGGGGCTGCTGGCCAAAGATCGCGAAGAAAGCATGTTCGACGAGAAGGAGAAAAATGATTGTTAAGATGGTCATCGCGACAGAACGCGCGTTCGCATACACCGCGAAAATTGCACCAAGAACCGCGATAAAGATCCCGCCAACGAGTAGGGTCGCGGACAAGTCGTCTATCCCCAAGGCTGAAACGAAATTTCTAGTCAGCCAGGCAATTCCATTGTGAAAAGCCCCCAGAACGAACCATATGAGTGGCAAGCAGAACATAGTGCCCAACAACAGGTGCCACCTTGTCAGCTGCTTTAATTGCAGCCTTTCTGATCGAGAAATGATACTAAGTGCGATCAAAGCTGCAACTGGAAAAACCCAACCTAGCCACGTCGGAGCCTTCATGTGCTCTAGAGCTACTCCGACAGTGAGTTCCAGCGCAGAGAAAAATGCTATCGCAGCGAATAAGACAATTACGTTCACGAAGACCCCGTAGGTCGATCGCATGACCAAGAGCAAACGTTCGGCAAAACCTCCGGAAAGGAAGCTGGCCCGCTGCCGAACCCCCATCAAGAGTTCGGATTCCTGCTCAGTTCGCTTAAATGGCTCCTGTTCGAGGCGCAGCCCGATATTGTCAGTGGAACGGGCTTGACCGACTAAAGATGTAAGGAAACATCCCGCATATCCGCCGCCCGAAACGGTCGAAAGGTAATCGAATTCCGGCAAGAGATTTCGACGAGCAAGTGCAGCAAGAACGCCAAGGGAGAACGTGGCGCTTCGTATCCCACCTCCAGATAGCGCAAGCCCCGCCGCCCAATCATCTCGGTCAATCTCATAATGCGCCCTGCGATCTCCGACGGCCGCCCGCTCCAACTCCATGAAAGGTTCGATGCCACCCGCCGGTCTCCATTTGGCATCCGGTAAGCTTTCCTCGTGCTTTCCTTGGCCGATTGACACGCCCGGATCATAGGATGCTGATCCGCCCTCCAACAAAGCTAGACTGCGCTCCAACTCCCGCAGGGCACCTTGGGTGCAATAAAGTTCAGCTCGAAAATCATCACTGGAGTCAAGCGCGTCCAAGGCACCGCTCTCACCCAATGGATGCCATTTTGCCGTGAACGGCCTGACTGATGAGTTCAGGGCATGCCAAACCAAGATCTCGAACGTGCCGCATCCGACGTTCTCCGCGGTAATCTCTCGCGCCCTCTTGAATAGCTCAACAATGCTTTTCAGAGCACTCTTTTCGGTACCGCTGCCGTAGGAGAGTCGCGCGGTTGCAATTCGAGAGACAAGTTCGGTCCGGAACTGATGGGCAGCGGCCTTGTTAGGCTTGTCTTCCATCCATTCGCTGTCGCCATATGCTTCGAGAAACTTTGGTCCGAAGAGGCTCGATTCGGAGCGATCCGGCAGTTTCGATCTGATGTTTAAGCTTGTCACGCAAGTCTCCGGATCGTCGTCGTTGGTCACATCTAGCAGCTTCAGTTGAAGCGATAGCAGTCATCTGAGCATCAGCAGTCAGACTGCTTACGCCCCTCTGCCCGAATAGCCTGCTTGTAACTGCGCCTAGTCCAAAATCTTGTCATCACTCACTGAATATCGCGAGGCGCTCTGATGAAACTGGAAGGGATCGTTGACAACCCGGTTCAAGTTCGACGATTGCGTCGTGTTCAACCAGTCAAGAAGGTCTGGGCACTGGTCGTCCATGTACACGCGATGACCCCTGCTGTTTTTGTAGCCGATATTTTCGAGAACTTCCTTAGGGACCTCCGGCGCTTCCTTGCCGAAATAGAAGAAGCGATCCGAAATCAAAACGCGATCAGTCCCCGTATCCGTCTTGATATTATAGATGTCGGGCGAACCGTTTGGCCGACTGTGATGGGAATCTAGCTGCTGCCAGCTGCCGTTATGCTGATGATAGATATTGTCGCCCAACATCATCGTTCGGCTCCCATTACGAACAGGTCGCTTGTCTTTAAATCTTGGATCGGCCCAATAATCGTCGAAGGACAACGCTTCGGTGACTTGCATCGCAAAAATGCAGCGCCCGACGGCACCGAGCTTGGTGCCGCCCATCCCGATCACCCAGTCGCCCTCCTGAGCCATTCTTCGGACCACCGGTTTGCAAGTTGCGAGTGTGCAGAGGCCATGGAATGGGTTCGGGGCAAAACCAAAGTCCCGTGCGACAACGTATATATAGACCGCCATGAATCAGCAGCGCGAGGTGGACGGCATGTGGACGGGAGCGCGTGAAGATCCGTCAGGCTCTTGGAAATCATTGTCCGTACCCTCCACCGCGCCGATAACTTTGTCCGGGTTCCAGTTCACAAGAGCGCTGCCGTAGTCCTCAAAGGCAGGCGGAATATCCGCTTTGGTGCCTCCCCTGGTGAACACGCCGACAATCCGCTTGCCGAGTTCGTGAGCCTTCTTGATTTCCCAGTTCACCCAAGGTCGAGCGTGCGTTTCTTTCCCGATCAAAACGATGACAGTCGACGCCCAGGACATCTTTATCCTCAGAAGACGCTTGATCGCGCGGTCGCTGACTAGCCCCTTGGCCAGGCGTTCCTTGTTGGCTGGCTTGGCCCGAATAGAACTGTTTCGGATCTCGTACCCCTTCCGGCTCAGGGAGTCGGTAAGTTTGGTGACGTGCTCGTCATCGGCATGATGGTGACTAACAAAAACGTGCCGCCTGCCAGGCATTTCGTTTCTCCACTTGTTTGACGAATCGTATACCATGGGTTGAATCAGGAAGCGACGGTTTGGGTGAATTCATGGCTGGAAAGCTGTTCATATTCGAAGGACCCGACGGGGTCGGCAAAACGACCATCGTGCAAGGGCTGAAAAGGAAATTGTCCAACAATACCTTTGAGTTTTTGAGCTTTCCTGGTCGGGACGAGGGTACCCTTGGCCGAGCCATTTATCGGATCCACCACGGTCCTGAAGAGTTTGGCATCAAGGTTATGTCTGAACTTGCTCGACAGGCGCTCCATGTTGCTGCCCATATCGATGTTATTGAAACACGCATCAGACCGTGGATTGCAGAGGGCAAAAATGTTGTCGTCGATCGGTTCTGGTGGTCGACCCTTGTATACGGCAGCGTCGGCGGCAGTGAACAGAAGGCATTGAAAGAACTTGTCGCGGCTGAAGAGACTGTATGGGGCGAAATCAAGCCAGCGGCAGCATTTCTGATCGACCGGGATAGCCCGATTGATCGTGGAGAAGACCTGAACTATTGGCAGGCGCTTCGCGAAAGCTACGCCCGGCTCTTAGCGCAGGAGAGCTGCAAATATCAGGTTCATACGGTCAGGAATATTGGATCCGTAGCTGAAGCGGTTGATGGCGTCGAAGCCACAATTGCGGAAGCCCTGCGTAGCTAGGCATCGTCTGCGAAATAAAATGTAGAAGTTGAGTTACTTGCCCGTTGCCCGCCTTTCTAGTTGTGTCAAGCTAGCCGGAATTTAACGTGGGTCGTGAACATGTCAGGTTTCATAAAAAACGTATTCATCAGCCACATTCATGAAGACGACCATGGTCTGGAAAAGCTGAAGAAGCTTCTCGGCGATCACAATCTTGCCGTCCGAGACTCTTCCATAAACTCAAACAACCCAAATAACGCAAAAAGCCCCGAATACATCAAAAACTCAATCCTTGCGCCTCAGATCCAATGGGCTGGGACTTTGATCGTCTACGTCACGGCGGATACCCGCCAAAGTGCGTGGGTGAATTGGGAGATCGAATACGCGGCGAAACTAGGCAAGCGGATCGTCGGCGTTTGGGCAGAAGGTGAACACGGCTGTGAGCTTCCGGATGCCTTAAGAGAGTATCGCGACGCGATGGTGGGTTGGCACGGCAACTCCATCGTCGAAGCCATCGTTGAGGATCAAGACAAGTCTGAGCTGCCTGACGGCACTGCAGCGCCAATCTTGCCAATCACACGACATCCCTGCGGTGCAAGATAATGAGCATTTATTCTTACATCGTCAGGTACGACAGCGGGTTCGCGCCCAATCCTTTCTATGGGATTTGCACCCTTGCGACATGCAAGCCGCTGATACGGAAACATGCCGCGATTGGCGATTGGATCACAGGCTGTGGCAGCGCAGACCGAGCGGTCAAGCGTGGCGACCATATCGTTTATGCAATGAGGGTCACCGAAACGCTGACCTTTCATCAATACAATGCCGATCCTCGTTTCGAACGAAAAAAGCCCGTCCGAAATGGCAGCCGAAAGCAAAGTGCCGGGGATAACATCTATTTCCCAGCAGCAGGAACCGGTGGTTGGTCTCAGCGTGACTCATTTCACAGCTTAGCCAACGGCATCCCGAACCCGAAGCATGTGGCAAATGACACGCAGGTTGACCGTGTCCTGTTGAGCGACGACTACGTCTACTTCGGCGGCGAGGGCCCCGGGTTTCCTGCCGACCTTCAGGACAAGAACGGCAGACACATCTGCAAGACTGGAATCGGCCGCTCGAAATTTACTGATGTCGGAATGGAGAACAAGCTCACCGCATGGCTCCACTCGATCGGCCCAAAGGGGTTACAGGGTTCACCATTTGAGTGGCTAAGCTTACGGTAAGGAGGACTTCTATGACTGCTTTGTCGCTCGGACTGAACGAATATCAAATACTGGCATCCCGGAGCGACCGGACACGTGACAAAGGCAATGGGTTTGATTTACCGGTTCTTGGACTCGTCGGCGAAGTTGGAAGCCTTCTCAGCGAAGTAAAGAAGCGGCAGCGAGATAAAGCCGCGATCATCGGCTACGAGCAAACGGTCCTTGAAGAACTTGGGGATACGCTCTGGTATTTGGCCATAACTGCTGATCATGCCGGCATCAAACTAGCGGCTCTGGCTGGCGCAGACCCCGGGTCTGACCTGCCATTCACCGCCTTGCAGCCGCAACACTCCCTGCCCCTCAATACGCCAAGCGCACAGTTCGAAAAAACGCTTCTGCGCCTGACGGCGGCGACCGGCGAGCTTGCTGCCGAAGTCGATGGATCTCACGGCGACGGGATTTTCTTGCAGACCCGATTGGGCAGCGTTTTGACGCATCTTGTGCAAGCGGCAAATGAGGCAGAGGTTCTTCTCGAAGCTGCTGCCCGCGCCAACATTCAAAAGACCGAGGACCGGTGGCCGCAAGAGCGCGTATATCCCGAATTGTTCGACAGCGCTTTCCCTAGCGATGAGCAGTTGCCGCGAACTTTGGAAATTGACATCTACGAGCGTGATGCGAGCAACGATAAAAGGTATGTGCTCCAAAGCTGCAACGGGCTTTTCATCGGGGATCGACTAACCGACAACATCATGGAGCCAGACGACTATCGGTTTCACGATGTTTTCCACTACGCCTATGCCGCCGTTCTTGGCTGGTCTCCTGTTACCCGGGCGCTCCTCAAACGGAAACGAAAGAGCAAAGCCCGCGTCGACGAGGGCGAAGATGGTGCTCGCGCCAGCCTAATAGAAGAAGGCGTCGCTACATATGTTTTTGGTATCGCGAAAGATTTTGACTTTTTTGCCAATCAGAAGCCAGGTGACCTGAGTTTAACCCTTTTGAAGAACGTCCGGCAATTCGTTCGTGGATACGAGGTCCACACCTCTCCTCTTTGGCTGTGGGAGGAAGCAATCCTCCAGGGAAATCACGCTTTCCGGTATCTGCGAGAAAATCGTCGCGGTCGGATCAAGCTTGCTGTAGAGAAGCGGTCGCTGTCTATAGAGGAACTTCCAAGATGAACACCGCTCAGTTCGTTGAGACGCTGGCCGACCTTTCGTTCACGGATGCCTTCAATCCCTATTCGGATGCCTGCGGCGATTTCGATCAGCATGACGCCCCCGCCATTCGGCGAAAAAACTTGAAGCTCGTCCTCGACGCGGCAATTGAGCGAAAGGTCGATTCGATTTGGATTGCCCGCGATCTTGGATACCGTGGTGGACGTCGCACCGGCCTCGCGCTGACCGATGAAGCGCATCTAACCGATCATTCGGTACTATACGGCGACCTTCCCCTTGTCCGCGCCACGAAGGGTCCAGCACTGGCAGAGCGAACCGCGAGCGTAATCTGGCAGACCTTGAACCGTATCCAACGCCCCGTCTTCCTCTGGAACGTATTTCCTCTTCATCCCCACGAACCTGGCGCCCCTCACTCCAATCGCTGCCACACCCGCACCGAGCGCAATGCTTGCCGTCCCCTGCTTAGCTGGCTGCTAAACGTGCTTGACCCTCGCGTGGTCGTAGCAGTTGGGCGGGACGCCCAGCTCGCGCTTGCCGATCTTGGTATCGGCGCAATGCAGATTCGGCATCCGAGTTATGGTGGCCAAAGCGACTTCATTTCCGGAATAGAGGGACTGTATGGCTTGCCGACCAGCGCGGAATCTCCTCAGCAGCTGGCGATGTTTTGAGAACGAGGGATGTCTTTATCTCGTAGCGGTGCGCTTGACCTAAGCCGGGACCGTTTTCTCAGGTTTTCTGCCGCTCTGCCCTACTCAGCTCAGCGACCGTTGGAGGGAGACACAGTCCTCATTATCCCGCAATTTCGACCGTTGCTATTTCAATGGCCAATCTTGTCGGTGATAGAGGCGCAGCACGATACCCAGCACCGCCCCTGTTCGAGACGTATTGAACGTACTTCGCGCCATGGTTGGAAGGCGGCCGACTAACAGCTATAGTCGCTCCGCCGTCCGATTGTTTGCGGTAACGGTAGCGGGGAATCGCATGGTTGATACAGCTCGTCCGTTTATCGTGATTTACGTCGTCTGGCACCCGAGCTTCGCTATGGGACATGCGGTGGCCAAAGGCCTTTTCGAACATTTCCGGCGCGAAAGTTATGTAAAGATTACAGGCGGCACCGGAATCAGTGTCCTATACCGCTACGCGCTGGCTAATGGTTCAGACCAACCGCTCCCTATTGACTTCACAATGGCCGAGACCTCTTCCGTCATTGTGCTGGCCGATGAGAATTTCGTCAACGATCCCGTCTGGATGACTTTCCTTCGAAAAATTGCTGATCAGACAGGTTCAACCGGACTTTCAACGCGACTTTTCCCGGTTGCGATGGCGCCAGGCATTGTGGCTGCTCTCAAGGTCGATGAGCAAATTTTACGATGGGCGGACTGGAAAGGCAGCATCGATGATCTGACGGCCACACTCATCGGCCATTTGACATTCCAATTCTGCCGAATGCTCCGCCATTATCTTGAGCACCTCAGACGACCAAATGAGACGACCGAAGCGCTTCTCGGATATCTGAAAAAGGTCGACATCTTCCTCAGCCATTCCAAGAACGACACAAACGACGCAGGCGTGCATGTCGCGATGGCCATCCGAAAGAAGCTAACCCAGAGTGACGGGATGGGCAGTTTTTTTGATGTTTACGACATCCCGCCTGGCCTCAAATTTCAGGATGTTCTTCTCACCCAAATCTCGGTGAGCGCGGTTATCGCCATTCACACTGACTCCTTCTCATCCAGGGAATGGTGCCGCCTGGAGATCATCGAAGCAAAACGCCACAACAGGCCACTCGTGATCGCCAACTGCATTTCTGACAAGGATGAACGTGGCTTCCCCTATCTCGGAAACGTGCCGATTATCCGGCTGGATCAGAAAAAAACGAAGCGGATCGATGTCGTTATCCGCGCTTTGCTAGACGAGATTTTGCGGAATTTTCTGTGGCAATGCCGAGTTGAACTGATGCGTCCCAAAGCCACATCCGGCGTGACTTTCCTCCCCCGGCCACCCGAATTGATTTCCCTCGCAGCTCTCGTTCCAGCTACAGACGGCAAGCCATCGATCATTGTTTATCCAGATCCGCCGCTCGGTGCCGAAGAAGAGCGCTTGTTTTATGCGATCGCTCCGCACATACAACTTCGCAGCGCCACTGAGTGGCTGGCAGGAGCAACCCGTTGACCTATCGTGAGGTTTTCGACAACAAGTCGATAGCTGTTTCTACATCGGAAAGCCCCGATATGGCCGGTCTTGGATTGCATAAAGAGCACCTGCGAGACGCGATGGCCGAGATTGCAAGGCACCTGTTGGCCCTTGGCGCAAAACTTGTATATGGGGGCGATCTTCGTGCCGAAGGGTTTAGCAACCTCCTATTTGAACTCGCCGCCCGTTACAGGCGCGACACCACAAATCGTTCCACAGTGGCTGTGACGAACTACCTCGCCTGGCCTGTTCACATTCTTCAACAGCCCGAGCAGATCGATCAGGCCGTTGCCGACCTCCAAGGTACCGCAGAGTTACGCTTGCTAGATATCGACGGCAAAAACCTTGGTCTGGAAGAGCGTCACAAATTGCCGACCCATCAGCCGTCGGAACCCGAGTGGGCTAAAGGCTTGTCGGCCATGCGGCACACCATGCTTGCCGAGACGGACGCGCGGATAATCCTTGGTGGCCGCGTTGACAAATTCAAGGGCGATATGCCCGGCATCGCCGAGGAGGCCCTCTATTCGCTTCAAGGCAAACAGCCACTTTACGTGATGGGGGGGTTTGGCGGTTGTGCCCGGGATGTGGCCGAAGCGATTGGTGTCCTGGATTATCAGACCGCGAGAGCATGGCCCGGGCTAGAAAAGTTTGCCGCATTCAACAGCGATCAACTGAACAACGGCTTATCTAAAGAAGAAAACAGGATTCTCGCGAGCACTCCGCATGTGGATCAGGCCATTGTTCTGATCTTGCGTGGATTGACCAGAGTACAGCGTCGCGTCCAAGGCGGCATGATTGCGTAATCAGCCTTCTGTCATAGGTGGCGGAGCTATGTGGCTCAAATACACGCCGTCCGTGTCATGATCGCGGGTACCCAAACCAGCCCGGCAGTTTAGCACCCAGGCCCAAGCCATCATGAATGCACCATCTCTGCCCCGCGAAATGCTAGCTCCTGGATCGACTTCGAATTCTTCACTAGCCTCTGAAGTTGAGGCGAAGATACAACTGCTATCCCGCTGTTAGCTGATCTGAACCCTTCAAACTGGACCGATTTTGGTTAGAGTTTTCCGGTGATTTTTCCTGGCTGGGAAAGGAACGGAAGACGATGAAGGCATCGCAGTTTTCGGACGCGCAGAAGGCGTTCATTCTGAAGCAGGGTGATGAAGGGGTGACGGTTGCGGAGATCTGCCGCAAGGCGGGGATCAGCCAGGCGACCTACTTCAATTGGAAAAAGAAATATGCCGGTCTGTTGCCGCCGGAGATGAGGAAGCTGAAGCAGCTCGAGGACGAGAATGCGCGATTGAAGAAGATCGTTGCGGACCTGACGCTGGACCGCGAGATGCTGCAGGATGTCATTCGGCGAAAGCTTTAAGGCCTGCTCGGAAGCGGGAGGTGGTGAAGGGTATGTGCCGGGATTGGACGATCTCGATCCGGCGTGCTTGCGGTGCACTCGACTTTGATCGGTCGACTTACCATTACACCTCCCGTCGTGCCGATCAGGCCGGTCTGGAACGTCGTATTCGGGAGATTTGCGAGACGCGCGTGCGCTACGGCTACCGCCGTGTGCATGTGCTGCTGGAACGCGAAGGTTGGGGCACCAACATCAAGCGAACCTATCGCATTTACAGAGACTTGGGCCTGCAGTTGCGCAACAAGACGCCGAAGCGCAGGGTCAAGGCAAAGCTTCGGGAAGATCGACAGATGGCGATCGGTCCGAACGACGTGTGGGCGATGGACTTCGTGCACGATCAGCTCGCGACCGGAAAGAAACTGCGGGTTCTGACGGTGGTCGACACCTTCTCACGCTACGTGCCAGTGCTTGATCCGCGTCACAGCTATCGAGGTGAAGACGTGGTGCAAACGCTGGAACGGGTATGCCGCCAGGTTGGCTATCCGAAGACGATCCGTGTCGATCAAGGTACGGAATTTGTGTCCCGCGATCTCGACCTTTGGGCCTATGCCAAGGGCGTGATCTTGGACTTCTCACGGCCGGGTAAACCCACGGACAATGCTTTTATCGAAGCATTCAACGGCCGCTTCCGAGCGGAGTGCCTGAACCAGCATTGGTTCCTGACCCTTGCGGACGCCCGCGAAAAGATGGAGGATTGGCGCAGAGACTACAATGAGTTTCGGCCCCATGGTGCGATCGGCAACA
Organism: Ensifer sp. Root127; assembly: GCF_001425225.1. Lineage (NCBI taxonomy): Bacteria > Pseudomonadati > Pseudomonadota > Alphaproteobacteria > Hyphomicrobiales > Rhizobiaceae > Ensifer > Ensifer sp. Root127. The sequence continues at coordinate 15,058 of NZ_LMDX01000018.1, forward strand.
AGGTACCGATCTCACTGATGAATCCGGGAAGCGCCGCCAGCCCGCTTCCCTGAGATAGGCCGGAAAACTCTACCATCCGCTGGTCCAGAAACTTGGGGCGGTTCAAAACCCGCCGAGACTCTAATCGCCGCCGGATGAAACTTTGGTGGCAGGTCAAGCCCGATTAAAGCGTCGACTGTTCGGATGCAGTCGCACCCGACCAAAGATCACGATTTCAGACTCGGAGGCAGCAACGGCCCCACTAACCCAGGAGCTGACTGCGCGCTAAAAGGACTTCCCGGCGTCGTCGGACGTTAGGGGTTTTCACCAGGCTTCAAACCGCTCCAGCAGCGCCTTGAGCTGATTGTTCTGCAACCGTAACTTCTCCGCCAATTGGCCCCTCAACTGCCTGACTTCCTCGTCAAGCGCCGCGACCTCATCGCTGAACGTCAGTGGCGGCCGCACATCGAAGCTTTCATCTTCTTCACGCTTGTCGGCATCGACGTCTGCAACATTCCTGACCGCTCTTTGACTGCGTCGCCGCGTTTCCGTAGACCGTTCTTGGGGAGGCTGTACGCGCTTAGGGGGAAGTTGATTGTCAGCGCTTGGCTGGTCAACCGGAACGGCGGCGGCCTTGTCGCTTGGGTCGGCCGGCACAGCAACGGTGTCGGGCGCGATATCGGGGATGCCAGCGGACTCATTTGACGTTTCTACCGTCGGAGTTGTGATGCCGTCAGCCGTGCCCAACGGCATCCGTGTTTGCTCTGCCGGCGCCTTTGATGTCTCGTCCAGTTTCGAAGTCTCGATTTCTCGCGGGCTGTCCGGCTCCTTGGCCTTGCGTCCCTGTGACGCCAGTTCAACCAGATACTTCCATGGCGATTTCATAGCGTGCCCTTACCGCGAACGATCGCACCGGCATCCATTACCCTGTGGCGTGTGGTGCGGCCGACCTACTCGATCGGTCTTTCGCCGGATGGTCAAGCGAGACCGAGCCGCTTGCGTAGCTCCGCATTCTCAGCCCGCAGCTTCTCGGCAAGTGCCTTCCGGAGCCGCGCGTTCTCTTGCTCAAGCTGGAGTAAATCCGCTATGTCCTCTAGGACTAGGACTGGGACTGGGACTGGGACTGGGACTGGGACTGGGACTGGGACTGGGACTGGAGCCATCTTTGTTTGCTGTACAGCTCGATTTTTCTCCTTGTCCTTTGCCTTGTTTTTCGCAACCGACGTTGCGGACGCCCCCCCATCGTTCGACTTTTCTGCGCGTTTTTTACGTCCCCTCGTGGTTTTGGCACCGTCTGCTAAGGGTGCTTCAGCGGTTGCCTCTGAGACCACATTTTTCGGCTGCGGACCCCTGCGCTTTTTCGGCGGCGCGGCTTCTACCGGAGTTGTCGTCTCGACGATCTCGGTGTTGTTTTCGTCTGCCACTAGTTATTCCCCTCTCTCCAACGGTCTATCTTTCTCTAACGGGGAGAGAGGAGTCAATGACGGCGTGTGCCACCCGGCCTGGTTTGACCGAACACCTAGGAGGAATGCGGGCCCATCTACTTGCTTGGAATCTCGTGAATGACAGGCGATTTCTGTTTTGGCCGTCAGATTTTTTTGGGCGGGACTCTAACGTTGGGGGCCACCAAATCTACGCTCTGTTAAATTTCTTTCGCTAGCTTCGGACCCCAGAATATTGAGGGGTCCATCCAATGAATACCGCGTCGCAGATGATGCACCATCACTTCCTGAACAAAGAAGAATCTTTCATGTACGATCGCGAAACCACGTTTCCGATGGAGGACACGAGGAACGAGGCACGCATCGAGTACACGGAAAAAGGCATGACACAGTTGAGCTCCCGCCGCTGCGAAATCATCAAGCTATCGAAGAGTGGTGCGATCCTCGGTATCCTGACCAAGTATCAGCTGCCGCAGAATTTCTATCTCGATATTCCTAGCGCCCGGATCCAGATGGTCGGCTGCCTGCTTAAGCGCGTTCACGCCAATAACATCGTTGAAGCGCGGTTCCTGCGGCTTTTGACCGACCGCGATCTCAATCGCATCTTCGTCTACAGTACGCATCCGAACCACCGGAACCGCACGCTCGACATCTATCGCTGAACGAGCCGCGCTATAAGCGACCGATACCTCTACGCGGCGACATATGTGCAGACAAAGAGCATCGTGGCGTGTCATCGACTGCCCCAACCACATTCCAATTCCTAGCGAGCGGCTGTTGCGCTCTAAATCTCAATCACGTAGCCGGGCCGAAACCCGTTGTTCTGCCGCTCATGGAAATACCCTCTTGCGTTGCAAAGGAAGCGGGTTTCGTCTTGGAAATAATCCAGAAATGATGCACATGTCCGTGTACCCAGTACCAGCGCCTGCCTTTCTGGATGACGGCCGTCAGATCGGACGCAAAGGCCGCATTCGAAGGGAAACCCACGAAGTTCGGGTGGAGGGATCTAGGCGATGGCGCATGATGGCTTAGCACCATCGTTTTCCCGTCGAACGGCCTTCCAAGCTCCGCCTGGATGAAAGCGCGGCTCTGCCGATGGCGAGCGATCATTTCCTGAATAGTGATGAGACCAATTTCGCCCGGCTTGCGTTCATCAGACCGATAGATTTCGGAAAAGTCCATGATTTCTCTGAGACAAACATGGAAAGCCAAATCGCGCCGCTCGTCAACCGGCAGCTCCTCAGCGCCGTCAGGGGCGCCAAACGGAACCTCGAAATCTGTCCATAGTGTTGCCCCGATTACCCGAAGACCATCGATTTCGAAGGTATCGTTTTCCAGAACGTGGACGTCGGTCCCGGCGGTTTGTTTCCTGACGAAATCCAGCGCCCAGTCGATGCTATTACCGTAATAGTCATGGTTGCCGAGTGTCGCGACGACGGGCACGTGCGACGCGATCACGGCGTTGAGAAAGCCGAGCGACCTGTCGATACGTCCCGAAATGTCGCCCGCGCAAATGCAAATATCTGCATCCGACACGACCGCCGGAGGAAGCTACTGCGAAGAAAACATCGTCACCGTCGTATTCGAAGCTACCAATCAACATTTCTGTCTCCTGATTTGGTTGAGCGCCTTGTGAATCTCATCTCGCCCGTCGAAGTTGAGATCGTCAACCTGCTGCCTGCCAAGGCCGTCGGCGAGCTTCAATGCATCATGCGGGAATGTGAAGGGCTTTCCAGGGAGCGTAAGGGATCTGTCAGCGAAGAGGAAATCAGCCGCCTGAAGAGCCGGCGAAGGCACTTCCCTCGCAGTTGTCGAGCCGACGGAGGGGAGCACTCAGGCAGCGGGGGAAAACGCGACCGACGTTACGACGGCAGGTCACGGTGACACGATTGCAAAGGCAGATACCGCCTCGTCCACGGCTCGTTCATTCAGCCCGATGCAGGACAACCACTCGGCACCGACGGGGTCTTTCCAGTGGCCCCCGGAACCCCGATGGTTAAGCAGTCCACTTGTGGCTATTTTGACGGTTAAGGTGTCCTTCTATTCCGCCGCAACGACACGGAAGCCACCTGTCCTCCCGGCCTCTTCGAGGTCGTGCAGGCGAACGCTAGGGCAGACCTTGGTCCCAATGTTGGCGAGATGCTTATGATGGGTAAGATAGATCACCTGTCCATGCATCCCCATTTCGGCGAATAGGCGAAATGCTTCTTCTGCCCGGAAGTCGTTGAATGTTTCCATAATATCGTCGGCGACAAATGGAAGGGGGGTACGGTTGGCGACGAACTCATGATACCTCACGCAATGCCAGATACAACTGGAAACGAGTCCCTTTCGACAATTCGTTCGCCGCTTTCGATCCGCCTCCGGCAGATACCGCAATCAGGATGTCCCCGTCTTTTCCGGGTTGGGCGGCGACGCCCTCGTACGCACCCCGACTTATAGTTTTGAACGCATCGGACGCACGGGCCATCATTCCGCTGCGGTGACGGTCTCGATATATTTTCAACCCGTGCTCGGCAGCCGCTATGCCTGCGCGCAGGTCCATGTAGCGGCGAGCGCTTTCTTCTATTTCGAGCAGCGTTGTCCGTCGTTGCTCGTCCAACGTGGCCACCTTGGCATCGCCGCCGACGGCATCCAACGCGTCCTGTGCCTTCGACTGGCTGTGAAAGAGCTCCCGACATCTGACGTCCTGGTCTTCGACAACCGGCGTTAGTCTGGCGAGTTCGTCTTCAAGCGCAGATCGGTCGACCCCAACTGTCAGTCGCTCAACCTCCGACACCGCAGTCGCGCCGGCGGTCTGAACAAGTTCGAGCTCAGCCTCAGAAACAGAATTTTCCAACTCGTGGCGACGTGCCGCAAGTTCGATGCGGCTCTCCACGTCGTCGAGAGTAACGACACCGAAAAACTCGACCATTTGCGCGACCTGTGCCACAAGAAGGTCCTGCGCGAGGTTCATGTCGTGCTCTTCTCGACGAGCTTCTGCAAGATCACGCTCCAGCTTTTCACGCCGGTCAGCATCCAGGCTCGCTGTCTTGATCCGCTCCTGGATCGCTTGGTACAGCGTCAAAGGCGCCTGTTCGGTCACTACATCGAGGTTTGTCGATAGCTCGACGACCTTCAACTCGAATAGCGACTTGTCCTTCTCCATTTTCTCAATGCGATCGATAAAGCCTTCCCTCTCCGTGACTGCTGAAGCAAGCCTCTCGAGAACCGAGAGGATTTCGGTGACGGCCGCCACGTTTGGTACGTCTCCAAGCTCGCGGAGCCAACATCCTCCACAAACGGTTTCCCATTGCACGCGCCAGGCTTCCGCAGCTTCGTCGGCCACACAAAGGACTCGGGTCCGCTCGGCGACATCGTTCCGAAGTCGCTCAACATGCGCGGCCGCATTAGCAGCAGCATGAAAGGCATCCAGCGCTTCCTCGGCGACAGCAACGAGTGCGTTGTAATCGGCGTTTGGGTTGAAAGGGATCATCGCGCCGCTCAGCGCTTCAAGGAGCAATCGCTTAGCCTGCTCATTATGATCGCGGATGTCGGCGACTTCCCCGTCTACGGCCATCAGCTCGCCTCTGGCTTTGAGCGCCACGTCTCGCTTGCGAAACCACTCTTCCAGCTCCCAGGGGTCGTTCGCAACAGCGATGCTGGAAGCCGTGGCTCCGAGCGATTGCCGGACCTCCGAGCGAATAGCTTCCCTGCCCGATGTTGCACTTTCCAGCACCTTCTGCTGGCTTTGAATATCCGCTCCGACGGCCGCTCGGCGTTGATGGAGCTGGTTGAGCCTGCCGACCTCCGCGAAGTGAATGAGCCGCTGCGCTGTAAGTTGATCGTCGGCCCGCATCACCTCCAGGAAGGCGTCGGCGGTGGCAGCGTTGAGGGCATGCCGATGAGCCGCCCAAGCCATTTCACGCGCTGCGCGGCTGGCAGCCGCGCCCGCCTCGTCTACGCTCCCGGTCTGCTCCCGCAGGCTTGCGATTTCAGCATCGAGACGCCGTGCCTCCGGCTCTAGTCTTTCGAGTTCCGATCGCGACGCTCGATGCTGCTCATCCAAAAGCGAGAAGCTTGATTTCCATGCTTCCAACCGAGTGCCCGGCGGCCGAACCACAAATCCCAGATCATCGGCAGTGCCCTCCCAAGGCAGAAGCGCTGCTTGCGCCTCGGAGAATGCCGTTGACGCAGCATCGCGCCGCCGCGCGAGCGAACGGAGTGCTATATCTTGGTCCGATTTCGGAGCGGCCTTGAGCGTTGCTTGAAGCGCGTCGAATGCCTTCACTCGCTCCGCCGATGTGCAAAATTCGAGGTCGGTTCCTTGGCTTTCATGCTCGAGCGACCGTGTGATCCTTGCCAATTCTTCCTGGGCCGCGCGGCGTTTTTCATCGACCCCCGACTTCGAGGCGATCAATGCCCTGAACGAGCCTCCGGTGAATGCGTCTAAAACAAGCCGCGCCGGCGTTGGTTCTTCCGGTCTGCCGAGCTGGAGCAGTATGCTCCCGATCGATAATTCAGCCGCCCGGGCTGTAAGCTTTGGTATGTCCCTTTCGGCGGTTACGTAACGAGCTCGAAGTTCCGAGAGTTCATCGATCTGGCCAGCCGCTTGCAAGGCAGCCGCGTCCACAACGATCCTTGAAATCCCATCTTCGACGGACCGGATCGAGTTCGACACATCCTGCCGCTTCACGCGCAGTTCGATCTCTTGCCTTTTGAGTTCGGGGACCTGCCGCCGCCAGGCAGCGGGCGGCTCACGAACGACTTCAAAACCAGCAAGCCTGTCCTTGAGCGTACTGAGCCGTGTCAGGACGGGCAGCGCATTCAATATGTGTCTGATCTCGTCGATCCTTCGTTGCGTCCCCGCCCTCGCACCGATCGTGTCCTCGTATTGTCGTACCAGTCGGTCGCGTTCGAGAACAAGTCGCTGATGTTCGCTTGCCTGGAGATCTAGTGCATCGCGCTGCTGCTTCAAATCAGCGAGCCGTGCCTTCAACTCGCCAAGCACGCCGCTTTTTGCTCGATATTTATAGAAGCCGTCGGTGTCCGACCGGATGGACATCAACTGCCTGCTTAAATCCGAAAGGCCTGCGCTGGCGGCGAACAGCAATTCTCCAAGATTGCCCTTGCTGGCGAGGATTCCCTCCCCGCCTTTCACGAGACTCTCGTCGTCGAGCGAGAACATAGGACTAAAAGCGTCCCGATCGATCCCGCCAAAATCGGCCCTTATGTCGACGTCTGGCAGGACGCGCTCCATATCGTCGAGGAGACTGTTCTGGGGTCTTTTGATCCGGACGAACTCACGGTCTTTCCCAGCAACGTTGATATCCGCCCCGATGCACATCGTCGGATAGGGGTGCAAGAACCCATACTTACTGGAATTGCCGATCCCGAAGACGAGATCGAGAATCGCGTCGAACGTCGTCGATTTTCCCGCCTCGTTCGGGCCGTAGATGATGTGTAGGTCCGGCGAGCCATCGGGCCGAGGTCCGAAATCTATAACCCCATCCGTGAATTTGCCGTAGCGGGCGAGATCCAGCCGGTTGATCCGCATCTATTCCTCCTGCCCGCCACGCAGTCGTGCAACCACTTCGGCGGAGCCGTCGCGCGCATAGTCCCCGAGGACGTTCCGGAAGGACGCTTCGTCCATTCCGAAGATATCTCTGAGTTCGGCCGGAAGTTGGCCGCGAAGCTCTTCCGCGATGGAAATGAGTTCCTTTTGATAGGCTGTCGAACTGAGCACGTCACCGTCTATGATGGACGACAGCTCTGCGAGCGCGCCTGCACCGCTCCCTGCATCAGAGGGCTCCGCGCACGAGGTCTGAACCTTGTCGATCCAAACGTTTCCGATCATGCTCAAGGAAGCGAATGTCGCCGCTGTGATGGACAAATACGTCTTTGGCCCCATAAGAGCGATCAATTGGCGATCGTTGTCAGCGTCGCGCCCGAAGCGACGCAGCAGATTCTGTAGGGTATCCGTGTGCATTCGCTGCGGCGGTATGTAACCACTGCGGCTCGGCTTCTTCACGCTTCGCTCTGTTGGTGCCACTTGCATTATTCCACTACAGGGCGAAATTGACCGATTCGGAATTGCGCTAAGGTAGGGCGGCGAACGAAATTTCCAAAGGCCGCGCTGTCAACCAGCCGTAGCCTTCGCTCCGCTATCGAAGTCTGATCATCACGCGATACGCCCAGGCTCCTTAAATCGCCGTGCCGCAGCAAATTTTATGTTATCCCGGTGGCGCGAGAGACGATTGATTGCTACTCCAAGCAGCAGTTGAGCGGGGCCGAATCGTGTTTCCAGATGAAGTAAGCAAGCGAATACAATCACTTTTCCGACCACCGCCGGTCCTTCTTATCGGCAGCGGATTTTCGTGTGGTTTCGGACTTCCCGGAATGCGCGATTTGGCGGACCATCTTCTCGAACAATTGTCGACTTCGGCGATATCCGACGAGGCGCGGAAACTCTGGTATCGGCACCGCGATGAGATTGAGAAAGACTTTGAAAACGGCCTGAATCAAATTCCAATCGGTGCAACGTCCCGTTCCGAACTGACCGACGAAGTGCGGCGTCTTCTGTCGGCTGTCATATGCGCGAGAACGGTGCTCGCGGAAGACAGAATTCGCGCGCTGCCCGAACCTCACAAGTCTGCGCCGGCGCGCTTGCTGCGACGGGTTTTCGAAGGAATTCCTCAGAATAGCGAGTGCGCGCCCGTCATCACGACCAACTACGACACGCTGCTTGAGCTCTTTTGCGACCTAGCACAACTGCCAATTGACACTGGATTCGACGGACATCGATATCGATTCTTCCGGAAAGATGCCGTTTACCGCACCCACTTCCGGCCGGAGACCATCGCCGGAAAAAAAAGCGTGCAGGTCGAATACCGACGTATGCCAAACGTTCGCATCATGAAACCCCATGGCTCGATCACGTGGCATTCCACCATGGCAGGCCCTGTCGAAATACTGGACTATCAAAAGGCATCCTCGCGCGCGATCGTCATCCCGGGTCCGACCAAATACGAGGATGCCCTGATCACCCGGTTGTTTGACTCGGTTCGAGCGGAAATGAACGGGGTTCTGAGAACCGCCAGCAGCGTCATGTGCATCGGCTTCGGCTTTAACGACGCGCATCTGCAGGGCGTGATAACCGAACGCCTCGGGAACAAGATGCCTTTGCTTGTCCTCACGAGATCGTTCACACCCAGCATCCGCAGTCTGATAGCCCAGTTTCCACACGTCTTGGCGATCGTTCGCGACGGAGACGGCGGCGAGTGTCACGTTGATGGTCAGGTTTACAAATCCGAGCATCCGATTTGGGAGCTGGATTGCTTCCTGCAAACCTTCCTGGAGTAGACTAGATGGCGATTTTCGCGTTTTCCCAAGACCAATCCCTTGGCGAGGTCCGGAGTGTCGAAACCTCTAAAATCACCGTAAGGGTGACGGACGCGCAACGCCTTCAAAAAGCACGTGTAGGACGCCTGGTCGCGATCCAGTCACTTGGTGATGAATGGCTCCTGGGGATTATCGAGCGCGTTTGGCGACATGCTGTTGAGATCGACACGCTTGAAATCGAACCGGACGTTGAAACCGCCTCCGACTTGCCCATCGAAGAAAACGGCGTGTCCATCAGCCTCGTGGGGACTTACAGGGAACGCGAAGGTGAGCGGCGTAACGTGTTCTCGCGCGCAATTTTCTCGCTGCCGGAGATCAATCGACCGGTATTCGCGCTTGACGAGAAATCGCTCGAAAATTTCATGGGCATCCTTAGCGCATCCACAAAGGGGGACGCAAAAGTCCCACTCCGGGTTGGGCGCTACACCCTAGATGAATCGGCCGTTGCCTACGTGGATGGGGACAAACTATTTCAACGACACTTCGCGCTTTTGGGAAGCACAGGATCCGGCAAATCATACGCCGTTGCATCCATCCTTGAGCAGGCTGCTCAACTCCCCCACGCCAATGCGATAATCCTGGACCTTCACGGCGAATACTCCAGCATGAAGTTTGCGCGCCAGTTCAGGATAGCGGGGATCGGCGATTTGAAATCGCCCGGCGAGGACGCTCTGTTCCTGCCATTCTGGCTCCTCACCTACGAGGAGATGCAATCGCTTTTCATTGATCGGTCTGGGGACAACGCGCCAAACCAGGCCCTCGCGCTGATGGAGAGTGTGGTCGATCTCAAGAAGCGTGCAATCAGCTCTTTCGACAAACCAGACCTTCTGGAAGGTTTCACTGTGGATACGCCAGTGCCCTTCAAACTCGAGCAACTCATAGCCTCGTTGACCGCCAAGAATGAAGACGAAACGGATACGGGCGACGTCTATGCTTCGGGAGCAAAGAAGGGGCTCCCCAAAATGGAGAAAGGGCCCCTAAACGGCAAGCTGTCGCGATTTCTTGTCCGAATGCGTACAAAATTCGACGACCGCAGATACGCGTTCATGTATCAGCCCCCGGAAGAGTATGGAGACTACGAGGCGCTCCAACGCCTTGCCAAAAAACTGCTTGGATCGGGAAACCTCGAAGACGGCAAGAACAGCGGCATCAAGGTCATCGACTTTTCAGAAGTCCCGTCTGATGTCCTTCCCGTGGTTGTCGGCCTGGTGGCGAGGCTGGTCTACCAGATTCAGTTCTGGAGCCGGCCGGGCAGCGATGGCGACGATCGCCATCCCGTAGTGATGATATGCGACGAAGCGCACCTTTATCTCCCTAGCCGACAGTCCGAGGTCGGCCCGCTGGAGAGGAGGGCACTCGAAAACTTCGAGCGCATCGCCAAGGAAGGCAGGAAATACGGCGTTAGTCTGATGGTGGTCAGCCAACGGCCTTCCGATGTCAGCACGACCATTCTCAGCCAGTGCGGGAACATTGTCAGCCTTAGGCTGGCAAACAAGACCGACCAGGCGGTTGTTCGGCAGCTCCTCCCGGAAAGCCTCGAGAGCTTGATGGAGATTTTGCCGACACTTGACGTGGGTGAGGCGGTAGTGGTCGGTGACGCCGTACTCCTCCCAACCCGCATCAAGCTGGACAAGCCAAAGAACCTACCGCGAAGTGCCACGATTCCGTTCTGGAAACGTTGGGAAATGCCGAAGGCACCGGTAGACATCGCGGAGGCCGTGGAGAACATGCGGAAGCAATCGAGGAGCTAGCCAGCAGGCAGTGTGATCGGCGGCGTGCTCGTTGCTCGTGTATGCTTTAGAGCTCGCCGTCGCTATGCTCCCGAAAGGCGGCAAACTGCCGAACCTACCATTTCAGCTGAGGAACCTGGCACGAGGGGCGCCCAAGTAGGGTCACCCTTGGACTTCAACATCTGCTGGTAGGTATCGTGACTCCCAAGAGTTCGTACTCGCTTGGCACGACAATCGTACTCTCGTTTTGTGTACGTCCAACCTGTAGCAGCACTATATCGGGTATTCACGGAGATGGGGTTACCCCACTTGCCGCGCGTAACCTGAATGATTGCGTAAGTCGCCTGCGGCTCCGACGGTCGAGGGACCACCACTCTTTCGGACAGAATACCGAGATCAACACCTTCAAAATCCTCTGCCGACGAGGGCGAGGCAAATGCTACGCAACCTGCCAACAAAAAGCTGATACTGAAACGCATAACTTATTCACTCCAGACACACATCAGGAACAGTTGTTCGGGGTATCTGCTCGGCTCATGCGTTAATCTGGAGCCACGCTTCGATCTGCTCCTGCAACTCATGGAGCATCATTTCGTAATCGCCCTGCCACTCAGAGAATGCACGCTCGCGGATCTCCTCGACAACTTCGCTCGGAAGCTTCGAATTACGATATCCAAAGAACTCGGTGGCCGCCTTGAGTTGGTTGTCGACCACATGCACCTGCATCGAGTAATCATCAGGCCATTCCTGTTGCGCCTTCTCAACGACGATCTTGCCGACTTCATTGCTCGATAGGCTGTCCAAGTATCCAATCATCGTCCGATAGCTCTCGACCTGTTCAGCGATGACGTGGGCCTGCATGCTATAGTCTCCGGGCCACTCTGATGCTGCGCTCGCCTTGATGGCAGAGTGAACATGTTGCGGTATGTTGCTCATTCAGATCCTCGAATTCGAATGCAGTTGATGGTCCAGTGGCCCATTCAGGCGCATCGCCAATCATTCACTTCAAATGTTAATTTCAACTGTACGTAGCGCCTCAACTGCGGCACCGTAGACACACTGCAAGGTCATTCAAAGATGGCGATCGACAGGCACGGCAAAACGCGTGGTCGCGGTAAGGCTTCGAGGTCCAGACCTTATTCCATTTACCGAACTCGCAATGCATTAAGCGGCTTCAAACTCGCCCAATAACTACCGCAGTCCAGCGAGCCAGCTGGACGCAATCTTCACCCGCCAAGCGGCGGGGTCTTTTCTTTTCCGCACCAACTGCGCACGCGGACGGGCCACAACATGTCTCAACTGCTGACAAGCGACTTGGCGAGCTCAGGCAACGCGTCCAAGTCAAGTCGCTCACGCAACGTGACGGACCACATCAGCTCTGGTGTGAGGAAATGATCGAAGCGGGCGAGATTGGGCTGCGCTAGCCGAGCTGCCATCACCCGCTCGTCGGGGACATCTCCGTTGGCAATTCCATCGAGGAACGACTCTACGCTCGACAGGTCACAGTCCTGCAGTTCGATGACGTGGGAATATTGTGCAGTTTCGAATTCCCTGGCTTGGCATGCGAGGGCGAGCGTCCCAAGTTTCCGCGTACCGACCCACGGAAACAACATCACGCCGGATCCGAAGCGTACGACCGAACTGCGGTCGAGACCCAAGGCATGATATGCTTCGCGGGCAGACTGCAACATCGCGGTCGCCGCGCGGTCGATGTATGCATATTCGTCACTGGTCGTCAGGATGTCTCTCATCATTGAAATTATACGGTCATGGATTAGCCCGCCACTTCCAGGGAAATAGGGCGGCTTGCCGTATGTCGCTGGCCTGACGGTGATCACACGCGCAACGTCGTCAATCTCCAAAATCTTCCACCGCCTTCCGGCAAAGATGAGAGTTTCCCCTTTGGCAAGAAGCGAATCCAGCGGATAGGTGCCGAGCACTCGGGATTCATGAATGATGCGATATTCACGTTCGGTCGCAAACACGGGATAGAACTCGTGGCTCTCCGTCAAGAACTCCCCTGTTTTGCCAATCAAAAGCAACCCGTCGGGAGCCTGTTCAATCAACGTTGTCTCAGCAGATGCCATACACCTCAGGACCTCAGCGAACATCCCGCGGTCAACCAATCTGAAGGGACCTCGCTCGCAGAGAACCTTGTAGGCGGCCGCCGGCCTGATGCCACCCGTCTGCATGATCAACGCCAAGATTTGATGGATCAGCGTCGACAAATGCAGTCCTCTCGGTATCGGCGGCTCGCACCAACCCATACGGAGGCACTCCACCATCGCGATCGCCTGCACCAGGTCGAGTTTGAGGCGATCGACAGGATGAGTTCCTCGATCTGCAGCCAGTTCGGCCACGAACACTCGGAGGATCGCTGGATTTCCCTCTCGTCTGCCGGACCGGCCAAGACGCTGCCTCAGTGAGGCCACCGAGAATCCTGGGCCGATTTGAGCGACGGATTCGACGCTGCCGATGTCGATGCCGAGTTCTAGCGTAGTGGTTGCCACCGCCGTCGTCGGCCGAGGATCGTCCCGAAGGCGAACCTCGACCTCCTCGCGCTCCGACTTGGAAAGACTGCCGTGATGCGGATAAAACTCGTTCGAAAGACGCTGTTCCTCGCACATTCCACGAAGGAGGTCGGAACAGACCTCGACCCGTTGTCTGGACCCGGCAAAAAGTAGATTTCGACTACCTCGCAGAAATCGAAACAGGTCGTCTGCCATTGGTGACGGTATCCCGAAGTCTTCCCCTCCTCGGTTGACATCGTCCCTCACGGCTTCCGTCTGTGTGTCGTCGGGTCTTTGCGCTCCAAGGCTATAGCCACGGATTTGCAATCGAATTCCGTTGCCCTGATCGTTGCCATCAATCAAGCGGACTTTCTCGCCTCCGCCCGGTCTGAGAGCTTCGGCTGCCAGGTGCATATCGCCCAAGGTCGCAGAGAGGCCGATACGGTCGATTCGTTCTCGGCCACACTCAACTTCAATACGGTTGAGGATGGACTGCAACTGCATGCCACGCTCCGTACCGATAAACGCATGCAATTCGTCGACAACAACCGCCTGAAGGGCCGAGAACAGATACGCTGTCTCGGAACCGCGTCGGACGAGCATGGCTTCTAGTGATTCCGGCGTTACGAGAATGACGCCTGAAGGTCGCCTTCTGGCCCGCGCTTTTGCCTCCGCGGCTACGTCGCCGTGCCATTTGTGCACTAAGATATCGCATGCCTCGCAGACGGCCTCGAGCCGGCGATGCTGGTCGTTGATCAGCGCCTTCAGAGGGCTCACATAGAGCACTGCGAACCCGCCGGACTCCCGATTAGAAGCTATAACCCGGGTTAACAAAGGAAGGATCGCGGCTTCTGTCTTGCCCGCCGCCGTCTTCGCGGAGATCACAACATCGCCACCAGCCAGTACAGCGGGGATAGCTTTTTCCTGCACGTCGCGCAGACTTTGCCATTTCTGCTGCCATATCCAGCGTTGGACGGGCGGGGCAAGAAGGTCAAAGGCGGAGCGTTGCAAGCTCGTCATCCGGATCTTCGCCGTCACCAGCTACCTCGTGGTCAGCAGAGCCATCGCGGTCTTCGTTGACATCCACCTGGTCCAGCAAGTCCTGCCACCGCGCGTCGGGATTTTGCTCCATAATGGCCATCAGATCCACGAACGCCTTGACGGTGTTCCGGGGAGTCCGGAAGTACGCCTCGCCAACCCGGTTTGCGCAATGCGCCATGAACGCTGCAAGAGCTTCGTCCGGAACGAGCCAACGATCCGGATTGCCGGACGCGAACACGTCGCGAAGCCGTTCAAGCAGATGATAGAGCTCCTCTGGAGTGAGATTTGGAAGGTTGATGACAGGTCCGGAATAGTCGGCAAGCCCCCTGCCGGCAAAGCTGTTCTCGGCGAGCCGGCTTTGCAATGCCTCGTAGGAATAGAGCCCTCGGCGGGTGTCAAGTAGGAACTCGGGCGTTCCGCCGAGTATGAACCCAATACCCTCGGTCGTGCCCTGAAGCACATCGTTCAGAATGCGCAGGATTTGCTCGTAGTTTTGCTTTCGGGCTTGCGAGCTCTGCAGCTTGTAGAGATTCACCAGTTCATCGAGGCAGACAAGTAGACCGCCGAACCCAGCGATCCTGACGAAGCGGGCCAGGAGCCGCAGACCGTCGTAGAATGTCGAATCGTCAATGATCGACCTTACACCGAGATCGGTGCGGGCTTCTGTCCGCGTCGTATATTCGCCCCTCAACCAGCGCAATGCTGAATCCTGGAGGAGCGAATTTCCATCCTCGTACCCCCGAGCATAGGCGGCGATCACCGTGGCAAAATCATAGCCCGCGACCATTTCACGGATATCGCCGAGCCCATCCCTTACAGCTTGCTCAATGGAAATCCCGGATGCACCCGCCCGTTCGGTCGCCCGCTGAATATAGCTCTCAAGAATGTTTCGGAGGGCTCCGCCTTCCGGCGCTGTGCGGGTCGAGAGACTTCTGACCAACTCCGCGTACAGCGTCCTGGCTTGCCCGCCAGTTGCATGGATCCGCCTATCAGGCGACAAATCGGCCTGGCACACAGCGAGTTTGCTCTGAAGCGCGATCTGGCGAACCAGAAACAGAAAGAATGTCTTCCCGGCTCCGTATGAACCGATCACAAATCTGATGCTCGCGCCACCTTCGGCAACGCGTTGGATATCGCGGATCATTGCCTCGATCTCGCGCTGCCGTCCAACCTGTACATGCTGCAAGCCGAGACGGGGTACGACCCCCGCCCTGAGCGCGCTAAGAATGGTGTCGCGATCCCGCGGCTTTATTGCCGCTTGCTTGTTGGTCATGCGTTCGTGCCTTCCAAAGAACTATGAGAGATTGCGGCCGCCTTGGGAGGCGGAAGCAAATAGGAATTGATTTCAACGGGGTCGTCGCCTTCGATCAGCAATTCATCAAAGCGATCGAGCGCCCAGTCATTAATGGCTTCACGCGCCGCGCCCGGCATCAGGCCAGCTGCTCGGACAATCTGCTCGAAATCGTCCAGTGGCCATAAGGATCGTGCCGACAATTCAAGCAACAAAGCGTCATACCGTCGCTCGAGCCCATCGAAGATCTCCTCGCGTGGCTCATCAACTGCAATAGAAACGGCCGGCATGAGTTCGTGCGCAGTGTCCTCATCTTCCGCGAAGATGTCGGCGAGTACGCTGGCGGTGACGCGGGTCTCGCTTCGGATCGTCTTCAACGCGGAAAGATCAATGCGTATGGCGGGTTTGTCCGTCGGCGGAGGTGGAATCGGCGCTCCCGTAACCGGCTCTCCTGCCGGCACTACCAAGCCGAGGTCATCGTCACCGGCTGCGGCGTTTCGCGGCAGATTTGCATGGAGCTGATCGTAAAGTTCACCATGATCCAGTCCCATTCGCTTGAACAGGGTCTCCAGCTTTTTGACCTCCTCGGCGTGAATGTTGCCGTCGGCAGCAGCCATCGCGACAAGTTGCTCCGCAATTGCCACTTGTGCCTGCAGTGGGACATCCTTTAGTTTCTTGATCCAGTCATCAAGGCGTTGCGGGCTGGCCTCATACAGCCTGATTTCCGCTTCAAGACGGCGTCTTTCATCGGTGGTGATACCCGGGGCCGTTGCGATCCGGGCAATCAGCGCGTTGCGTTCGAGGTCATGGAAATGCCCGTCGGCATGCCCCACGATCATCCCAAGCATTACGCTTAGCTGCGCCGTTCTATAGGCGTCGCTAGCGTCTCCAACATCCTCAGCCACTGCGAACACGATCACATGTTCGTTGGCTGTGGCATTCTTGGGCGCGTAGCGAGGGTCACACGTCACTCCCAGACCAAAGGCCGCCAACAGGTTCCCCAGTTCCCGGAGTCTCGGCTTTGTGGGAGCCGCACCGATCTCGACGCCCGCAATTCCAGCAATATCCGCTAGCCGCGCGGCTTGTGATTGACCGGCCAACTCCTCGACTTTTGCCAAGGGGGCACCGGGAACCAGCAGCGCGCTGTCTCGTCGTAGTTCGCGGGGAAGTTTTGCGATGGCTGCAAGGTTCGGCTGGAGCCCCGGAAGTTTGCCAATTGCCCGACTGTACTCATCCAGTTGATCAGAGCAGGCATCGAACAGCCTTCGCGCCGTGGTTATGGGCTCGGCCCGATCGGTGATGTCGGGGACGTCCCCACCAAACACAGGTACATCGATCTCGAACGTTCCGCTGCACGCGCGGTAGCGCTTCTTGATCTTCTTGAACTTGCCGCCCTTCACGCGCAGACCATCGGGATGAAGTGCGGTCAGTTGCAAGGTGAATAGCTTCTCAAGCAGCTCTGGCACGCGTTTGGCTGGTGTGCGAACCCGCGTTTCCGGGTGCGTCATCACGAAGCGAAGCAGAAGATCCGGTTCGATGTCACGCCCCTGGCTTACCCGGTTTCCCAATGCGAGTTTAACGGCGGTCGGCACCTCATATCCTGTGGGCTCTACCAGGCGGATATCTTGTTCCGACGGCGTCTCCCGTCTGAGGGTCACAGCATTCAGAAGTTCGTTCGCGTATCGCTGGAACGAGTTATTCCAGCCATATATGCCCCGCAAACGGCGTACTTCGTCAATAACCTGTTCCTCGTCCGCAGAGCCGGGTTCGAGCATCAGGCGGCGCTCAAGCCCGTAGAAGTACAGAAACACGTAGCCGATGTACGTTTCGGGGTCCGAGCGCGATCCTGCCAGCCACTCAAGGTAAGTACGTCGGGCTTCCTGGCTCAACTCCGAATAGGATGGCCAGTAGTACATCGAACTTCCCGACGGATCTCCTTGGTTCGCTATCCTCAGACTCGGATTGATGAGGCAGTTCTCGTTTTGGTGCACTGTTCCTTGCTTAGGCAGAAACCCTCCGACGTAGATCATTCCGGCCCGAATGGTGATCGAGCAAACTGTGACGGCCACTCCTGCCGGCAGCCATGGACCCGCCCTATTCTGCCCTTCTATGAGTGGCGGGCGGTCGGCATTTGAGGGCGCGACAGAACTACCTCGGTCGACGATCCACTGCTTCACAGATGCCGAATGTTTGGACAGCGACGCGCTTTGGCCGGGAACTGGCGGCTCTCCGTGAAACGGGAGGTTCACGGGTATCACCCATCCATTTTTCGCGTTCGGTTTGCGGTCCTCCTCATCACGCACAGTTTCGCCTTGGATGAGCAACAAAACCGGTTCGTCGTCATTCGACGCGAACACGACTCCTTCCGAACTCGAACCGAGCGCTTCCCCAACCGAGCCGGCCGTGATCGAGGCCTGCTGTTCTTCTAAGGGCTTGTTCGCTGTGGCCTTGCTGGCATTTTCGGCGACCCATTTGTGTACTGCCGCATTGTGGCGCGCCAATGAGTTTGCCGCAACGGCGGCCTCGCCGGGCGTGGTCGAGGGTCGCTTGTCTTTCGCGGTATTTTTGGACGCCGCCTCGCCTGTTTTTCCGGCAACCGATTCTTGCACCGCGGCATTGTGGCGGGCCAAGGAGCTTCCTGGTGCAGCGGCGACAGGTGTTTCTTCAACCGTGTCACTGGTTGGCGCGGCGGGCGCGAACGACCCGCCGATTTCGACCGCCGCTTGCGCGTCATTCGCCATGCCGCGCCGCTTGGTTCTTCTCCTACTCGTCAGCACCAGCGTCAGCACACCGACCGCACCTACAAGCGCCGCCACAATGCGGTTGGTGCCCCAGTCGGATTCTGAGGCGGTCGGCGGAGATGTGGTGCGCTCCGCCGTAAGGCTGAGCGGGCTCTCGGTTGCCGATTTCTGGCTGTCCCCGCCGGCTCGTCCGCTCTTTACCGCGGCCGTTCCCGCTTCTGAAATTGACCGCGATGGTTCAACCGTCTGGGATTGTCCAACCGTTTGGCGGGCAATGGAAATGGTTTCTCCCGTCGCAACGCGACTCTCCTTGAGTGGCGAACTAACCACCGCTGAAGGCTCGCGGCTCTGAGTTGTCAACGGCGGGGGAAACAAGAGCTCAATGGTGGGGTTGTCAATGATACCGGTCGACTTGAGTCCGCGGGCCTTTTGAAACGCACGAAGTGCGCTGCCGGACTTCCTCCCCCAGACGCCATCGACGACGCCGGGGTTGAAACCATTTGCAAGAAGGGCCTGCTGGATTTCGAGGAACGATTTGCTCGCAGCGAAAGACGTAGCCGCAAGACTGAAGACGAAAATGGCCCCCACGGACGTGATGATTGATGCCCTACTACGCAAAATTGCCCCGCGCTGAACTAAAAGCACTATACACGGACAAGTTGGCCAATCAACACGGCAGACGGACGTCGAATTTGTCTTGTCGATACTCTCCAACTCCGATTGACTTGGCCACCCGGCAATAGTTGAATGGCTGCGCTCAATGACCAACACTGGCCGACCAATGAAATGAAGACCCTGCTCTCTTACGCGAGGGCGGGCGGCCTGGGTGTCGATGAGGTGCTTATAATGGCTCTTACCCGAGAGCTGAAACCATCTGGCTTCGACGCTGGCGGAACCGGCCTACGGGCCCTTTACTTCTAGGAGCGGCTTTTCTGAAAGGCCGCTGCGCGCGAGCTCAGGTGGCAAAATAGTGCCTTCGAAAGATCGGAAGCGAAGATCGGAAATTTACGTCGAAATATTAATTTATGTGCATGATTTAGCTTCCGATTTTTGATCGGTAAGATCGGAAATTATGATGGCAATCGATCGTTCAAGAAAGATCGGAAGCGAAGATCGGAAATAAACTTGTCCCATACAAGCTAACGTCTTAGATATATAAGAGTTTTAACGGCGGTAAGATCGGAAATATGGAAGAAGTCCCCACACGCATTGAGCCAGCATTCTTCGAGGACGTCATCCCCTCAAATCTGTCTGACCTTGTAGTCGAAATCAAGACTGCTGTCGCAGGTCTCGGAAGTGGCCTGCACGATGACGCTGCTTCAGAGCTAGCGGACCTGGTACGATTGATGAATTGCTACTATTCGAACCTTATCGAAGGGCACAACACTCGCCCTAAGGATATCGAACGAGCACTGGCGGGTGCTGAAGTAGAAGAAGCAACACGACCGTTGGCGTTGGAGGCCGCCGCGCATGTAATCGTTCAACGTGAAATAGACCATCTCGGCTACCGAGGTACACTTCCTGCACCAACCTCCATCGAATTTATTTCCTGGGTGCACCGACGATTTTATGAAGAGATGCCGAATGAATTTCGCTTTGTCGAACGACCCGATAAAACAAAAGCTGAGATTATACCTGGCCAGTTTCGAACGACGACATTCGATGATGTCGCTGTTGGCCGACACCACCCGCCATCATCGAATGTCGTCGGTGCCTTTATGCTGCATTTTTCCAACAGATATAAAATGGCGCAGACTAGCGCCACGAACCAAGTGATATCAATCGCTGCCGCTCACCATAGATTGAATTTCATCCACCCCTTCACAGACGGCAATGGACGTGTCAGCAGATTGATGTCGCACGCAATGGCGCAAAAAGCTGGTGTCGGTGGGAAAGGGCTCTGGTCAATCTCGCGCGGACTAGCTCGTGGCTTGAACGAGAAAACAGAATACAAGCGCATGATGGACTACGCTGACACGCAAAGAATGGGCGAAAGGGACGGACGCGGCAATTTGTCCGCCAAAGCACTGCAAGACTATTGCGAGTGGTTCCTTTCTGTCGCACTTGATCAGATCAATTTCTCAAAAACAGTCTTTGCATTCGAAACCTTGGAAGCCCGCTACCGAAAGCTGGTGGAATCAGTGACTGACGATAAATGGGCTGCCGATGTGGTTTCAGCGGTGTTGCGCCATGGTTCACTGGATCGTGGTGATATCAACCTGATCACAAAGACCACCGACCGAACCGCTCGGAAAACGACGAAGGAGTTGGTCGACGCTGGTTTCCTAAAGTCAAATTCGCCGAAGACGCCGGTTCGTATCGCTTTTCCGCTCGAATATCGGGAACGTCTATTTCCAAACCTGTTCGCGGATGGAGAGGTAGACCCGCCTAAGCCTTCGATTCCATCCTTTCTGACCCATGGAAAGAAACAAGAAGTAGCAGGGAAGTTCTTTGACGCTGGCGAGGAATTTGCAAAACGCATGACCTATGTCCCGACGCTACAGCAGTCGATGGGCACCAGAAAGGTCTTGGGCGATATGGCCGCGCAGGAACTTTTGAAGACTGCAGCATCACAAGTCGATTGGCGGGTTGTTGAAGACCGCGTCATCGCTGAAAGCATTGGAGAGCACGGCCAATCTCGCGCAGAAGTCATCGAAGCACTTTGCGAACATAGCCCAGGTGCCGTATCACAACAGCAGAGAGACGAAATCGAGAAGCGTGTTTTTGATGCCGCACCACAGCTTGTGGCAAAATATAATACGAGATTTACGGGACGTAAGCCTAAACGGTGACATGGACTTGTCGCTTACGATTTCGCCGTCTTCCAAGCGTATCCACATTCGCGGTAAGATCCTGAGGTCCCTACAAAGATTGTTCGTCATGAAGCCGTCGGCCGCAAGATCGAGCGATTGCCCCGGCCGGAAAGGCTTTTGAGCATCTTCCGACCGCAGCAGCCTGTGGCTGTTTCTGTGGAGGGGCCGGGTTTCAGGCGGCTACCACGGTGTCGCCTCACGTAATCTTGTAATCTTGTTACCGTGTGCTCATTTAGAATGTTACTGCGTTGCCCAGCATGAGGGATCTGGAGCGACATGCGGGCTAGAGTCCTGGCATCACCGATGAGCCGCTGCACGGCTTGCTGTCGCCACACCCTTACTCGCTTCTGTAGCGTGCGATGCAGTCGCAAGCTGTAGTGTCCAGGGTAACGAGCTTGGAATTCGAGGAGCTTCAAGCTCGGTCTGATCTGGATGTTCTTCAAGGTACACTGCCATCTCCTCCCAATGGTCTTTAAAAACATCGGGCGGCGACCACGTGGTTTGTCACTGAACCGACGATACGTCTTCGAGCCGATGACAACGCCGCGCGCGTGAGCCGCTTGGCGCCAGAGACTGACCTTGCGGGCGAGCGTTTTGTACTGTTTGCGGGTAAATCGACCCGGAAACTGGATGCACAACTCGTCGAAGAGCTGCATGGCGTTGATGTTGGGGAATTCTTCTAATCGGCGGCACACGATCGGCCACGCCGCACGGAGCGCTTGGATGCGGGCGTGGCCAGGTTCCGCGTAGACCGGTTTCGGCTTCTCCGGTGTTATCGCCGGCGTTACGGCGACGGAAGACGGAATTTCCGGCTCGATCGCCTCTGTCGGGCTCGCAATGGGGGCTTGTGTTGTCACCTTTTGTAGGCTCCGCAGGCAACGCGGTTTGGCTTCGATAGAGAAGGTTGGACGAATCTCGCCCGCGTGCCAGGCGCTCGATAGGCTCGCCAGGAAAGCGGCCAGATTGGGCGGTTCGCATGTCGCTGGTGGCGGTGTTTCGCCGTCGACTAAGGCTGCGAGGTAAGCCTGTACAGCACGTATTTCCTCCAGAAGCTTCAGCGGATCGAGCGCGGCGGCGATCTCGCTTAGCTTGCTCCTGACGGCCCTCGGAGTACTCTCCCGGAGGCGCTCACAGGGAGTCCGTGGCGGTTGATAGCGTTTGGTCACCTTTGCACCATCGCGCTGCTTTGCTGCCAGCTTGAACGAGGGCTGGAAGAAGTTCACGAACAGTCTGCATGCCCCGTAGAGACGCGTGATCGCCCTGGCCGCCGCCAATCCCTCGAAGCGCCGATAGCCCAACAGCTTCCGTACGACGGCGCCATTTTTCTGCTCTATCCAGGCTTGATCGTTCTTGCGGTAAGGCCGTGACCTGGTGAGTTCGATGCCGTGAGCGAGGCAATATTCGATCAACCTGTTGTTGACGAACTCACTGCCATTGTCCACGTCCAGGGCTCTCAGAGGGAAAGGCAAGCCTATGCGAATACGCTCGAGTGTCTCGACCACGAGGCTGCCTTCTCGGACCACGATGGGCGCGGCCTCCGTCCAGCCGCTCGCGATAAAGGTCAGAACCAGACTATGAACGTAGCTACCGCGGTTGACATCCCCGCAATGAGCCACCAGATCCATTTCCATGCTGCCAGGAAGCGGCTCGTTCCAGTCGGCAAAAGTGCGCATTTTGATACGCCGCCGCGGCTCTGGCACTATTCTCGGCTTTTTCGCTCTGTTGGTGCGCCGCGGCATCTGGAGCAAACGGTCGATCGTCGCGGCGCTCATCGACAGGATCTTATGGCGTATCTCTTCCTCGAGCTTCAAATGGCCATTGCGTTCCAAGGCCGGCAATAATATGGGCAGTAATGCTTTGAGGCGTTTGCCGCAGACACGGTCGGAAGCCTCCCACACCACAATCAACGCACTCCGAGCGGCCTCGTCGTATAGCGGCCGGCGTTGACGCGTCTGCCGGCACTTTGGTGCAGGTTGGCAATTCAGGACACGAATTGCGGACTTCTCATGATACCCCGAAGACGCAACTCGGGTGATCAACCGTTCCGGCCACGAGGGTAAAATGATCGACCTCGACAAGGTAGGAGCGCATGCCTGGCGGGACGCCAGTGGCGTTTGTCTGCCAGGAATTACCTTCGACCACGGCTACCGAGTGAAGGCGCGGGTGATACACGAACGGGATCAGTTCGTGCGCGGCATCGAGCCGAAGGACTTCGATATGTTCTAGCACAACGGCTCTGTTTGGGATCTCTGGGACGCCACCATCGATCTCGCGGCTAACGCCGGTACGCCGGGGCATTTCGGACAGCCAGGAAAGTACCTCTATCGTTATCAGCTGCTGCGGGACTTTCGCGCCGTCACGCCGTGGTTCTCGGACCCGTTTGGGCATGAGGTCGGGATCGGGACTTGTCTGCTTTCCGGATCGATCCAGGCGCGGTGCCGTTCATGGAGTGACGGTGCATTCACCGTGCCAGAATTGGAGAGGATGATAGTCTACGAGGTGCATGTCGGCGATTTCAATCGCAATTTTGTGGGCTTGGTCGCCCAGCTGGACCACTTGGTCGGCCTGGGAGTAAATGTCCTCGAGCTGATGCCGGTATCCCCCACGAAGGAAGAGGTCGGGATGATCGATGCGTTGACGGCAAATTCGAAGTCGTTGAGCAGAATGTCGGCGATGCGGCTCTCCGACTGCGACAGCCGCTCTTTTTCATGCTGCAAGGTTGCGAAAATATCCATCCGGACGGCCACTCCTATCTGAGCCGCGGGCGGGGGGAAACCGCACGCACTTTCCTCATCCCGCGACATATTGTTCGTCCTTGGGCTTATAAGCGACGCAGTCGATTTCCACCTTGCAATCAACCATCATCGAAGACTGCACGCATGCACGCGCCGGCGGATGAGCTGCGAAATATTCCTGATAAGATCTTGTTGAAGCTCCAGAAATCGCGCGGGTCGTCCAGCCAGACGCCGACTCTCACCACGTGCTCGATACCGTAGTCGGCCTCCTTCAAAATAGCCAGCCGTCTGCCTCCACGGCGCGCGCCACGGCAGCGATTTTCCGCCTGCCCCGATCTCTTCGGCGCCATAACGTTTGATGGACATCAGAAACTTGTGCAAATTATTTTCGCATTACGGTGACAAATCACTACAGAAAGTCGAATTTGACCAGAGAGAAACGCCAATCATGAAAAGAATTTCAGTAAGGGCAAAACAAATGCGGAATCCCTTCCAGAATCCGTTCTCTGCCAGCGACGCCGCCCGGCATCAGATCTGGGAGATGCTGGTGACGCGCGACATCGGCGCTTTCCTTGCCGCCGACTGGTCGCTGGTGGCCGCCGATTTTATCGAAGAGGGTTTCATTGGCATCGATGCAAAACGGGCAGCAAGCCCTGACGATTGGCGGCTGACGTTTCCGTCGCTTGCCGCCTATCGCGACGAATGGCTGCGCCAGGCCCGGGATTTTGCCGAGCAGTCCTTCGCGGAAGACGCGCGCACGGCGATCTTCACGACCACGACCCTCGAGGACATCGAGGTCAACGGCGACCGGGCGCTCGCCCGCAAGAAATTCGATGGCGGTATCAGGAAGGCGCAGCGTCGATGTCCTGAAGTGGCAAACGGTATATTATTGCCGGCTGCATGAAGCTCGGTGGAAGATCTGCGGCTTCACCGGTTACTTGCCGAATCCGATGGGTGATTGAAAAGGCGACGGCATTGCGCATTTTTATGCGGCTTTGGCCACCGAAACGAACACCTTCTCTCCGAACTGCATCGACAGGCGCGCCTTCGAAGCGTCGCTCTATGCG
Organism: Ensifer sp. Root127; assembly: GCF_001425225.1. Lineage (NCBI taxonomy): Bacteria > Pseudomonadati > Pseudomonadota > Alphaproteobacteria > Hyphomicrobiales > Rhizobiaceae > Ensifer > Ensifer sp. Root127. The sequence goes on from NZ_LMDX01000018.1 coordinate 39,787, forward strand.
CCTCCCGGCAAGCATCCGGAAACGCCGACGCTCTGCACCGCGCCGATCACCGTCGGCCGCCGCATGGCGGCGGAGAAGGGCTGGCAGCTAATCGAGGGAACGGCCGCCTGGGCCGACCCTGCCGGACTGGTGAACCGGCGAACCTATGAGGAGTTGCGCGACGAGATCCTCGGGCAATTGCGTTCGGCGCTCCCCGTCGACGCCGTTGTGCTCGGGCTGCACGGAGCGATGGTCTCCGACGGCTACGAGGACACCGAGGGCGATCTCCTGACGCGCATGCGCGAGATCCTCGGGCCGGACTGCTCATCTGCGTCGAGCTCGACCCGCACAGCCCTCTCACCAAAAAACGCGTCGCAGCCGCCGATTTCTTCGTCTTCTTCAAGGAATTCCCGCACACGGATTTCGTCGATCGCGCCGAAGACCTCTGGCGCATCGCCGTCGACACGCTCGAAGGGCGCGTCCGACCTGTCATGTCGGTGTTCGATTGCCCGATGATCGACGTCTTTCCGACGTCGCGCGAACCGATGCGCAGCTTCGTCGACAAGCTGATGCGGATCGAGCGGGAGGATCCGGACGTCCTGTCGCTGTCGGTCGGGCACGGCTTCATGGCCGGCGACGTCCCGGAAATGGGCACCAAGATGGTTGTCGTGACCGACGGCCGCCCGGAGAAGGGCCAGGCGCTCGCCCGCGAACTCGGCCTCGAACTCTTCGAAAGGCGCGGCACCTTCCGCATGCCGGAAGTCGACGAACGGCAGGCGGTCGCCGCGGCCGTCGCCGCACTCGCCGGCCCGGTGGTGATCGCCGACATGTGGGATAATCCCGGCGGCGGCACGGCGGGCGATGCGACGGTCGTGCTCGAGGAACTGCTCGCGAACAGCGTGACGGATGCGGCGATCGGCACCATCTGGGATCCGATGGCCGTGCAGATCTGCATGGCGGCGGGCGAAGGCGCCGAAATCCCCCTGCGCTTCGGCGCGAAATCGGCCCCTGGCACGGGCCATCCGATCGAGGGCACCGTTAGGGTGGTACGGCTGGTGCGCAATGCCGAAATGCGCTTTGGCGAGAGCTTCGCTCCCTTCGAGGATGCCGCGCATATTCAGTATCGCGGTATCGACATCATTCTCAATTCTACACGCGCCCAGAGCTTTGACCCGAGCCTGTTCTCGGTCATGGGTATCGATCCGAATGCGAAGAAAATTCTGGTGGTCAAATCGACCAACCACTTCTACGCCTCGTTCTCCAAGATCGCGTCGCAGATCCTCTATTGCTCGGCCGGTACGCCCTACCCCAACGATCCGGCGAAAACGCCCTATCGGCGCGCGGCGCGATATCTGGCCGATTGCGAGCGATCCTCATCGGCGCGAACTCCTCAACGCGATATGATGCAACTCCGCAGCCCAAAAGGATACATCCGGACCGGGTGCAGCCCGTAGTCAGGATTTCCTCTATCGTGATGACGGCCTGCGGAAGTGATCGCCGTGGACGGTCGGCCCTGACGAAGTCCTCAGCAGACAAGCGAAGCTGGCGATACCGCCTCTTCCTTAAGCCAGGCCGCAAAGGCCGCGGCGCCGGCGCTGAGCCGACGGTTTTGTGGCATGACGAGCCAATAGGAGACCCTTTCGGACCGGACGGTCTGCGGGAACGCCTGGATCAACCGACCGGCGGCGAGATGATCGCGAACCATGTGCATGCGTCCGATCGCAACGCCCTGGCCGTTCAGGGCCGCCTGGAGCACGATATTGTAGTCTGTGAGCTGCAGCACGCGAGCGCTGCGAATATCGACGCCGGTCTCGCCAAGCCAAAGCTCCCAATCGACCGGGTTCCAGGACCCGAGCAGGGTGTGACGAAGCAAATCCGCCGGTTCGACGAAGCGTGAACCATCGCCAAACAGTGTCGGGCTGGCGACCGGACTCAGCTTTTCATTCATCAACCACTCTGCCTTCACCCCCTCCCAACGGCCGATGCCGAAGCGGATGGCGAGATCGACATCGTCCGATGCGAAGTCCGTCAGGCGTAAAGTCGGCTCGAGTTCGACCTCTATCTTCGGGTGTTTCGACATGAAGCCGGCGAGACGCGACACCAGCCAATTGGCGGCGAAGGAGGGCAGGACGCTGACGCGCACCCGTTGCCGCTCCGCCTGCCGGCGCATCGCCGTGGTCGCATCGGCGATGATCCGGAATGCGTCCATCGTCCTTCCGAGATAGGCCGCCCCCTCTGGTGTCAATTCGATGCTCTTGGCCCGGCGGATGAACAGCCGCACGCCGAGCATGTTCTCGAGTTGTTTAATGTGATGACTGACTGCGCTTTGCGTGATGAGGAGCTCTTCGCCTGCGCGGCGGAAGCTGAGCAATCGGCCGACCGCCTCGAAGGCGCGCAAAGCCTGCAGCGGCGGCAGGGTGGTGGAAGTGCGCATTAGTCCTTCAATTCAAGTCCAGACATTAGTCAGATCGATCACACCATAGCGAAGTTTGAATTGGAAGCAATCGGACCCGCTGTGCATCCTCCCGATAGTTTCAAGGGAGACCGTCATGTCAGAAACCATCGCATCCAAACTTGCCGCGCTCGGCCATCGATTGCCGGAAGCATCAGCGCCAGCGGCGAACTACGTTTCCTCCGTCCGTGCCGGTAACCTTCTGGTCGTCTCCGGCCAAATCAGCGTCAGGAACGGCGAAGTCCTCACCGGGGTGCTGGGGACCGGGGTTTCCATTGAGGAAGGCAGACTGGCTGCCGAATGCGCAGCGATCAATGTCTTGTCGCAGATCGCCGTTGCGACCGATGGTTCGTTGGCGGCCGTCCAACGCATCGTTCGGCTCGGCGTCTTCATCGCCTCATCTAAGGACTTTACAGAACAGTCCCGGGTTGCCAATGGCGCTTCGGACCTGTTCGTCGGTGTGTTTGGTGAAGCTGGCCGGCATGCGCGTGCCGCCGTGGGCGTGGCTGCACTGCCGGCCGGCGCAATTGTCGAAATCGATGCACTGGTGGAACTGGAGCCGGCCGCATGAGCGATGCACTGGACGTGGAGCAACTTCGATCCGAGACGCCGGGCTGTTCGACCGGCATGCATTTCAATCACTCCGGTGCTTCGCTGCCCTCCCAATCGACACTAACAGCGATATGGGACTATCTCAGAAGGGAAGCGGCCGACGGTCCCATGGAGGCGGCACACGAAGCAAGCGCACGTCTTGAGGAGGCGCGAGCCGACGCGGCGTCATTGATCGGCGCTAGGCCGAGCGAGATCGCGTTCCTTGGCAGCGGCTCGACTGCCTGGGGCGCAGCGTTTGCAGCCTTGCCACCCTTGGCCGCTGGCGACCGCATCCTTGTGGGACGCCACGAATGGGGCGGCAATCTTGCCACCATGCAGGCAGCTGCGGCGCGCACCGGAGCGCGTATTGAGATCATTCCGGGGCAAGAGGACGGGAGCATCGATGCCTCCGCTCTCGCGTCGATGATCGATGAGCGCGTGCGTCTCGTGTCGCTCACATGGCTGCCCGCGAATGGTGGCTTGATCAACGATGCGGCTGCCGTCGGACGCGTGACCAAGGCGGCCGGCATTCCCTATTTCATCGACGCTGGCCAGGCCCTCGGCCAAATCCCGATCGACGTCGCCGCGCTTGGATGCGACGTGTTGAAGGCGGCGGGCCGAAAATTTCTCCGGGGCCCGCGCGGCACGGCGATCCTTTATGTCAGGCAGGAATTCCTGCCACGGCTGACGCCGCGCTACCTCGACGTGCTCTCCGGACCGATCGTCAAAGGGGTCGTCCAGATCCGTAGCGACGCACGCCGGTTCGAAGCGGGCGAGATTTCGCCGGCACTTTTCCTCGGGCTTGGCGCGGCCATACGCCAGGCAAGGTTGGTCGGCATCGGTGCGATCCGCCAGAGGATCGGCACGCTCGCGAACGGTCTGCGCGACAGTCTGCGCAGCATCCCGAATGTGACGGTGCGCGACCTCGGTACGGAATTCTCCGGCATCGTGTCATTCACCGTAAAGGGCTTTCCGGCGACCGAAGTGCGCACGGCCTTGGCCGAAAGGCAAATCACGATCGGCGCGAATGGTGTTCCCTACACACCGCTCGACATGACCGTGCGTGGACTCGACCAGATCGCGCGGGCTTCGGTAAGCTATGTCAACACCGTGTCGGAGGTTGCCCATCTCTCGCAGGCAGTCGCCGATATCGCGCGGCGAGCATGAGCCCGCCCCCTTCTTCGGGCAGGCTGCCAAACAGGTAGTAAAGACAGAATAGTCGGAGCATGTGATGGACTTGGGTATCAAAGGCAAACGGGCGCTGGTTTGCGCTGGTTCGAAGGGGCTGGGCCGGGGCGTCGCCGAAAAACTCGCCGAGGCGGGCGTCATCCTGACGCTCAATGCCCGCGAGCCGAAACAGCTTCGCGAGACGGCGCGCGCCATCAGCAAGGACTATGGCGTGGAGGTGGAAATCGTCGCCGCCGACGTCACGACGGAGGAAGGTCGCAATGCGCTCCTGCGGGCGGAGCCACGGCCGGATATCCTCGTCACCAATGCAAGCGGGCCGCCGCCGGGCGACTGGTCGAGCGTGACGGAAGACAATTGGCTGGAGGCGATCAGGGCCAATATGCTGGCGCCAATCCTGCTCATGAAGGCCGTCATTCCGGGCATGATCGACCGGAAATGGGGCCGCATTGTCAACATCACCTCGGCCTCGGTCAAGTCGCCGATCCCGGAACTCTGTCTCTCCAACGGCGCGCGCACCGGGCTCACCGGCTTCGTTGCCGGCACGGCCCGTCAGGTCGCCCGCCACGGCGTCATCATCAACAACCTGCTGCCCGGGGCGCATGAGACCGAGCGTTTGGAAAAATTGCTAACAAAATCCGCCAAGGCACGCGGCATTTCGCTCGAAGAGGCTCGCGCCGAGGAATATGCGCAGAATCCGACCGGGCGCGTCGGCACGCCGAGCGAGTTCGGCGCCGCCGCGGCATTCCTGTGCAGCCAGTATGCCGGCTATATCGTCGGCCAGAACCTCCTGCTCGACGGCGGCGCGCTCAATTCGACGCTCTGAGTTCGCCGGCTCTCATGGCTCAATCGACGATCCGCCGGACCATGATGATGTCGTCGACTTCCCGGCCGTTGCGGATGCAGCCGCCGGGAATGCGGCCGACCGCCTCGAACCGCTCGCGGCGGTAGAAGGCGATTGCCGCCGCGTTTTCGGCGCTGACCGACAGCTCCAATTGCCGGATGCCTTCATTCCGCGCGCGGTCAGTCACCGCTGCGAGCAGCAGCCCTGCGGCGCCGCTGCCGCGCGAGCTCCGATGCACGTAGACCATGACGACGGTGGCGCGGTGCGCCATTTTGCTGGCGCTCTGCCGTAGCAGGCCCATGATGCCCACCGGATCGTCGTCGCGGAAGGCGACGAAGACGGGATTGTCGGTCAGCCGCCGGCGCCATTCGCCCTTCGGAAGCTTTTCCCAATCCTCCGCACTGCTGGCAAAGGAATCCGGCTCGGTGCGCAACGCCTCGAGCCGAATGCGCCGGAAGGTCTCGATATCGCCCGGGCCGAGCAATCGTATCGCTACGGTCACGCTCAGGCCGCCGGGTCGAAGAGCGCCAGATCGATGTCGGTCATCTCGACCCGACGTTCGAAGGCCACGCCGTTTTCGTCGAACAGGTGGCAGTCGGCGGCGCGGATGCCGGTCGTCACCTGTTCTTCCGTCCGGATGACGGCGGTACCCGGCAGCATGGCGCAATAGTTCTCGCCCTCGCCGCCGAGCGAGGCGTAGGCAACCGTGTGTGCGCCCAGGCGCTCGATGACCGACGGGTTGATCGCCAGCGTCAGGTCGGCGGAGCCCGTTTGGATGTGCTCCGGCCGCACGCCGAGCGTCACAGAACGGCCAATCATGCCGCTGCGGGGCGTAACCGGTATGACCGCCTGCTGCCCTCTGTAGTCAATTTCGACGCCTTCCTCGCGCAGGCCGCTGCAGGTGACCGGCAGAAAATTCTTTGGATGGCCGATGAAGCCGGCGACGAAGATGTTGGCCGGCTTATGGTAGAGCTCGAGCGGCGCGCCCGTCTGGGCGATCTCACCGACATTCAGCACGACGATCCGGTCCGCCATCGTCATCGCCTCGATCTGGTCGTGGGTGACGTAGATCATCGTTGCCTTCAGTTGCCGGTGAAGTTTCGCAAGCTCGATGCGCATGTCGGCCCTCAGCGCCGCGTCGAGGTTCGAGAGCGGTTCGTCGAAGAGGAAGATCTTCGGCTCACGCACGATCGCCCGGCCGATCGCCACGCGCTGACGCTGCGAAAGCATGCCCGGCTTCTGCTGCAGCCGCTGGTCGAGATGGAGGATGCGCGCCGCATGCTCGACCTTCGCCTTGAGCTTCTCCTCCCCCATCTTCTCGACGCGCAGTGGAAGGCGATGTTCTCGAACACGGTCATGTGCGGATAGAGCGCATAGGACTGGAAGACCATTGCGATGCCGCGCTTGACGGGCGGCAGGTCGTTGACCCGCTTGCCGTCGATGACAATGTCGCCGGCCGTCGTCTCGTCGAGGCCGGCGATCATTCGCAGCAGCGTGGACTTGCCGCGGCCGGAGGGGCCGACGAAGACCACGAATTCGCCGTTCTTCACCTCGAGTTCGATGCTCTTCAGCACCTCGTATGTGCCGTAGAATTTCTGAACCTTGTTGAGATTGAGCTGTCCCAAGCCACTGTCTCCGACCGGCGGCGAAGCCGGCTTATCCGCGAATTGGAGAGACCGCGGGAACTAGAGCCCGCGGTCTCTTCGGGCTTACTTGTACTGTTCGAGATCGGCAGCGGCCTTTTTCAAGGCATCGGCCGGCTCCGCCTTGCTTGCCGGTGACAACGGATTGGACCATCTCGATCATGGTGTTCTGGAAGCCTTTGTAGTCCTTGAAGAGCGGCTCCGGACCGCCATAGGCGATCCCGTCGATCAAAGACTTCCAGGATGCATCGGCCCTGACGAATTCATCGACCTTTGGCGACGGGCGCAGCGGCGTCAGTCCCGCGCCGCCCTGCAGTTCATACTCGCCCTGCGGACCGGGAGAGGTGATAAACTTAGCGAATTCGATCGCCTTTTCCTCGACGCCAGTATCCTTGAATATCGCCAGGCTGTCGGTGATCAGGAGCGTGCCCTTGGCCGAGGGGCCGAGCGGCAGCGGCGCAATGCCCCAGTTGATCGTCGTTTCTTTCAGCCGCGCAGCGGCGCCGGAGCCGGCCTGGATCATGCCGACCTTGCCGTCGAGGAAGATGGCGCGGATTTCGTTTTGCTCGTAAGCGGTCGCCCCTTCCACAGAATAGGCCGTGATGTCCTTGTAGGCCTGCAGGACCGCCAGCACTTCCGGGCTGTCGATGCTTGTCATCGTCGATAACCTTGCCGTTGTTGGTGTAAACCCAATGCATGAATTGGTGCATCGTGTTGTATTTTGATGTCGGAAACGTGCATTGGCAGGTGCAATTCCCTCGCGAACGGCGCCTTCAGCTTTTCGAGATAAGGTGTGCCACGATCGCCTATCTGGAGCGGTTTGCAGCCAATGATTGACCTCAGGGAAATCGGATGAGCCTACGTGTGTGCAGCCATCTCTTCGGCATGCGCTGCGGAGGACGGTGCGAGCGGGATCGGAAACGCTGGTGTCCCTACCAGATCGGGCTATCCGAGATGCTATCGTCTATGTCACCTCGGCCCCATGAGGATATCGACTGGCTTTTCAGCCGGCACGCAGAGTTCGGCATCAACTATGACCCGCTGCAATCCGAAGCGGTTCCGGAGGTCACGACAACAGCGAATGACCGGCGTTACGATCCGATGCGTACCGTCCTATTCGGCACTCGCGGCAGACGGCGAGCGCGCCTCGGCACTTGTGATTGCGGAGACGGGAAGCAAGGGGCCTTCAACGAGGCGTCTGTTCGATCATACTTCGGGGCCAGATCGATGCCTCAGACGTTGACCGGGACGGGCGTCCGCAGAAGCGACGAGGGTCTGTCAGTTACGGGTTAACTGACGGACCGAAGCAAACGCTTCACGGCTGTACCGGCGTCCAGGCCGTGTACGCGTTCGGAAAGACACTGATTTCGTCCTCAGCACGAAGTCTCACGCTTCGCATGTTCGGCGCGGGCCCGGCACGGCAACTCGATTTTGCCTCGCCATATCCCGATGCCGCGAGCAGGGGCGAACTCCTGGAAGTCGCGATAAGCACCCTTGCTATATCGTCCCCAATCCACAGCGTTACCGTTCTCGACAAGCCAGCGGTTGACTTCACGGCCGTCGGCGCGGAAGCGCACAGCGACGAACCGTTGGTACCGATCCCGCTTGACGAATTCGCAAGGCCGCGGCGTCGATGAACTGGTCGGGCGCGAAGGCAGCCTCCTTGCCGCACCGGTAGATACTGCCGTCACCGCCCTCGCAGGTCTGCTTTCCGGAGCATCCACTCCGTGCAGGCGGATGCGCTCGCCGCTGATCTCGATGGTATCGCCGTCGATGTCCAGCTAAATGCCCTCGGGGCACTCCACGGGACCGCCTTTACAATTCCGTAAATGCGCCGCTAAAGGATAGGTCGCCGCAAGTCCTCGGCTCTCGACGAACTGAACAGCGTAGGCCATCGTCTCCGGTGCTATCGTCAGTCTCGTATCGTCGAGGTCGTCTGCCTTCTCGGAAAGATATCTGTCGATCATCGTCGAGAGGTCCATAGGCGAGACCTCTTCCCGTCCGCGAAAGAGCTCCGTGTCGAGCCGCGTCATCGTCGTCGTGTCACCGCTCCCACCTGGCAGCACGCCAACTGACGGAGCGCCAGAAAAAAAGGCGTCCTTTAGGCCTTCTTTCTCTAAGATTCCGATGAAGGACGCAATCGAGCGAATTCGCACCTGAACCGGTTCCTGGTGAGGATTACCATCATTTTCGACCATCTCTTCCTCCCTAGAATGAGATCAATGAATTGTTGAGGATAACGGCTCCGGGCTCTCTGCCGATGTTAAATCGCAAGATGCTGTTATCTATAGCCTCGTCTGCGGCTCGCTGTTCTATAGTGGGTGCCGGCCTTTCGCGGCGGAAGACCGGTCTAGGGGCGGGCGCTAGGAACCTTTCGATCTCCGCCTTGGTGGGGATCGTGTCATTGGCCGCGAAGGCGACAATCACCTGGTGAATATCGGCCCGGGAAGACGTCAGCCCGTAACCGCCTCCTGTCGTCGTACTTCCGACAACCGGAGTGATCGCAATCGTCGGATCGATCGTCCCCTTCAGAGTTGTTGTGAAAGTGATATTGGACACGAACGTCGGTGGCCCCTTCGGGTTCGTTGGGGGAGCCGCCAGTTCGGCGAAACTGTTCAACGATAAGAAGTCCTGAAGCTGCTCCGCTAGACCAATGCGTCCGGTAATCGGGTAGACATAGTTCGCCACGTGGACCTTTGAGTTTTCGCAATATTCCTCCGACACCTCCCGGAAGAGGCCGCCAAAGGTGTCAGACTGACGAAACGATTGAATGTTTTGGCGGGAGCGATCAAGCCGTGCCGTGAAAGGCCAATTTCTGTTGCCCGAAGTGAAAGTGTCGACCGCAGTCACGTCGCCATCGATATTCGCTGTGATTGTGCCGTTGAAGCTGAAGTCGTACACAACGGCGTATTCCTTGAAGCTGGCGATCAGGCGCTTGAGTTCTGGATTTAATCCTCGCAGATCGATGTTGGAAAGTTTGTTTTTTCGGTCCGCCAACGTCCAACCAATATCGTTGGCGACCTTGTCGCCTTTCAGCTTCACAAGGTAGCCAGCCAACTGGCCGCGAATAGCATCTCGCATTTCACAGCGGATTTGCTGAACCACAACCGGCGTAGATATACCGGTAACGTCCTCCTGTTCCGGCACGATTACACAAGAGCTAAGTAATCCAATTAACGGCAATATGCCGTGCTTTGTCCTAATCCCCAATGCCACCCCCCGACAGCAAAACGGCACGATACTACGGACTGCGACAACTTTGAAGGGAGAGCTCCGTTGGCGTCGCTTTCACGGGGATGGCAGCACAAGGCTCCCATCGCGCGCGGACAGCGCCGACTTTCCGGCCGCATCTCGTGAGGGACCTGGGCGCTGACGTCGATCTGCGCGTGTTGCCTGCTTCCAATTTGTCCTCGAGATGAAGGCGGCAATACGGTCCCCACGTCGACGTAGTTAAGGGGATCCTCGTAGCAGTATGGCGCTGGTCAGGTGACGGTAAAGCTTCCGGTGGTGATGTACAAAATGGTCTGTTTCTCGATCCTTTTGCGGTAGAGGCGCCTCTGACGGTAGCGGCGGGTTGCGGTGCGGAGCCATTTCGGCTGCGCAGCACCGCTTCACGTCGCGGGGTGATGGTCTGAGCCAATTCGGCAGGTGTCATCCAGCCGATGCCCGAGTGCGGCCGGTGATCATTGTAATCCATGCGCCAGCTTGAAAGAGCTGATCGAGTGTGAGGCATTGACGAGAAGAGTGTCTCGTTCAATAGCTCGTCGCGGAGCCGTCCGTTGAAGCTTTCGATGAATGCGTTCTGGACCGGCTTGCCTGGGCAATGTAATGCCAATCCACCTTGGTTGGGTCCGTCCATTGCAAAATCGCGTTGCTGGTGAATTCGCTGCCGTTGTCGCTGACGATCATCCTGGGCTTGCCACGTTCCTCGATGATCCGATCCAGCTCACGGGCGACCCGCAGGCCGGAGAGCGACGTGTCGGCGACGAGAGCCAAGCATTCCCTGGTGCAATCGTCGACGACCGTCAGAATCCGGAACCTGCGGCCATCGGTGAGTTGATCCGACACGAAATCCAGCGACCAACGGTCATTGGCTGCCATCGGGATCAGCATCGGTGCTCGGGTGCCTATCGCTCGCTTCCGGCCGCCACGCTTGCGCACCGTCAGCTTCTCCTCCCGATAGAGCCGGAAGAGCTTCTTGTGGTTCACAAGGTGTCCCTCGCGCCTGAGCAGCACATGAAGGCGTCGATATCCGAAGCGGCGGCGTTCATGTGCCAGCGCCTTCATTCGCTCGCGAAGGCCATGATCGTCGTCGCGTCTGGTTTCGTAACGGATCGTCATGCGGCAAAAGCCGATGGCTTTACACGCCCACCGTTCGCTCATCCGATGTTGGTTCATCAGATGCGCGACAGCTCTCCGCTTTGCTGCGGGCGTCACCACTAATGGGATGGTCCGCCTCGTCCTCCCGCCTCATCATGAGGCGGCCAAACCAATGGAGGAAGCAATGGCTCATCGCAATCTGCCGCGGCCGGCCGCGGTCTATGGCATTGATATCGGCAAGAATGTCTTCCACGTCGTTGGACTGAGCGCCGACGGTACACCCGTTCAAAAGGTGCGCTTTCGGCGCGACACCCTTCTCCAGTTCTTTGCCCGGGCAGACCCGAGCATTGTTGGCATGGAATCCTGCGCGGGGTCGCAGTGGCTTGCCCGCAGGATACAGGCGCTCGGGCACAAGGTTCGGCTGATCCCCGCGCAATTTGTCAAGCCGTACGTCAAGTCGAACAAAAACGACATCATCGACGCTGAAGCGATTGCCGAGGCGACGACGCGGCCGACAATGCGCTTCGTCACGGCGAAGGCAACCGATCAGGTCGACCTCCAGGCGCTGCACCGGATCCGCGATCAGATGGTCGGCTCGAGGACGCGCTTGATCAATCAGATGCGCGCCTTCTGCCTGGAATATGGCGTCGCTTTGCGGCAGGGAGCGGGGTTGTTCAAACTTGATCTACCCCAGGCTCTGAATGACCCAGAGAATGATCTGTCACCGGCAATGCGTCGGCTGCTGGGTGATTTACACGCCGATCTCCTGCGCCTCGAAGAGCGCATCCGCCAAGTCACCAAAGAGATTGAGGCAATAGCCGATCGGGAAGACGTTACGCGCCGCCTGATGACAATCCCTGGGATCGGCGCGTTGGGCGCTACAGCATTGCTGGCCGCCGTCGGCGATGGGCTGCAGTTCCGCAAAGCCCGAGATCTAGCGGCGTGGTTGGGATTGGTGCCGAGACAATATTCGACTGGAGGAAAGCAAACGCTGCTGGGGATCAGCAAGCGCGGCAATCGATATGTCCGCAAGCTTCTGGTGCATGGCGCACGGTCGTGCCTCCGACATCTCGACCGGACGCGCGATCGGTTGGGCAACTGGCTCAACGGCCTTGAAGCCCGGATGCATCCCAACAAAGCCGTCGTTGCACTCGCGGCCAAGATGGCACGCATCGTCTGGGCCGTTCTAAAACGATTGCGCTTCATTCCCTGGTCCTCTCAATGGGCCAGAGCTTACTTCAAAATGGATTATTTCAACGTGTCTCCTGTACCGCGCGCCAATGGCGGTGGGTGTGATTTGAATCGAATGTGAGCAAAACGGCGATCCCTCTCGGGTTCAGCGACCTATTCGAAACGGGAGACGGGCTACGGACATAGTGGACACCCGTTGTAACCTGCATCTTGCTGGCCTATCATTGAAGTTTGAGCAGGATCGCGGCGATCACCATCTGGGTTTGATCCCCCTCCGCACTTCATACCGGCTTACGTAACGACTCGGGAATGAGGCAGAGTCGAGCACTGAACTCATGGGCACTTCCGAGAGCGAAGTCATAGTATGTACTGGACGTAGCTTGCGACTCTGGTGAAGCACAGCCATGCCTTTTAGCGGCCGTGATCTCCTCCCAGATCGCCATGATAATCTTCTTGAACGAGAGCGAACACCATTCCGGAGGTTACCGAGAATTCGGCGCGGCATTTCGCCTCCGAGCATCGGAAACACGTCAGCGGACGCTGTACGGCTCCAGGCAACCACAGCGAGGGCAATCTGGCTTGCCGCTGTTATCGTGGCGAGAAAGCGCCGATGGCGCGATTTATCCTATCGTGAGAATAAGTATCGTTCGTAGGCAACTTTAGTAACCGGTGAAAGGTTGAAGCACGTTTTCGCAATTTTTAGGGCTGCGATTACAACCCGGTCGGCCGGGTTCATCGGCCGTGCGCGAAACGGGGCAGCGACTTAAGCCACCGCCCCGCAAAACGTAGGTGGCTTCGTGGAACTGGCGCTACAGCTCCTGACGCTGTGCAGGTCGTTCTCTCGGTAAAGAGCCCGCCACCTTACGAAAGGTCTAGACATGATCTTCACCCCTTTGTTCCGCACGGGTACCAGCGGAACTTAGAGGCGCGGCATATCAGACGCCCGACAGCCCGAACGCAGCTGACAGGAGGAGATCCTGCTTCAACGGCGCAGCCCTTCGGGTTTCGACCGCAGCTTCTCTGGCACTTCGCCGCCATAGGCCCAGTCGAGCAGCTCCACGGTGTGCAATATCGGGATCGCCGTGCCTGTGGCGATCTGTGTGATGCAACCGATGTTCCCGGCAGCGATGACATCTGCGTTCGTGGCTTCCAGGTTGCCGACCTTTCGCACCTTCAGTTTGCTGGAAATTTCCGGTTGCAAGATATTGTAGGTGCCAGCGGACCCGCAGCACAGATGACCTTCTTTCGGATCCCGCACAGTGAAACCTGCCATGGACAACAACTGCTTCGGGCCGGTGGTGATTTTCTGACCGTGCTGCATCGAACATGCGGAGTGATAAGCGACCGTTATCCCCTTCGATGGAAGCGTCGGGAGTGCGAGGCTGGACAGGTACTCCGTGATGTCGCGAGCAATGGAAGACACCGTGGCCGCCTTCTGGGCGTAGTCCGGATCGAGCTTCAACATGTGCCCGTAGTCCTTGATCGTCGTTCCACAGCCAGAGGCGGTGACGATGATCGCGTCTAGCCCTTCTGTTTCAATCGCGCGGATCCAGACGTCGATGTTCGAGCGGGCGCTGTCGAGCGCCAGGTTTTCACGCCCCATGTGATGGACGAGCGCTCCGCAACATCCCTCCCCGTCAGGCACCACCACCTCGATTCCGAGGCGGGTGAGTAGTCGGATTGCGGCGGCGTTGATGCCGGGTTCCAGGACGGGCTGCGCGCAGCCCGTCAGAATTGCCACCCGACCACGTTTGGTTCCTTGCGCCTGATGAGTTTGCGGTAACGAGTATGGTGATAGTGGTGTGATCCGCCTTGGGGCCAATTCAAGCATCGCGGCGATCGGTTTCAATGCCGGGAAACGTTTAGCAACCATTCGGAACGGCCGGCCTACTCGCGCCAACTTCAGTGCCATGCGCAACCTCTTCGGATGCGGCAGGATTGACACCAGCAGGCCACGGATGACCCTGTCCATCAGCGGCCGACGATAGCTTTTTTCGATGTGGGCGCGCGCGTGATCGATTAGGTGCATATAGTCGACACCGGATGGACAGGTCGTCGCACAGGAGAGGCAGGAGAGACAGCGATCGAGATGGGTGACAACCGACTGGTCGGCGGGCCTGCCGTTCTCGAGCATGTCCTTGATGAGATAGATCCGCCCGCGGGGGCTGTCGAGCTCATTGCCAAGTGTGAGGTACGTCGGACATGTTGCGGTACAGAAACCGCAATGCACGCAACGCCGCAGTATCGACTCGGATTCGGCGGCGGCGGGATCCGCCAGTTGGGAGGCAGTAAAGTTAGTCTGCATCTGCAAGGCTCCGCGAACGCAAGAACGCGTTCTTCTCTTTCAATCGTCTCGATCAAGAAGGCTCTTGGAGCCGCCCATGATAGTTCTCTAAGGCAGCGCTGGTGCTTCCGATCGGGACCATCGTGATCAACGTCATCCCATCTTTCCTGGATTCAGAATTCCGGCCGGATCGAAGCTCTCCTTGATCTTTCGCGAGAGCATGGAGATGCTGGCGCTACTCGGTTCGAACAAAGGCACCGCCCGGCGCGCATCGGCACTGGCTCGCAGCAACGTCGCGTGTCCGCCGAACGCTTTGAGGTGCCCGCGAAGAACATCGGCATGGGGATCGCCTTCAGTTCTCAACCAAATCAGGCCCCCCTGCCAATCGTAGAATGCGTCGACATTCACCGTCTCGCGCAACGCGGCAACCAGACGATGACCAGAACTAGGAGCCACCGATACCCGCCAGAGCGCCCTCGTGGACCCGTCGCAGAACGGCGATACGTCGCGAACCGTTCGCCAAAGCGTGACGCTGCTGTCCGGGTCCAGTCGTTCGGCCGGTCCGAATGCGCTCATCGCTCGTAGTAGTTTCACGGCGCGTTCCTGCACCGACGATGCCGTCCCCTCGAGACGAAGAGCAGTCGTGGCGACGGTGTTCGCTTCTCCATCACAGCCGCCCCCCGCCCTCCCCAGCGGCAAATGCGCAGCCCCGGACACCTCCACTGGCAGCGCCATTGCCGCGGCCATGGCCGATGTTGCTGCTGGCTCCGCGAGACCGGAAATGAGAACGGTCGTCTCAGTCACGGGGCGGGGCAAAACGCGGAACGTCACCTCGGTCAGCAGGCCCAGCGTACCGTGCGATCCCGCCACCAGCTTCGTCACGTCAAGTCCAGTGACGTTCTTCATCACCCTTCCGCCTGCCCTGACGATCTGTCCCCTCCCATTGACGAAACGCGCGCCGAGGAGACTATCTCTCGCCGCCCCGGCGACGATCCGCCGTGGCCCCGATACGTTAGCGGCGAACACTCCGCCGATCGTCGGCGCACCGATGGTCCCCATTAGGGCCCTGTGGTCCATGGGTTCGAAAGCCAACATCTGGTTCTTGGCCGCAAGCACCTCTTCGACGACCGCCACCGGCGTACCAGAGCGCGCGGTCATGACCATCTCGTGCGGGGTGTACGCGACGATGCCAGCAAGTTCGCTCGATTGAAGCCGTGCTTCGGCGGCGACGGGATTGCCGTAGCCGCTGCGGGTGCCATTCCCGCAGATGACCAACGGTTCGCGGCGCGCGGCATGCACGGCGATGATTGCCGAGGCCTCTTCCTCGGTTTTCGGCGCGAAGCTCTTCATGCGGCACCGCGCCCGTCGAGCGGAAAGACCTTCGAGGGGTTCAAAATCCAGTCGGGATCAAACGCGGCGCGCACGGCCATCATCTGTTCAAGGTCAACTGCCCCGTACTGATGCCGCATGAGATCCCGCTTTTCGATGCCCACGCCGTGCTCTCCGGTAAGGCAGCCCCCCACATCGACGCAGAGCTTTAGGATGTCGTTTCCGGCAGCCTCCGCTTTCGCGGCCTCCACGGCATCGTTTGCGTTGAAAAGGATCAGCGGATGCATGTTCCCGTCGCCAGCATGGAAGACGTTGGCGACACGCAGGCCGTAGCTCGCGACAATCTCGCCAGTTCGGCGCAGGACATTCGAAAGTTCGCTGAGGGGCACTGTGCCATCCATGCAGATATAGTCGGCGACGCGCCCGGTCGCGCCAAAGGCGGATTTTCGCCCTTTCCAAATGAGAGCCGCCTGCTGTGCCGACTGGCATTCTCGAACGACCTTAACGTCATGCCTGCGCGCGATTTCGACGATATCCGCCAGCGTCGCACTCATCTCCGCCTCGGAACCTTCGACCTCGACGATGAGCAGCGCATCGACGTCGAGCGGGTAGCCAGCTTGCGCGAATGCTTCGCAGATTTCGATCGCCTGTTTGTCCATGAATTCCATAGCAACGGGAATGACGCCGCCGCCGATGACATCTGCTACGCACGCGCCAGCTGCCTCAGAAGAACTAAATCCGAAGAGCACCGGACGCGCGCCTTCGGCCTTGGCTATCAATCGCACGGTAGCCTCGGTGACGATTCCGAGTTGGCCCTCCGAACCGCAGATAATCCCAAGAAGATCGTAGCCGGCGGGATCGAGTGCTTTACCGCCAACGTCGATTATCGTTCCGTCGAACAGCACCATTTTTACCCCGAGCAGATTATTGGTCGTCACTCCATATTTCAGGCAGTGGGCGCCGCCCGAATTCATGCCGATGTTGCCGCCAATAGTGCATGCAAGCTGAGAGCTCGGATCTGGCGCATAGAAGAAACCAGCGCCAGATACCGCTTCCGAAACGCTGAGGTTTGTTGCGCCCGCTTGAACCGTTGCCGTCCGATTGACCAAATCGATATCAAGAACGCGTGCCATCTTCGAAAGTCCGATGACAACCGCGTCCTCCTGCGGAATCGCGCCGCCGCAGAGCGAAGTGCCCGCCCCGCGTGGGACCACCGGAACCCCATTCCGGCTGCAGTATCTGAGAACGTCCGCGACCTGTTCGGTCGTCTCCGGTAGTGCGACGGCCAACGGCATCCGCCGGTACGCGACAAAGGCATCCGTTTCGAAGGGCTTGAGACCGCGTTCGTCACTGATGAGGGCGTCCTTCGGTAGGAACGAGGCAAGGTCCGCAACAATCTCGCGTCGGCGGGCGAGAACAGCAGGGCGCGGTTCCAAGAAAAGTATCTCTGAGTCCATATCGCTTCCGTTACTCCCGACTGTTGAGGTTCGACCTGGCCGGCAATGGCCCCTGGAGCTCAGCTCGCTTCGGGCCCGCGCAGGCTGGCAAGAAAATGGTCGATCCCGGACTGTGCGCAATCGCTGTCCTGGGCGGGCGTCCCGGAACTGACGCCGATGGCGCCGACGACGTCGCCGTCCACCACGACGGGAATCCCACCGGCCACCACCATGAGCCGCCCACCGATTGCGGAATTGATGCCGAAAGCCGGTTTGCCGGGCTGACTTGCCTCCCAGTAACTTTCGGTCGTGCGCTTGGCGCCTGCGGCAGTGAATGCCTTATCCTGCGCGATGATCGTGCTGGTCACCTTCCCGCCGTCCATACGTTCGAACGCGATGAGCTGCCCCGACTCGTCCGTCACCGCGATGCACATTGGCACCGCGATTTCGCGAGCACGTTCACGGGCGCCCTCGATGAGTATGCGGGCGTCGGGCAGACTTAACCTTCTGATCGTCAACAAAGCTGTAGCTCCTCTGGATTTCATCGATGCGCGACAAGCGCCAAGGTTTCTTCGCCCGGGCGGTCCGCAAGGAATGCCAGGGCTGCGGCCCCGACCAGCCCGGAGTTTTGTCCAAGCGCAGCACGAACGACGCTCACGTCCTTGAAGGCCGGCATCGCCCAGCGGGCGACGTATTCCTGAATGCCAGGGCGGAGACGGTCGAACTCATGGGAGAGACCTCCTCCCATGATCACCACGTCCGGACTAAAAATGTGGATCAGACTTACAAAGCCGCGTCCGAGGATTTCGGCCTCCTCGTCGATTAGAAGGTTGGCGAGGAAGTCCCCTCCTCTTCCAGCCGCGAACACATCTCGGCTGTGGATCGCGGTTCCATTTTTGCCGAGTCTAGTCTCGTGGCTATCTGCCGCACGGGCGCGAGCCCGCTTGGTGAACGCGGTTCCGGAGCCGTAGGCCTCGAAGCACCCCTTGTTGCCGCAGGGGCAAATCTCACCATTCGGCATGACCGACATGTGGCCCACGTGGGCGGCCATGCCCTTCCTGCCGCGAAGCACTCGTCCATCAGCGATGATCCCGCCGCCAATGCCCGTGCTGACGGTGACATACACCAGGTTTGCCAGGCCCCGCCCAGCCCCAAACTGCCATTCGCCGATTGCGGCTGCGATCCCGTCATTCTCCAGGCAGACCGGAGACGCGAACTGGCGCTGAAGTTCGGCCTTCAGGGGAAAATCCGCAAATCCGGAAAGCGTTGGGATATTCCTGGCAACGCCACTCACAGTGTCGATTGGACCGGGCGTGGAGACGCCGATGCCTACGACCGTGGCCGGCTTGGATGTTGCCAATAGGCGCTCGACCAGTGCACGGATTTGGGAAAGGACCCGTAGAGGACCGGCGTGGGCCTCGGTCGGCTCCTCCATGCGCGCGACGATATTGCCCCGCTCATCGACGAGAGCTGCGCGGACCTGCGTTCCTCCCAAATCTATCCCAATGGCGATCTGATGCATTTCCAAACCGTGCGTTAGAGTGCGTGTAGCCAACCCATTCGCTCTTCGAGCGACGGGGCGTTGAAAGCCAGGGAGCCAAGCACAACCGTCTCCGCGCCGGCCTGGCGAAGCAGCGGCACTGTGTGTTCGCGAATGCCCCCGTCGGCGGCCAGGACGACGCGGTGCGTCGCACCGCAATCGGCAATGATCTTGCCAGCTTGTTGCAAGCGCGGTCCGGCCCTCTCGTCCAGTCCTTGGCCTTTGACGCCAATCGCGGTCCCGAGGAGCGTGATGAAACTTAGCCGGGATGCGAACCTCGCCACCCGCTCAACGGGCGTTTCCACCTTGATCACCATGCCTGCGGCAACGTTACGCCGATCCAGCAGGTCGAGCGCGGCATCCGCCACGGCTTCGTTTTCGACATGGATGCTGATGAGATCGCTGCCGGCATCGGCGAACTGCTCGACTTGGGAGAGAAGGATGCTGTCTGCGACCATCAGGTGGACATGGATCGGGCGTGCGGAAACTCTGCGCACGCCTGCGACAAGATCGGGAAAGAACAACATGGCCGGCGCGAAATGGCCGTCGGCGACGTCGATGTGCAGAATGTCGGCGAAAGGCTCGCCGCGAGCAAGGTCGTCGGCCAGACGCGTCAGGTCTGCCGACCATACTGAAAATTCTGCTATCAGCCGGTTCTGCGGAAGGTTGGCGATCCAATTCTTTTCAGGTCTAGTCATGTCTCAGGCTCTCTAGGAAACTGGCCAGTGCGAGGCGAAAATCGGAGACGTATTTCTCCCGGCTCTCGACTTTCGGTGTGATTTCTACGAGGCGCGCTCCAGGTATCATTTGGGCGAGAGCGCGCCCATGCCCGAGCGGATGGATAAGGTCCCTCTCATGGCCGATCACCAGCGCTGGCATGTCGAGAGCGCGGACTTCTTCCTCGGTCACGCCCGGTCCGTCCGCCGAGATCGCCGACAGAAGCGCCGCGGTCACTTCGATGGGAGCACGCGTAAAGAACCCCTCTAGCGACGCCAGATTATCCGGCGCCTCGGCGGCGAGGCTGCGACCGTGGGCGCTGGCCAGAAAGGCCGCCCTCGCCTCTTGCGGCAGCATCGTCTTCAATAGTCGACCAACCTTGGCGTTGGGCGCCATGTTCGCTGGCGCCGCTTCGATCACCCAGGCTGGTCGGGCGATGACCAGCCCCTTGACGAGATCCGGCCGCTTGACGGCAAGGCGCAGCGAGATCGCCGCTCCCATCGAAATACCGCCGACCACCACCGGATCAGGGAAGTGCTGCTCGATGTAGGTAGCAAGGTCGTCGGCGAACGTGGCGATCGACAGGCTGTCGAGAGGACCCGCCTGCGAGCGGCCGTGCCCGCGGGCCTCGACCGTGATGCGGCGCAAGCCAGGTTTCGCCGGGAATGCTTCATCCGTTTGGCCCGCGTCGCCGCACAGACCATGTTGGAATATGACAGCCTGTCCTTCGCCAGCCGTATCGACGTTCAAAACGGTTCCGTCAGCGGTCTTGAACGGAGAGATGGCCTTGCTCATCAGCCTGCTCCGTCCTGAAGGTGTTGCGTCAAGAAAGATGCAACTCCTGCTGCTTCGCTGGCCGACAGACCGTGGGTGACGAGGCTGCCGTTGAAGCCGATGGCCCTCAGGCATCCCAGATAGTGGGCGTAGTCGAGAACACCTTTTCCTGCGGTGGCGAAAGTCCCGTCTGGATTGCGGTCCTTGGCATGTGCCATGACGATGCGATCGGCCAGGCGGTCGACTGCGTGCGAGACGACCTTACGTTGTTCATCGAGGCTCGCCACTTCGAAAAGATTGGCGGGATCGAGCACGACCTTGATACGTGAGCTTTTCACCTCGTCGATCAGCGACCGCGCCTTTTCCGCTGAATTCACGACGTTGGCCAGTTCCGGTTCTATCCCGAGATAGACGTCGTACCGTTCGGCGATGTCAACAGCCGTCTCCATAGCCGCGAGAAGGTCGCGCCACGCCTCGGCCGTGTCGTTGTCGGGATGCTCCTTCCACTGGTCGATCGGGTCACGCGTACCGGTGCAAAGCGTGATGAGACGTGTCGACATCCTCGCGCAATGGCGTGCAAGCACCTCGAGCCTCTCATGGCCCGCCGCGCGCAAAGCTCGGTCCGGGTGGATCATGTTGTAGGTGCCGGACACCGCCACCACCTCCACGCCGCAGGCCTTGGCGGCCTCAGCCACCGCCTGGGCCTGACCGTCGGAAATCTCGTCTGGCAATGAAGGAAGGCCGGAGCAGGCCATGTTATACTGCGCGCCCGCATAGCCTGCGGCTGCGACAGACTGGAGCACTACACGGGGATCAGTGCCTTCGAACGTCTTTGCGAAAATACCAAGCTTCATCACACACCACCTGAAACGTCCGCCAGCGCGACGCGCTTCCCGGTCTCGGCCGACCGAGCGATCGCGACCATCGCCTGAACGGAGGCGACGCCGTCGTCGATGTTCGCCCCTTCGAGAATCGCGCCGTCCAGAACGCTGCGCGCGAAGCCTTCGACCTGACGACGATAGAAATGGCCGTCCGCGCCCAGCACACGATGGGTGGCGCCGTCCGCCTCGCGGAATATGTCGACTTCACTCGATTTGTAGTACCAGGGATTGTAGGTCTTACCGAGGATGCTGCCGTTCTTGCCGTAGATCTGGAAACCTTCATGCCAGTCCATACGCACTTGGACGGTCAAATCGAGATGGCCGAGCGTGCCGGAGGCGAATTCGACGTCCACGAACCAGCACCAGATACCCGAGCGCTCCGAGAGGCGCGCATTTACGGCAACGATGTCGCCGGCGAAGTATCGGGCCGTATCAATCAGATGGCAGCCGTGCGCCAGCATGTAGTATCGGCGAAGATCCGCCTTGGGGTTTGTGGACGGACGCTTGGCATTCGAACTGGTCACAATCAGCGGCTGGACGGCATCTGTCATCGGATAGCGGTGGGTGTTGTCACAATACCAGGCCTTCAGCGCGATCATGTCGCCCATCTCGTCACGGATGAACGACTTGGCCGCCTGGAGCCCTGCGTCGAAGCGCTTCATATGACCAACCTGGAGGACCTTGCCGGACCTTTGGACGGCTGATTTCAGATCGAGGCATTCCTCGACGGTCACGCCGACGGGCTTCTCGCACAGCACGTGCTTGCCCGCTTCCAGCGCGCGTATCGAGGCGGGAACATGGAACGCGTCGGCAGTTGCGATAATGACGGCGTCGAGTTCCGGATCGGCGAGCATCAGATCATAGTCGTTGTAGGATTTCTGAGCCCCATGGGTGATGACCATCCGCTCGCGCAGATCGTCCGCAACGTCGCAGATCGCATAGAGGTCGGCGTTGGCGGCTTTTGTACATGCCTCGAAGTGGGCGGCCTGGGCGATCTGCCCGGCTCCCAGTACTCCCACGCGAAGACGTCTTTCCTGTTTTGCTGGCATTGGTTTGTCCCTGAAACTGAGTTTTTAATGGGCGATGCCGGTATCGGCGTCGAAGACAACTGCCTTCGAAAGATCAAGCGCGAAGGCCCGCTTTTCACCGGCGCGGATCGGTGTGCCCGTCGGCAGGCGCGCCATGATCTCGCGCTCACCTGCACGAAGAGCGACAAACACGTCCGGGCCGGTCGGCTCTATTACGTCGACATGCAGCGTAAGCGTCGGGTTGGCAGACGCTCCCTCCGTCGCGAGCGAAATCCATTCCGGCCGCAAGCCGAGAAGTACGTCGCTGCCAGTCGCCAATCGCGCCGTCACTGAAGCAGGCAACGGCAGGGAAACGTCCGCTTCCTTCAGGCTCAGCCGCAGGCCCGACGCCCCTTCAACCACGGTTGCGGGTAGAAGGTTCATCGGCGGCGATCCCATGAACGTAGCGACGAAGACATTGGCGGGTCGGTCATAGATGTCTTCGGGCGTGCCGAATTGCTGCAGCACGCCGTCCTTCATCACGGCGATGCGCGTAGCCATCGTCATCGCCTCGATCTGATCGTGCGTAACGTAGACAATGGTGGCGCCGAGCCGTTGATGGAGCCTCTTGATCTCGGTGCGCATCTCGACACGGAGCTTGGCGTCGAGGTTGGAAAGTGGCTCGTCGAAGAGAAAGATCTTCGGCTCGCGCACCAATGCGCGTCCCATAGCCACGCGCTGACGCTGGCCACCGGAAAGTTGGCCGGGGCGGCGCTCGAGCAGATGGCTTATCTGGAGCAGGTCCGCAACCCTCCCGACGCGCTCGACGCGCTCGGCTTTCGGCATCTTGCTCATTTCCAGCGAGAAGCCGATGTTCTGTTCGACAGTCATCGCCGGATAGAGCGCGTAGGATTGAAACACCATCGCGATGTCACGTTCCTTCGGCTCCAGACCGTCCACTGGCCTGCCATCGATCGTGATGGTCCCGGACGTGTGTTCCTCCAACCCGGCGATGATCGAGAGCAGGGTGGACTTTCCACATCCCGAGGGTCCGACGAGGACCAGGAACTCTCCGTCGTCGATTGAGATCTTTATGTCCTTCAGAACGGCTAGGCTTCCGAAGCTTTTGGTCACATGGTTGATGGCGAGATTGGCCATGGGCATTATCCTTTGACTGCGCCGGCCATCAGGCCACGAAGGAAGTAGCGGCCCGCGGCCACATAGATGATGATGGTCGGCAGGGCTGCGATCATCGCGGCCGCCATGTCCTCGTTGTAAGCCTTGGTCCCGGTCGAGGTGTTGACGAGATTGTTGACGGCGACGGTCACCGGTTGGTTGGAGCCGGCGGCAAAGGAGACGCCGAAGAGGAAGTCATTCCAAACTCCGGTAAACTGCCAGATGATCGACACCATGACGATTGGCCACGAAATCGGCAGCAGGATGCGAAAGAAGATCGCCCAAAAACCCGCGCCGTCGACCCGAGCCGCCTTGAAGATTTCGGCCGGCACGGTCACGAAGTAGTTGCGGAAGAACATGGTGGTGAAGCAAACGCCATACACGACGTGCACCAGCACAAGCCCCTGAATGGTGCCCGCGAGACCGAGCATGCCGAGCAGCCCGGCCATCGGGATAAGCACGATCTGAAACGGAATGAAGCAGCCGAACAGGATCAGTCCGAAAAGCACGTTGTCTCCTCGGAACCGCCAAGTGGAAAAGACGTAGCCATTCAACGCGCCGAGACCGACCGATATCAGTGTCGCCGGGACGGCGATCAGGAACGAGTTGCCGAAGTAGCCCTTAAGACCGCCGCAGGCGACACTGATACATGCCGAACTCCATACGGACACCCATGCTTCGATCGTGGGGGCCTGCGGTACGGAAAGAAGGGTGCCGCTGCGGATTTCGTCCATGCTCTTCAGCGAAGTCATGACCATCGAGGCCAGCGGCGCGAGAAATAAAGCGGCGAGCACGACCAGGCAGCCATAGACGAAGATGCGGCCGAACATCTTAGTGGGGTTCAGCGATCGCGGGCGCACGAGAGCCATCGCAAAGTTGCTGTCAGGCACGGCGGTCATCGCGCAGCTCCGAATAGAGATAGGGGACAATGATGGCGGCAAGGCTCGTCAGCATGACGGTCGCACTGGCCGCGCCCACGCCAAGTTCGTTGCGGGTGAAGGTCATCGAGTACATGAATGTCGAGGGTAGTTCCGTCGACACGCCTGGCCCGCCCTTGGTAAGAGCCACGACGAGGTCGTAGCTCTTGATGGCAAGATGGGCTTCGATGACGAACGCGGTCAGGAAAACGGGCCGAAGAGCCGGAATGACGATGCGCGTGTATACCTTGTGAATGGGGGCGCCATCGACGCGCGCCGCGCGCAGTATCTCCGTGTCGACCCCGCGAAGACCTGCCAGGAACAGCGCCATGACGAAACCGGTGACCTGCCACACGCCCGCTATGACAATCGTGTAGATGGCCCAGTCCGGATCCACCAACCATTGGAAAGTGAATGACTGCCAGCCAAGGCTGCGCATCATATGCTCAAGCCCTAGACCGGGATTGAGAAGCCATTGCCAGATCACCCCGGTGACCACGAAAGACAGCGCCATCGGATAGAGGAAGATCGCGCGGAACACGCCTTCCAACCGAATTTTCTGATCAATTAGGATGGCAATGTAGAGGCCGAGACAGGTCGCGACCACGACGTAGAGGCCGCCGAAGATCGCCATGTTTTCAATCGCGGTGATCCAGCGCGGATTGTCGAAGAGCCGTTCGTACTGCCGCCAGCCTACAAAATCGAACTTGGCGAACATCTTCGATCCGGTGAAGGAAAGAAGCGCGGTATAGGCGATGAAGCCATAAACGCAGATCGAGATCGCCGCCAACGACGGCGAAAGGACGAATACCGGCAGCGTGGCCTTTATACGTTTGGAAAGAGTCATTGTTTTGTGCCCGATGTCAGCGGCACCAGCCGCCTAGACGACTGGTGCCGCGCAAGAGTTGGTCGCCGTTATGGTGCGACCAACTCCTGGGAGGATCTTTATCTGGCGGCGTTAATCGCAGTCACAAGCGCCGCGACAGCGTCCTTAGACGACATGTCGGAGTTGAAGTGCTGCGTGACGACGTCGAACATGGCGCGCTGAATGCCTGCCGGCTCAGCATGGCCGTGTGCGAGCGAGCCCAGAAGCGTCCCGGATGAAACGGCGCTCTTGAGATCGGCCATGGACTTCTGTGCGCAGGCGTCGAACTTGTCGCCTGAGACGTCTGTTCGAGCCGGGATCGACCCCTTCACCAAATTGAACGCCTCCTGGAAACTCGGGGACATCACGCTCGCCGCGAGCTTGTTCTGGGCTGCAAGCTTGCTGTCCCCCACCGGGAACATGGTGAAGAAGTCGGTGTTGAACAGGAACGACCCTTCAGTGCCGGGCGCCGTGACGCAGAGGATATCAACGCCCGGCGTGAGGTTGGCCTTGACGATTTCGCCCTTGGCCCAATCGCCCATGAGCTGCATGGCCGCCTCGCCCTTGAGAACCATCGCGGTGGCGAGGTTCCAATCCCGGCCGGAGAAGTTCGGATCGACATAGCCGCGGATCTTGCGCATCTGGTCAAAGACTTTGACCATGGTGTCCGACTGCAGCGCAGCGTCATCCAATTCGAGGATGGCCTTCTTGTAGAACTCCGGACCGCCGATCCCGAGAACGACGTCGTCGAAGACCGTCGTGTCCTGCCACGGCTGCCCTCCGTGGGCGAGGGGAACGATGCCCTTTTCCTTTAGCTTGTCCGCGACCGCGTTGAATTCGTCCCAGGTCTTCGGCGGCTCCAGACCGTTGTCCTTGAAGACC
Organism: Ensifer sp. Root127; assembly: GCF_001425225.1. Taxonomy (NCBI): domain Bacteria; kingdom Pseudomonadati; phylum Pseudomonadota; class Alphaproteobacteria; order Hyphomicrobiales; family Rhizobiaceae; genus Ensifer; species Ensifer sp. Root127. Next base: position 65,800 of record NZ_LMDX01000018.1, read on the forward strand.
TTCGCGTTGATCCAGAGCCAGTTCGGACGGTGGATGTTGACCGGCACGGCCTGCCACTTGCCGTCGTGCACGGCGAAGTTCTTGATCTCGTCGGGCACGACCTTGTCCCAGCCTTCCTGGTCGGCGACAGCAGTCAGATCGCCGAGGAGCCCCTCCTCCGACCATTCGTTAACCGCCATGCCGAGCAACTGCGCCGCTGTCGGCGGATTGCCGGAAGTCACCCGCGCCTTCAGGGCCGTGTTGGCCGCCTCGCCGCCGCCGCCCGCGACAGGCATGTCCTGCCAGCCTACGCCTTGCTTCTGAAGGTCATCCTTCAAGACGCCGACGGCGGCGGCTTCGCCGCCGGAGGTCCACCAGTGCAACACCTCGACGCTGTCCTGCGCGAAGGCGAAGCCGGACACCGAAGCGCTGAGCACCGCGGCGACGGCCAGTGATTTGAAGGTTGATTTCATTTAGTTCCTCCCGTGGAGCGGCCCCATGCCGCCTTGCAAACAGACGGTTTCTCCTCTCCGTTTGTTTGGATTGAAAACAAACATATTGACGCGACCGTGTCAACTTGGTTCGATGGGCCGCGAACAAAAAAGTGAACGGAAACGGCCCCGCCACGGTCGAGTTGGTCGACAAAGTTGAAAGCCGCAAAATCGGCGACAGTCGCGGCTGAAATGACTATATGCTTTCGGGGAAAAGCGATCCCACGCGGATTCGCCTCCAGTCTCGCGGGCCCAACCTAGTCGGAGCAGTCCATGTCCATGCCGAGCGCCGTCAGGCACATCAACGAAGTCAGGGTGCTCGATGTCGTCTTTCGGCAAGGCAAGGTCAGCCGCGCCAACATCGCCCGTGAGCTTGGACTTACGCGGTCGACCGCCAGCAGCATTGTGGCGAGCCTCACCGAAGAAGGATTGCTTGTCGAAGACAATTCGGAAGACGACAAGAGCGCGGGCACCGGACGCCCTGGCACGTTCGTTCGGCTCAACTCCAACTACGGCGTTTTTATCGGCGCGGACATCGGCGTCGGTCGTCTTACGGTCGTGGCGCTCGACATGGAGGCACGGGTCGTCGCTCAGTCTCAATCGACCTTCGACCTAGCTGACGCCGATCCCGAACGCATCATTCAGCAATTGGTCAGGACCGTAAAATCGCTCACCAAGAGCTTGTCGCAGACGCATAAGGTCCGAGGTCTGTGTCTGACGGCGCCCGGCGTCATTGATCGGACTGGAACGATCCTACGCGCACCGATCCTTGGATGGCGGCAGGAACCGATTCTCGACAAACTGGAGGAAATGCTTCCCGAAGATCTGCTGCTTGCCGCGGAAAACGATGCCAATGCCTTCGCAATGGCGGAGATGTACCGCTCGAAGGACGAGAGCACAGACACGGAAATTTACATCTTCCTCGACGCCGGCGTCGGCGGCGCGATCGTCAACTCAGGGCAATTGTTGCACGGGCAGGACGGTTATGCCGGGGAGCTTGGCCACATCATCCTTGGAGACGAAGGCTTCGTCGAGCTTGCGACCATCTCCGGATCCTTCGAGAGCTTCATCGGCCGCGAGGCGGTTCTCGCCCGCTACCGCTTTCATGGAGGATCCGCCAGCGACATCGACGCGTTCGCAAGCGCAGCTCGGCGGAAGGAGCGCGCGGCACTGTCGACGCTGACGGATTGGTCGTTTTACCTTGGCCGTGGTGTTGCGACGCTGACAAGCATTTTCAACCCGGCACGAATTGTGCTCGGCGGCCCCGTCGCGATGCTCTATGACTTGTGCCGCGACGAGGTCATGGACAATGTTCGCCAGAATCTGCTCGACGAGCACCCGATCCCGGAGATCCGCTTGTCCAAGCTGGGCCCGGAGGGACCCGCGATTGGAGGCGCCTCGATGCTGCACAAACGAATGCTTTCGGTCGACGAAGAGTTAATCTATCGCCGTAACCGCACATCGTCGGGTCGCTGAGAGCCATTAGATGCGGGTCAAGCCGAGTCCTCCGCGGAGGATTTCGGGGCGGACGTGCTGATAATTTCCAATTTGGTTGTGGGCGCTTTCAAAAGCGTGTTTGTGGGTCTCGGTCACAACCATAACCTTGCAACCGGCTGTAACTGCGGCGGCGATTCCGGCCTCCGCATCTTCGAAAACCAGACAGCGCGCAGGATTCACAGCCAGCCGCTCGGCCGCGAGGATGAAACAGTCCGGCGCAGGCTTTCCCCTCTGGACGTCCTCAGCCGTCACCAAGATGGCCGGCGCCGGCAATCCCGCCGCCTCCAGCCTTGTTCTTGCCAGGGCCAATGGAGCAGATGTCACGACGGCCCACTTGCGTGGAGGCAGACTGTTGAGGAAGAGTGGCGCCCCCGGAATGGGCATCACCCCTGCGACCTCGGCGATTTCGGCCAGCGTGATGGCCGACGCCTCGGCCTCCGCGTCGACGTGAGGCAGCCCGAGAGACGCGATCGTCTCCGACGCCCTCCTCCCATGAATGGTTGGAAGGTAGACGTCAGGATCAAGTCCGAACTTTCCGAACCAGGCCCCCCACACGCGCTCCGCCGCGGCTATCGAATTGAGGATGGTGCCGTCCATATCGAAAAGGAAGGCCTCGAATGTGTCATCGAAAGAAAGGTCAGCCATGGTTCACGTTCGGATCAGGTTTTCTTCAGGCTCTCACTCCTCATTCCGGAGCGATAACCCCCTTGCGCAGGATGACGCCGCCGTAGAAGCGTCGTTCCCCGGTGACGACGACCGTATGGGCCGCCCGCACGCGATCCTTGAAGTTATCCGGCTCGACCGCGGTCAACTCGATCGCCCTTCCTTCGCTCTTTTCGAGAACGGCGGCGTAGTCCTTGAATACCGGCAGTATTTTTGCCGGGTCGTTTTCTGCGATCATGCGCCAGGCCACATGCGGCTCCTGCTCTTCGAGAGGAAACACTCCCATGATGGCCTCGAGGACGCGTGGGCCATCGACGCCATCGAGGCGGATGAGGCGGTCGTCTCCCCCGTCACATGGAAAGTTGGCGTCGACGATCGCGACGTCATGTCGATGCCCCATTGCCCTCAGGGAGTAGAGCAGTTCGGGCGACAGAATGGGGTCGATGCGCTTCAGCATTGGTTCTTCCTCCTCAGAGTTTATTTGCTTTTGCTTTATACAAATACAAATATGCTGTCAAACGACTTTGTGCGTCAGACATCTAAATTGCGGGCAGTTCCGGAAGGTCGAAAAGGCTTTCGCGCAAAAGCGCTGCAGCGCCGATGGCCGCACCGTCGCCACCGAATTTCGCAACGGAAATGGGCGGAACCTCGAACCCGTGAACGAGGTTTCCAGCCACCAATGCCTCCACTCTAGAGGCGACCCTGGGGTATAGCACAGCAAGCGGACCGCCGAGGACGATCGTCTTGGGGTCGAGAATGTGGATGAGGTTGAGGAAACCGGTGGCAAGCGCCGCCCCCCACTCGTCGAGCGCGTTGTCGAACTCCGGCGAGCTTCCGAGCGACGCCAGACGCGCCAACCCCTCAGGGATCGGATTCGCCTGGTCGATGAAGGGCAAGAACTTCTGGTAACCGGCGAGGATTTCGAAGGTGTGCGTCGCCGCCATCTGCGGCCGAGCGCCCATAACCATGTGCCCGACTTCCCCACCAAGTCCATGCGCACCTTCAATGACCCGGCCTTGCCGTAGGTGCGCACTGCCAATGCCCTGGGCAAGCAGCAGTAGGAGCGCATCGCTCAGATCGCCCTCCCCCGCATCCGTGGCCACAGCGCTCGCGAGGGCGACAGCGTCATTGCAGATGTGGATCTTGTGCAGGGGATGCATGGATTCGGCCATTGCTGCCACGACGTCGACGTCCCGCCAATCGAGCCAGGGCGCCGAGATAATCTTGCCCTCCCGGACAATGCCGGGCACGGAGATGCAAACGCCCCTAACTCGTGAGGCGCGCACCTTCGAATTTTCTATGAGTTCTTTCGGCAAGGTCGCGAGCAGCGCGATCACCCGGTCGGGATCTTGGTAGCGGTCCGCGATAGATACGATCCTTTTGGCCACGACACGCATCGAGAAGTCGACGAGAACGGCGTTTATTTCAGCCGAAGATATGTCCAGTCCGATGAAATATGCACCCGTCGGATTAAGGGATACGAGGGCGCCTGGACGCCCCGCACCGCTTGCCTCTGCGCTCTCGTTGAGATCGATGACGAGCTTCTCGGCAAGGAGTTGCTTGATCGAGTTGCCGACGGTAGCACGCGTCACGTTCAATTCACGCGCGATGTCGGCGCGCGACAGGGACACGTCCCGGCGCAGGACGCGCAGGCAACGGACCGCGTTCATGTGTCGTAGCACACTGTTCGTCGTCAACGTTCCTCCCAGGGACACCATGTGTCAGTCAGGAGCCATCGTAGGATGTCGGCAGCTCATTCGAATCGCTGCCGACGACATGTTCTGACGAACTATCAGATGCCCGAACGCAAGCAAAGGTTACCCTCCAAGCGATGACGTCACGCGATTGACCATCCGCCGTCGACAAGCAGATTTGCGCCCGTCACCAACGAAGCCGCAGGCGAGGCGAGATAGACCACCGCCCCAACGACGTCGTCGGTATCACCGATGCGGCCAAGTGGAATATGGCCCACCGTCCGACTGTGGAAATCCGGATCCGCAAGCACTGGCCGCGTCGAGTCCGTCCAAATGAAGGTGGGCGCGACCGTATTGACGGTGATCCCGTACTGGGCCCATTCGGCCGCGAGGCAGCGGCTCAGATGGTTGATCGCGGCCTTGCTCATGCAATAGATCGCCTCGCCGCGTAGTGTGACCGTACCCGCCTGCGAACTGATGTTGACGATGCGCCCGCTTTTCTTTTCGATCATATGGCGTGCGACGGCCTGGGTCACCAGGAAGGTGCCCTTGATGTTGACGTTAAGGATCTGATCGACGTCCTTCTCTTCGACGAGCTCCGCCAGGTTGCCAGGCGCCACGCCGACGTTGTTGACCAGGATATCGATCGTCCCGAAGGCGGCCAACGCGGTGTCGACTGCCTGTGCGATCTGCCGGCTGTCGGAGATATCCATTGCGACCGCGAGGGCACGGCGGCCCGTGCTCTCAAGTTCCGCCACGAGATCCGCAACCGCCTCGACGTTGCGAACGCCGATGACTACATCGGCCCCAGCGGCTGCGCATGCGAGCGCACAGGCTCGTCCGATGCCACGCGCCGCGCCGGTTACCAGCGCGACCTTGCCATCGAGGCTGAAGTTTGGTGCTTTGATTGTCATTTCGAAATTCCACTTGCTTTCAATTGTCGCTGACTATGCGGTGGCGGCTGCGAACCTCGCTGGCTTGCGGCCCAAGATAATCATTTCAAGCGCGTCGTCCTGCGTAAGATCCTTCGTTGGGTATGAACCGACGACCCGCCCTGACTTCATCACCGTGATTCGGTCAGAGAGCTGAAAAACGTCGTGCATGTCATGGCTTATCAGGAAGATCCCGAGTCCCTGCCGCTTCAGTTCGTGAATGAGCAGGCCAACATTCTTGGTTTCCTCGGGCCCTAAGGCTGCAGTGGGTTCATCCATGATCAGGATGCGGGCATTGAAATGCAAGGCCCGCGCGATCGCAACCGCCTGCCGCTGCCCGCCAGACATCGAACGGACCGAAGCGTTGAGCGATGGGATTCTCAAGCGCATGCGCTCGATCGTCTGCCGCGCGCCGTGTTCCATCGCTTCCGTGTCGAGAAACCCGAAGCGATCAGTCTGCTCCCGTCCAAGGAAGAGGTTGGAGACGGCGTCAAGGTTGTCGGCGAGCGCCAGCGTTTGATGGATCGTCTCGATCCCCAGTTCCTGTGCGTCATACGGCGAGCGGATGTCGACCGGCTTTCCGTCGATCAGGATTTCGCCGCTGTCCGCCGGAAAGACCCCCGAGAGCATCTTGATGAACGTGGACTTCCCCGCGCCGTTGTGGCCGAGCAGCGCCACGACCTCGCCAGGCATCAGCGCGACGCTGACGTTCTCTACCGCGTGAACGCCTCCAAATGCCTTGTTGACGTTGCGGGCTTCGAGCAAAGGCGTCGTCATGATGGCCTCCTTTCGCGCCACATCGTATCGATCCAGACGGCCAACACGAGGACCCCCGCCAGGACCATGCTTTGCGTGGGGCTAGGGATGCCCAGGAGGACCATGGCACTCTGCAGGCTCTGCATGATGAGAGCCCCGACGCATCCCCCCAGGATAGTCCCCGCGCCGCCGGCAAGCGAGGTTCCGCCGATGACGGCCGCAGCGATGACGTAGAGTTCCATCATTGTGCCGGCGCCGCTTGCCGCCGCATTGAGCCTCGCGGTCAGAACGATGGATGCAAGGCCCGAAAGCAGTCCCATAAGAGCGAAGACCTTGAGGACGACGCGCTGCGTGTTGATGCCGGTCAGGCGCGCACTCTGCGGATCTCCTCCGACAGCAAACACGTGCCTCCCGAACCTGTGCCGTCTGGCTATGAGGGTCATCGCCGCCGTCACGGCGATCAGGATCAGAACGGGAAACGCCAGCCCCATCGGTTCTTCCGTGCCCGGTCTGTTGTAGCTGTTCATAATCGCGACGAAACCGAAGGCGCATGCACACCAGACCGCGGCAGAGAAGTAGTCGGATACCTGGAGGGGCTTCTGAATACCGAGCCGCCGCTTGCGACGGTGCTTGCGCACCAGGCTTCCCACGACAATTCCCGTGGCTACGAAGGCGAAGGCCCAACTCATCGTTCCTCCGAGAACGCCATTCTGACCACCGCCCAGTATTTGAAAAGCGTCGCTGAGGGGGGCGATGGTCGTCCCATCGTTCAGTTCATAGGCCGCGTTCCGGAGGAAGAGCAGCCCTCCGAGGGTCACGACAAAGGAAGGTATGCGCGCGTAGGCCACCAGGGCGCCCTGGATGAGGCCGATGAGCACGCCTCCGCCCAGCATGACCAGACTGGCGAGCCACCAAGCATTGGCGCTGTCGGGAAGCCATAAGTTTTGAACGAGACCGCCGAGAACGCCAAGAAAGCCGACTTGAGAACCGACCGACAGATCGATATGGCGGGTCACAATCACCAGGATCATGCCGGACGCCATGATGGCGACGACCGACACCTGAAGCGACAGGTTGAACAGGTTGCGCGGCGACAGAAAAACTCCGCCGGTGAGAATGTTGGCACAAAGCCAGATCAAGGCGAGTACGCCGACCATCGCCATCAGGCGCGTATCGGCGTGCCCTCCCCCGATCGCGCGTAGCAAGCGGGGGAGGATCTTGCTTGAACTGGACACGGGCTGGGACACCGTTGTCATTGCAAAACTCCTAGATGTCGCGGCCTATTCGCACGCCTTCGGCGGATTTTCGGTCACGCCATTGCAAAGCGCGTCCTTCGAAATCCAGCCGGACTGCACGACGAGGTCGAGGTTGTCTCGCGTGATGGCGATCGGATCGAGGATGATGGCGGGTTGCGACGCGCCGGAGTCGGTGGTGCCGGGCGACACGCCGGTGACCGAGTCGATCTTGGCGCCCTTGATGATCTCGACAGCCGCCTTCGCTGCCACGGTTCCGAGCGCATTGGCGTCTTTCCAGACCGTCATGGTTTGCTGCCCCTTGGCGATCCGGTTCAGCACGTTCTTGTCGCCGTCCTGTCCGGAGATGGCGACCTTTCCGAGAAGATTTTGGCTTGCCAGCGCCGCGGCGACGCCGTTGGCGATGCTGTCGTTCATGGCGAGGACGGCGTCGACCTTGTTGTCATTGGCCGTCAGCACCTGTTCCATGAGGGCCTGCGCGACGTCGGGCTTCCACTGCTCCACGTTCTGCTGTGCGACGAACTTTATATCACCATTGTCGACTGCGCCCTGCACGGCCTGCATCTGGCCGCTCTTGAAGACCTGCATGATCGTCTGCGCCGGATCGCCGTCCATGGCGACCCAGTTTCCTTTGGGCACGGCCTTGAGGAGTGCTTCGCCCATCACGCGGCCGACGGCGACGTTGTCGAAGCTGGTGTAGAGCACGTCGCCCGTGTCGATTGGCGCGTCGTACGCTATGACGGTGATGTTTTCACGCTTCGCCGACTCGATGACGGGGATGATCGCCTTCGCATCCTGAGCGACGATAATCAGCACCTTCACGCCGCGGGCGATGAGACTTTCGACATCGGCCGCCTGCTTCTGCGGATCGCCCTGCGCGTCGATGCCGACATATTCGACGTCAGCACCGTCGAAAACCGACTTCATGGCGGCCTCGTCGATTTTCCAGCGCTCGTCCTGGAAATACCGCCAGCTCACGCCCACGGCGTCCTTGGCCGACGCCACGCCGCTCATCAGCGCGGCGGCTGCGACGGCGCCACCAAGCAACTTCGATAGCTTCGACATCTCGTTCCTCCCTTTTTGGTGAATATCCGTGCGCCCATCTCCCTTGCGGCACGCTCTAGCCTGACCTCCTGCCCTGCTATTTGTATTTGTTTAAAGCAGATACATATTAGAGTCAACAAAGCTTTTTCCCATGGGCGTGAGGCCACGCCAGAGGCAGAGTGATCGAAATCTGGTTCCAGGACGAGGCGCGGATCGGCCAGAAGAACAAGATCACCCGCCGCTGGGCGAGGCGTGGTTCCAGGCCGTTTGCCCCACACGACCAGCGCACGCGTTCCGCCTACATCTTCGGCGCGATCTCCCCGAGACTCGGCAAGGCGGCAGCCCTGGTCATGCCTTGGTGTGATACCCACGCCATGAACCAGCATCTGATCGAGATATCCCGCCATGTCGCCGACAATGCCCATGCTGTCCTCATCATGGACCAGGCGGGCTGGCATATGTCGGCAAATCTTATTGTGCCCGGCAACATCACGATCCTGCCATTGCCGCCGCGCTCGCCCGAACTCAACCCAGTTGAGAACATCTGGCAGTTCATGCGCGATAACTGGTTGTCCAACCGCGTCTTCAAATCCTACGAGGATATCGTCGACCACTGCTGCCACGCATGGCGAACCCTGCAAAACCAACCTTGGAAGATCATGTCCATCGGACGAAGAAAATGGACGGATGAGTTCTGATCAAAGAGGGTTGGTACTATGGATGACAAGGCCGTTTCCGCGCGTGATTTTGACACGGGCCGGAAGGAAAGCGGACTTTCCATGTGCATGGTGGGCCGACACAGTCTGGGTATACACTTCGGCCAGCAGATTGTTTTGGCCAATCGGAGGATGTGCTGTGTGCAGGGCTCAGCGACATCCAGGACTCCGCCGCTTCCGCTCTCCCGAATCAGCGCAATCGTGGTCCGGTCGGCATTCGACTTTCGCGATACACGGAAGAACGGATTGGCTGGACCGGTCACCTGCGCCTACCAAGCGGGAAGTCAGCGCATTGGCTTCAAGCATACCTCGTGCGTGTAAGCATTTCTTTGAGTAGGACATTCTCAGCGCGGAGTTTCTCGGCCAACAATGCTTTCAGTTGCTTGTTTTCGGCTTCAAGTTGGTTAAGTCCATCCTCCCCATCAACCAAGACGAGCGAATTGGGGGCCTGGCAACCAAAGCTTCTCCCGTCGTACGACACCGAACCCCTTTGGTTAAGGGACCGATGGTCAGAGAGCAGCGCTTCTTTGTTGACCGGCGGTCCCACCTGACGAGCTAAGGATTCCGCTGGTGGCACAGGTTCGTCAACCGTCACAATGGGGGCCTTGCTTGGTTTCGCGGCAACTTCTGCGTCGGGCAATTGCGTAGGCGAGGCAGCTATGAACGCTGGTCGATCGCCGCCCACAGCAGGTATAAGATCAGTATGAGTATTTTTGGAATTCCCGCTGACCGCTCCGCCACAAAGTGCATCAAAGGGAGGCACCAGACACGCCTCCACTTCAGCCTCTCGTGCAAACGCTTTTAGGTCCGTATCGCCCCAATGGATTTTGTTTTTGTGCTCGCTGTCTTTCGAGATGCTTTGAACTCGACGACGAATGTTTTTTTGGTTGATCTCATATGGAGCGCAAAACCTCGACGGTGATTGGCGTTGGTCAGACTAGGGCTGGGAGTGTCAAACCCCGTACTTGCAGAGTGCGGGTTTAACAACGAGGTATCTGCTAGACAAGCCCCAGCCGCTTGCGCAATTCGACGTTCTCTGCGCGCAATCTCTCGGCCAACATCTTTCGCAGTCGAGTATTCTCGGCTTCGAGCTGGACGAGGTCTGCTAAATCATCAGCTTGGTGCCGAACATTTGGACTTGCGTTAAGTTCGGTGGCACCCGTATTTTCCGCTTTTACGTCCCCTTCGGGTTCCGCCGAACCCTGAACGTCAACCCCGCGCCCTGCAGCCTTTTTCCAATTGTAGTAGGTTTGCTCTGCAATACCGACTTTCTGCGCAGCCTGTTTAATCGTGCTTTTGCCATCAAGAACCAGACGTTCAATGCGTTTGAGCTTCTCGGCCTTGTCTTCCTCTGAGAATTTTGCGGCTGCGGGCCTGGGTTTAACCCTAACATCAGCTGTGACTTTTGCGTTACCCTTCATCGTCTGAGACGCGTTAGCCACGGGCTTAGAGTGGGGCGTAGGCTGCGCATCCGGCTTCGGGCTGACTTCTCCAACCGGATCCGAACCTGCCACGATATCAGCTTTGTTCTCTTCGACCATATTCTTCCCTATCTGCGCGCGCACTCGGTTCTTAATCAACAATGGTTATTGTCATACAAATCCCCTCCTAACACAACCGCCCCGAATGCGGTCCGCTCTGGTGCAGACGGACGCATCTCCGCAGAGAGCCAGCCGTTCGCCGGGGTCAGGCACCTCCAGCAACGACCGCGCCAAATTTCATTGATCGGGCATAGCCCGCGATTGCCGCATACGGATCGAGAATGGTGTCATTGAAGCCGTGATACATGATCACTTTGCACCCGTAGGCGAAGAATGGCGCCAATGCTTTGGGATTGACGACGCCGCGCGACCAGGTCGGCTCGACGGTCCGCGCAACTTCGGCATGAACTTGCCCATCGGGCGCTGAGACGCTCGGATCGAGCACGGAAAGGCCCGGCCTTTTGAGGCCGATCGAAGTAACGGCCCCATTGGCGAGCATCTATTGCGTGGTGCCGCTCGGGAGCGACCCCCACGGTGCCCGCCTTCAGCCCGTCTGTAAGGTAAACCGCGAGACCGGTCGCACGCGATCCAGGCGCTGATCCCGTTGAAATTTTTCGGCTGGATAGAGCAGGATTGACCCGGACTCGCCTCTCGCTCTATCGAGCTTGATTGGATCAAGCTTTTTCTATAAGATCAGTGAAAATAACTGACATAGGATAAATCAATGGATGTGGAATTTGAGCTGACGGCCGAGCACGTCCGTTCGGGGCGCGCGCTGCTCCAATGGTCGCAAGGAGATTTGGCGAACAACGCGGAAGTCGCGGTGTCGACGATCGCCGATTTCGAAAAGGGGCTGCGCGTCCCGATCGCGAATAATCTTACTGCGATCAGAGAGGTTCTGGAGGAGGGAGGGGTTCGTTTCACGCCGGGAGGCTCGTTCTTGAGCGTTGCGCTCTTCCTCATGAGCGAGGGCAATTCCGGTGAACTGGTGTTGCAGTTCACCGACAAAGGCGCGGCTGCGGTGCAGGACGTCCTTTCAGTTTTTGGAGAGGTCGTAGAGGGAGCCGTGTCGATAGCGGCGGTTCAGGCCGCGACGCCTGCGCTGAAGAAGGCGCTTGATGATCTTGTCGCGACGCACGCGAGCACGACACCGCCGATCCACAGGCTGAAGAAATTTGTCTCGGTGCTTATCGACGGCGAGCATTTCCTCGTTCTTCCGGGGCGACCGGCGTCGACCACAGAAAAACTCGCTTGCGAGGAGCTTTTGCACCGGTTGAATCATCCTGACGAAACGGTCGATACCGATGGGGTCCGTGCCCTGTTCGGCTCACTTCTAAATCGGTACGACATGTCGTCGCCACGGACGGATCGCCATACCGTCATCAGGAGTCGAACCCGCAGTGAACGACAGTGCCGGTTCTGCGGGATGTCTAAATTGGAGGGGGCGACCTTCGATAAGGCTGCCCATGCCATCCCGACCGCCCTGGGCAACGATTTCCTCAAGCTCGCGGACGAATGCGACGAGTGCAACGGCTATTTCGGCGAGGTGACCGAGCCGTCTTTGATTGCTTTTCTCGATTTGCAGCGCGCCTTTCTTGGCATTCAGGGGCGCGGGAAGAACGAGGGACGACCCGAACTGAACTTCGCCGAAGGCAAGATTTTTCACGACGGAAAGCGGTTCAACATCCATTCGAAGCACATGTCTCATGACGCGGGTACCGACATCATCTCTGTCGGTCTTGGCAAAGGCAGTCCGATCGTCCTTGCCGATGTTTATCGTGCGTTGGTCAAGATAGTGCTGGCCGTCATAGATGAGGAGGAGCTCGAGCATCTGAGCAGAACGATCGAGTGGATGCGGTATGGCAAGCACGCTGATCAGGTGCTACCGGCTGTTGCTGCGGCTGTCGTCGAACTGCCGCCGAATCCATCGGCGCAAATAATCGTCTACCGGCGCAAAGCCGAGCGGTCGCGTTTGCCGCATATCATCGGCGAGTTTCGCCTTGGCCCATACCTCTACGTTTTTGCGGTTCCGCTTTCTGACCGCGATTCTTGGGACCTTAACGGCTTCTTCGACGACCCGGAGTTTCGAGAAACGTTCAAGCACTATGCGAGTGTGACAAGATGGACCCAGCAGGACTTGAACAGTCGGAACAAGGCCTGGCTTTCGCCTCAGATCAAGCTGGTGCCAAGGTCGAAGTAGTGGCCGGTTGCCTATCGTAGCTGGGTTCAGAGCGTGATTTCGGATGTACGGAGCGGTGGAGGCCGCTCCGCAACCACATTATTCCGCGGCGTCAAGTCGATCTCCGTTGATCTCCTCGTCATCGCCCGAGAGGAAGCCAGGAAGCGCTGCAGCAGCGTCTCCACTGTCGGTTTGCGTCTGGGTTAGATGTTTTGGCCTCCGTGACATGGCGTAGAGGGCCAGGCAGCCACCTCACGTCGGCCAGTAGACGTTCGGCCTCGTTTGGCCATGTCGGTCTTCTTCAGGTGGTCGATGAGCTGCGCGGCCTGCTCGCCGGCGCCTTCGCGAACGGCTGGGAGAATGCGGGGCTTGGTGACGCGGCCGAGATAGTTGCCGACCGTAGGACGCCAACCGACCTCGACCATGTCGAGGCCGTGCTGGGAAAGTCCGCTGCCACCATAGGGGTTCGGTTTCTCGTAGAGCGCGTTGACACCGTAGCTGACGCAATGAACAAGCAACGCCATGCGGCTGGTGTCGTCGAGAACAGCCAGCCAATCCCACAGCGCGTCATCACCGGCCGGGATGTCGCTCGCCCAGCCCTCGTGCCGTTCATGCACTGAGCGGGCCGATGGGCTGTCCTTCAACGTCTTGTCCTGTACGGGGAAGAACACGTGATTGATGGAGGCCTCCATCGCGCCCTTGAACATGCGGTGCTGGAAGGTATCGGAAACCAGCTTGTGCAGAAGCGCCGTCATCGCGACATGCGGATTGTTGACGACCGCGTCGCGCAGCGCGAGCGTGCGATGGGCCGTCAGCTCAGTGACTAGTCGATCGGGCAACGGCTTGATCGTTTCGTCTTCCTCGTCTTCCGGCTCGATCTGCTGGCCGCCGATCATGATGACGGCCCGCTGCACTGTCGGCGCGGTCGGATCCTGCGGCTCATCGTCGGCGACAGTGGCGCCCTCGCTCGATTGCGGGGCCTCGTCCTCGGCGCGCACATAGCCGCGGTCGATGTCGAGGCTGCCGTCATGGGCGATGCTGACGAACGCTCCCGCGCGGGCGATGTCGTCGGCCTCGAAGCGCACCGGCCGGGTCTCGAAGGCGGCAAGCGCCGTCTCGATCTCGCCGAGGCGTTGATCGACCTCATCCGGCAGCTCGTCGGCGCTTTCATATTCGGCCTCCAGCTTCTGATATTCGGCGTTGAGCGCATCGATAGTGGCCTGTTCCTCGGCCGAGAGGTCGAGCGGTTCGCCCTGTAGCTCGCGAAGGCCCCGCGTGGCGTCATGGGGGAAGCTGACGCCGACCTCGATCCACTTCCAGCCTTCGGCCGCGATCGTCTCGGCCGTGGCCTTCAACTTCTCGGCGACCAGACGGTCGAGCAGCGCCGGGTCCTGCAGCCAGCCCCCATCGTCGGACTGGAAGAGATCGCGCATGGTGACGCCGCCGGCCGCCTCATAGGGCTCGACGCCGACGAACACGGCCCGCACTTGCAGATCGACAAGGAGAGGGGGATCGCAGTCGTCGAATATTCGGCGCGCGCCGAACTCTTCGCCAATGACTGTCCGGCGCCTCTGAAGGCGAAGCTCCCGGACCTCATCCTTGACGAGCCCGTGGCGCCGTTGGTGACTCCCGTGCATGTCACGGATGCTCGGTTCGGCCAGGTCAAAAAGGTCTACGTCCACACCAGCGTGGATCAGGTCATCAGCCCCACCTTCCAGGCCAAGATGGTCGACAGCACGCCAGTGCGGAATTCGGTCACGCTCCTGACGGGTCACCTCCCCTTCTTCACCGATCCCGACGGCCTCGCCAAGGCGATCGAGCGCGCGGCCGAATAAAAACAAATAAACCACATCGGCCGCCATCGCGGCAGGCGGGCGACGTTCGCCCCGACATTCTTCCTCTGGAAGAATGTCGGGGCCTGCCTGCCCTGCCATACCCGACAATCGGACCTATCAGACCCTTCGCCCACAACACGCGCGATGACGCGGGGGGATGGTTGATGACAAAGCCGCTTTATCTGGAATCCTCTCCCAGAGTCATAACGCCAAGTCTATTTACATGGCCCAGGCTTCGCCGATCATTTTCTTGGCAACCCGATGTTAACCCCAGCTTGGCAGATTGGCCCAGTTGCCTCCGCCTCTTTGCACCACACCGAGGTGGCAACACGAAACCGCAACTCATTAGCTGCGGTTTCGTCCATCTTTCGCCAGACCTGCAGACTGCCGAGATGATGCCGACTGAATTGCGCATGCGAGCTCTAAAAGGGCTATCCCGATTTGCTGTGGCGCAGCGTGGTGCGCTCTTCGTCCGTAATTTATCCTCACCCAAGAGAAGACCGCCATGCTCTTGACCGGCGGCATATGGGCGGTCAAGAGAAATAGCAAATTCTCTCGGGCGATGAGAATATGGGGATCATCAGCGGCCTCTCATCTATAGCCATATGTTACGATCATCACCTACGTGGCGTTGAAGAGCTGCGGCAATAGTGAACATATTCCAGCAGGCGCGGGAGCAAAAGAGGGAAGCGAACGCGATGTCTGGCAAGAAGCTTAGCCGCGATGGGGCGATACAATTGGAAACGCACTACGAGGAGCTTTCAATATCCAGCCTCCAGGCGGAGGAAGTCACGGTCACCTCAATCAAATAACACCTTCAGTGAAGATTGGCGGGCTCGCAGGCGGCGTGACCACGAGTTGTGCGGGGTGTGGAACAAGAGTAAATGCGAACAATCAGACGAAGCCAGATTGTACCTCGTGAACTAAGGGGGGCCGCAGCGACACGACGGCACAATTCGCTGCTTGCGTACCTGCAGCTGGATGCTGCCATCAGATCGCAGAAACGCGCCCCTCTCATGGGGTTCAAAGACGATGACATCCTCAAGCAACTCGTCGCAGCCTTCTCGCAAAAGTGTGCTTTCTGCGAAGGTTACGCTGAGCGACACCATGTGCATCGGTTTTGCCCTGTCGCCAATGCCGAACCGCGCTATGGCGGTGACGCTCATATATATTACTACTGGCTGGGTGAGGCAATACGCCGTCTCATCCTGATCGCCGCGCAAACGCCGATTTGGTGCGCGAGTTGCGATTGGCTCAATTGGCGAGAACGTCTCAGTTGCTTGATCCGCTCGCCCACCTCAACGTCGACATGCGTTATAACTTTCGCCCGTTTGGACGATGTTCGCTCCGGCTTTCGCATTGAGTCCGTGGTACATATGACAAGATGCAAACAAATTCACTGAACGGCGGCGAGCAGGTCGGCCCCGGCCCTCACACCAGGGCCCTCCCTCGACTTTGGCGCCCTCAAAGATAGCGTCCTCGGTATTACCGTTTACTGGGTAGAACGTCGTCAGTCAGCCAGGCGCGCAACACGGACGTTGTTTCTGTAGCCGCCTCGAGTGGAGGAAGATGTCCGCAATCTTCAAAGACGTGGAACCGCGCCTGGGCAATACTCGCATGGATTTTCTGCGCTTCTTTTGGTGGTGTCACCAAGTCTTGGGCGCCAACTGCCACGAGGGTTGGGACACATATCTCGGGAAGCAGCGAGCGGAAATCCGACCGCTCAAGAATGGCTGATTGCTGCCTGATATAGGCCTCGCCCCCGACACGTTGCGCCATAGCCTTTACCTCCACTCCGACAGGCCCATCAACATGCCTATTGTGAATAAGGCGCGGCAAAAGCCGATTGGTGACGCCGGAGAACCGTCCAGAATTCAAACTGGCGATTCCCGCTCGTCGTTCCGCGGCCTTTTTGGATGTGTCAGGTGAAGCGGAGGTGTCGATCAACGCCACAGCCGCAATACGCCTCGGCATAGTTCTCAGCAATTCGAAGGCAACATAGCCGCCCATCGACAGAGCGATAATCACAAAAGTCTCTGGCATGCCTGCTGCCAGCCGATCGGCCATCCCAGCAATGCTGTTATCCTTCGTAAGGTCAGCGATGACCGGTGCGACAATGTCGCCGAGTTCCTGCGCCTGGTGAGCCCAGATTTTGTCGTCGCATAGCAACCCCGGAACAAAGACCGTAGTCAGACGCGATTCCATATTGCCTCCAGAGTTCATCACATATTGGGATAGACCGGCCCCTCGCCGCCCTGCGGCGGCACCCAGTTGATGTTCCGGTTCGGGTCCTTGATGTCACAGGTCTTGCAGTGCACGCAGTTCTGCGCGTTGATGACGAAGACCGGCTGGCCGTCCTTCTCCACCCACTCATAGACCCCGGCGGGACAGTAGCGCGTCGACGGACCGGCAAAGACGTCGAGCTCCGAGGTGCGCTGCAGCTCCGGGTTCTTCACCTGCAGATGGATCGGCTGGTCTTCCTCATGGTTGGTGTTCGACAGGAACACCGAGGACAGCCGGTCGAAGGTCAAAACACCGTCGGGCTTCGGGTAGTCGATCTTCTGGTGCTGAGCCGCCGGCTCCAGCGATTGCGCATCGGTCTTGCCGTGTTTCAGCGTGCCGAAGAAAGAGAAGCCGAACAGCTGGTTGGTCCACATGTCGAGACCGCCGAGCGCCACGCCGATCGCCGTGCCGAACTTCGACCACAGCGGCTTGACGTTCCTGACCCGCTTCAGGTCCTGGCCGATGGCGCTGTCGCGCCAGCCACGCTCGATTTCGATCGGCTCATCATTGGCGCGACCGCTGGCGATCGCCGCCGCCAGCTTCTCGGCCGCCAGAATGCCCGACAGCACCGCATTGTGGCTGCCCTTGATGCGCGGCACGTTGACGAAACCGGCCGAACAGCCGATCAGCGCGCCGCCGGGGAACGACAGTTTCGGTNAGCCGCCAGAATGCCCGACAGCACCGCATTGTGGCTGCCCTTGATGCGCGGCACGTTGACGAAACCGGCCGAACAGCCGATCAGCGCGCCGCCGGGGAACGACAGTTTCGGTACCGACTGGTAGCCACCCTCGGTGATCGCCCGGGCGCCATAGGACAGCCGCTTGCCGCCCTCGAAGGTGCCGCGGATCGCCGGATGGGTCTTGAACCGCTGGAACTCCTCGAACGGGAAGAGATAGGGGTTCTTGTAGTTGAGGTGCACGACGAAGCCGACGGCAACCAGGTTGTCTTCGAGGTGGTAGAGGAACGAGCCGCCGCCGGTCTTCATGCCGAGCGGCCAGCCGAACGAGTGCTGCACCAGGCCGGGCCTGTGGTTCTCCGGCTTGACCTGCCACAGTTCCTTCAGGCCGATGCCGAATTTCTGGACGTCGCGGTCTTTCGACAGATCGAATTTCGAAATCAGCTGCTTGGCAAGCGAGCCGCGCACGCCCTCGCCGATCAGCGTGTATTTGCCCAAGAGTTCCATGCCACGGGCGAAGTTCGGACCCGGCTCGCCATTGCGCTCGATGCCCATGTCGCCGGTGGCAACGCCGATGACGGCACCGTCGGCGTTATAGAGCACCTCGGTGGCGGCAAAGCCCGGGTAGATCTCGACGCCGAGCGCTTCGGCGTGGCTTGCCAGCCAGCGGCAGACGTTGCCGAGCGAGACGATGTAGTTGCCGTGATTGTTCATCAACGGCGGCATTGCGAAGTTCGGCAGGCGGATCGATCCGGCCGGACCGAGCAACAGGAAATGATCGTCCTTGACTTCGGTCTTGAACGGATGATCGGCCTCGTCGCGCCAGCCCGGCAACAGCCGGTCGATGCCGATCGGATCGACGACGGCGCCCGACAGGATATGCGCGCCGACTTCGGCGCCCTTTTCCAAAACCACCACCGAGAGCTCGGGATTGACCTGCTTCAACCGGATCGCCGCCGCCAGACCCGCAGGCCCCGCACCGACGATCACCACGTCGAACTCCATGCTCTCGCGCTCGGGTAAATTGCTACTCAATTTGGCATATCCTTTTTGCGATCCACAGCTCAGCGAGCGGCCTACCACTTGCAGCCTCGCGGGTCCGACAGCGCTGCGGGCCCCAAGATCAATTAATTCGCTAGTTCGGCGAGCCCATCCGCAGCAGCGATTGGATCGACTATGCCGTCGATGAGGTTCTCGTTCATCAACCTATGCTCCAGCGTGCCGCGTGGGGTCGCGATCGCCGCGAGATATCGCGCTGAATTTGAAGCCCGCGACCGAACGTGCTCAATGGCCTGCTCCGGTGTGACAGCGCGAAATGTCACCGCATTTCGAGGCCGAAGCTGCACGAAGGCGTCGATGTCAGTATCGACGACTGTTGCTATCTTAGGATAGCCGCCGGTTGTCTGATGGTCAGCCAGAAGGACTGTGGCGATCCCGTCACCAGCGACCTGAACGGAACCTCGAACAATCGCCTCGGACGGCATGTCGAGCGGCGCGTGCGGAGTCAATGCGACACCCTGCAAACGAACACCCATACGGTCGTAAGCATCGGTCAATTGAAACTGGGTCGACAGGAATCTCGAGACGGTCTCTTCTGAGAAGAAGCGGTCTTGAGGACCCAGCACCACGTGCAACTCGGATCTAGGTCGTGCTGTGACCGGACACGGTATCGATCCCATGCGGTCGTCGCGCAGTTCTGTCCCGCTGATCGTCAGTGTTTGCCCAGTCGCCAGACGGCCGCCGCCAAAACCAGAAAGTCCATGGGTGGATTGGCTACCCAACCAAGTTTTGGTTAGCAGGTCGCCAGCGAACGCTAGGTAGCTCCAACTACCCCAATGCCCAGGACGGATTGCCAGACGTTCTCCGGCGCGTAATGTGGCAATACTCCAGGATCCAATTCTCCGGTCGGCATGCTCGATGATGAAGCCGCCCCCCGCAACCGAAAAGGTCACCGCGCCCGAGACACAATCCAGGACCAATCCTCCGAGCGAAATTTCGATGGCGGTGTGACCGATTGGATTACCTAGCGCGACATTTGCTGCTGCAAACGAGGCACGGTCCATTGGCCCTGATGAAGGCACACCGAAGCGCATAAAGCCTCGACGCCCGCCATCTTGATAGGAGACATGTGGTCCTGCAAATCGAACATTGAGCGTAGCGTCCGTCATGTGCCACTACCCATATCGAAATCAGCTCGTGAGATGCGACGGAAACGCACGCGGTCACCCACCTCAAAGAGAAATGGATGTTTCTCAGATGCTCGATCGAGGATTTTTGTCGGTGATCGGCCAATAATCCACCAGCCCGTGGGCATCTCCAGTGTCGTCACCAAACACTGCGGGCCCGCGATTAGTACACTTCCTGCAGAAACCCCTCGCACCGCGGCCTGTTTCCGAGGCAGCTGCACCTGTCGTGGAACTCCCGCAAGGTAAGCGTAGCCCGGTGCAAAGCCGTACATAAAAACCTTGTATTCACCAGCCAGATGCGCGTTGACAACCTCGTCCGGTGAAAGTCCGCAGGCTCTCGCAACGTATAGGAGATCGGGCGCGAGCTCGGGATCGTAACAGACGTGGACTTCACGAAGAGTCTCCGGTTGATCAAAAATACCGGGGTGAGCAATGAGGTTGGACACTGCTGTTTTCACTTGGCCATGATCTGTAACGAGGGGATCAAAACGGACAAGCAGGCTTGCATAGGCCGGCACCGCCTCGATGAACCCACCGAAGGGGGCATTCCTTAAGACCGCGTCAAGCCTGATAACCTGCCCATGAATGTGCTCGTCAATGAGGGCGCCAAACTCAACGAGCAGCGCATGTGCACCTACGGGTCGGTAAACCGGCTCTGATGGGATTGAGGGGGCAATTGCGCTCACTTCAGTCGAGGCCTTCGACGAGAACGAAAACGCGATCCACCTCTTCGGGCCCGGCATCTCCGGACATCGGGGTCTTTAAAAACTGGCATATCTTTTCGAAAGCTTCAAACTCGAACGTCAGGACGACGACCGTGGGTTTTCGGGAACTTTTCGGCATCATTGCTCCTCCCTAAATGGTCGCATAAAGGATTGAAGCCGGACGCCTGCTCCCTTCAGCTCTTGCCGAATATGATGCGCCATCGCGACAGCTCCGCCACTGTCGCCGTGTACGCAGATTGAATGCGCTAGGAGCGGGAGAGCGCCCCCATCTACTGTAGGCATCATCCCTGTAGATAGAAATTCGACAAGCCGCTTCGCTGCCGCTGCGGCATCGTAGATCATCGCCCCCTCCCGGCTCCGGGGAACAAGCCGCCCTGTGGAAAGATAACCGCGATCGGCAAAGATCTCGCTGAAGACTGAAAGTCCCGCCTCACGACCGGCATTCTCGAGCTCGGATCCTGAAATCGCAAGGATCGCAAGTTCGGCCGAAACGGCCCGGGTGGCGCGCACGATGGCGTTTGCAATAGCGCGGTCATCGGCAGCCCAGTTGCCCAGCGCACCATGTGGCTTTACATATTGGATGCGGCTCCCCGCCAAAGCTGCGGCACCCATGAGCGCACCCACCTGGGTTGCCACAAGTTGCTCCACCTCTCTCGTCGATAGTGGAATGAGACGACGACCGAAGCCCTCGCGGTCAGCAAAGCCCGGATGCGCTCCAGCCACGACACTTTGAGTGCGGCAGAGTTCTAGCGTTTCCACCATCGTGGCAGGATCACCGGCATGGCCTCCACAAGCGATATTTGCGCTCGTGACCACACCGAGAACCGCCTCGTCGTCACCCATGCGCCACGGTCCGAATCCCTCGCCTAGATCGGAATTGAGATCGATCGTCGTCTGCATGTATCAACGTGCTTTCGGCGTTGCACGCGTGAGAAGGACGACGCCCCCTTCTTCGGCGCTGTCGTAGTAGTTAAAGCCGGTTCCGTTCTCCCGCCTTCCCCGCATCAAAACAGAGAGGCCAACATCCTTGGCATCAGCCTCAGCTCGATTTGCTTCCGGCACCTCAAATCCGATATGAAACACGCCCTCGCCCTTCGTATCAAGGAACTGACGCTGGGGGCTGGGTCGATTGTCGGGCTGGCAGAGTTGAAGCTGGATATTTGGCAAGTTGCATACGCGGTACTTAAGGCTGAAAAAACCTTCACGGTCCGGCACTTGCAGATCCGTGTACTCCTTCAGCGGTGGATACTCCTGCCAAGGTCCGATACCGATTGACTCGTACCAGGCTTGCGATCTGTCAATATCGGCAACGACCAGGCAAATATGATGCAGTTTGTCGAAGTTTCCCATAGCTCAGCGTTTCTCCGGCATGACATAGTTCAAAACACGGCGGCCCCCGTCGGGGTAGATTGTCTCACCCGTGATGTATGAAGCGTCATCGCTGGCGAGAAATGCGACAACCGAGGCGATCTCTTCAGCCTTGCCATAACGACCTAGCGGCGTGCGGGCGAGAATGGCGCGGTCAGTGGCGCTTGATACAAAATCGCCACGCACCATTTCAGTATCTATTGTGCCGGGCCCCACTCCGACAACGCGAATCCCATGGGGAGCGAAGGCCACTGCAGCCGTCCCCGTTACCTGGTTCATGCCAGCCTTGCTGATCGCGTAAATAGCCACATTCGGATTGGCGAGCCCTGAATTAATCGAGGACATATTGATGATGACACCGCCATGTCCTTGCGCAATCATCTGACGAGCTGCTGCCTGAGTGCCCCAAAAGGCGCCTTCAAGATTGATGCCCAGAACCTTGTCGTAGTCGGCTTTCGTCACGGAGAGAAAATCCTGAACAGGCGCGATACCCGCGTTGTTCACCATTATGTCAATGCGGCCGAACCTCCTTACAGCAGCGGTAACGAGTGTCTCGACCTCTTCCTTCTTGCTGACGTCGGTCACAAGGGCAAGGATTCTGTCCGGTTGGCCTAGCGCCAAAGCTGTTTCCTCAAGGCGCGTTTGGTTCACGTCACCAATCACTACATTTGCGCCTTCCAGAAGCAGCCGCTCGGCCGTTGCACGGCCTATCCCTTGCGCTCCACCCGTTACGACCGCGATTTTTCCGGCAAGTTTCATACTGGTACTCCTTTATGCCAGTCTCGACTAATAGACGACCGTTTCGTGAAGCGGTGTGCCAGTTCTCACGCGCCCGAACCCCAGGGGACTGAGATCGATTTCCACGTACTGGCCGCGCGTAATCAGTTCAGCGACGCCTCGGCCTGTTGCGGGCGCGTGCATGACCCCATGCCCGGAAAAACCGGTCGCAAAGATAAGGTTTGGAATTTCGTCATGCGGCCCAATAATCCCGTTGTGGTCAAGTGTATTGACCTCGTAATGGCCGGCCCAGGCGCGTTCAACCCGCAATTGTTCCAGAGCTGGGACACGATGCGCCAGCGCTGGCCATAGCATCTCTTCTAGGAGTTCGTGAGCGGGTTCATAATCGCCCGTGGCATCTGGATCATTGTGCTCCGGCGGCGCTATCCCGCAGATGAATCCTTCTCCCTCCGGCCGGATCCATGCTCCCGAGGTGTCGAAGAGCATCGGAAACCCGTCCCGCGTCAAAGGCGCCTTGATGTTGAACACAGTCCGCTTTCGAGCAGAGACAGGAAGCGCAATTCCTATACCGCGAACAACAGACGCCGAAGCGGCCCCCGCCGCATTCACGCACCAGTCAGTAGGGATCTGGGTGCCATCAGATAGCTTGACACCAACCACGCGACCGCCAGACAGCACGACATGCTCGGCGCGCCCTTTTATATAGCTGACACCACGTTCTCGCGCTGCAGTCCGGATCAAAGAGAGGAGAGACCAAGCGTCAAACCATCCTTCGTCACGCCAAGCGGTTGTCGCCACGCCAAGGTCTTCAACATTGAGCCACGGAAAATGTTGCGCCAACTCCTCGGCCGTCAGCGCCGTAACGTCCGCCCCCTCTTGCCGCTGCATCTGTGCTGCGGCTCGTCGAACCTCGACCGCTTCCGGTCCTCCCAGAATGAGATAACCTCGCTCTACGAAACCAATGTCGGCGCGCTCGCCGAAACGGTCTTTGATCGTACGAAAGAAATGTGCTCCGAACACACTCATGCGGATGTTAACCGGCGTACCGAACTGCGTGCGTATCGCAGCGGCCGACAGGGCGGTCGAAGACTGTTGGTAGGTCGGATCACTCTCAACAACGCTAATCTTGCCCGAAAAGCCTAGCTCCCTTAGGAAGTAGGCGATCGAGCTACCGACAATCGCACCACCGATTATGACGACAGACTGAGAAGTGTGCGCCACGCCCCCTCCTATCTAATCACGAAGGGATTAGGGGTGCTTCCCACGGTATCGATCCAGACGGCCTTGGTCTGGAGGTAGGCATTAATTGCATCCTGACCGCTCTCGCGCCCGACGCCGCTGCGCTTATATCCCCCAAACGGGGCCATATAGCTAACGGCCCGATAGGTATTTATCCAGACCGTGCCTGCTTCCATCGCTGCGGCTCCGCGAAGGGCCCGCCCCATGTCCGTCGTCCATAATCCGGCCGCCAACCCATAGGGACTGTCATTTGCGATGGCGAAAGCCTCTTCCTCATCATCGAACGGGATAACTGAGAGTACGGGACCGAACACTTCCTCGCGCGCAATGCGCATTTCATTCGTGACCCCTGTGAAGATACTCGGTTGAACAAACCAGCCTTCGCCTGCTTGCTCTGTGGTAGGTTTTCCACCACCCAGCACGCACTGTGCTCCTTCTCCACGGGCAATTTCAAGATACATAAGAACCTTCTCGCGCTGAGCTTGCGTGGTTATCGGACCGACTTGTGTCTCCGCATTGGCTGGATCCCCGATTCGGGCGGTGGCTGCGAGCTTCACTACGCCTTCGATGACTTGGTCGTGGACGCGTCGATGGACAAGTAGGCGAGAGCCGGCAATGCAGGTCTGTCCACTCGCAGCAAATATGCCGGAAATCGCACCATTGATAGCGCGCTCGATATGAGCGTCATCAAATATAATGTTGGCCGACTTACCGCCAAGTTCCAACGTGACCGTTTTGAGACCTTCCGCAGCCGCCCGATATACCGCCAAGCCACCTGGCTCTCCACCTGTGAAAGCGATTTTTGCGACATCAGGATGCGAGACCAGCGGCACACCAACGTCGAGCGGCATGCCTGTCACAGTATTTACCACACCAGCGGGGAAGCCCGCTTCTGCGAAAAGCTTGACAAACGCTAGCGTCGACGCGGACGTATGCTCGGAGGGTTTGATGACCACCGTGTTTCCCGCAGCCAGCAGTGGCGCGAGTTTCCAAGTGAGTAACATCAGGGGGGAATTCCACGGAGCGATCGCCGCGACCACACCAAGAGGCTCGTGCCGCGTGAAGGCAAACATTCCCGGCTTATCGATCGGGAGCACGGCGCCTTCGATTTTGTCAGCCAGCCCGCCAAAGTACCGAAACCATTCTGGAATGTAGCGGAGCTGCGCCGTCGTCTCGGCGATCAACTTGCCGTTGTCGCGCGTCTCGATAGCTGCAAGCCGCTCCGCGCTGGCTGCGATTAGGTCAGCGAGACGAACAAGAAGCTTGCCTCGTGCGCTCGGGGTAAGGCCACTCCAATCACCGGAGCGGAAGGCTGATTTCGCTGCAGCGACGGCGGCGTCAACTTCCAATGCACCATCGCGCGGTATAAGGGCCCATGGCTTGCCGGTATAGGGATCAAAGGACTCAAAGGTGGCCGTGGCGGGCCGTAGTCGCCCGGCAACGGTATTTTGAAAACCGAGTAGCACGATCAAAACCTCAGCAAGTTGCAAAGCCCAGCTGAGCACGGAAACGGTTCTTGACGTGAGTGGCGTCACGCGGAGGTAAGGACCGCGGGAGGTTCTCCGCAGCGATCTTGAGGACAAAAAGTCTTGGTCCGTTAGCGGGAGTGTTGAGCTTCGAAGTCAAATCGTCAACCTCTTCGAGGGACCTCAGTTCGGCGGTCTCAGCAAACCCGACGGCAGTAGCCACCTTGTCGAAAGCAATGCCTTTGCCCGTATGGCTCGATTGCATGCCAGTCTCACCAAAGTGCTGGTTATCAAGCACGATAACATCCAGGTTTTTGGGTCTCGCTACAGAAATCGTCGCCAAAGATCCGAAGGCCATTAGCTGTTCGCCGTCGCCTGTGATAACCATTACGCGCTTATCAGGCTGCGCCTGCGCCAACCCTAGACCCACCAATGCAGCTCCACCCATGGCCCCCCAAAGGTAGTAATTGTCTTCGCGGTCGCCGGCGGCATGCACGTCGTAACTCGGCGAACCAAGTCCAGTGACCACCAATGCGCCGTTCCGCGTGTCGAGAAGCTTCCTTACCGCTATGCGGCGGTCCATCGTCGAAAGTCTCATATCGGTTACCACTTCTTCTTTCCGAGCAGACGCTGGCCAATCAAAACGGCAATCTGCTGATCAGCCTGGTATGCCATGGTTGCAGCCTGTTCCACGGTCTCAATCAGGTCTACGCCGGTCTCTGCACGAAGGACAGTAACGCCGACCGCCTCAAGAGCCGCCTGCGTCGCCTTCCCCATTGGAACCTGCCATGGATTGAATTCGTCCCACTCGCCACGCATCGTCACCAGAAGGAGGAGCGGAAAGCGGGCCTGCACGGGAAGAGATAGCATGTTGATACAATTCCCAACGCCTGAGGACTGCATCAGGATCACGCTGCGCATTCCTCCGAGCCAAGCGCCAGCCGCAATGGCGACGCCCTCTTCTTCCGTTGTCAGCACATTGCTGACAACGTGGGGATCTTCATTGAATAATTTGATCAGGGTGGAATGACCGGCATCCGGTACATAAGACATATGTCTGACATTGGCAGCCTTGAGCGTCTCGTAAAGCTCAATCGGCCATTCATTTGCCAGATCCCTGACCCTCGCCCCCTTTTGAGCGGGCATGATTTCAACGGCAGCCAAGGTCGCCTCCCTGTAATTTGTCGGTAGCCCTGTATGCCTTAACGGAAATGTTTCGACATCGACCCTTTTGCACGATCAGATATAGCGATATTGTATAGCATGGATATTTCTCAACTCCGCACCCTGATTCACGTCGCCGAGCTTGGAAGTCTATCTAAGGCTTCTGACAGGCTGCACATCGCACAACCAGCGCTCAGTCGGCAGATAAGACTACTGGAGCAAGAGTTAGGTGCCCGCCTTTTCGATCGACACGGTCGCGGCATGATCGCCACAGAGCAGGGCCAAGACGTTCTACGTCACGCACTACGGGTCATGGCAGAACTGGAAGAAATCCGCGCGGTCGTTGCGGACGAGGACGCACCCCTGCGCGGTCATGTGTCGATCGGCATGCCGCCTACCGTGTCAGACATCCTTTCCGAGCCGTTGGTCTCGGCATTCAAGGAAACGCATCCCGACGCAACCCTCAGGATCGTCAGTGCGTATTCCGGTTATCTGCTCGATTGGCTGCATCGGGGAGAAGTTGATGCCGCTATTCTCTACGACCCTAAGAGCGCTCGAACTCTCCGCACCCACCCATTACTTGAGGAGACGCTCTTTCTCATCGGACCTTCGAATTTGGGGCTCTCGCAATCGAGTCCCATTGCTTTCTCGCAGCTTGAAAATTATCGCCTACTCTTGCCCAGCTCCGGTCACGGTCTTCGCGCGATTTTGGGACGCCTGGCGGAAGAATGCAGTATCGTTCTGAATGTGAAAGTGGAAGCCGACAGCTACTCGACGCTCAAATCTCTCGTACGAAGTGGGCATGGCGTGACCGTTCTTCCATTGGCGCCTATCCATGAAGAACTGTCTAACGGCTCCTTATGTGCCGCGCCCCTGGTAGACCCCGTCCCTGTTCGCAGGCTCATCATGTCTTATCCGACGGATCGGCCTACCCCTCGCCTAGCCCGCTTTGCCGGCCAAGTCATAGCTACGACAATTGAAACCTTGGTGCAGCGTGGCATTTGGCCCGGCCGGGTTGTCATGGCCTAAGACGAGACAATAATTCAGTTCATATAAAATTCCGGCATAGCTGATCTCGCCAGTCTATCGTTGTGGTTATCGCAGCAAACACGTTAGCTAGCGCGTATCACTGCGAGGAGTATACAATGACACCGGCCGTTGAGGACTACGCGGACATACGCGAAGCGGTTACCAAGCTCTGCCGCCGATTTCCCGGCGACTACTGGCGATCTCAGGATCGCACGATGACCTATCCTAAGGAATTCGTGGACGCCTTGACCGAGGCAGGTTGGCTTTCAATCCTGATCCCGGAGGAGTATGGCGGGGCGGGCCTTCCTCTATCGGCCGCCGCAGCTGTTTTGGAAGAAATTCAACGGGCTGGCTGCAATGGAGGCGCCTGCCACGCGCAGATGTACACCATGGGGACACTGTTGCGTCATGGCTCCGCAGAGCAAAAGGAAAAGTACCTTCCGGCTCTCGCTTCCGGCGAATTGCGTCTTCAGGCGTTTGGGGTAACGGAGCCGACAAGTGGGACCGATACCGGCGCACTTAAGACGACTGCGCGTCTGGACGGCGACCACTTCACTGTGAAGGGCCAGAAGATCTGGACGAGCCGGGCGGAATATTCCGACTTGATGCTACTCCTCGCGCGGACTAGCCCACTGAAGGAAGGGATGAAAAAGACCGACGGCCTATCAGTCCTGCTCATCGACATGCGCCAAGCCATTGGCAATGGCCTCACGATCCGTCCCATACGCACGATGATGAACCATGCCACAACTGAGGTGTTCTTCGATGACCTCAAGGTTCCTGCGGAGAACCTGATCGGCGACGAAGGGAAGGGGTTTCGTTATATCCTTTCCGGTATGAATGCCGAGCGCATCCTGATCGCCTCCGAATGTGTCGGAGACGCCAAATGGTTTATCGAAACGGCAAGCAACTATGCCCGCGAGCGGCAGGTTTTCGGCCGGCCGATTGGCCAAAACCAGGGAGTTCAATTTCCCATTGCCCGGGCCTACGCCAACATGCGCGCTGCCGAACTTATGGTACGGGAAGCGCTAAACCTCTACGAGGCGGGGAAGAACCCGGGAGCAGAAGCGAATATGGCTAAGATGCTCGCCGCCGACGCTTCAAACGAGGCCGCTAATGCCTGCATCCAGACCCACGGCGGCTTCGGTTTCGCCGAGGAATACGATGTTGAACGGAAGTTCCGCGAAACGCGTCTCTATCAGGTGGCACCGATTTCGACCAACCTAATCCTCTCGTTCCTGGCTGAGCACGTACTCGGCCTGCCTCGCTCATACTAGGAGAATGCAGTCTTGAACGTCCTAATTGTCTACGCTCACCCGGAACCCAAATCCTTCAATGGTGCGATGAAGGACCTCGCCATAGAGACGCTAACTGCTGCCGGACATGATGTCGTAGTGAGCGATCTTTATGCGATGGGATTCAATCCCGTTGCGGGCCCTGACGACTTTGTTGGGGAAGCGAGCAATCCAGAGTTCTTCAGCTTGGCAACCGAACAAACGAAAGCCTGCGAAGATGGAACGATCGCCCCTGACATCGCCGCCGAAATGGAAAAGCTGAAGCGCGCTGATCTGGTGATTTTTCAGTTCCCCGTCTGGTGGTTCGGCTTGCCCGCAATCTTAAAAGGCTGGGCCGACCGGGTATTCGCGCGCGGTTTCGCCTATATGCCTGGTAAGAAATATGACACTGGCATGTTTAACGGTAAGCGTGCGATGGTTGTCACCACGACCGGAACCTCGGCTGACACATACGCCCCCGATGGCATCGACGGCGATATCCTGACTGTACTTTGGCCGGTTCATAATGGACTTCTGCGCTACAGCGGTTTCGAGGTACTTAAACCGTTTGTCGCCTATATGCCGGGACGCGTCGGCGCCGACGGCCGCAAAACGTATCTGGACTCCTATAAGAAGCGGCTAGGTGAGCTCGAAGCAACGCCGCGCCTGTTCTTCCATCCCAGGGAAGACTATGGCACGGACGAGCGCCTAAAGCCCGGCGTTCTCGCCCGCTCCGGTGTGCAACGCAATGTCTGAGCTGATCGGACCGCTCGCGGGCTTGCTCGTCATTTCGATCGAGCAGGCCGTTGCCGCCCCACTTTGCACGGTGCGGCTCGCCGACGCCGGTGCGCGGGTTGTAAAGATCGAGCGCCCCGAAGGGGAAACAGCAAGACATTATGACTCTACTGTGGAGGGCATGTCCGCCTATTTCGTGTGGCTGAACCGCGGAAAGGAAAGCGCTACGCTTGATCTAAAATCGGCAAGTGACTTGGAGTTGCTCCACCGCATGGTCGCAAAGGCAGATGTGCTCGTGCAGAACCTTGCGCCCGGTGCTATTGGGCGGCTGGGCCTTTCAGCTGAGGCAATTTCCCAGCGTTTCCCGCGCCTCATCGCCGTCAATATCGTTGGGTACGGCCATGATACCGATTATGCTGCCATGCGGGCCTATGACATGCTGGTGCAGGCGGAAAGTGGCCTGTGTTCCGTTACAGGAACGCCTGACACGCCGTGCAAGATCGGGGTGTCAGCGGCAGATATTGCGACAGGAATGAACGCTCACGCAGCGATCCTTGAGGCCCTGCTCGCCCGCGAGAGAACGGGCCGCGGACAGGTGATTGAGATCGCCATGTTCGACGGAATGGCGGATTGGATGGCGGTGCCGCTACTTCACTACGAATATGGTGGTCGGGACACTCAACGTTATGGCCTCGCCCACGCGTCCATATACCCTTACAAGCCCTATCTTTGCCGCGATGGCGGCTCGATCGTTGTATCGATACAGCAAAATAGCGAATGGCACCGGTTCTGCGAGGTGGTTCTGCAGCGGCCGGACCTCAAGGATGATTCCCGCTTCGCAACCAACGCTCTTCGTGTAGCTAACCGCCACGCCCTGGACGTCGAGATCGAACCGGTCTTTGCGTCAATCGATAGCGACGAGGCTATCGGAAGGCTGGAGTTGGCGCAGAATGCGTGGGGCCGCGTTAACGTAGTTGGAGATCTACCGCATCATGGAGCTTTGCGTCGAATAGACGTTCTGCTCCCCAATGGAAAACGGGTACGCGTTCCCAAGCCGGTGCTCCGTTCCGCAGGCTTTGCGAATCCTCCGAAAGTGCCAAGCCTGGGTGCAGATACAGATCACATCCGAACCGAATTCGCTTGAGGGGAAATTTTCATGCAACCGCAGGATCACGCCGAGTTGAGGACTTGGTTGGGCCGGTCGATAGAAGCGGAAGACGTCATGACCTCGCGTCTGATAACGGGCTTCCGCGCAACCCTATCGCATCACGTGGCGGCAACCGCCCCGGAAGAGACGCCACTTGG
Source organism: Ensifer sp. Root127 (assembly GCF_001425225.1). Classification (NCBI taxonomy): domain Bacteria; kingdom Pseudomonadati; phylum Pseudomonadota; class Alphaproteobacteria; order Hyphomicrobiales; family Rhizobiaceae; genus Ensifer; species Ensifer sp. Root127. The sequence continues at coordinate 96,508 of NZ_LMDX01000018.1, forward strand.
CCTACACTGGTGCCTTGCCCCGGAAATGGCTGAAGCTCAGGAGCTAGGACCGGATGGACATCCTGCCAAAGGTGTCTTCTTACCCCCGATTCCGCTCCCCCGCCGAATGTGGGCAGCAAGCGAACTCACCTTTCATGGGCCGATCGCACCCGAAGAGCGAATACGGCGACGTTCAACCATCACCAAGGTTGAGGAAAAGCAAGGCCGGTCCGGCCGGCTCATTTTCGTGACCGTACATCACGAGCTTAGTACCGGAGCAATGCTTGTTGTCGAGGAGGATCAGACGATTGTATATCGCGAGGCGACAGCTCAGAGTGTTTCCACCACTCCGGAGACTCTCGCCCCTTCCCGCGCTCCACATGAGCGATCCGTCGAGGTGGATCCGGTCCTTCTCTTTCGCTATTCAGCATTGACGTTCAATGGACATCGTATTCACTACGACGGGAACTATGCCACAGAGGTGGAACACTACCCTGGCTTAGTTATCCATGGGCCGCTTCAGGCGACCCTTCTTCTGAATTTCGCGGCGAAGATCGGCGCGCGACCTCCCCGCCAGTTCGCCTTCAGGGGTATCCACCCGGCGGTCGGTCCTCAAGCGCTGAAGCTCAGAGGTACACCCGTCGGAGAAAATAACTTGGCACTGGAAGTAGAAAGCGCCAACGGCCAGATCACCATGAAGGCGACGGCACAATGGTAGATTTTCGTCCACCCATCGCACCGATTTTTGTACCAGCATCACGGCCCGATCGGTTCGGCAAGGCCAGTCAGAGCGGCGCTGATGCCGTGATTGTCGATCTTGAAGACGCGGTCATGCCTGCGCACAAGGAGGCCGCCAGAGGGAATCTCGTCTTACATTCTGCAGCACTGCCATCAGATGTCATCATACGGATCAACGCGGCTGGAACCCCTTGGCATGACGACGATTTGTCGGCAGTCGCGCGCTTGCCGAATATACGGATCATGCTGCCGAAAGCCGAGCGGCGCCAGGATGTCGAGAATGTGGTTCGGCGCGTAGGGCAGAATGTCGCGATATTCGTGCTCATAGAGACAGCGGCGGGACTTGCCCAGCTCCAAGATTTATTGAGTGCAGACAGGGTACTGATGGCGGCTTTCGGCTCAATCGATTTTTCGCTTGACGTGGGTAGTACTCACGAGAGGCTGCCATTGCTGGCCGCCCGTAGCGAGCTTGTTTGGCGCTCGCGAGCGGCCCAGCTTCATGCCCCGCTGGATGGGGTTACTGCGGACTTGAAAAATTCAGAAGCAACGAGCGACGACGCAAGCCACGCCGCGGCCCTAGGCTTCGGCGGAAAGCTAGCTATTCACCCGGCCCAGATCGAACCCATCAAAGCTGCCTTCCGCCCTGACGCGGAAACGATTGCATGGGCTCGCAATGTCATCTCCAAAACCGCTTCATCGGATGCGGCGTCGCAAGTGGATGGAGAGATGGTGGATCGGCCGGTTATCGAGCGCGCACGGTTGGTCCTCAATCGAGCTAACAGCGGCCGCGAATAATGAAGTCCCGGACCCCGGTGGCTCCCGGTGTTTGCTTTGTCTAGAGGGATGAACGGTATCAAAGGCTCAGGTTTGTCCGCTGAACTTAGCATACGCTAGAGGTGTACACGTGCTGGCGCGGTCGATGACATTCGGCTCGATCGAGATCGCCACCAGTGTCTCGGTCAACGCCATGATCGCGCGGGCGGAAAGCTCGATCGCCGCTTCCCTGCTCGGACGTCCCTTGTTCATGGTGGTGCAGCGCTGGGGGCCACGGAAACGGCACTTTTCGGCTTTGCCTCCGCAGGGCCGACAAAGCGCGCCGCTAAATGAGCGTGCCGCTATAGCTCCGAACGCGTAACTTGCTGCCGCGCGGGCCTTTGCGGCACCACGCGGCACAGTCTCTCCTATTCGACACCGGCCGCAAGAAGATGCCCTGCCGTCTCGGCAGCGCGTCGTTTCGCTAAAGGCGAAGGAATAGCTGGTTGATCATGCGGCTTCCCCGTCGCCGCTCCGCTTAGCAGGCGAAGGTAGGCGAAGTTTCCAGCCGAGATTCATGCCCGCTGCGGCAAGCAGAATGGCGATCGAGCCGAAGATCTGGATGGGCTGTAGCGCATGGCCGAAGGCCACCCGATCCACGACGATGGCAGCGATCGGGTAGATGAAGGACAGGGCGCCGGTCATGTGCGTCGGCAACCGCTGGATCGCGCCGTAGAGCAGCACATACATGATGCCGGTATGCATGACGCCTAGGGCGATCAGCATCGACCATTGTACGCCGCTAGAAGGCGCAGGAGCGGCAAGAGCCATCGGCGCCAGCATCAGCGTGCCGGTCACCACCTGGATTAGCGCGATCAGATGCGGCGGCGTTCCCTTGAGCAACTTGGTGAGCAGCGCCGCGATCGCGTAGAAGAAGGCGGCACCGATCGCAAGCGCGATGCCGATCAGATAGTCTTCCGGTGCAAAGCCGCCGCCGGGCTTGGCCGAGATGATCGCCAGCATGCCGGCAAAGGAGATGGAGAGCCAGAAGACCTTGGTCGCGGTGATCTTTTCGCCGAGAAACAGGGCGCCGAGCCCGAGCAGCATGAATGGCTGGGTGTTGTAGACCATGGTCGCGATCGAGATCGACGCATGCGAATAGGCCGCAAACAGCAACAGCCAGTTGACGACGATGGCGATGCCGCCGGCAATCGACAGCAGCACGACCCGACGGGTAAAATGGCGCCGGTCGAGCAGGCCGAGCATGGCCGCGATCGCGACCAGCGTCACCGCACCGAAAGCGCATCGCCAGAAAACCACGCTCGTCACCGGCTGGCCCGACATCAGCACGAACCAACCGATCGTGCCCGATATCAGCATGGCCGCCGTCATCTCGGCACTGCCTCTTTTAATTTCTGCGCTCATGTAATCCTCTCCTAGATTGAAGTCGCAAGAATAATTGGCTTACAAGGCGGTAGATATGGAAGATCGCAGGCGTTTCAGCTATTATGCCTAATCATCCAAGATAATTTCAATCTTTTGCTTATGAGGTTGCCGATGCTCGACGAACTCGATCGCCGAATTCTGGATATCCTTGCAGTGAATGCCCGCGTGTCACTGAAGGAACTGGCGCAGGAGGTGGGTCTATCGTCGCCAAGTACCGCCGAGCGTGTGCGCAAACTGGAGGAACGCGGCGTCCTCGACGGTTTCACCATCGCCCTCAATCCGGTGAAGCTTGGTTATCCCCTGCAGGCGATCATCCGTGTGCGGCCACTGCCGGGCATGCTGCATATCGTCGAGAAATTGATCCAGGAGACGCCGCAGATCGTCGAATGCGACAAGGTCACCGGCGAAGATTGCTTCATCGCCAAGCTGTTCGTGCGCGACATGGGGGAACTGGACACGCTGCTCGATAGCATCGCCGAAAAAGCGCAGACCAACACGTCGATCGTCAAGTCGACGTCGGTCAAGCGGCGCTTGCCGCCGCTTGTCTGATCCAACGTTTCGAAATTACGCAGTTCCGGAAAACCGTTTCACGCTTTCACCCGAACTGGCCTAGCCGTCATAACGCGGAACGCTTCATCAAGGTCCCCGCTAGGACACCACGCCTCGCCACGTCGGTGGCATGTGATCATGCTCCGCTTGATAGGCTTGAAGCATTTCAAATGTTTTTTCAACTCCAGTAGTGCTGTTCGGATCGATCTTATTTTCAGCACACCATCGTTCATGGCGGCGTCGAATGACCTCCATATCAGAGGTCGTAAAAAACTTTTGCATAAGCTCCCCCTTCGCACGCAGACGTACAACGGAGAAGATATCACGCCGCTCTAACGGAGTACCCGGCAGAAGGTTGGGGTTCGGTCAAGTGGGATGCCGCTTCACTCTCAGCCCTCAACCAGTTCCGACAAAAGCCAGGCTCACCTTCCACCAACGAAAGCCACACCTGGATGCGGTGGGGATGCTTCGGAGTGGTCATGGGGTGCGGAAATATGCCGCTTTAGACGGAGCCAACGCTGGTTTTTCAAGTATCCGATCCGCGATTTTCTCGGCCATCATCATTATCGCTGCGCTTAAATTGCCGGTGACGATCCGCGGCATGATGGAAGCATCCACGACCCGAATGCGCTTCACCGCTTTGACCCGAGCATCGCTGTCAACAACAGCCTCGTTGTCGACGCCCATTCGGCAGGTCCCTGAAGGGTGATAGGATGATCCGAGATTAGCCTTTATAAAACGCTCAAGATCGGCGTCGCTTTGAGCCTCGAGTCCCGGCGCTAATTCTTTCCCGCGATACTTGTCCCACCCCGATTGACTCACGAGTGTCCGGGCCAGTCGGATCCCGTCGATGAGATCCTTCAGGTCCCGTTTAGAAGCGAGGTGATTGAAGACGATCGATGGCGCATCCGACGGCTTTGCGGAGCGTAGTGTCACGCAGCCGCGACTTTCCGGTCGGGAGAGATCCATCCAAAACTGGAACCCGGGAATGGCAACTAATTTCCCGTCTTTGACATATCGCGTCAGGGGGAGAAACTCGAACTGCATATTCGGAAACCGGACGTCATCTCTTGTCCGGAGAAAGGCTCCTGTCTCGAAGAAATTACTCGCTCCGAGACCTTTTTTTGTCAGCAGCCACTGAGCACCAAGCTTTGCGCGCCCGTACAAGCTCAGTTCCGAAACAAGTGAGTCTTCGTAGCTGGTGGCATATTGAAGGTTCACGCCCGGGTGGTTTTCAAGATTCCGTCCGACTTCGCGAGCCTCCGCCTTGAGCGCAATACCGTGCCGACTCAGATTATCTGGATCACCCACACCAGAGAGCATAAGCAACTGTGGTGAATTGAACGCGCCGGCACAGAGGATGACTTCCCGCTCGGAATGGATAAGCCGGGTGTCACCTTGTTCGGCAATCTCGATGCCTACCGCTGCACCGTCTTCTATGACAATGCGATTGACCCTTGCCTTCGACATCACGCGCAGATTTGGACGGCGCAAGGCCGGTTGGAGATAACCCTTGGCAGTAGACCACCTGCGCCCCTGATGGATGAAAGACTGCGCGACGTGCAAGCCCTCTTGGCGATAGCCGTTATGATCGGGGGTGATGGCGAAACCCGCCTGTTCACCGCCACGTAGAAAGGCATCGTACAGCTTGTGATTGGCTTGACAGCGGCTGATATGCATTGGTCCGTCGCCTCCGCGCCAGTCGTCAGCACCATCCGCAAACGTTTCTAGTTTCCGAAAGTAAGGAAGGCAATGCGCATAACTCCAATCCGACAGCCCTGCTTCGGCCCAATCATCGAAGTCCATCGGGTTGCCGCGATTGTAAATCATGGCGTTGATTGATGAGGATCCCCCGATGATCTTCCCGCGTTTTTCGTCAATCGTGCGGCCGTTCAGGTTTGGCTCGGGCCCGGAGCGGTAGCCCCATCCTATTTTTGTATTTTGATATACGAACGGAAGCGCTGCGGGCATCGACAACATCACGCCCCTGTCAGAGCCGCCAGCTTCCACCAAAAGCACGGTCGTAAGCGGGTTTTCACTTAAACGATCTGCCAGGATGCATCCCGCCGATCCAGCTCCCACGATGACGTAATCATATCTCACGTTCGCTCTCTTTGCTTGCCACTTCAGTGCGGCACGGTGGGCGTCAAACCAGGATTGGGCGCTATACCCGCTTTTCCGTAATCATCTTAGTGCGCAAATAGGCCTCCAGTCCTTCGGCACCGCTTTCGGCTCCATAGCCCGACTGGTTCACTCCGCCGAACGGCGTCTCCGCTTCATGCACCGACGTGTGATTAATGCCGACCACGCCTGCCTCAAGTGCCTCTCCCATGTTGGAAGCTGTGGCGAGGTTTGTCGTAAAGACATAGGCCGCCAAGCCGAACGGTAGCGAATTCGCGCGTTCGACCACCTCATCGAACTGCCGGAAACTCGTGATCTGAGCCAAGGGGCCGAAAGGCTCCTCGGTCATAACGCGCGCCTGGTCTGCCACGTCCCGCAGGACCGTAGCAGCGAAGAAGTTACCCTTGCGATCAAGACGTTCGCCGCCAAGGGCTACCTTAGCACCTTTCGAGACCGCATCCGCAACATACTCGTCCATGAGGTCGAGACGGCGGCTAGTAATAAGCGGGCCCATGGCAGTGCCGGCATCAAGACCATTTCCGACAATGATCTGTTGGCTGCGCGTGACGAAACCGGCGATGAATTTTTCGTATATGCTTTCGTGAATGTAAAACCTCGTGGGCGAGGTGCAAACCTGACCGGCGTTACGGTATTTGGCGGTGACAAGAGCGTCTAGTGCATTCTCGAGATTGGCATCGTTGAAGACGATCACGGGCGCGTGCCCTCCGAGCTCCATTGTGCAGCGCTTAAGCGAGTCCGATGCTAGGCGCTGTAGAAGTTTGCCGACAGGTGTCGATCCCGTCAGAGAAACTTTTCGAGGGATGGAAGAGCCGATCAAATGTTCCGAAATCGGAGCTGGTGGTCCGAAAACCACATTCAGCGTGCCGGGGGGAACACCCGCCTCCTGAAAACAACGAGCAACTGCGACGGCGGTCCCGGGAGTTTCATCGCTCGGTTTAACAATAATACTACATCCCGCCGCGAGGGCCGCCGCAATTTTCAGGGTGACATTGCCAGCGGGAAAGTTCCAGGCCGCAAAGCCAAGGGCAGGCCCCACCGGCTCCCTAAGCACCAGCTGTCGCACATCACCTGATCGTGCTGGAATAATTCGACCATAAGCGCGCTTTCCTTCTTCTGCGTACCAGCGCGTAGCCTCGGCACAGAACTGAACTTCGCCACAGGCCTCTGCCAGAGATTTTCCGTTCTCCAGAGTGAGTGTCGTTGCTATCTCGCCTATTCGCGCCTCGAGAAGGTCGGCGGCTTTGCTTAGAACCTCCCATCGGTGTACTGCGGCGGTCGTCTTCCACGACTTGAATGCCTTATCCGCGGATTGAAGAGCTCGATCGAGGTCTTCGACGTTGGCATGGGGCACTCGCGCAATTTCGTCTCCATTGGCCGGGTTAAAGAGCGCACCCGTGACACCCGCGCCACCCTGCACCCACTCACCGTCGATGAGCATTTCCAGTTTCTCAGCGTACATATCCATCCCGCCCTTTTCGTCGCATCCTAGTCATTGGCCATTGTATAAATGATCTTCGCACTGTATGCAATTCTCACAGATTGGATAAATTACGAGCTGGAAAGCCGGGCAATGAGTGCAGGAAACGACTCTTTCGAAGTAGCTATCATCGGCGCAGGTGTGGTCGGCCTCTCAGTCGCGTACTACCTTAGCAAAAGATACGGCTGCAGCAGGATCGTTCTCATCGATCCGCGGGACCCCATGAGCTTGACGTCTGCGCAATCGGGAGAGAACTACCGAAATTGGTGGCCCCACCCGGTAATGACAGATTTCACAAACGACAGCATCAATCTGATGGAGGAAATCGCCTCCGCCACTGGCAATCGAATCGCTATGTTGCGTCGCGGTTATACCTTGATCACGCGAGACACGAACCCGACTGAGCTGATCCGTGACCTATATCGAGGCTATGGAGCCAAAGCAGGCGAATCGATCAGAATTCACGAAGGTGCAGGCGCACATTCGAGTTACAGGCCTCCGCTGTCGGCGAAGTGGGAGGATGCCCCTGAGGGTGTTGACGTGCTGCGACACACGTCTCTGATCCAAAATGCTTTCCCGACCTATGCGCCCGACGTTTCCACGGTCGTCCACGTCCGCCGCGCCGGCTCTATAAGCGGCCAGCAACTTGGCCAGTTCATGCTCGAATATGTCAGAGAAAACCGAGGGCAACTGATCCGCGGCGAACTCAGGGAAATTAGCAAAGTCGCCCCATTGTCGCTTGTTGTGGCAACAGAAGGTGGATCAAAGATCATCACCGCTGACAAGGTTGTGAACGCCGCCGGTCCCTTCCTACGGGATGTCGCCGCAATGACATGCGAAACGCTTAACGCCTCCTGCATCTATCAGCAGAAGATCGCGTTTGAAGATCGGGAGCGGGTTGTACCGCGCGATCTGCCATTCACCATCGATCTCGATGGGCAAAAGCTTCCTTGGACGGAGGAAGAAAGGGAAATACTCACGGGAGATCCAATAACTGCGGGACTGACGGAATTCATGCAAGGCGGCATCCACTGCCGCCCGGATGGAGGCGAGAACGGCAAATGGATCAAACTCGGCTGGGCTTTCAATAAGAAGCCCACCGATCCCCATGGCCCCGAGCCTATTGACGGCCAGTTTCCTGACATCGTGTTACGTGCAGCCAGCCGCCTGCAGCCAGGCCTGGCGAAATATGTCGGCAAGTTGCCGCGCGGCGCTCATCATTACGGCGGTTACTACACGGCAACTCCGGAAAACTGGCCACTCATTGGACCGATGCAGACTCCAGGAGTTTTCGTGGCGGGGGCTCTCTCGGGATTCGGCACAATGGCTGCGTGCATCACCGGTTCTCTTTGCGCGGACTGGATCGCGGGTAAACCCGTTGCGTCATATGCCCAGATGCTCGCTCCCTCTCGCTATCAGGACCCGGCCCTAATGGCGGAATTGCAGTCCCAACAAAGCCGCGGCCATCTCTAACAGCTTCGCTGGCGCCTGCGCATAAAGCTGTTTGAACAGGATTGATTTACACGGGTTCAGCGAACGAGCCAGGCTGGTTGACGTGCCTTCTGAACCCAGAGCCACTTGGGAGCTAAGATGAAGAGAGATATCGTTGTCATCGGCGGAGGAGCTATCGGCTCAGCTGTTGCTTACTACCTAAAGAGCGCCGATCCGGCTTTAGAAGTGACAGTGGTTGAGCGCGATCCAACCTATAGTCTGGCTTCGACGCCACGAGCATCCGGCGGGGTTCGCAGGCTGTTTTCAGTTCCCGAGAATATCTCTCTTTCGAACTACAGCATTCCGTTCTTCGATAATTTTGCTGAGACGATGGCTGTCGACGGGGCGCCTGCGGACATCGGTCTCAAAAAGAACGGCTATCTCTTCATCGTACCGCCATCTAGCCTCGACATGCTCAAACAGAACTATGAAACCGAGTTGAGTATGGGCTGCAACGTTGTCTGGCTGTCACCCGACGAAATTAAGCACAAGTTTCCATCGATGAACGTCTCCGATTTAGGGGCAGCGGTTCATTCTCCCGATGATGGCTGGCTGGACCCGCACAGCGTACTCATGGGCTTTCGGAAGAAGGCCCGATCACTTGGCGCATGCTTTATCGCCGACGACGTTGTCGGCCTGGATCGTACACGAACCTCCGTGACGGCGGTGAGGCTCAAATCCGGGTTGACAATCGAGGCTGACGCCTTCGTTAACGCCGCGGGAGCATGGGCGAAGGACATCTGCGCCATGCTCCATTTCAAAATCCCGATCGAGCCCCTCCGCCGCTACGAACATTATTTTGAATCAGAGGATGCAATCGAACCGCTCCCTTACCTGAAGGACCCGGAACGGCTCGCGTTCAGACCTGAAGGTAAGGGCTATTCCGGTGGCGTTCCGACACTGGAAGAGCCGCGGGGGTATAACTTCAATGTGGATTACGACTACTTTGAGAATGTGGTCTGGCCCGCTCTTGCCCACCGCTTTCCACAGTTCGAAAAGACGAAATGCAAGAATACGCTAGCGGGTCTTTATGACCAAAACGATTTCGATGGGAACGTGATTATCGGCCCCGGAGCCGACGGGCTCGAAAACTTCCACATGCTGGCAGGCTTCTCTGGACATGGACTCATGCATGCACCGGGATGCGGTCTTGCGATCACCGAACTGTTGCTCAAAGGACGATACGAAACCATTGATTTGACGCGTTTTGGCTGGCGGAGGATCCTGGATGGGAGACCACTTCCCGAGCGGGGTATCATCTAAGCTTGACAAGGCGGCGCTGTCTTCGGCGCCGCCTTGGATTTCGCATTAGCGATGACGGGTGGCAGCACGGAGCGACCTTTGGGTACCGTCGATGTGCTTTTCCAACAAAGCTAGGGCTTCGGCAACTTCACCTTCTTTGCATAACCTGAGCAAATCGGCATGATCCTGCTGCGGCCTTGCTTTGCCTGTAGACAGCGAAACTTGTTGCCTCGTGAAACGGTTCACATGACCGTAATTGGATTCGATCATGCTGAGCAGTCGTGGGCGATTGCAAGGCGAGTAAATCGACCAGTGGAACCGCCAGTTCATCTCCCCCCATGTCGCTGGATCGGGGGCTGCGTCATAGGCCTTCAGTATCTCTTCGGCGAGCTCGAAATCTTCGACTGCCATATTTGGGATAGCCAGCTTCAGAGCGCGACATTCGAGCGCGATTCTGATATCGAGCATTTCAAGCACGTCATCAATCGATAAGCCTCTAACTACTGCGCCCTTGTTCGCTTGCAGCTCTATGAGCCCCTCGCTCTCCAGCTGCCGTAGCGCCTCCCGGACGGGTATCCGCGAGGTTCCGAATTGCTCCGCTAGCTCATCTTGGCGTAGTTGTTGCCCCTCCTGATATTTTCCTGCAAGTATTGCTTCCCTTAAGCCGTCACGGACGAGTTCGGGCGCAGACTTGCGCGCTTCGCGTGCCTCAAGGGCCATCTTCCATCTCCTGGCATCTAACTGTATTAAATGACAGCGTTCTGTATAAACATGTCAACTAGGTCAATTCCCTTTGGCTGCCCAGCATGGTCGTGGAAGGTCTGATTGGGCGGTGACACTCAATGCCGTCTGCCGCGCGCCGGACGATTGTTTTGGGGTAAACGTCCCGTCGAACTCTTGTCGCAATGCCCCTACAACCACAGCACCGACTTCGTCTAAGTCATCAAGGGCCACCAGGCGAATTTCTAGCTCCTGAAGTTGAGGAAACCTGTGTTGCTCATCGAGTACTACCATCTCGTCGGCCATAAACGAACGAAACATTGGCGCAACAGCGACGTCAGCAATGACGGCGGCCCGCCGTACATTCGGCGAAGCGCTCGCATAGGCTATTCGAAATCTTCTACCAACCCTCTCAAGTTCAGCGAGTGCATCTACATGCCAACCCACGCTGTCGGGTGGAACCGCAATGGGTAGGGGGTCACGCTCGAAAGCGCGGCCAAAAAGCCCTCCCGCCCAAACCGGACGATCAACTCCTATTACGGTCCCGCGACCATTTCCGTTCCCGGAAGATACGACTACGGAAATTTCGAGTTCACCGCGATCAAAGCGACCGAGAAGGTTCAAAACAGAGTCGCTCACAACCTCTATTGCGATGCCGGGGTGACGAGAAGCGACCCTCCGGACTATCCGTGATGTTCGATACTCATCAACATCCCATGGAATTCCGACTTTGATCGAACGGCAAAAATGCGGTTCGCGCATCACAGCTACGGTCTCGTTGGATAGATCTAAAAGCTGACGGGCGTAAACAAGAAGCCTCCGGCCGGCCGTCGTTAAAGTGAGAGATCGGCTTGTTCGGTCGATCAAAGTCGTCCTGAGCAGACTCTCCAGCTTCTTTATCTGCACCGAAACGGCAGTGGGAGAGCGTCCAACAACGCACGCGCCAGCTACGAAGCTGTGCTCGTCAACGACGGACACAAACGTTCGAAGGTTTTCGACCGGCAGAACAGTAGGATACTTGGGTGCGCTCACGACTATACCCCAAGAAAGCCAAATACGGTTTCGGCGAGGCCCGCGGTCATCGCATAGGTGAAACGTGGGCGCGCGTGCGGGCTGCCCCCGTATGCATGGATAATGAACTGCGTCATCATTGCCTCCAACGGCGAGAACAAGAAAATCGAAAACTTGCACGACACTTAAACTGCATATAAACGCAATATATCTTATATAATAAACCGTCGTCAGGATCCAATCCACAGAGCGCGTGTCACGCGGCGGTCCGAGGGTAAACGAAGCGGCGTATTGTTCGCCCGCCTCAGTCGGATTGGCGCCATCTCGGATCGAACTTGGGGAAGTGTCCCGATCAATCCCGCGCCGTGAAAAGCCTCTGACGAGGCCAAACTTGAGACAGGCTCGAGATTGGCTCCACGCAACCGAAGTGAGCACAGGAAGATAGATACAGATGCCTTGGATTAGAGTTGACCTTTCGGACGGAAGAACCCAAGAACAAAAAAGGAAAGCGGCTGCCGCCATCACGGACGCGATGGTAGAATTCTGCAACTGCACGCCGGAGTCCGTCAGCATCGTCTTTCAGGACGTTTCTGCCGAAAATTGGGCTATTGGCGGCCAACTGCTTTCCGAAAAGCTGCGAGCTCCGAGTAAGTAAGTGCGGAGCGTCGCCACTGCCATCGGAGACAATTCTGAAACATTACTGTCTGGATCAAATGGCAGTCTTGAATGGGACTGCCTCCGGTTCCTACCTCAACCACCCGTATGCTTTCACTGCGAAGGCGACCGTTGTTAGGTTGCCGAATGCGCGGCCTTGCATCCCGCCGACCGTTAAAACTTGCACCTTGGGGTTAAGGCCAGTGCCTAACTTTCATTTAGTCCGGCATACGCGCCGTTCTCGCAACGCACTGACGCACACCCCAGCTTCACCACCGTAGCGCTCGACGCCGGTTAGAAAGAGTGGTAAGCGTCCGCTAACGACGACACCATCGTCGCGACCATCATACGCCTGCGCACTAAACTTATAGTCGACGGCTCATTAACTCGACAACGCGCGAGTGAATGCGTAAAAAAGTATTCCCTAACACAGGAGCACATCTTGAAGACGAACATTATCCTCACGATTTCATTCTTAGCGGCGATCGTCAGCGGCATTACACAGGCCTACGCACACGGGGGCGGCCTGGATGAGAACGGTTGTCACCATGATCGCAAGCGTGGGGGATACCATTGTCACTGATCCCGGCCGTTGACTCTGCAACGCCTAAAGCAGGGTCAATTTCGGCGGGGCACGCGGCAGCTTTGAACGGCATTGACAGTGAAACTAGATGAGAAGTCGAGATTGGCTCTAAAAGCCTAGTGCGCGCCGGTCAGGACATCGAAAGCCACGACTACAACACTGGGATTGCCGTGATGTAGATGCAATTAACGTTCGGCGGACTGGATCGTGGTCGTGGAGGTCTACGGCTGCCCGCCGGACGATACAGCACGTCAGAGATGGATGATTGACCGCACGACCACATTGGGCCGTCGGCGGACCGCATGTCAAACCAACGGCCACAGAGCCGTGTCGAGGCTACATCGATCATATCCGTTAAACATTTCCCTTGTCCTCCGGAGCCCCAGGATACATGCTTTAACTCCATCCCCGGTTACCTGCTACGTTCGGGCTTGCTTGCCGATAGAACTATTGCTGAAGTAGGTTTGAATGGATCCAAATAAATGGAAGTTGGCGATAGCCGGGTTTCTCAGGCAAGACGTACCGTCTACTGTGGATTATCTCGGGGTGGCGCGAAAGCTAATTGAATGGAACGGCTTGGTCTCCAAGGCACCCCTCGGCATTCTTACGGCGTTCGACTCGGTCGCAGAACCAACGATCGCCAAGAGCAAGGAATTGTGGATAGCCGCCCTTACCGCGGGTAGCCTACCGGCTGTTGATTTTGGGGAAACTGATCGCGCCATCGCTACCCGACTCGTCGCACTAACCCGCGCATTGGACGAGATCCTATTGGTGGAAGCTAAGAGCGCTCGCTTCGCGGGAAACCCGGATGAGTGGATAGTCGACGACTTCTATGTAATCCCTCGCAAGACGCTACCACCCTGGCGCAAGCCAAAGCTTAAAGATGGCTACGGAAGGAGGGGTGTCCTACGACATCGGATCTTGCCACGCACCTGGTCCGGTCTTCGAGTCCTCCCCACATTCATGGAAACGATGGCCGACCACGACGCTAGGCCGCCGGTCGGCTTTGGAGCAGCTTTCTTCAGCGGATTTTCGCTCAAGCTCGGCAGTAGTTCGGATGGTACGTTTTTTGCGGAAGAAGCCTATCACGACGACGCAAGAGGCAATGTCGAGCATCAGCTCGATGCAAGTGGCCGTGACGGATGCTTCAACATTGTGTGGCCCGAGCTGACCGTCCCGGGGACATTGCGCGACCACATCGTGTCAACCCTTAAGGCAAACATTTTGAAGGCTTCCCCGGCGTCCTATCCCGATATCGTCGTCGCGGGCAGTTGGCACGAGGACATCGGGGGTGCGCGGCGGAACGTTGCGCGGATTTATAACGGATTCGGCTCAGAGAAAGTAAGGCACGAAAAGGTCGTTCGGTTCTACCACGAAGAGGTAGGTGACGAAGATATCGAGAGCGGTGGTAACATTCCTGTTCTTGTGACTGATAACCACGTCGTTGCTTTTGGGATTTGTAAAGACTTTTGCGGCCAGTCCACGCTGCCTCCTTACCTCGGACTAAACGTAGACTGCGTCTTGGTTCCTTCGATGGGAGATGATCGCGTGGCGGCCGCTCACAGAACCGCAGCAGAAATGTTGCGGAACGGAAACGGTGCTCGCGCATTTGTCGTTCAGCAGATGTTTAAGGCGCAGAATGATGTTGTCGCTTTCGTGTTGCCGCCCAATGCTATTCAAGGTGAGCCTCTTATTTCATTGAAAAGTGGGGAAATCTGGAGGGCATTTAGTGGACTGTAAAGATTTCAGGGCATATGACGATAAAATGTAATGAAATGAAAGATCACAAAGTGGACGAACGCACTCTCGATCTAATCGCCCTGACTGATGTTTCGGTTCAGGACGCCCACGCGCTCATAGCCGAGGCATTGAAGGATGATAGCAAGCGCACAGCTCAAAAGATCTGTTCGGTCATGAGAGAGTGGGTTTGGAATGCGCTGAATGAGCGTCGCCGGGATGCTGAGTTGAAGCAGTGGTATAAGTTGCTTCAACGGACATCTTCATACTTGGAGGACCGTCACGCGCTTGAGGCCGAACGCCTGAAGTTGCTGTACGAACTTGTTTACGAATCCATCTCGGCGTCTCAAATAATGAGGCCCGTCGATATCGTAAAAAGAAGTCACGTACAAGAAATCTTGGTCATGTTGCTGGAAGAACGTGACCAAACTCTCGGGCGCGTAGCGATTTCCACACAACTTAAAATCAAGGACGCGAACCTGAGCAGAGTCCTAAAGCTCATGTTAGCCAGCGGACTTGTCGAGCGGCTCAGACTTGGTCGGACCGCAGATTTTAAGTTGACCACCGAGGGCTGCGTCCAAGCACGAAAATTAAGCGGGAACGACGAAGCCCGCCGTGCCGAAGAGAGAGATGAGCGCGAGCACAACAACCATCTCCCACCCGTCGTCATCCTGGGCGGCCACGGGTGGTTCGATCCTGACCACGTTGCGGTAAGTGCTAAAGGGTTGGCCAAAAAGTCCCTCAAATCAATGGCTTCGTCGTCAAAGTCATTCGTCCTGCCCCGGATTACCGAGAAGAGTTTGATCGGAGGCGCAGAATATGAATTCGAAGACTGAACAAAGAAGAACTTCGCCGGACGATAGCCCCGAGAGTGATGGCGTCAAAATTCCACATCTGAAGGTCGCCGGCGATATACTCAGTAAGGTTCAGGTCATCGAAGCGGTTTCGAGCTCCTTGTTGGTAGGATTGGCCGAACTGGATGAGGCGAAGGCGAAGGTCCTGGTCCCCTTTGTTGCGCTACGCCTGTTTGGCTCGTCGTATCATGAAGATAGTGAAAGCCAAGTCCTTCATGATTCGGTCCTCACGCTCGAGAACACCGCGTTTTTCATAGCAGAACTGGCCAACGGGCTGAAACAAGCTGTCGATGAATTGGGCGAGCTATCGGGCGGCAAGATGCGGCCCGAGCCCCAGCGGCTTCTCGCGATGAAGCGACTGATCGAGGATATGAACAAAACGCTCGGAGCGATAGACACCGGATTGGACGCCTTGGTGGCTACTATCGACCGGTGAACGCGGTCTAGCAGGCTGTTGAAAAAGGAGCTGGCCTGAAGGCTTTAGCCATGATTCATTGGCTTCGTGAGTTTCGGAGTTGATGGATGCGCGGCGGCGATGTGAGGACGGGTGAACTCTTCAGCTATGTTGATCTGGAGGATCGTGTTCGTCGTGATCATCCGCTGCGGGCAATCCGGCAGATCGTGAACGAGGCGCTGGTTTTGCTGGAACGGGAGTTTGCCGCGCTCTATTCGCCGATCGGGCGGCCATCGATCGCGCCTGAGAAGCTTCTGCGCGCCATGCTTCTGCAGGCCTTCTATTCGATCCGCTCTGAGCGGCTTTTGATGGAGCGGCTGGAATACGACCTTCTGTTCCGCTGGTTCGTTGGCATTGGCATTGACGATCCAGCTTGGGACCATTCGGTGTTTTCGAAGAACCGCGACCGGCTGCTGGAGGGCGACATTGCTGCGAAGTTCCTCGGTGTGATCCTGGCGCAGCCCAAGGTGAAGCGGCTGCTGTCAACTGACCACTTCTCTGTCGATGGCACGCTGATCGAAGCCTGGGCGTCGATCAAGAGCTTCAAGCCGAAGGACGGCTCGGGCGAGCCACCGTCGGATGCCGGCGGCCGGAATGTGGAAGCAGACTTTCATGGCGAAAGGCGTTCCAACGAGACGCATGCTTCAACGACTGACCCAGACGCAAGACTTTATAAGAAGGGCAAAGGCAAGGAGGCCAAGCTGTGCTTCATGGGGCATGGGCTGATGGAGAACCGCCATGGCCTGCTGGTCGATGCCTATCTGACAGAGGCCAGCGGCTATGCCGAACGGGTCGCGGCGCTGCACATGATCGAACCCTTCTCCGGCCGGCCACGAGCGATCACGCTGGGTGCCGACAAGGCCTATGACACAAAGGACTTCGTCAAAGATTTGCGGTCGATGAAGGTGACGCCCCATGTGGCGCAGAACCTCAATGGTCGCCGCTCGGCCATCGACGAGCGCACGACGCGCCATTCCGGCTATCGGGTCAGCTTGCGCATCCGCAAGCGCATCGAGGAGGCGTTCGGCTGGATCAAGACCGTCGCCGGACAGGACAAGACCAAGTTCCGTGGCCGCGACCGCGTCGGATGGGCTTTCACCTTCGCGGCCGCCGCTTACAATCTGGTACGGCTACCGAAACTGATGGCGGTGCTGTCATGAGCGCGGCGTCGAATTGCCACCTGATTGGCCGCTGGCGGATCGTTGAGGCCGATCTGTGGGATCGGGACTATCTCGACCTGATCGAGCCCGCCACAATCACCATCGGGGCCAACGGTCATGGCGAAATCGCCTTCGGTGCGATGCAAGCAGGCCTCGATCTCGCCTACAGCACGTCCATGGTCTCCTTCACATGGGCCGGATGCGACGAAATGGACGAGGTCTCAGGTGACGGTCATGCCGAATTGCTCGACAGCGGCTCGATCGAGATCACTTTCGCTTATCACAACGGCGACGAGGCCATACTCAATGCCAAACGGGAGACTTCTTCAACGGCCTGCTAGACATGGCAAGGCAGCGGTTAGTTGGATACGTGCCTCGGTTCGTCCCACTTATCGGATCAATCCCGGCCGGATCGCCTCTGCGACCCCGACGGTTACAACTCTGAAGTTTGCCTGTTAGCTATCTCTTCACTGGTCAAACCGTTGCTCGCGTATTGTAAAGATAGTAGTTCCCCGGCCGTAAGCCTGCTGGACCGCTTCGCGGCCCAGCAATGGGTCGTCATTGCAGCGTGAAGTGGCTGCGTTGAAGGAAACGAAGGCCGTGCGGATTATTCGTTCCAGGATTACCAACGAAAAACGAATTCGACCATGATTCCTCGCTTGGGTTGTGTCCGATTTCGCCGGCGCTTGACACGTTCTGGCTCCCAGGGCCTCCTAGCTAGAGGCTTTGGCTCGATCATGCTTCCTTGCAGGCCTACTCCCTCCCATACGGCCCGGTCGGCCCGAAGGCTTTGCCACGGCCCGACAAACGGCTCCGATGGTACATCGCTGCTGATCGGTAAGCGTGAAGGTCGAGACCGGCGACGCCCTGATTACAGGCTACCGTGACTGCGATTTCCACGATCTCGGCCTGCGATCCTTCGAGAATGCTCGGGTGGCCGACGATGCGGCCCGGAAACGAATAATATCGGATAGGCGTTCCTTCCAGCAGCGGCAGGACATCTTCTGCGTGGGTACCGCCGAGCAGATAATCGACGCCGAGGTCGATCGCCGCCTTGACCGGCAAGGCCAATCCCGTACGTCGAACGGCAAACCGACATCCTTGAAGCCGATATGGCGGATGCCGGCACGGAGCGCAGATTCCGCATGCGCTATGCGCTGCCGCATCCGGCACGGTGCGATCGTTGCGGGGTCAACATGAAAGATGAAATCGAAGTCTTTCATAGGTGTTGACTTTCAGGTTCGGTAGAGCGGCCTTCAGCCGTTCGGCATAATCGAAGGCGCTCTCAAGGCTGGAGGGGTCGGCAATGCCGCGCCCCGCGATGTCAAAGGCGGTGCCATGATCCGGGCTGGTTCTCACGAACGGCAGGCCGAGTGTGACGTTCACACCCTTGTCCAGTCCCATGTATTTGACGGGGATGAGCCCCTGGTCGTGATATTGCGCGACCACGATGTCGAAGCGGCCCTTGCGCGCCTGCATAAACACCGTGTCGCCTGGCCACGGCCCGGACACGTCGATACCCTCGGCGCGGGCCGCTTCGATTGCGGGACGAATGATTCGGACTTCCTCGTCGCCGAAGAGACCGCCCTCGCCAGCATGCGGGTTTAGGCCCGCGACAGCAACGCGCGGATGGGCAATACCGAGTGAACGCGCGCCATCATGGGCTAGTCGGATCGCGTCCATCTGCGCGGCGAAGTCTCCCCTGCGGATCGCTTCGGCCAGCGAGCAGTGGATGGTGACAAGGACCGTTCGGATGTCCTCGTTCGCCAGCATCATGGCGACCCTGGCAGCGCCGCCATGGTCGGCGAGGATTTCCGTATGGCCGGGATAATGCAGCCCGGCGGCAGCGAGCGCCTCCTTGTGGATCGGCGCGGTGACAATGCCGCCCACGCCGACGTCCCGCGCTAGTCGGATCGCCGTGACGATGGCGTCGAACGCCGCCTGTCCGCTGACCGCCGAGACCTGGCCGACGGGCGGAAGATCCGAAAGTCGCGAGGAGGCCAGCACATTGAGGGTGCCATCGGCAAACACGGCGTCGTCGGTGGAGGAAACCCGGCGAACCCACATGTCCGCACCGAGGGCGGAAACGGCATGCTCCATCACCAGCGGATCGCCGATGACGATCCAGCGCCGTTTGTCTGGGCGGCGCAGACACATTTTGGCGACGATCTCGGGACCGATGCCGGAGGGATCGCCCATGGTCACGGCGAGAGGCGCGTCATTGGCAGTCATCAAGCAGAGCCTTTCGTGAAAACGGTTTGGCTAGCAGGTCGCGGGCGGCATCAAGAAGTGTCGAGGGCGAGCCGAAACCGCCCGCCTTCATACCGATAATGATCGGCGTTCCACCCACCTGCTCGCCGCGACCGACCGGAAAGCCGGGCTCCAGTTCGCGGATGAGAACGAAACTGGTGATGCCAAGTCGGTCGAGGATCCCTGCCATGGTCTCGCCGCCGGTGGCGATCAAAACGTCATAGTCATGGCGCGCAAGCGCGGCCGCCGCCTGTGCGGCCAGGTCCGCCAACACGAGTCCGGCATCCTTCTGCCGTTGCAGCGGTGTGCGAAGGCAAAGAATGGAGGCATCACCGGGAGCGTTGGTCATATCGGTGACGACGGGAACGCCTTGCGCCCGCAAAGCGTCACATTGGGCGTGGGAGACGGGATTGGCGCTTCCGGCGACGATCAGTACGCGCTTTCCCGTTACGACCGACTCTAGCCGTCTGGCTGATCCAGCGCCGACCAGCGTTGCGAGCGCGATAGCAAGCCCGGGCGAGCCGACCCAAAGGACGTTTTCGGGATCAGGAATGCGAGCCAATTGCCGGTTCAGTGTCTGCTGGCAGTCGGCATCGAGGATCACGATGGGCGCGCTCGCAGTTTGCCGCGCTGCTGAGTCAGGAGGGTCGTGGGGGAGAATGACTGGCCGGCCCAATGACGAGTCAATCAACTCGGCAATCCGTGACGTGCGCGCTGGATGGACCGGGTCACGGCCGTAGTCGCTGTCGCTGACGGGAATACCGTTGACCGACTGGATGCCCCCGATGGTCAGCCGCCCGGCCTCGGGAAAGGCCGGGGCGACGACAAGTCGACTTCGGCCGCTCGCCCGGAAGGCGGCGGCGATTTCCTCGCGGATATAGCCGCGCAGAGTCGAGTCGACCGTCTTGAACAGAAAGGCGGCATCCACGAGCGCTGAAACAGCTGCGGTTGTCGCTTGTGCCGCCTCCGCGATGGGCGAGGCACGGCTGTTCGTGTCGATCGAAACGACGGCCATTTTCCGCAGGCCGTTGGCATCGCGGACGATCAGCGGGGCATGGCCTTTCGCCAAAAAGGGCGCCGCTCCATCGGTGGAGCTTGTCAGATCGTCGGCCACGATTCCAACGTGGATGGATGTGTTCTGCTTCATGTTGGGTGACATTATCAGAACAGTGAAAATGGATTATCCATTTAATCTGACGAGAAATGGTGATAAGAAATCACCAATGAAGCGATCTGACATACCTTCTCTCGATGATCTGCGCGCCTTCGAGACGGTGGCCCGTCTCGGTTCGGTGCGCGCGGCGGCTGGCGAACTCGCGCTAACGCACGGCGCGGTAAGCCGCCGTGTCACCAAGCTCGCCGTCGATCTCGACCTGCGCCTGCTCGAAGCGGACGGGCGCGGCGTGCGCCTGACGTCGGACGGCGAGAAGCTGGCGGACGCGACCGGCAAGGCGTTCGGCGTCATCACCGATGTCCTCACTGAAATCAGGACGGCATCGACGCCGGCCCCGATCATCCTGTCGTGCGAACGCTCGCTTGCGATGCGCTGGCTGATCCCGCGTCTGTCGGGGTTTCAGGACAAGTATCCGGAGCTTGAGGTGCATCTGTCGACCGGCGGCGGGGCGCTGGATTTCGCGCGGGATCGCGTGACGCTCGCGATCCGGCGTCTCGACTTCCCGGTGGACCCGGAATGGACCATCATTAAGCTGATGCCAGAGCGCGTCGGCCCGGTGATGTTGCCGTCCCTGCGGGAGCGGTTCGAGTGCGGGGACTATGTGGCGCTCGGATCACGGACGCGGACGAACGCCTGGCAGGCGTGGCTGGACGCACACCCGGATGCACCGCGACCACGAACCACGCGACTTCTCGACCACCATTTCCTGATGGCGGAAGCCGCTCTGGGCGGCCTTGGCGTTGGGCTTGCACCACAAGTGATCGCAGCGGACGACGTCGCGAACAGCCGGCTGGAAGCCCCACTCGACTTCGACCCCGACGGGACGGACTACGGCCTGATCTATCCGAAAGCGATGTCTATTTCCAACGATCTCAGAGCCTTCCTGGACTGGCTGACCGCGCAGTCGGAGATTCCACTAAACGGATTATAGGCCTCGATGCTGAGCCCTCCGAACAGACCTGCGCAAGGCTTCGTCTGATGGACGGATGATCTTCGGAACCCAGGCTGGTTTAAAAATCGAAGGAAGAGCCTGATTAGCCGCAAGTAGCGCAACCGTGGCAACCGTAATTTCCGCCTGTCGCTGGACGCGCGTAAGTGCGTGTACCAGATGTACGGGGTCGGTATTCGGAGGGTCAAGGCTATCGGTAAGAGCCCCTTGCGCCTAGATACTCTGGGACCTTTAGATCGACTCTCCCATGAATGACTCGTTACGCTTCTGTATTTGGATGAGCTCTGCCGCCGATGCTGCCCGTCCCGGCCGGCTGATGAGATAGCCTTGCACCTCATGGCAGCCGAAAGCTCTCGCCTGTTCGAGTTGATCTATGGTCTCGATACCCTCCGCAGTCGTGGTTATACCGAGCTCGGCGGCGAGCCCGGTGATCGCGCGCACGATCGAAACTGCAAGTCCTCCCGAGGATATATTTCGCATAAAGCTTTGGTCGATCTTGATCTTGTCGAATGGGAATTTTTGGAGATAGCTCAGCGAAGAGTAGCCTGTGCCGAAGTCATCCAGAGAAATCCTCACTCCCAAGTCTCGCAATCGGTGCAGCGATGCCAAATTTTCCGCGGTATCCTGAACCATCGCGCTTTCAGTAATTTCAAGCTCTAGCCTGTACGGTGGCAAACCGGCTTCTTCGAGAGCCGAGATCACATCCGTGACCACAGTTGGCTGGTTGAGTTGCAATGGCGAAAGGTTTACCGCAATTCGAAATTCGGACGGCCACTGTGCGGCCTCCTGGCAAGCGGTCTTCAGTACCCAACTGCCGATGGCGGCGATCAGTCCTGTTTCCTCAGCAAGCGGAATGAATTCCGCCGGTGACACGAAGCCCTTATCAGCACGATCCCATCGAACTAGCGCTTCGAAGCCACAGATGCAGTTGTCTTTCAGTCGCATAAGCGGCTGGTAATAGACCTCAAACTCATTATTGGAGACTGCATGCCGTAGATCGAGCTCAAGGCTGCGCCGTTCCTGTATCCGGGCGTCCATTTCTTCTTCGAAAAAACGAAATATGCCACGCCCACCGCTTTTTGCACGGTAGAGTGCAAGGTCAGCACTGTTCAGGAGATGGTTGAGATTGGTTTCGGCCGGAGCAGCAAGTGCGATACCGATACTAGCGCCGACCGGGATTTGGTAGCCGTTGATTTCGTACGGCTCCCGCAACGTTTCAATTAAGCGCTCAGCAAGTCTGCTTGCAGCGACGGGCTGGTTGCCGTCGCTTTGGAAAATCGCAAACTCGTCACCTCCCATCCTTCCTATAAACTCTCCTGGACCAAGCATCTTACTGAGACGCTTCCCCACCTCAATGAGTAACCGGTCGCCGACAGGATGTCCCTTTGTATCATTGACTACCTTGAAATGATCAAGGTCGAAGCACAGGACGGCATGTTCGGAATGGGGGTCCGCCAATCTCTCCTCTGCCTGCTCTATAAATGCATTGCGGTTAAACAAACCGGTTAGAACATCGTGACGTGCCAGATGACGCACCCTTGCTTCTGCGAGGTTGCGCTGCCTTGTCTGCTCGTGGAGAAAGCACACGGCTCTTGCGACGGTGCCCAGTTCATCGCGGCGGTCGAGATGAGGAACATCACATGGACCGTCATTCAACGCCACTTGATTGATGTAGCGGGACAGGTCTCGTAGCGGTTTTAGCAAGCGCATCCCAAGGACCGCAGAAATAGACAGCAGCAGCAGGCCGCCAAAGATAATTCCGAACGTCAACTTCCAGGCCAGGTTTCTGGCACCCTCGGAAATCGTTCCTATCGGTGACGCGACCTCGATGATTCCTCCGACATCACCCACCTTCCAATCTCTCTTTGGTGAAAGCGGATCTCCATTGTGGCAGGCGACGCAAGGGGCCCCCATTCTGTCGGCAACAGCTACGCGCAGCAGTTCACCGCCACTCGCCGAGGCATCACGTTCAACGAACCGCCCGCCGGGATCTCTTTCGAGGTATGCCCAGGCTTTCAACTGGAACTGGTCAAGCGAAGGTGCAGCTCGCGCTGGCCAAGGGTACGGGCTAACAATGTCGAAGCGCATGGTAGGCCCATCGAACGCCCGTGCTACTTTCAGCAGAAAGGTGGTCGGTTCCGGAATTGAGCCCGCGTGTTGGTGGAAGGAGGGCGATGCGACCACTCCATTCCCTTTGATGTTCGAGATCACGCTCTCCGAATAGACCTCACGCAATATCTTGAATTTTTCCGCGGCAGACGCGTTTTTATCGACAGCATGATTCAGAGCATCGTCGATGATCGCTGAGGGAGCGTACAATGCTACGCCGATGACGAGGGCCGAAACAGCGATGAATGTTGGTATGAGGAGCCTCCACAGCAGCGAATGGAGGGCGAGCCTAAATGGTGCGTGTCCACCAGAAGGCACACCAAAAGTCTGATCGATGTTGGTACCGGTCATTAATGACAAACTCTCGCAGTGGAGCAACGGCAAGCAACTCGCAGCGGCCTGCAGCCACGTTTAACAGCGGCGACAGCCGCAGTTCATGGATCGAAACAAAAAACGTTGAGTATTCCACCAAGCACTGAGGACGGCTCGCAACCTGGCGCCAACGTTGCGATACCGTTGAGCTTCTTATCTCGATGAAAAGACATGAAGAACCAAGTGCATTGCAGGTCGTTGAGGCAATAAATAGGGTTGAAAAGTTAACGACCTTTTACCCCATTGGAGTCGAGCAAGGCTTCGCAAACCCGATGCCGGAATGCGATCGTTGGTTGATGTACCAAATGATGATTGGCCCTTGGCGCAGGCGATTGAGCGATGTCCAGGTTTAAGAGCATCATGGATCCAGGCGAGAATCCGGGCGCGGCATCCACTTTGTCTATCCCTCGTGATCCATTCCACGCGCCAACCCTGTTCGGCTTGGGAATTTGAGCCGGAGCTTCTGTGCTTCGAACGGCGGGGAGTCTAACCTGCCGGAATTTAGCACTCGGTCAAGGCGCACGGCGACACCTGTGCCCGCGAGACAGCGGTGTGCCTCGAACAAGGAGCATCCCGCACCAGCCTCGAAACGGCGCTGGTGCGGGATGCAATTCACCTTATCAAAGGACGGAGCCGAGAAACTGGGCAGTTTCGACCCTCTGAGGATTTCCGATTACCTGGTCTGGCGTGCCCATCTCGTGAATGACGCCCTGGTGAAAAAACGCCACCCGATCTGACACTTCGCGTGCGAATTTGATCTCGTGCGTAACAAGGATCATGGTCATACCTTCCTCGGCAAGGAGCCTCATCGTGTCGAGCACTTCGCCGACGAGCTGAGGATCAAGCGCGGAGGTCGCCTCGTCAAAGAGCATGTAGTCGGGTGACATCGCCAGCGCACGAGCAATCGCCATTCGCTGTTGCTGCCCCCCGGACAATCTGCTCGGATACGCGCTGTGCTTGTCTTCCAAACCAACATGCTTCAGTTGGGTCACAGCGATCGCTTTGGCCTCGGCCTTAGATAACTTAAGAACACGCCTTGGGGCCAACATTACATTCTCAAGTACCGTCAGATGGGGGAACGCGTTCCATTGCTGGAAGACGATCCCGATACGGCGGCGCAACTTATCAAGGTTTGTTTCGGCCGACTGAACAGGTATTCCGTCGACACGGATGCTCCCCCGCTGAATCTTTTCCAGCCCGTTGATACACATGAGGAGCGTCGACTTCCCAGAGCCAGATCCGCCAATGATGGACACTACCTCCCCTTTGTTGACGTTCATCGTGACGCCTTTTACCACCGCGAGGTCTGCAAAGGACTTATGGACGTTTTCGATCTCAATCATTTTGTAACCTTCTCTCTGCTCGATTTCCGACCTGCGAAACGACCCAGCTCACAACATAGTAAAAGAGGCCAGCCACGAAGAAGACCAGAAGAGGCTCGTTGATCCGGGTGTTGATTTGTTGCGCGGTCCTGAGGAGTTCAATGATGCCGATCCAGGTAACCAGCGCAGAATCCTTCATTAGTCCGAGTGCGATATTGAGCCACCCGGGAAAGGCTACCCGCGCAGCAAGAGGAAACGTGATATAGAGAGTTTCCTGAAACGCTGTCATGCCGAGCGATCGCCCCGCCAGCCGAACGCTTTTCGGCACCGCAAGCACGCCCCCCCTCACCACTTCTGTGCACAATGCTGCGGCGTATATACCGAGAACCACGTAGCCGACGGTAAAGGTGCTAATCTTCAACCCAACAATGCTTTTGGCTGAGTTGAGAAGGACGAACTGAATAAGAAGAGGCACGCTACGGAATACATCCAGCACAAACGCCAGCGGCAGCGTCGCCCATGGAAAGCTTGCTCTTGAGAACCCAAACAACGTTCCTAGAACGGTGCCGATCAACATCGCAAGGCCAGTGAGCTGGATCGTGACCCAAGCGCCCTGCGAGAGGAAGATCAAGTCATTTAATGTCAAATCTGTTGAGAACATCGCCGCCTCCTAGTACCTAAAGAGCTTCCATCCCGCGATGCGGGCGACACCAAAGGTCAGTTTTGCAAGGATGTAGTAGATCAACGCAGCAACTGCGAAATACTCGAATGTTCGGAAACTCAAATCAGTCAGCGACTTGGTTACGCCCATCAAATCGTTATTGAGGCCAACCACAACGCCCAAAGATGTCATCAAAAGTGCCCAGATCATTTGATTGGTGATTGGATAAAACACGATCCGGAGCAACTGTGGTATCACGATGAGGGTGTAGGCTTGATAGGCTGTCATGCCCAGAGAGCGAGCGGCTCGGGTTTGATTATCCGGCACGGCGTTCAAGCCCCCGCGGAAATTCTCCGTCAGATAACCGGCGTTATTGAATGTCACCCCGGCAAGCAGCGCGGCCCACGAACTAACATTAATCCCGCACGCACCAAGCCCGAAATAGAGGAAGTAAATCTGCAGTAGCGAAGGGGTGTTGCGCGCAATAGACACCCATGTACCTGCGATGGCTTTGAGCGGGCGTGATTGAGAGCGCCGCATGGCCAGCAATGTCAGAGCAATCACTATGCCGACGGCCATAGACAAGAGCGCCGTGTAAAAGCTAACCCAGGCGCCGTCCAGCATGGTCGGAAGGTGATTGTATACCTGTCGCCACTGGAACCTGTATTTGAAGTCAAACATAGCTATTCTCCACCGCTGTCAGCGCGATGACACTGCGGTTAAATTCCCATTGGTTTCAGCCAGGGCTCCGCCACACCTCGTTTTCGATCGTGCGCGCGATGTTCATCGCCAAACATCGGGGCCCTTACTACAACGCCATGTTACAGTTACGCACCGGAGTGCACGGACCGGCTGGATCTAGGTCGACATACCCATAGTGCGAATGTCGACCTAGAACGCGGTCAGATCACCGGTAAACGTTATCAATCGTCAGCTGCGGCGGCTCACCGTCGAAGTATTTTTCATACAACTCGGCGTATCGCCCGGTACGAACCTGGTGGTTCACAAACAGGTTCAGATAGTTGAGGAAGCCGTATTCCTCACGGGCGGCACCCAGGGCAACGTAGTCGATTGGGTAAGGAACCTTGGGACCCATCGCGAGGTTCGGGTAGTTGCCACTTGCGAGGGTTGCTGCCACCACCGTGGAGGTATCGATGGAGCCATCAATATGGCCTTGGTCCACCGCCTGGATGGTGTCGTTTTGTGTTTGA
Source organism: Ensifer sp. Root127 (assembly GCF_001425225.1). Classification (NCBI taxonomy): domain Bacteria; kingdom Pseudomonadati; phylum Pseudomonadota; class Alphaproteobacteria; order Hyphomicrobiales; family Rhizobiaceae; genus Ensifer; species Ensifer sp. Root127. The sequence goes on from NZ_LMDX01000018.1 coordinate 123,546, forward strand.
TACCCGCGGAAGGCACCGGAACCCCATGCATTAACGTCCTTCTCCGCTTGGACCGCCTGGAAAGTGCCACTGATGGCGCCCAGATTCTTACCTTTCATATCCTCCCACGTCTTGATGCCCGAATCTTTCTTCGTGAGGAGTACCATTTCAAAGGCGAAGTAGGGCACGGAAAACCCGATCGTCTTGGCGCGTTCCAAGGTATCGGAAGTGCCGCCGACAATGACGTCAGCCCGGTCCGACATCAACGCTGGAACACGGTCCGGAAAAGGCGTTTCAACGATTTCTGCTGTCACTCCAAGGGATTTTGCGAGATCATTGCAGTAATCAACGTCGAATCCGATCGGGTTGTTGTCCGCATCTCTCGATCCCATAGGCGGGAAGTCGAGCACGACCGCGCACCGCAACGTCCCGCTGCTGATGATATCGTCGAGTTTATCGGCACTGGCCGGATTTGCTCCCAAGGCGATCAACGCCATACTAGTCGAAACGAGAAATTTCATTGACATCAGTTTTTCCTCCACTGTTGCTGTACCACCATATGCGCAGGCAGCGTCTACTCTGCGCGACATGATCTCCGTGTATGTGTGGCCTGGAGTTTCCAAGCCACCATTAAACCCGTTGCTTAGTTCGCTACGCTTGAAGCAAGGTGTTGATAGGTAGGAACAAGTGCTTCGTATGCTGCCGTGTACGCCGCGTACCGGTCCTCATAAAGAGCTTTATGCTCGGGATTGGGTTCATAGAGTTGCTTCTCGACAACCAAATGCTCCGTCGCCTCAGATACGTCGCTCCAGGCCCCGATACCAATGCCCCCGAGGATCGCTGCTCCAAGAGCGCCCGCATCGCTGTGTTTCATGGTCACGACGGGCCGGCCCAAAACGTCGGCCTCGATCTGCTTCCAGATCGGACTCCGTGCGCCGCCTCCCAACGCCCGCACTTTCTCGATTTTGGGTCCCAGCGGCTCGATTGCATCAACGTTTCGCCGTACGATAAAGGCTACGGATTCGAAGATCGCTCGAAGTACGTGGCCCCGGCCGTGCTGCAGTGTCAAACCAATTAGTGCACCACTCGCAGAACTATTATTTTCAGGGGCCATGGCGCCTTGTAGATGCGGCAACAGCAGCAGACCGTCGGCGCCTGGCTTAACCGTAGCCGCCAACTCGCCCAGTAGGGCGTAGGAGTCCCCGCCCGATTGTGCCGCTGACTGGAGTTGTGGCTCGCAAAACTGATCGCGGAACCAGCGGAGAACAATTCCGCCGCTTGTAAATGTATGCATCATGTAGGTGTTCGGGACACCGTGATAGTGACAGGGGATGGCACGATTGGGATCAAAAGTCATCTTCGGCACGGTCGCGCAAAGAGCAACCGCTGCTCCGGTATTTTCACTGAACTGCCCAGCGGTGACATTCCCTGCACCGATTGCCCCGCATGCTTGGTCAAGGGCACCCGCGCAGATCTTCACCGTCGTAGGCAGGCCCAGATCTTCCGCGGCAGCCCGGCGGATGGTGCCCACCAGGCTCCCCGGCTCGACCACCGTCGGCAACTGTTCCTTGCCTACATTGATCGCGTCCAGCATCTCCGGCCACCACTCCTTGGTGGATGGGTTCCAGTAGCAGGTGGAGGTAACCAGTGACCCTTCGCTGATGTACTCTCCCGTCAGCTTCCAAATGAGCCAGTCTTCGATCAGTAGAAACTTGTGCGTTCTCTCCCTCACCTCTGGCTCATGACGAGTGAGCCAGAGGAGTTTGGCGGCGGGCCAGGTTGCCAGCATTGTGGGCTGCCCGGTTTGCACGTAGATATCGTCGCCAAACCGGCCTTGCAGGAAGCGCGCTTCATCTTCCGCCCGGTTGTCAAGCCAGACGATTGCATTCCTGATGGCGGTGCCGTCCTCGTCGACGGGCACAAGGGTCTCTCCCTGGGCCGATATCCCCACACTGACAACATCGCGTGCATTCACTTGGGGATCGCGCCAAAGTGTCTCTAGTGCCTTCCGCAGTGCGGTCCAATATGTCTCTACATTGATTTCAACCCATTTCTGCCGCGGGGTCAAAAGTGAGTATTCGACGCTCGTTTCCGCCGCGAGATTGCCAGCGAAATCGAAAAGTGCACATTTCAGCGCGGTACTGCCCAGATCTATACCGAGGAGAAGTTGGTTGGCCTGATCAGCCATTATCCGATCCTCCAACGGGGCGTTCGCCTGGCGCTCCGGCCCATACGATCGTTACGGTCTCGGATCCCACGTTGTGGATAGTGTGAGGGAGTGCAGGAGGAATGACCAATGAGTCTCCCGCAAATAGCTCGTAGCAGCGCTTCCCGTCGTTAATGACGGCGTGGCCAGTTGCACAGTAGAACACCTCCCAGGAATTTGGGTGGCCTGTATCCAAACCACCTATCTGACCTGGCGCGAGCGTAGATGAGCCAAACCACATCGTATCCGTTCGCAAGTAATCGCGGCAGAGCTCCGGGCCGTCGGTGAAGACACGCGCGTCTTTGGAACGTACTATTGTCGCCTGATCCGTTCTCATTTTCTCCTCCATCCGCCGAGACCGTTAAATGGCTGTCGCACGCGTTTCCGCGGCTTGGGCTGCTGCGGCCAGAATTGTGTTGATCTGCACGGTGAGAGCGGGATCGTTATTGAAGACACCGTCCAAAGCTGCCTTTCCGACGGTAAAGCCCCATGCGCCAGCGTCGGCAACATCCGCGATGCGTGTCGTGGTGTCTATGGAGCCGGCGCAGATGACTGGCTTGCTTACCTTGGCTGCAACTTCACGCAGCAGCTTCAGTCCGTCGATTTCCTGGTGGCGGAACGCAAGCAGATTGATGCCGTCAACCGCTTCCCCCATGGCTTCAGCCTCACGCACCATGCGATCGGCGTTGCCGCCAAGGCGCGCGGGGTGCCCGATGATTTCGCCGACGTAGGGGAAATATCGGATATTCGCTCCTGCAATCATGTCGCTGACCTGGCGCCATTGCGTGCCGCCGATCAGGTAGTCTACTCCCAGGTCAAGACCGGCGCGTGCTGAACGCAACTCATCTTCTTCGGTAAGGGAAACGACCTCCAGATGCACAGACCGGCCCGCTTGTTGGATCGCCTTGGTGAGCGCCAGCATCTGTTCAAAGGGGAGACCTACATCCTTGAATCCGATATGCCGCGCATCAGTTAGCAGCACCTGCTCAAGAAGCTCCCTAGCGTCCGGTACTGTAACGTCATTGCGGGTAAGCATGAGGATGAACTCGGCCATCGTCTTTCCTTCAGTTTTTGGCGCTAGCGCCCTTGGGTATCTATGACAAACAGGCACCGTCGGAGAACTCACTGTCTCAGCCGGTACTGCTCCGCGTTAATTTCCGTCGGACGTCCCTTGATTAAATCGAGCAAAAGCCGGGCAGAGCCGCTAGCCTGGGTCCATCCGAGGTGTCCGTGTCCGGTGTTGAGATACAATCCAGCGATTGGGGTAGCGCCGATCGCTGGAACATCGGCGGGCATCATCGGCCGGTATCCGATCTCATACCGTGCCCGCGCCCAGTCGCACGTTTCGGGAAACAGTCGCTCGATCGTCGTGCGAATAGCCGAATAGTCGTCGCTCGTCGGCGTTCGCGACTCTGCCCCGATCTCGGCGGTCGAAGTGACGCGCAACAGGTCTCCCATGCGCGAGTAGGCGACATGAGAGCGATCGTCGACGCCCCCGATCCGCGGCACTCTGTGCGAAGCCAGGATTGGTACCGTTACCGAATATCCACGGGCAGGAACGATCGGTAAGTGGAACAGCCTATTGGTTAGCTTTGGAGAAGCATGTCCTGCCGCGAGCACTACCAGATCAGCATCAAGCCTTCCCCGCTGCGTAATGGCGCCTTTGATGGTCCTCCCTCGCACGTCGAGCTTTACGACCGGGTTGTCGAGTGAGAAAGCCACACCTCGCTCTTCGATGTACTTCGCCAGTTGCCGTGTGAAGGAACCGCAGTCCGCACTTCCGCAGGATGACGAATAGATGGCCCCAGCAATTTTGCCCGCCGCATGCGAGTACCCAGCGTCAAGTGCGACTAACTCGTGTGGCTTCAGTTGCTGATAGGTTTCGCCTAAGTCTTCGAGTACAGTATGCGCTCTGCGCCCTGCCGCGAGGGCCTCAAGATTGTCAAATAGAAACACCATTCCTGACTGTTTGTGGTGGACATCAATCGGAAGGTCGCGAAGCGTTTTTCTGAGTTCAGCGTAGCTGTATCGGCTGAGAGCTAGTGATGCAGCACTGTGCCGACGCCACTGCTCTGGCCGGCACGCTGACAAGAACCTCGCGCCCCATCCAGCAAGTCTCGGCAGCGCAGCGGGATGGATACGCAACGGTCCTTTTCGAGGGAATGCGATCGCGTGGGCGATCTGCTTGGGCGCGCCTGGATTGGGCCAGATCGTTGAGTCACCCGGCACGAGGAGACCGGCATTGACGTTGCTGGCACCAGCACCCGGTGCAGACGCAGAGTCCACAACGGTGACGTCGTATCCTTCCGAGTGCAGGCAGAATGCGGTGGTTACCCCCACGACACCCGCCCCAATGACCAAGGCGCGCACAGCGATTACTCCATCCGTTTCATTACTTGAGCAAACCGCAGACCCGCAGGAGATCTTCGATTTTCTTGAGCGTTTCCGGGCTTTCGATCGGCATGAGGGGCGCTCGCACATGGCCGCCGGGCTGATCGAGCATGCGCATGGCTGCCTTCAACTGAGAGCTCGGCGAACCGAAATGACCATTGAAGCCCGCATTGACCAAACCGCTCGTCAGACGCCACCATTTGTCGGCGTAACTACGAGCATCGTCCCAGCGTCCCTCTTTGAAAGCTTTGAAGAAGGGGACAGCAAAAGGAGCGCCCATGCCGCCGCCGTCGATATAGCCATCGCCACCGAGTTCGCGCATGACCGCTATACCGCGGCGATTGATCAGGCTAGCGAAGATGACAACCTTATCGGCCAGCGCCTCGATGTAATCGACAACTACAGGCCAGTTCCCAGTGCTGTTCTTTATCGCGACGACCTTATCAAGGTCAGCGATCTTCTTTGCGGTCTCGAGCTCAATCTCGACGGCAGTGCCCCGGGGCCAGTTGTAGACCATCAGCGGCAAATCGATGCCAGCATCGATCTCACGGTAGAAATTGAGAATCTCGGCTTGAGTTGGGTGCGCGTACGGCGGAGGGGTAGACATTACACCGTCCGCGCCGCAATCTCGCGCTGCCTGGGCGTGCTCAATCACCTCCTTAGCGGTGAAGGCCGTGCAACCGATAACCACAGGGATCCGGCCAGCCACGGCTTCGCACGCCACCCTGGCGACCTCGCGGCGCTCTTCGGGGGACTGCGACCACCACTCACCCGAACTGCCGTTGATCAGCACACCGCCGACGCCCGCGTCGACATAGTGATTCATCAAGTCACGCATGAGCGCCGGATCAAAAGATCCATCGGCAGCAAAAGTTGTCGGTGCAGCGGGCCAATAACCTGACCAGCTTACGCTCGTTCTATCCATTTCTGACTCCAATTTTCTTACAAGTTTGATGGTCGCATCGAGCAACCGCCTACACTCCGGCTACATCACAAACCCGGAAGTGAACGGATCGCTCGGATCGAGCATGTAGTTTGCAGTGCCAGTTACCCAGGCTCTGCCAGTAACTTCGGGTACGATTGCGGTATGGCCGGCAATTTCCTCGACCCGAAGAATTCGTCCCGTGAATTGGGAACCGATAATCGATTGGTTCAAGAACGGTTCGCCGACACCTAGAAGACCGCGGGCGTAAAGACTGACCATACGGGCGGATGTACCAGTGCCGCATGGTGAACGGTCGAAGTAGCCAGGCAAGGTGAAAACGGCATTACGTGCGATTGCCGGCGGCGCCTCCCACGGCACAACGAACTGAACATGATGTAGACGCCGGATCGATTGGTTCTGGGGATGAACCGGCGGGTTGGTTTCATTTATCGCCGACGAGATTTGGCGCCCCGCCTCCATCAACTGTTCCTTGAAACTCAAGCTAACGTCTAGGCCGATCGAATGCGCATCAACAACGGGGTAGAAGTTCCCGCCGTACACCATGTCGTAGGAGACCTCACCAAAGCTTTTTGTGGTGACCGTCTGGTTCTGCCCCAGCAACAATGCCGGAACATTCTCGAGGGTAACGGAAGTTGCCTTGCCGTCGCTGACCGCTACACGCGCAATAACCAATCCGGCCGGCGTATCGAGGCGAATCGTTGTCACAGGCTCGACGCAGGGAACCATTCCGGTCTCAACGAGGACTGTCGCGACACCCATGGTTCCATGCCCGCACATAGGGAGGAAGCCAGTGGCCTCGATGTATAGCACTCCCCAATCGGCATCGGGCCGTGTCGGGGGCTGCAAAACTGCCCCGGACATCGCGGAATGCCCCCGCGGCTCATTCATCAGGAGTCCACGCAGCCACTCAAGGTTCTCTTTGGCCCAATCGCGACGATCCGACATCGTTGCTCCGGGGATGGGCGCCACGCCGCCAGTGACGACACGCGTTGGCATTCCCTCCGTGTGAGAATCGATAGCAGAAATGTTGATGATGCTTCTCATAACCCCACCTGTGCAATGTTACATGTTACCTATACGCCGCCGTTTGATACTGTCAAGGCGCTTTAGCGGTCAGATCGCGTGTTTTTCTTGTCAAACACAAGCATGTGATATTGCATAAAACTAGGGGTTGGCATGGACCAGTCACTTCATATGCAACCACCACCGCTAGGTGTTATTCGAGAGGGCCGGCCGGGGGGGGGCGCTGGTAGTAGCTTAAAATTCCCCACCCACACGAACGATCTTCCAGATCTGACCGCCGCGGCGAAACACCAGCTCTCTCCAACCAGGTTGTCGAAGGCTAGGTGTTACTATGTCATATTGCATGAACCGGTAAGATTTCGGAGTAGGTTCATTTAAACCAGCGTCGAAAACCGGAATTAATCGAGCCCTAGGCAATCAAATGTGATATTGTACAAAGCTTCGGTCGCCTTGCAATTCTAATGAGCTTGGGGCATGGATGCGAGTTGAGTGTACTAGAGACCAGGATGAGGCCGACTCGACGTTGAGACTTCCGCCTGGGATGTGACGGCACGAGGCAGCTCGCGCAAGCGACCGGCTTTCGGAGCGATTTGTGCAATTAGTCTTCATTGGGTGGGTGTACCTTGGATCTGAATCTTTCAACGCTTGAGACGCCCAACCGGCGAAGTCAAATCACGCAAACTTTGCGTGCCGCAGTCTTGGCGGGAGAGATGAAAGTCGGCGAGATTTATTCCGCCCCGATGCTCGCGACGCAGTTTGGCGTTTCCGCAACACCCGTTCGCGAAGCGATGATCGATCTCGCGAAAGAGGGGATCGTCGAGGTCGTGCGCAATAAGGGTTTCCGAGTCGCACAGCCATCAATCCAAGAATTGCAACAGATGATGGAGGTCCGCCTGCTTTTGGAGGTGCCGACCATTCGTGGAATTGCCGCGCGCGGATTAACGGCCGATCAACGCTCGGCCGCACAGCATCTTGCGGAAGCATCGCTAGAGTCAGCGCAGCGAAATGACCTTATCGCCCATGTTGCCGCCGATATTCGCTTCCATCTCTATCTGTTGTCACTCTCCGGAAATGAAGAACTCGTCGACATTATTCGAGTACTTCGTTCGCGCTCGCGGCCTTACGGCCTGCAATCTGAGAAGAAGCGCGCGTTTTTGCTAGAAAGCGCCCAGGAGCATCTTACGTTGGTCAGGCTCATCATCAACAAGCAGCCTGTCCAGGCGTCCGAATTGATCGACTCACACATCCGGCGGGCGGGCCAGGAATGGTCCGACCCCAATAGTGAGATCGACCTCGGATGAAGTGACCTGCCCTCTGCCGTCGACCACTACGACCGGAAGCGGACCGTTTCTATGAACGCCGTTAGAGCACGTGGTGTTTGGCGGCGATTGGTATAATACAGGTGATACCCAGGGAACGGGGGACAGAAGCTTTCGAGTACTCGTACCAGGCGGCCTTCCGCAATGTATCCTGCGACCTGATCTTCGAAACAATAAGCCAGTCCTTGACCGGCAAGAGCTAGCCCGAGCTTTAGATCGACGTCGTTCACAATCAGCGGACCGTCAACTCGAACCTGAAATGCGCTATCCCCTTCTCCCAGTTCCCAGGCGTACAATCCGCCTCCTGTCGCTAGGCGATAGTTGATGCAGGAATGATTGTTTAGGTCGATGAGGGTTTCCGGCTTCTGACGGCTCTCAAAATAAGACGGCGCGGCCACTATTGCCGCCCGAATGTCCGGACCTACCCGAACGGCGATCATATCCCTCGCTATTTGCCTGCCGAACCGAATGCCTGCGTCAAAACGCTCCGACACAATGTCGGTCAACCCGTCGTCTACCACAATCTCAATCCGGATATCGGGATAGCCCGAGAGAAATTTGGGAAGCAGCGGTTTAATAATTGTATCAGCTGCATGCCGCGAAGCAGTAACTCGAATCGAGCCAGAAGGAGACTCGCGTGACGCCCGCAAGTCAGCCAAGCTGGCGCTGATGTCCTCAAAGGCCGGCCTGAGCGTCGCCAGAAGCCTCTCGCCAGCCTCCGTCGTAGAAACGCTGCGTGTCGTACGAGAGAGAAGTCGAACGCCTAGACGCTCCTCGAGAAGGCGCATGGCATGGCTCAACCCGGAGGCTGAGATTCCAAGCTTGGACGCCGCCCGGCTAAAACTTCGTTGCTCCGCGATCAAGAGGAATGCGGCCAAGTCGTTGAATTCGTCGCGCTTCATTACTGAGCCACCCTCACAAGTGCATGCACATTATAACCACTAATATTTGTCAGCAAGTTCGTTATCTTTCGCGCATCGCTGAGTGAGCGAAAAATGGGGCATGGAGCTTCCGGCCCACATTGCCGTACGGCGAAGCGGCAGCACGTCCCTGTCCGTCATAGCTGAACGAGTGCGAGCAATAGACAGAATACATATCTCCGAGGCACAACATGACAGCTTTCAAGATAAACATTCCGCAAAGTGACATAGATGACTTGAACCGCCGGCTTAGCGGGGTTCGCTGGCCAGCGGCTCCAACCGAGGACCCCTGGATCCTGGGGACCGACCAAGCGTTCTTGGAGCGTTTGCTGAACTACTGGAGCTCCTCATACAGCTGGCGAGAGCAGGAGAAATGGCTCAACAGTTTCCCGCAATTTAAGTGCGCTATTAACGGCCATGACGTCCATTTCGTCCACGTGAAGGGTGAAGGTACTAATGCTAAGCCGTTGCTTCTCACCCATGGCTGGCCCGGCTCCTTCATCGAGTTCCTTCGCGCCGTTCCCTACCTTACAACGCCCTCGAAGTTTGGCGGTGATCCACGCGACGCTTTCGACGTAATCATTCCCTCCCTTCCTGGATTTGGCTTCTCTGCGTGCCCAACCGTGACCGGCGTCGGTCCAAAATACGTAGCCTCGCTTTGGAAGCAGTTAATGGACTCGCTGGGTTATGAGCGCTTCTTTGTCCAAGGCGGTGATCTTGGGGCAAGTGTTTCCACCTGGATGTCATTCCTTTACCCCGACAGCATCCTTGCAATGCACTTGAACTTCATACCCGGGACCTACCGTCCGTTCCTTGGGTCAGCAGCGGATCCAATCAGCCCGCAGGAGGACAACTTCCTAAAAGTGGTCGCGGATTGGGCGAGCCGGGAAGGGGCGTATGGTGCCCTGCACAAAACAAAGCCTGAAACCTTGGCATTTGCGCTCAGCGATTCTCCCGTTGGACTAGCGAGCTGGATCTCCGAGAAATTTCACGCATGGAGTGACTGCGGCGGCAATATCGAGCAATCATTCTCGCTCGACGACCTCATAACGAACATCTCGATTTACTGGTTTACAAATACGATCGCCTCTTCAATGCGAATATATGTGGAAGGCGCGCGAGTGCCGTTGAATTTCGCGGAAGGCGACAGGGTAGACGTTTGCACAGGCGTTTCGGTGTTCCCGAAAGAGATCCCCATGCCTCCTCGCAGCTGGGTCGAAAGGGTGTATCGAGTGGAATATTGGAAAATGATGGACAGGGGCGGCCATTTTGCTGCGATGGAACATCCAAAACTATTCGCTGAGGAGATGAAGTCCTTCTTTGGGAGATAGTGCAGACCGCACTGTGCGCGCGGCGCGAACAGTGTGCTGATCGCGAAGCCTCGCAGCCTCGGCTGCGGGGCGATCGATATCACCGCTACGTTGACTCGGTCCAAGGTCATGGCTCCACAGCGTTGCGTCAGCAGCCCTTGGGTGACAGGCACCGACCGTCAGACATCCTCAATCATTCACCGCGGTTAGCTTAGCATTGCACTGAGATGCCACTCGCCGCGCAAACACTCTCCCCGGTCTCGCTATTTCAAAAGTGTCGAAATAGAGGCCATCATGAAGCATCGAGTCCGCCCCGTTCGGCTCGTCGTCTCCCTGGTCTCACGGCCTCGCTGGCTGCGTTTCGTCCCAGGAAGGCTTCACAATGCGGAAGCAACCACAAGCGCGCAGGATGTTATCGTTGCCGGCGCTCGCGACACTGGGAGGCCCCTATTCGCTCAGTGACTTAGAGATTAGCAACCAGTTCCCAGCCGGTAGCGGCAACACCTTTGTCTGCATCAAAAGGCAATGTTAAGAACGGATTTAGTGGCTATACCGGCCGTAAGGGCTGGTTAGTGACCTTCAATTCCGCGGGGCAGATCTTTAGTGTGACACTAGGCCATCCCTACTGCGACCCACAGCTCCAATATGGCCATTACACCCGAAATCCGCGCACTCAGCACTCATGAGCCTCTAGGAGATCGTGATGGAGCATACCACCGTCGCAACCACGCACTTTGTTTTCATCATGACACCAACAGCACATACCATGGACATCACCGACGACACGGCGGCCCGGGCCATTACCACGACGGTGGACCGCCAATCGTCACTGAGCCGAGTCCCTATGGGCGAGTCCCTCGAGCCCATCAGGGCGGCGAGCCCGGTAGGCTTCACGTTGATCTGCGTACCGGCCGACATGAGCGCATCAGGTGAGATCAAAGGCAAACTGCCGAGCGAGCAGTTTACCAAAGAGCGCCAGATTTCCGGAATTATGTTCCCGCCACGGCGAACTCACGCGAATGCGTCGTCATCATCCGCAAGGCGCAAGACGGCTACGGCGTCACGGTATAAATGTCGAACGTTGCGCAACATGCTTCGACCACGCTGGCGATAGCCGCACCCGATAAGATTATGTCATAAGGTTTCGAATTTCTGCCCTAACTTTGCTGGCGACCGACACTGGGTATCCGATATAGTCGAACGTACCGCCCGCGCGGCTGTTTTGTCCGCATATGACTATAATGTCTGTGCCGATGCTACGTCTAAGATGGGTACCCACCCACCCCACTAAACCGCCTCTATCGACTTCCTCTGGGAAGTGAAGCTGCAATACCTGAAACAGTTTACCTTGCAGTTCCTCAGCAGGAACCAGTTGGCTCCATCGCGTTTCGTCGCGAACGATTGCCAAAGCGTCTTTCCGTACGAACTCCGCAAAGTCACAGTCCTCAAACTCTACGAATCTGAATGTATTCGTGAATACCTCGAGATCTGCTAGCTTCATAACCTCTCGAAGCCGCTTGTCCATCTGGTGGTAAGTCTCCAGCAAAAAGCCTGTCATTTCCGAAGTGCTCGCAGTACGATGCTGATCATTCGTTCTAGCCGCTGGGGGTGTACGCCACTGTTTGGGGCAGCGGGGCTCAAAGGATTGCCCGGCTTAGTCCGCCATCGATGGGTAGGGCAATTCCAGTAATATAGGAGGCCCCTTCACCCGCAAGGAAAGCTGCGGCCGCTCCGAATTCCGCCACGGTACCATAGCGTTTCACAGGGATCTCCGCCTGGCTTTCGGCCTCGATCAGAGAACGTTCAACCCCGCGATCTTTGGCATCCAACGCGTCGAGCTCTATAGTCCTTTGGGTCGTGAAACGGCCTGGCAGGAGGAGATTGACGGTCACGCCTTCCGCCGCGACTTCGCTCGCCAGCGTCTTGGCCCAGCCCGCGAGCGCCGCACGAAGTGCGTTGGACGCCGTTAATCCGCCAATTGGTTCACGTACACTCGTCGATGAAACCACCAGGATACGTCCAAAAAGCCTTGACCTCATCCCCGGCAAGAAATGTGTGGCGATTTTGATCTGGTTGCTGACCATCGATCGGAACTGGTCGTGCCATATCGTGGGCTCAAACACCGAGGCAAGAAATGGCGGAGGCCCGCCGCCGTTCAGAAGAATGATATCCACCTGCCCTAGACGGGCGTCCACATCCTTCAAAAGCTCTTCAACATCCGCTTCCCGGGAAAGGTCATACTGGAACGTGTGCGCGATCCCTCGATTTGTACGGATCCGCATCTCTGCGGAGTGCAGAGCGCTGCTATCCCGGCCGACCAAGCCAACCTCGATACCATCCTTAGCGAATGCTTCTGCCACTCCGTAACCCAGGCCTTTGCCACCACCCAAAACAAGCGCCTTGCGGCCACCATTTACCTGCTTCATCGTCAAATCCATAAATTTCGTGCCATTGGAGGGTTGTGGTCGTTCCCGGCAAGTTCGGCCACCGCTTGAACAAGCTTTGTGATAGTATCGTCGTCGGTTTCGAGATGAACAGACGCTCTCAGCAACTCTGGTATTCCCCTGCGCACCAGATCGATGGGCGTATACGCAGGGCCGTTGTACCCAACCATAAGGCCGCGCGAGGCCAGTTCGCTTTGCGCCTGATCACAGCTCAAGCCATCAATCGAGAAAGTTACGGCCGCCGCCTTCAGACGGCCGACATCGTGAACCCTCACGCCAGGGAGCGCAGCCAACCTATCGCGGAGGCAGCTGGCAGTTCTGTCAAGGCTTGCTCTTGTCCGTATCAAATCTCCGCTGAGAGCCTGCTCAATTGCTCTTATCAGCCCCAATCGCAAGGCTACGGAGAACTCAGCCGTTTCCAGAACTCGCGCGCTCTTTCGGACGGTCACATGCCCATGTGCCCAACTACCCGCGTGATCATCAAGGCGCACAGGTTGCAGATCTGAGGCCAATCGGGTCGCTAAATACGCAATCGCGGTCCCACGTGGACCCCGCAGATATTTCCGCCCGCAGGCGATGAGTGCATCACATTGGAGCTCGGTCACGTCGATTGGTAACTGTCCAAGAGCCTGACTCGCGTCGATCACATAGACAGCATTCGTGCCAGCCAATGCCGCGCCTAATTCAGTTGCCGGGTTTACAAGGGGCCCGCTAGCTCCAATCCAGGTTAGCGCAACCAGCCTGACACGGTCATCTAAGATCCGCTTCAGTGCCTCCACATCAACAGCGGTGGTCGCATCGCATGGCGCAACCTCGATAGTCGCTCCGGCTGAATCAGCGCGACGCTTCAATGCAATCAGATTTCCGACCCACTCTTGCGAGCTAACCAGTACCCGATCGCCCGCCTTAAGGGGAATTGCTGCAATCAGATCTCCATAGAGCTGACCGTGCCCGGTTCCAAAAGCAACCTCCCCGGGCTCACAGCCAAGAAGCCTACTTGCGAGCTCATACCCATAGTCGAGACGTGCGGCCATTCGTTTTTCCGCCTCCATTGGGCCAAAACGTACCTCCTTGCCGAGATGATCTATCACTTCAGCAACACACTCTGCGCTCGATTGCCCTGCTCCGGCATGATTGAAGTGGACCAAATTCGCTGGCCTGGTGGCTGAGGCGGCGTTCCCGCTGACGGCATCAGACATCCCAACGTCACCGTACGTGTACGATTGCATCAACTTCGACCGGCACGTTTGCGGGCAACCCGCTCATACCGAGCGCGCAACGTGCGTGTTCGCCGCGATCTCCCAAGACAGCATTCATGACCTCAGATGCGCCGTTGCCCACTTGGGAAAAATCGGCGAATCCAGCCACGGCGTTCACATAGACGGTTAGCTTAGAAAGCCTGACGACGCGATCGAGGTCGCCGTCCAGTGCGTGTGAAAGCCAAAACAGGATGTTAGCAGCACATGTCTGGGCGCTCTTTTTCGCCCTCGCAAGGTCTATTTCCGCGCCTACCTGACCCACGTCAGCAATCTGGTCCCCGACCTCGGGTATCTGGCCAGATATATAAATGACGTCGCCGACACGCACCGCTGGTGCAAAGGGCATATCGGGTCTCGTTAGAGTAGGCCAACTAACACCGAGCGCTTCAAGCCGTTCCTTGTAAGCCAAGCAATTTCTCCTCTTCGCTTTGGATTTTCGCAAGCTTGCCTTCCCCAGCCCCCCATGCATAGTGTTATATTAGTTACCCCCTCATTAGGATTGCTTATGGAAAACGACCTTGACATTCGCTTGCTCCGCGCGTTCGTGACGGTTTCCGAAGCCGGGACTGTGAGTCGGGCAGCTGATCGGTTGGCCCGCACTCAAGCTGCCGTAAGCATGCAGCTCCAACGACTTGAGGCAGAGGTTGGGTCACAGTTGCTCCGGCGGTCCTCCCGTGGGGTCACCCTGACCGAAACTGGCGAGGTTCTGCTCGCCTATGCCCGGAAAACCATCGCGTTGGGCGAAGACGTGCGCCGTCAGATTGCGGGCAGAAAGCTCGCCGGACGGGTGCGGCTTGGAATCGTAGAGGATTTGGCTGTAACGCGGCTGCCATCTGCAATTGCAGATTTTCGCGGGCGTCACCCATCTGTTGACATCGAGTTGACTTCCGCCAGTAGCGCAGACCTAGCGAAGTCGATAACGAATGGTCGGTGCGATATTGTCATGGCCGATCCTGCGCGATTTGAAGGTGCTCCGTCTATCTATCTGTCACGCCCGCTCGTGTGGTCCGCCAGCCGTATGATGGAAGTCGATGAGGGCCCTGAACTACCCTTGATCATGTTTGAAGGTTCTTGTTCGTGGCAAGATCGCATGCTTGCGTCCTTTGCCGAGGCGGGCCTCCATTGGCGGGTGGGTGGTCGCGTTTCAACTTTCGCAGCCCTGATTTCGGCCTTACGCGCAGGACTGGGAATAGGGCTTCTGCTTCCGGAAGGCTTGCCTTCGGACTGTGAAAACGTCCGAGGCCGGTTTGACCTGCCGCAAGCACCGACGGCCGACTTTGGCGTGTTCGTTAGTCAGAATCCTCCCCTTATAGTCGATGAGCTCGCCAAGTTCTTACGCGCGTTCGTCACAAGCGGTTGAACCTACAGGCCGGCGTCTTTTTGACAGAGGAACTCACCCCTGGCCGCTCGGCGCCCGCTGCCCTAGCCTCGAATGGCTATTCATGCCAGTGAGGGCATTTGGAAGGCATTTTGCCCACATCCTGTCTCTGCCGCCGGACTGTAGTCGGATCGGCGGCCTTAATTCTTCGCGTGGAGTCTTCTCAATCGCTCGCCCGATGAGTGGATGAGACGAATCTCCCCGTGATTGCCGCCGCATACCAGTTGCGAGAACCGCATCAGCATGCTGCCCAAGAAGCCCGTTCTTGATTCGATGTTGCTGCCTTCGGGCGGCGGCAACTACAATTCCGGCGGCGTCGAGACCCAGGTGCGCTAC
Source organism: Ensifer sp. Root127 (assembly GCF_001425225.1). Lineage (NCBI taxonomy): Bacteria > Pseudomonadati > Pseudomonadota > Alphaproteobacteria > Hyphomicrobiales > Rhizobiaceae > Ensifer > Ensifer sp. Root127. The sequence continues at coordinate 139,057 of NZ_LMDX01000018.1, forward strand.
AGCATCTCGCAGCAGGGCGGCACGAGCTACACGACGTCCAGCAGCGACCTCATGATCAACGGCGGCGGCGGCTTCATCGTCCAGGGCAACGGCGGTGAGAACCCTGACCCGTGCCGGCTCTTTCGTTCCCGACAAGGACGGCAACCTCGTCAACACCGCCGGCTTCACGCTGATGGGCTACGAATACAAGGCTGGCGCCGACCCGACGGTCGTTGTCAACGGCTTCGACGGCCTAACCGAGTCCGGCTCAATGATAATAGTTTGGTTGCTTCCGGCTTGGAGTGCTCCCCGTTTCAGCGGACAGATCGGCTAGTTTGATTTAGCCCTGATGAACTGCCGAGGGGAAGCCATCTTGAGGGCGGAATGGGGATGGATTTCGTTGTAGTCCTCGATCCATCCGTCGATAAGTCGGAGCGCCGTTGCGGCGTCCGGTAGGGCCGAGATGCGGATGTAATCCCGTTTCAGAGTTTTCACGAATGCCCCGGACATGCCGTTCGACTGGGGGCTTGCGACAGGGGTGAAGCAGGGTGTCAGATTGAGCGCCTGGGCAAACAGCCTGGTCTCCCTTGCCGTATAAGCCGAGCCATTGTCCGAGAATGCTCGATAGCATGCGGGGCTCGGGTTGCTGCGAACCGCTTCTCGACTGCCTCCAGCATCATGTCGCGCACGTCCGAGCCGGAGATGCCTGCATTGGCAACAGCCGTCCATGCGATGATCTCGCGGTCGAAAGCGTCGATGATGAAGGCGAGACGGATGACCTCGCCGTTCCAGCAGGTGAACTCCAGACCGTCGGAGCACCACCGCAGATTGGAGCGCATGACCATGACCTTGCCGTCATGGATGCGGCCCTTGCGAACGGCCGTATGCTTCTCCAGCAACATGGCGTGGTTACCCATGATGCGGTGAACCCGCTTGGCGTTGACGACAGGCTTATCGGCGGCTCGCCTTTCGCGATTGAGGAGCGCGGCGATCCGCCGATAGCCAAAGGTTGGCCTCTGATCCACCAGCCTGCGAATGGCGGGCAGAAGCTCTGCATCCTCCGCCTTCCGATAGGGCCCGCGCGGCTTTGATCTGCCTTTCAACCACTCCACGAGGTTGGAACGGGAGACGCCCAGCGTGCCTGCGACGGCTTTCATCGGGAACCGTCCCGGCAACAAGATCGGCCGCGATATCCGTTTTTTTGAGTCTGCTTTCGAAAGTGCTTCGCGGAGTATCTCGACCTCCATCGTCTTGCGGCCGAGCACGCGCTCCAGCTCGCGGACGCGGTCTTCAAGCTTCTTCACTTCCGAATTGCCGACAACCGGCTCGTCTGAATCCACGGCGGCAGCAACTCCCTCACTCAAGAGCCTGCGCCACCGGTAAAGCAGATTGGGCGCAACGCCATGGGGGCGAGCGGTCGAAGATACCGTCTCGCCTGGTTCGAAACTCTGCTCAATGATTGTCAGCTTCTGCTCGGTTGTCCACCGCCTGCGGCGGACATCACCCGTCAGCAATTCAACATGTCGATACTCGTTAGACATAAGCCTGTCCTCAAGCCTGTGCTTGAGCCTTTCTGCTTATGCCGACTGTCCGGTCGAAAGGGGGTGCAGTTCACGGCTCGACTAAGGGTGCCATGCCTTTCAACCGGTTCACCGCCGCCGCCATCGAACTGGTCGAACCCCTGCGTCAGATAGATTATTCCCTTCTAATCGCGGCGTCGGAAAACTCTGCAAGCGCGGCGACCTCTGGCGACGATGACGGGCCAGCGAATAGGTGATCCGCGCAATCCTTTGCTTTTCGAGCCACGAAGACACATTAGAACACGAACCTATCTTCGATCTCTAGACGACGTGTCTTGTACTAAACGTATGAAAACGACCGGGCTGTAAAAGCCCGATCGTTTTGATAACCGGCGAGATATCAAGCTGCACATGACGTCCGATCGCCGCGTACCTCCGCCGTTTCAAGCCGAAATTGTTCGACCAATGTCATTAGCACATCGGCCTCGTTTGCCAGAGCTCGGCTTGCGGCCGTCGTCTCCTCAACCATGGTGGCATTCTGTTGAGTCATCTGATCCATCGCGTTCACAGAGCCGTTGACTTCATTGAGGGCTGTAGCCTGGTCACGGCTGGCGGTAGCAATCATGTCAACCTGCCGGCTGACCGCCACAATTTGCTGACTGATAGACGCTAGGACGGCGCCTGTCTCCTTCACCAGGCGGGAGCCAGAACTCACCTCCTGCGTCGATTTGTTTATCAGGATTTTGATTTCAGAAGCTGCCTCCGCTGAACGCTGCGCCAGTCCGCGTACTTCCTGCGCGACCACAGCAAAGCCCTTGCCAGCCTCACCGGCGCGCGCAGCCTCAATACCAGCATTAAGTGCGAGAAGGTTTGTCTGGAAAGCAATATCGTCAATCACCTCAATGATCTGTTCAATCTGTCGAGATGCATCCTCGATCAGGTTCATAGCGCCAATGGCATTGGTGACGACCGTCGCAGAGTTATCGGCGCTCTTCTTGGTCTCACTCACACGCTGGTTAGCCTCGTGTGCCCGTTCCGCCGATGAATGAACCGTCGCCGTTATCTGATCCAGTGCCGCCGCTGTCTCCTCTAGCGACGCTGCTTGAGCCTCAGTCCGGCTCGAAAGGGCTTCGGCCGAGCAAAACATATTGTTTCCATTCCGCTGAATTACCAAGGCATTTTGCCGAATCTGGATCAATGTATCCTGGAGTCGGACAAGTGAGCCGTTAAAATCAACCCGCAACTGCTCAAGCCTACCCTGAAACGGTTTGTCGATCTGCTGAGACAGGTCTCCTTTGGCAAGACGCCCCAGTCCTGCAGCTAATTGGTTCACGGCAAAGTCGATCTGCGCGTCGAGCTCGCGCCTTTCGGCGTCGTTCCGAGCACGCTCCGCATCCGCGTGCAAGCGCTGTTCCATGCTTTCCGTCTCTATGCGCACCTTGGAAATTGCGTTCTCTTTGAACACGCCGAGTGCTCGAGCCATGTCACCAATCTCGTCTCGGCGAGCATCGCCGTCGATCTTTGTATCGAGCACACCCTCCGCAAGTCGCCGCATTGCAGTCGTTATCTGACCGATAGGACCTTTCAATGTCAGCACCAGCGCGCCACCCGCCAGCATCGCAACAACGCTTCCTGCGATGGCAGCGAACAACGATACCTGATCAGCCCGCTCGCGCTCCACTGAAGCATCTGCCTTCTGGCTTTCAGCAAACGCGGTTAATTGTTTCCAAATAGTGTCGATTTCGGCGGCGGCCGCCCCAAATTCGGATTGACGCATTTCGCTTGAGTTCACGAGTACATGGCTGTCCGAGACTAAACTGTTTAAGAGCGGCTCGATGGCCCCAAATACAGCCATGGAGAAACGAAGATCACGGGCGGTTGTAGCAAGGGTTTCAAGGTCCTGGCGCAGGGCCGCTACGCGTTGCAACATTCGATCGCGACCTATGTTATCAGGTTTTTCAAGGAAGCTTGCGGCAGCGATACGTACCCCGTACATGGATTCTACCAGCTTTCGAGTGCCGGCAAGAACTGCCTCGGCCTTCACCAGCGGCTTATCGAGCCGCCCGAAGGTGACGGTTGCTGCACGCATCTTGACCGTCGCGACGCCGTTCAACTGAATGCTGAGCGGACGCAAACGAGCGATCATCAGATCTATATCGCGCGCGGTATTTTCGGTTAGTGTACCCTTTCCTGCGGTTGTCACTATATCTGTAAGAGCGCTCTTGAGGGACTCTACCAACGCAACCTGTCCTGCTGGTACCGCGGTGGTAATTTTACTCGGGACTAGCTGCAACTCGCCCTGAGAAGCCACAATAGTCTTGAATTTGTCCTCCGGAGTTGCGGCCTTGCCGATAGCGGCCCCGAAAGCGATGAGTGTCTCACTCGAAGTAGTCAGCCTGTCGGCCTCACGCAGGAGGGACTTTGCTGCATCCTCATCGCGACGAACGCTACGCTCCATCTTGGTCGCCTCACTTAGGATTTTCTCCTGTTCAAATATCAGGCGATCAAGACCCGCAGACATCGAGCCTCGCAAAGCACGTTCTTCACCGTGGAGCCTCCAAAGGTCTTCAACGCGCTTACCAATCTCTGCGCTACCATTGAGCGCCTGCTGCAATTTAACTCGGCCCTCGCCGTCGCTCACTTGCGCAATGGTATCGGATAGAACGGCCCGCTGAGCTTCTAATCGTGCATGGACATTCTGACGGGTCTCATCGGAGGCATCTTGCAGGAAGTTGTTCATGCGGGCGTACACATCCCTGAAACCACTCAGAGATTGAAGGACACTATTCGAGATTTCCATTCTGCCCTGCAATAACCGCGACGCGTAAAGACCGGTGATGCCGACGGCACAGATGCTGGCCACGAAAGGCAACATGAAAACGATGACTTTTGTTTGAATTCTGAAGCGGGCGAGAACTTTGTCGATGAACACGAGGTATCCTCCTTTTTGCGCGTTTGTTTCTGTTCGCGTAGTGTGGGGTTATGCCCCAATGCTTTGCTCTCGCTGGGTCCGTAGGTCGCAAAGAAAAAACGAATGACGCCGCCAGGTGCCACAAACAACCTGCGTCATGCGGGTTTGCTGTGTACCTGAAGCGACGTCATTCGCTCTGGGAGAACACTTAATTGGGGTAGAAGTGCCCGAGCGCAACCGCGTGCGATCGAGTTCGCCTGTTAGTGCAGAATCTGACTGAGGAAGAGCTTGGTGCGCTCATGCTGCGGATTGTCGAAGAACTCGGCAGGTGAATTCTGTTCGACAATCTCCCCCTGGTCCATGAAGATCACGCGGTTGGCGACCTGGCGGGCAAAGCCCATTTCGTGGGTCACGCACAACATGGTCATGCCTTCTTCGGCAAGGCCGACCATGGTGTCGAGCACTTCCTTGACCATTTCCGGATCGAGCGCCGAGGTCGGCTCATCGAACAGCAGGATTTTTGGCTTCATGCACAGTGAGCGGGCAATGGCCACTCGCTGCTGCTGACCACCCGAAAGCTGGCCCGGATATTTGTGCGCCTGCTCGGGGATCTTGACGCGCTTCAGGAAGTGCATCGCGATTTCTTCGGCCTGCTTCTTCGGCATCTTGCGAACCCAGATCGGTGCAAGCGTGCAGTTTTCCAGNGATCTTGACGCGCTTCAGGAAGTGCATCGCGATTTCTTCGGCCTGCTTCTTCGGCATCTTGCGAACCCAGATCGGTGCAAGCGTGCAGTTTTCCAGGATCGTCAGATGTGGGAACAGGTTGAAGTGCTGGAACACCATGCCGACTTCGCGGCGCACTTCATCGATTTTCTTCAGGTCGTTGGTGAGTTCGATGCCGTCAACGACGATCTTGCCCTTCTGGTGCTCTTCCAGCCGGTTGATGCAGCGGATCATCGTCGATTTGCCTGAGCCCGACGGGCCGGCAATAACGATGCGCTCGCCCTTCATGACCTTCAGGTTGATGTCACGGAGAACGTGAAAGTCTCCGTACCATTTATTTACTTTCGTCATTTCGACGGCGATCTTCTTGGCCGCGGCCGACTGTCTCGATTTCGTTGTCACGACTGGCATGACATTCCCCTCTTCTTTATCTCTGGCTGCTTTTATCCAGCAAGCGCTCTATGAAACTCGAATAACGGGACATTCCGAAACAAAAGAGCCAGAAAGCAAAACCGGCGAAAATTAGCCCGGAGATCGGCGTGACTGCCGAGGCCCAGTTTGCATCCGAGAAGTTCATTCGGACGATGCCCAGCAAGTCGAACATGCCGATGATCGAGACCAGCGACGTATCCTTGAACAGTCCGATGAAGGTGTTGACGATGCCGGGGATCACCAGCTTCAGCGCTTGTGGCAGCACGATGAGGTTCATCTTCTGCCAGTTGCCGAGGCCAAGCGAATCGGCGCCTTCGTACTGCCCCGTCGGGATCGCTTGCAGACCGCCGCGGACCACCTCTGCCATGTAGGCGGAGGCGAACAATGAGACGCCGATCAGTGCGCGCAGGAACTTGTCGAAGGTCACACCCTCTGGCAGGAACAGCGGCAGCATAACGCTGGCCATGAACAGAACGGTGATAAGGGGGATGCCGCGCACGACTTCGATGAAGAACGTGCAGAGCATCTTGATCACCGGCATGGTCGATCGCCGGCCGAGCGCAAGCAGGATGCCGAGTGGCAACGAGACCGCGATGCCGACGAAGGACAGCACCAACGTCACCATGAGGCCGCCCCACAGCGGCGTCTCGACGAAGGGCAGTCCGAACCACCCGCCCGGCAGAAGGATGAGCGCCAGGATCGGGAGCACGACCAGAAGCAGGATCGCGTTGATGCTCTTGTAGGGAACCTTCGGGATCAGCATCGGCGTCAGGAACAGGACGAAGAGGATGCCGACAAGGGCAGGTCGCCAGCGCTCCTCGATCGGGTAGCGCCCGAAGAGGAACTGGTCGAACTTGGCATTGACGAATGCCCAGCAGGCACCGCTCCAGCCCTCCGGCTGCGCCCCCCCCTGTGCGACGGTAGCACAGACCTCCCGCCCACCGCCCGTCCAGGCGGCGTCGATGACGAGCCACTGTATTGCCGGCGGCACGAGCCAGGCAAGTACAAGCAGACTTACGACCGTAAGGACCGTGTCCTTAGGAGTGGCAATGATGTGCTGGCGGGACCAGTGCAAAACCCCTCCCGCTTTTGTCGGTGGCGGCTCAGCTTCAATCAATGAGGCGCGGACAAATCTAGCCTGATGCAGAGTCATGCACTTATCTTTCCGCCAATGCCATGCGGGCATTGAACCAATTCATCAGCAAGGACATCGTCAGGCTCAAAGTCAGATAGACGATGATCCAGATAGACACGACTTCGATCGCCTGACCGGTTTGATTTAGGATCGTTCCGCCGACGGCAACCAGATCGGCATAGCCAACAGCGATCGCCAGCGATGAGTTCTTGGTCAGGTTGAGATACTGGCTGGTCAACGGCGGAATGATGATCCGCATTGCCTGCGGCACCACCACCAGCCGGGTCGTGAGGCCTGGCCGGATCCCCAGCGCGTGAGCTGCCTCTGTCTGTCCCTTAGAAACGCCCCGGATCCCGGCACGAACAATTTCCGCAACATAGCTGGCTGTATAGAAGGATAGCGCCAGGTAGAGTGACAGAAACTCCGGCCCCACCGTAGAGCCACCCGTCAGGCTAAACCGGCCCCCTATGGGATAGTCGAAAGTGACTGTTGGGCCTATGAAGAGAAACGTCAAAGCCGGAAGACCGATGAAGGTAATCAACACCGGCCAAAGAGGAAGCCGTCTCCCAGTCGCGTTCTGACGCTTTCGAGAATAGTAAGCCAGCAGAAGGGCAGCAAGCGCTCCAATCGCAATTGCGATCAGTGTTGCCGACGTGCCTTCGCCGAAAACAGGGCTAGGAAAGGTTAGGCCACGATTGTTGAGAAACATACCAAGCGGCAACTCCATGGAATTGCGCGGCTGCGGGAGTAGCGCTAGGACGCCACTGTACCAGAAGAAGATGACCAACAACGGTGGAATGTTGCGAAAGACCTCAACATAAGCGAGCGACAACTTGGCGATAATCCAGTTCGGCGAGAGGCGTCCCACGCCCACGACGAAGCCGACAAACGTGGCTGTGAGGATCCCCCCTACCGCTACTACGACGGTATTGATGAAACCAATCAGAAGCGCCCGCCCGTAGGTGGAGTCACTGGTGTAGGCCACGAGGTATTGACCTATGTCGAAACCTGCACGCCCATTTAGGAACCCAAATCCAGATGCGATGTTCGCACGCTTGAGATTTTCAAGCGTGTTGTCTGCGATCCACAGTAGGAGCATCGCGAGCACGATCACCGTTATAACTTGGTATAGCACGCCCCGAACTTTGGGGTCGTAAATCAAAGACGCGCCAGGTGATTGTTTCTCGCGCGCGGGATCCTCGGCTATGCTAGCCATTCAATGCTCCATCTCCCCTGGCGGCCCAAGGGTCATGTTCTTCTTTTGGCGGGAAGAGAAAGCGGCCGAACCGCCTTCTCCCGAGCCGATCGGTATTTCAGCGAACCGGAGGACCGTATTGCAGTCCGCCCTTGCTCCACAGAGCATTGATCCCACGCTCGATCTTGAGCGGGCTAGCCTGCCCAACGTTTCGCTCGAACACTTCGCCGTAGTTTCCAACAGCCTTGATGACGTTGACGGCCCAATCATTAGTAAGTCCAAGATCGGTACCGATCTTGGTGTCAGATTCCACACCGAGGAACCGCCTGATATCGGGGTTGTCGGAGGCTTTCATCTCTTCAAGGTTTGCCTGCGTGATCCCGAATTCTTCAGCATTCAAGAGCGCATAGTGAACCCAGCTGACGATATCGAACCATTGATCGTCGCCCTGGCGGACCACCGGTCCGAGAGGCTCCTTGGAGATGATTTCCGGCAAGATCATGTGATCGTCCGGCGCTGAAAGCGTCAGACGTACGCCGTAGAGGCCGGATTGGTCAGTCGTGAGTACATCGCATCGACCGGAATTGTACGCTGCAACGACTTCGTCGTTTTTTTCGAAAACTACCGGATTGTACTGAAGATTGTTCGACTTGAAGTAATCTGCGAGGTTAAGTTCGGTCGTCGTTCCCGCATGTACGCAGACAGCTGCGCCCGCGAGTTCAAGTGCTGACTTCACGTTCAGGCTTTTGCGGATCATCAGACCCTGGCCGTCGTAGTAGTTGACGGGACGGAAGTTAAAACCAAGCGCCGTGTCGCGATTGATTGACCAGGTCGAGTTGCGCGCTAGAACATCAATTTCACCCGACTGAAGCGCGGGAAATCGGTCCTTGGTAGTGGTGGGCGTGAACTTCGCCTTCGTTGCGTCACCGAAGACAGCTGCAGCGATACCCTTGCAGTAATCGACATCAAGGCCGCTCCAGTTGCCGGAAGCGTCGGGAGCGGAAAAGCCCATCAGACCTTCATGCACTCCACATTGAACGAAACCCTTGGCTTTTACCGTGTCGAGGGTGCCTGCAGTAGCTGTAGCGCCGACTCCCATGGTGGCGCCCAATAGAGCTGCCAGAAACATTTGCTTCACTTCAAAGATCTCCTCTTATTGCCTTCATTTGTTTGCACCTCGCAGCCTTCACAAGCGAGGCGCACTTGTCCGCACACACCCGTTTGCCGAGGGAGTGGCGACTTCGTGGAGCCGTACTGCTGTTAACGGCCAGATTCTTCCGTTCTCAGATGACCTCAATCGACGACCTAAATTGAATGCATAGCTGTGGTCGCCGCGTTGGCAGGCGGGAGATAGATTGTGATCCGTCCCACTTCCTACTGGTTCCTTCACTCCCAATGGGATTGATGATTGTCTCTAAGCATATTTTACCCGTGGAGATGGTCTGAAATTCCTAGGCCGACGCGAATATGTCCGAAGCCCACTGCCGCGAAATGACGTGTCCAGCAGCATTGTTCTCGGAGACTGGGAGGCCGACCCAATGGGGGAACACGCCATCGAATCCGAGTTCGATCGCGTAAGGCAGAGTTGAGGCCTGCCTAAAACGTGGGTTTACTGCGAGAGCCTCATCGAATTGCGCGAGCGGGGCTCCTCCGGTCTCCTCCGACCAGAAAGTAATTGGCCCAAAAGAGCGCCAGGCGTTCACTTTTCCGAGTTCGAGAAATGATGCATCGCTCGTGAAAAGTGGAGCTGCCAGAAGGGCAGATACTCTCCTTACGAACGTTCCTACATCAATAATTTCTCTCTTGCTAAATGCATCAACGAGTTCCTGTGCAATCTCGTGTTGATGCGTCTTGCGCAATCCGGAAATTCGAACCCCAACAAACGCTTCGCCTCGCGGCGTTTCATAGAAGGCTTCGATCGCTAGATCTGATCCGCCGGAAAGCAACCATTTCATCACCCCCACAATGTCGGGGGAGCCTGGAGTGACATGCAACGACGTCTCCCACTCACCTCTGAATGCAAGTTGGATGCGGGATATCGTGCCATCTAAATTTAGTAACGTGTGTTTCATCTGCACTTCCAGTTTGCCCCCTCAGTCTCGACCTGCCGACCACCGAGCCCTGCCTGCATGACGTCGGGTGAATGCAAGTCCGGCGACTACTCGCCGGGCTCTTATTTGATTAAATCATCGGCGCCGAAGCAAAGTCACTCGTTTTGGAAGTAGCTGTACTTGCCGTCATCGCCCTTCTGCCAGGTGTACATGACGTAGTCCGGACGGGTGATGTCGCCCTTTTCGTCATAGCCGAGTTCGCCGATTGCGGTCTTGAACGGGCCCTTGGCCTTGATCGCTTCGGCAACGGCCTGCGGATCGGTTGTACCAGCTGCCTTTGCAGCTTCGGCGACAACCTGCAAAGCAGCGTAGGAGTAGAGCGTGTAGGCTTCAGGTTCGAAGCCGCCAGCGCGGAGCTTTTCAACAAGTTCCTTGGCGGCCGGGTTTCTCCGCGGATCCGGAGCGAACGTCATCAGCGTGCCGTCAACGGCGTCGCCGGCGATCGAGGCCAGTTCGTTCGAAACGATGCCGTCGCCCGACATCAGGGTCGCCTTGAGGCCCTGGTCCTTCATCTGGCGCATGATCAGGCCAGCTTCGGTGTGCAGACCGCCGTAGTAGACGATCGAGACGCCGGCTTCCTTCATCTTGAAGTCCTTGTCGCCAGCGTTGATGCCTTCATAAAGCGCTTCGTTGATGTTGCCTTCGTTCAGCGCCCGCTTGGTTTCATCGGCAAGGCCCTGACCATAAGGGGTCTTGTCGTGAATGACGGCGATCTTGGCGTCCTTGTGGTTGGCGGCAAGGAAGGCGCCGGCAACGGCACCCTGCTGGTCGTCACGACCGCAGGTGCGGAAGGTGTTCCAGAGGCCGCGCTCGGTGAACTGCGGGTTGGTGGAGGCAGGCGTTACCTGCAGGATGCCGTTTTCGGCATAGACCTCCGAAGCCGGGATGGACACGCCCGAATTGAAGTGGCCGATAACAAACGTCACACCGTCAGCAACGAACTTGTTGGCGACCGAAACGCCCTGCTTGGCGTCGGAAACGTCGTCGCCGAGAACAATTTCGATTTTCTCCCCGTTGATACCGCCGGCAGCATTGATGTCGGCAGCGGCCTGTTCGGCACCTTTCTGCAACTGTGCGCCGAATGCGGCGTTCGGGCCGGTCAGCGGGCCAGCGATTCCAACGAGAATATCAGCCCATGCGTTGCCGCTGAAAGCGACCATTGCCGTCAGCGCAACGGCTGACAGAAGAGACTTTTTCATCTTGTTACTCCCAATTATTCGAGCGGGTCTCGTTACCAACCTGCGCAACGCCCACCATAATTTGCGCCGGTGTTTCTTTCGCACCTGCCGCGGCGGCCGGCGCGCGCTGTTCCCTTTATTTGGCTTTCCAGGAGAAAGGCGAAGCCTTCTCATAGAGCCAATAGTAGTTATTGGTCATTTGCTTGGTCCGGAAATATCGGAACCCAGCTACCGCTACTAAAAGAAGAACAAGCGTGTCTGCGAAATAATACTGCAGACTGAACATCGTGCCTTCGAACAGGGCGTGGTGCACGAAGCGGATACCAAGCCCCAGCAGCGCCACGTAGACGAAGAGGCGCGGAAGCTCCTCCCAGCCCTCGGCGACGCTCTTTCCCGTTCTCCAGGCGGTCCAGCCGCCCAGAACACAGGTAATGAAAAGAAACTGCCAGATCGACACTTCTTCGTAGAGAATACCCTGCATGTCACAAACTCCAGATGCGACGCATCAATGGCGGCCGCCTTCGAGATAGGCCGCGCGGACTTCCGGATTGGCGAGCAGTTCCTTGCCCGAGCCGCTCATCGTCACGCGGCCGTTGACCATGNCATCAATGGCGGCCGCCTTCGAGATAGGCCGCGCGGACTTCCGGATTGGCGAGCAGTTCCTTGCCCGAGCCGCTCATCGTCACGCGGCCGTTGACCATGACGTAGCCGCGGTCGGAAAGCTTCAAGGCGCCGAAAGCATTCTGCTCGACGAGGAACACGGTCAGCCCCTCTTCCTTGTTCAGCTTCTTGATGGCTTCGAAGATGCCCTTGACGATCAGCGGCGCCAGGCCGAGTGACGGCTCGTCCAGTAGAAGAAGCTTCGGCCGCGCCATCAGCGCGCGGGCGATCGACAGCATCTGCTGCTCGCCGCCCGAAAGCGTACCGCCGCGTTGAGCCTGCCGTTCTTTCAACCGCGGGAACAGCGTGAACACCTTCTGGAGGTCCTCGTCGAAGTATTTGAGGTTATCAAGGCTTGCGCCCATCTGCAGGTTCTCGAACACGGTCATGCGCGGGAAGATGCGACGGCCTTCCGGCGACTGCGCGATGCGAAGATGCGCGATTTGGTGCATCGGCAGGCGCGTGATGTTCTGACCATCAAAGCTGATGGCGCCGGTACGCGCTTGCGGGCTGCCGCAGATCGTCATCATCAGCGTCGACTTGCCGGCCCCGTTGGCGCCGATCAGGCTAACTATTTCGCCTCGGTTGACTTCAAGAGTGACCCCTTTCAGCGCCTGGATATTGCCGTAGTAGGTTTCGACGGCGTTCACATGCAACAGGGGTGCCGTCATTTTCCGATCTCCCCATGCATGTCCTTGACACCTTTGGTGTGTTCTATTTGCTCGATCACCTCTTCAACCTCTTCATCCTCGACACCCAGATAGGCCGCAATGACCCTCGGATCGTTCTTCACGAAATCCGGGTTGCCGTCGGAAATCTTCTGGCCGTACTCCAAAACGACCACGTGGTCGGAAATCTCCATGACCACCGACATGTCGTGCTCGATAAGCAGGATCGAGGTGCCGGTTTCGCCGCGGATACCCTGCAGCAGCTCGTTGAGCGCCAGCGACTCGCGCGGGTTTAGGCCGGCTGCCGGTTCGTCGAGGCACAAGAGCTCCGGCCCGGTGCACATGGCGCGAGCGATTTCGAGCCGCCGCTGGGCGCCATAAGGCAGATCGCCGGCCGGATCATCGGCGCGATCGACCAGCGACGCCTTCTCCAGCCAATGCCGCGCAAATTCGATCGATTCCTTCGAGGCCTGCTTGTAGGCGGGAAAGCCGAGCAGTCCGAGGAAGGTATAGCCCGACGCCTGCATCAGCTTGTTGTGCTGCGCGACCAGCAAGTTCTCCAGCACCGTCAGACCGGAGAACATCCGGATGTTCTGGAAGGTGCGCGCGACCTTGGCGTGCTTGGTGATCTCGAAATCCGGCAGGCGCTCCAGCAGATATTCCTTACCGGAAGGTGCGCGCGACCTTGGCGTGCTTGGTGATCTCGAAATCCGGCAGGCGCTCCAGCAGATATTCCTTACCGGACTTCTGCTTCATGGTGATCATGCCCATCGTCGGCTTGTAGAAGCCGGTGATGCAGTTGAACACCGTGGTCTTGCCGGCCCCGTTCGGGCCGATCAGGGCGGTGATGTCACCGCGATATGCCTCGAAGGAGAAGTCGTTGATGGCCATGAGACCGCCGAAGCGCATCGACAGGTGCTCAACCGAGAGAATGGGGTCTTTTGTCATTGTCGTTGTCTCGAGGGCCATCAACCATGCCCTTCCTTGGTGAAGCTGCCGGAGATCGCCTTGCGTTCGCGCAGGAACGCCGTCGGTTCACGCGAGCCGACGAAACCACGCGGTTTCCACACCATGACCACGACCATCGCCAGACCGAAGATCAGCATGCGGTAGAGTTCCGGCGTGAAGTCCGGCCCGAAGATCGCCTTCAGGAAGGAAAGCTCGCGCAGGATTTCCGTACCGCCGATCATCACGGCGGCCGCAATCGCGATGCCTGTCAGCGAGCCCATGCCGCCAAGAACCACGATCGCCAGAATGACGGCGGATTCGAGGAAGACGAAGGATTCCGGCGAGACGAAGCCCTGGCGGACGGCGAAGAATGCGCCGGCGAAACCGCCGAACATGGCACCGGTGGCAAACGCCGTCAGCTTGGTCGTGACCGTGTTGATGCCGAGCGAGCGGCAGGCGATCTCGTCCTCACGCAGCGCTTCCCAGGCACGGCCGATCGGCATCCGGCGAAGGCGGATGGTGACATAGGCCGTCAGAAGGGCGAGCCCCAGGATCAGATAGAACAGGAAGATCTTGTAATAGGCCGACGACATGGGAAGCCCCATCAACGCGGCAAAACCATCCTTGGAAGCGTCGAACTTGATGCCGAACAGCGTCGCCTTGGCGATGCCCGAGACGCCGAACGTGCCCTTGGTCACTTCCGTCCAGTTTATGAGGACAAGCCGTATGATTTCGCCGAAGGCGAGCGTCACGATCGCCAGGTAGTCACCCCTTAGCCGCAAGACCGGGAAACCGAGGATCATGCCCCAGAAGGCGGCAAGGATACCGGCAACCGGCAGCAGAACCCAGAAGGAGAGCCCGAAATAAGTCGACAGCAGCGCGTAGGAATAGGCACCCACCGCGTAGAAGGCGACATAGCCAAGGTCGAGCAGGCCTGCGAGACCGACGACGATGTTGAGGCCCCAGGCGAGCATCACGTAGATCAGGATCTGGACGCCGAAATTGTCGACCCATTTCAGCGACCCCTGCGCACCGACGAGCGCGACGATCACAGGCGGATAGAGAACCAGCGCAATGATCGCGATCTTCGAGAAGTTGCGCGTGAAGAAGCTCTCTTCCTTGACGACGTCCTCGGCTTCCGCCTTGGCGGCCTTGCGGCGCGCCATTGCCGGCTGGACATAGGCGACCATCAGGAACCGGCCGACGGCGGCGACGATCACGAAGATCGCAAGCAGGCCCCAGCGCTGAGCCAGGATTAGTTCATTAAGAATATTCAGGTCAGTCTTGAGCCCCACGAACAAGACGAAGAGGCCGAGAGAGATCAGGCCCGCGAAGACAGCCTCGCGCAGGGCCCGCGCCGTCAGATCACTTCCGGCGCTAGCAGATGTAGAAGCAATGTTTGCCATTGATTTATACCTTCTCGACTTCCGGTCGTCCGAGTATGCCAGACGGCTTGAAGATCAGGACAATTGCGAGAATGGAGAACGTCGCAACATCCTTGTAGTCGATGGTGAAATAAGCGGACCAAAGGGACTCGATGAGGCCGATCAGCAGCCCGCCGAGAACAGCGCCCGGCAACGAGCCGATGCCGCCAAGAACGGCCGCAGTAAAGGCCTTGACCCCCGGAGCAAATCCATCGGTAAAGACGACCACACCATAATACATCAAGTACATGGTGCCGGCGACAGCCGCGAGCGCTGCGCCCATGATGAAGGTCACCGAGATGGTACGGTCGACGTCAACGCCGAGGAGTGCCGCCATCTTGCGGTCCTGTTCGGTTGCACGCTGGGCGCGCCCGAGCGGCGTCTTGTTGACGATGTACCAGAACACGGACAACAGGATCGACGTAATGATGATGATGATGATCTGCTTCAGCGAAATCGTGATGCCGAACACCTCGTAGACCGAGGAAACGAGCGGCGGGATCGGCTTGTTGCGCGGTCCCTGCGTGACCTGGATGAAGTTCGACAGGGCGATCGACATGCCGATCGCGGTAATCAGCGGCGCAAGGCGGAAAGACCCACGCAGCGGACGGTAAGCCACCCGCTCGATCGTCCAGTTCCACAGCGACGCCGCGAGCATAGCCACGACCATCATAAGCAAAAGCGCAAGTACAACCGGCACGCCTGCTATAAATGAGGTGAGAAGCAGAAAGACAATCAAAGCGGCAAAACCGCCGAGCATGAAGATATCGCCGTGGGCGAAGTTGATCATGCCAATGATTCCGTAGACCATGGTATAACCAATTGCGATCATACCATAAATAGACCCAAGAGTCAGCCCGTTGACGAACTGCTGGACAAAATATTCCATGCGTCCTCCCAGCAATACCAGCTCTATAGATTGGTATTACTTATTACGATCTTTTTTTTCAGCGTAAATTCCAGGCCGCATAGATATATCGATTCCAGAAAAAGGAAAGTCACATTTTCTAGAATCTTCTATTTTTTTCGACTCTACATTTAACGCTTATTACCACGTCAATACGATTACCATCATATTGTATTATTTATGTAAGCCCGAACAGAATATAAACTCTGCTTATACCGCTTGGGCAACGAATTATCCCCTTGGCGAGCTCGCCAGAATCTGCGCCGCCCACAACATTTGATGGCCGACTCCAGATGCCGCCCATCCGTCACGGCACGTATCTCTCCCGCCGCATCACGATCAGAACGGTGACGAGAAAACCAAAAATCGCAAAATCGCGCCACAGTATTGGGCCATAGGCACTCCACAGCGTCTCGAGCACACCAATACAAGCCGCGCCCATAGCAGCCACTAAAGGAGCGGCTTGACCGCCGATGGCAGCGATGAAAAGCACTTTCACACCAAAGGTAAGGCCGGTACTGAAGTCCATGTTCCCGTAATATGAGGCAGCCAGGATACCGCAGATCGCAGCAATCAATGACGAAACTCCATAAGCCATTATGTAAACTACTGCGGGGTTTACACCACAGAGGGCCGCTGCATCCCGATCCTCGGAAACGGCCCTCCAAAACCTCCCAAAAGTGGAGCGCGACAATACCCAGTGGCCGCCCGCGACAAGGGCGACCATTAGGGCCGCGTTGACCACCTGAATGGTTGTCAGGGTGACGGGAAACTGCGGATCAGACCAGAACAAAATCGCTTCGCTTAGAAATGGGGGCAGCCAAATGCTTCGCGTCTCGGATGCAAGGCGCGCGCCTTCCATCAACAGCAGTAAGCTGCCAAGTGATGCCACCACTACCGTGTTCGCCGAGGAAAACGCTAAAGGACGCATCACATAGCGCCCAGCGACAAGCCCTGCCCCTAAGCCCAGGACCACCGCTGCACCGGCCCCAACTGCAATTGCAGCAGGCAACACCAACCAAAGCCTGCTCCAACCAAAATCTGCGAATAGAACGAACATCTGTCCGGCGAATGCAAACAGCGCACCGTAGGTCAAATCCGCGCGCTTCGTGACAGCAAATGCAATGGCGTAGCCGAACGCTAACGCAGCATAGAGGGCCGCGATGGGTACGGCATTCGCGATCTGTTGGAGGAAATACGCCATAGCGAGCTCCATGAGGGTTTGGAGATTTATAACTGGTAAAACGCGTTTTGCTAGTTATAATTTCGCATGACCTCCATCGGACCTCAAATTTTGCTGTGCAACGAAGATTTGGCTTCCGCGGCGGAGTTCGAAATCGCGGGAGGCGTTCCAAGACCCTGCCTCCTCATTTCGAAGTCGGCTGCGACCGCACCTATCGGACACCCCGCGCTTGTTAATGGGGTGCTTAACAACCCGAGCTGGAAGGGTATCTGCCAATGGCTGCCTTCATCACGTCAGCCGCAAATGAAAGGATGTACTCATCATGCTGAAATACCTGGCACTGACAGTTGTCTCGGCCGCGCTACTTAGCGGGTGCCAACGTGAGACCGGCCCAGATCCCTTGAAACTGACTGGCAAGATGTTTGTTTTCAACTATCGATTGGGGTACGCGACCTACATGGTCACGCTCAGCAAAAAGGAGCAGGTCCCCGAGGGCACGAGGGTAATCGCACAGTTCGAGAATCCCGCAGGGGGCGAGCCACTAACGCTAACGCGGGAACTCTTTCCCAAGCTCGAAAAAGTCGTGCTGGAAAGCCCGGACGTAATCTGCATAAAAAAAGGAAGGCCATATGCCGTCACAATCGCGGTGACGAGCCCGCAAGGTGAAGTCCTTCAAAAACTAGAAACAAATGTTGTCTCCGACCTCGACCAAGACATCATGCCGGCCAAGGCACTCGTAGATGGGCCGGGCTACGAAATGAACCCCGAGGTCTTTAAGGGCGGCAAAGCGCCGGCCCGATTCGAAACGGCGGTCTGCGCAGTTTCATGACCGGATCCAACCCACCGACTCGAACTTTCCCAGAGATTTACTACGCGAATCATCGAGCGTCGGTTTAAACCCAGTTGAGGATAATGTTATGACGTCAAATCCTGCAATAGCCCGCATCTGGCGGGGTAGTACGCTGCCCGCAGACGCGGATGAGTATGCGGAATATCTGTATCAGAACGGTGTTTGTAAGCTGCAAGCCATGGGGGCGCAAAGCGTACGAATGTTGCGTGAGAATCGACAAGGAGAGACTGAATTTATGGTCGTCTCGTTCTGGGATACTACTGAAATGATGACCGCATGGGCTGGGTCAGATCCGCGAAAAATACGACACTTGGAACGGGACGCAGAATTCCTTATTGAATTGCCGCATTGCGTCCAAATTCTAGATGTTGTTGCCCCGAGCTGAAACGACCTGCGACCTCGCCGAGTCTGGACAGATTCGAACAAGGTCGCGGGTTGCGAAAGCGTATAAGTGAAAGGCGCTCGCCGCGTTCGGTAGCACGACGAGTTGATGCCGACGACCGATGTAAAGGCGCTTCTGCATGAGCGCTGGGAGGTTCTCGGCTCGCCATTGTGGCCAGTGAAAGACAATGATCAGGTGTAGTCTCGCGGCCCACCTGATCTGTCGCGCACTTGGAGGGTATATCCGCGGTCAATCGTCAGGCTTGCGCCGGTCATGTAGGCGGCCTCGTCCTTTGGCGAGATAGGACACCAAGCCAGCGATCTCCTTGAGGCCGGCAACACGCTTAAGCGGGCTCTTCTCCGAGAGAGCATCGATAGCGCCGCTATTGATGTCGGTGTTGGTTGGGCCGGGCTGAACATTGTTCACAGTGATGCGACGAGGTGCGAGATCGAGAACGATCCCCTTCACCATCGCCGCGACCGCTCCCTTGGTGAACCGGTAGACGCCCGATCCCGGGAAGCCTGTGCGAAGGCAAAGTTCGAGCGGCTCGCCCGACGAATGGCGACGGCACAATGGAGAATGCATCAAAGACGCCTGGAGCAGCCAAGATCGCAGCAATGATTTGGCCGACGGCCATCCACAATGGGCCTCCCGCGCCCCAACTGGCATGCTGAGCAGCGAGGTCGGAAACGTCCGATTGCGGCCAGCGCACTTTTTTCTTATTAAGACTTTGACGAAGAGGTACGAATAAGGGGTGTTGACCGTTGAGACGCAAAGTCACGATGCAACATGTTGCAGAGCTCGCGGGAGTGCATCCATCGACAGTGTCGCGCGCACTCAATCCCGCGACACGCGATATGGTTCACCCAGATCTCGTCAACAAGGTGGTCGACGCAGCAAAGAAGCTAGCTTATCGGACGGATTTCAACGCGAAAACACTACGGACAGGACGCTCGAAGCTGATTGGTGCGCTCGTGCCGGACATCTCCAGCTCGCTCTTCGCAGCGATTATTAGCGGGATCAATCATCGGCTCGGCGGCGCCGGTTATTCTGTTGTTATCGCCGAAGTTGGCGACGACACGTCCCGGCTTCTCGAGCTTGCCCATGGACTGGCAGATCACCGCGTCGACGGATTGATTCTCGGCAATGTCTTTGTCGAAGACCCTTTGGTGGACTTTTGCATCGATCACGCAATTCCTGCGGTGCTGGTGAATCGAGCGGAAAGTGGCTCGCGATTGTCTGCGGTCATTTCCGACGACCTGACGGCCATGCAGTTAGCTGTTGATCATCTGCATAGTCTCGGTCACCGGCAGATCGCGCATATCGCCGGCCCTCAAGAGCAATCCACTGGGGTGCTGCGCCGGCGTGGATTCAAGTTCGCTCTAACGGGGTTCGAGTTAGCAGATTCTCTCATAGAGGTTGCCGTGGATTATAGCCGCGAGGGCGGAGCTGCAGCGATGCTGCGCCTACTGGACAGACATCCGGAAATCACTGCAGTCGCGGCCGCCAACGATCTACTGGCGCTGGGAGCGTACGATGCTATGGCGTCCCGCGGTCTAAAGTGCCCCGACGACATTTCCCTAGTGGGCCACAACGATATTCCTCACATGGATGCAGTCCACCCACCTATGACAACGGTACGCATTAGCCATAAGGAGATGGGCCTCCTAGCAGCGGACCTTTTACTACAGGCAATCAACGAGCCAGGCGCTGCTCGCCGCAACATTGTTCTTCCTCCTCAGTTGATAATTCGGCAATCCACAAGTGCGTTTAGGCAAGGCAGGACCAATCGCTCAGCGGGTGCGACAGCCCGGACTTGAACTCGTTGATTGCGAGATGGTCGCGCCCCCTCAACTAACAGCAGTGTGGGCAAGCAGGGACCTCGCGGTCAGCTGAAAGACTCTTTCTAAATCGTACTGTCAGTGGCATGACTCGCTGAAGGCAGCAGTCCTTATTGGAGGACTTCAAGGCCTTTGCGCTCGACGATATCCAGTATCTTGACCGCGGTGCTATTCGGCTTCTTCGTGCCCTGCTCCCACGCGGCAACAGTTAGCTTGCTCACGTTGATGAACTTGGCGAACACAGCCTGGCTGACTTTGTTTTCACTTCTGATCTTTCTGATCTCCTCCGGAGAAAAATCTCGGAGAGGTGGCAGGCAAAGAGCATCGAACTCTCGCATTGTCACACCGTCTACGACACCCGCCTCTTGCAAACGAACCGCAGACTTATGGACGTTCTTTAGAATCCTGCTCATGACACGTAATCTCCAGTATCTTTTTCTCTTTAATCATCTCGGAAAGCTTGTCGGGATCAATCTGCATATAGACATCACATAGTTTCCGGAGAGCCTCCTTCTCCTTCTTTGTGATATTATCAGTCTCATTCTTCGCAAAACCGTGAACGAAGATAAGCCTATCCGACTGACGATATCCAACTATGGTTCTGTAGCTTCCTTGTTTTCCGTGGCCGGGCGCAGCAACACGCTTTTTGATAAGAAACCCGCCTAGCCGAGCATCGACCAAGCCTGCCTCAATCTCTTTCGCCGCCCCACACAACATGTCATTCGTCACGTTGTACTCAGCCGCCCAGTCGTCAAACTCCAAGTCTTTCAAAAGCCTCACTGACAATTTGTATATCACTCCGTAATATAGTTATCAAGATGGATGTCAGAAGAATTTTCAGCGTCTGGCGACGTGCTACATCACATGATGAACGTTGCAGGGCTAAACGGGTGTGTCCCTGGGAAAGTCCCGAACTCTCCGCGCGACTTCCAAGTTTCTAAGACGCCTCAGCACCTGGAAAGCGGCCACGCCGCTCGGCAGCGGCGATATTGGCGGCCGCGGTCTCTGTAGGCACGGGGCAGCTGCGCATCCCAGCTGCCCACCACGGATTGCTCCCACCGCAGGCCTTTAGAACTCCTTCCACGAGGGAGCGGCATTCCCACCGAAGGCACGAGCGACCCTTCCGCCTAACTCCCTGGCAGGAGAGGTGACTGGCTTGCTTACCTGACTCGCAGGGCGTGGTGTTGCCACCGTATTGAGCTTGAACCGAGCGACCAGATCGCGAAGCTTGCCAGCTTCCTGCGCCAAACTCGACGCTGCGGCCGTGGATTCTTCCACCATTGCTGCATTTTGTTGCGTGCTCTGGTCCATCGAATTCACAGCGGTGTTGATCTCGGCAAGCCCGGTGGACTGCTCCTTGGCCGAACCGTCGATGGCATACATATGTTTGCTGACTTGATCGATAAAGCCTCCAATGACAGCCAATGCGCCTCCTGTTTCACGCACCAGCTTTACTCCGCTTTCAACCTCGGCCGTAGAATTCTGGATCAGCCCCTTGATCTCCTTGGCAGCCTGAGCCGAACGCTGGGCAAGTTCGCGTACCTCCTGCGCAACCACTGCAAAGCCCTTTCCGGCCTCCCCGGCCCGAGCCGCTTCCACGCCGGCATTTAGGGCCAGCAGGTTTGTCTGGAAGGCGATCTCATCGATGACCCCGATGATGTTCGAGATTTCACGCGACCTGTCCTCAATCCGACGCATGGCTTCTTCGGCGTCGGAAACCACTTTAGAGGAGTCGGTCGCGCTTTGGTTTGCTTGCACTGCAAGTGTTCTAGCGTCTTCAGTGAGTTCCGTTGACGAACGTACGTTCTCAACGATCTGCTCGAGTGCGGCTGCAGTCTCCTCTATCGCGGCAGCCTGCTTCTCTGTTCGCTTCGCGAGATCCTGTGCGCCACTGGCGATTTCGCGTGTTCCATTGTCCATCGTGCCAATGCTCTCGACAATCGCAGACAATGCGGCGTTGAGTTGGCGGACAGATTGATTGAAGTCGTTACGTAGGGGCTCGAACGACGGTGCGAATGGAGCATTTAGTTGGAACGACAGGTCCCCGGCGGCGAGTTGCTTCAGACCGCCAGCCAAATTATCGGAAGCGAACCGCAGTTGCTCCGCTTCTTCCTCCGTGCGTCGCTGCACTTCGGCGCGCTCGGCCTCCTGACTATTGCGAGAGCGCGTCGCTTCCTCCTCGAGACGAGCATTGGCTATTGCATTCTGCCGGAATACTTCCACGGCCTCGGCCATTGCTCCGATTTCGTCCTGGCGGCCGGCGAACGGGATCTCCGATCGGGAATCCCCCGATGCAAGGGTTCGCATGGCCGAAGTGATGCGCGAAATGGGTCCCGCGATCCCCGAAATGGCTAGCCAGCCGACCGCAAGGCCGAACGCAAGCGATATCCCAGACAGGACGTAAATCAGCACCTTTGACTGCTCAAGCTGGCCCTTTACGGCAGCACTGGAGCTCGCGGCCCCACGGTTGTTGATGCCCACAATCTGCTCGATCGACAAATCGATGGATTCGAAGCGAGGGGCCATTTCCTGCGTAAGGGTTTGCTTAGCGGAAGCGTCGAGACCGTCCCTCGCAGCCTCTAGTAGTTTATCCCCTGCATCGATCAGCTCATCGGTGACGGACTCAATTTTGCGCAGTTCCGCTTCTTCCTGCGCCTCGCTGACGAGCGCAGCATAGTCGTCAAGTGCTTTCCGATAGCGAGCCTTTTCCGCTTGTATCCGCGTCTCGGCGGCCTGCTGCTCATCTTTGTCGCCCGCCATAATACGGGCGTTGTATGCCACCCGCAGGTCGGTAAGTGCCGCCTCCATGCTCTTTGAACGCTCGACGCTGGGCATCCAGTTGTCGGTGACTTCCCGGCTACTGGCCTCGATTGCCGACATCGAACTGATGGAGCCCCCGGCCA
Organism: Ensifer sp. Root127; assembly: GCF_001425225.1. Classification (NCBI taxonomy): domain Bacteria; kingdom Pseudomonadati; phylum Pseudomonadota; class Alphaproteobacteria; order Hyphomicrobiales; family Rhizobiaceae; genus Ensifer; species Ensifer sp. Root127. Next base: position 162,007 of record NZ_LMDX01000018.1, read on the forward strand.
TAACAACGGACAAAAGCACCAGACCGCTAACGGATCCAACTAGGGACATTTTCACGCTTGGTCGTCTCACGGAATAACCTCTTGAATGATGCGAATTGGATCCGAGACTTCGCGCCCCATCACCGCGCTGATTTCCTGCCCAACATTAACTACCCTCTTGCATTCGCCGGATCGGTAGTCGTTGCGGGCCTGCACATTGGATTGAACTTCAGCGGGGCTCATCCCCGACGGCAAGGCACATACGAACAGGCTTGGGACCGCGGTTCGTACAATCGATTGCAGCGTCTTTTTAAGTGGGAGTAGTAAATGAATTCTTTCATTTGCTACAATCGATTGCAGATATTGGCGTGCTGCCCTGACCACCCCGCTGGTTACTTTGTATTGAAGTGGGGCACCTAACTTCAGCCGTTCGCCGACGCGTGCCCGAGCTCGATCGAGCGCTCCTTGGCTTCATGGACTGCCTTCCCCAACAGCGGGCGTAGTCCCATATCTCTGTCCATCAAAATCTCCAGAGCCGCGGCGGTAGTTCCGTTAGGACTGGTCACCTGCTCCCGAAGAATAGAGGGTGTTTCGTTGGCCTCCAGGGCGAGTTTTGCCGCCCCAAACACCGTTTGTTGCGCCAAAAGCAGCGCGAGGCTTTCATCAAGTCCTGCTTCAACTCCAGCAGCGGAAAGTGCCTCGATAAAATGGAAAACATAAGCCGGGCCTGACCCCGAAACTGCTGTGACAGCATCCATCAGAGCTTCGTCATGCACGAAGGCAACGCGACCAACTGCGGAGAGTAGCTGCTCGGCCGTTTGGCGGTGCATGGGGATATCGGCTTCCGGGCTCGGACAACAAACGATCATGCCTTCACCAATTGCGGCAGGTGTATTCGGCATCGATCGAATGACCGCGACCGGTTTCTCGCCACGAGACATGATGGCCTTGATATTCACGCCAGCTGCTACGGATATAATTAGGCCGTTTGCCGCGAGTTTGGGAAGGTACCGTGCGACCGCTTCACCGACGATCTGGGGTTTAGTTGCGATCACCAGGATGTCGATCTCCTTGTCGGCGGGCAGATCGTCGGTTGGAGAGCAGGCGACTACACCGAGTTCCTCCGCCCTCTTCCGCAGAGCTTCATTCGACTCGACCACAGTAAACCGATGGTTGCCCAAGGTGACCCAACTGCGGAGCATAGCGAACCCCATATTCCCGGCACCAACAAGCAATACATGCGTCATTACAAACGTACTCCTATTAAGACTTGGCCGAACGAATGCGATCGGCCACAGTTGTCGATCATGAGAAACCTGCTCGCCATCGTCCTTGGCGGCGGCGCGCGACTACACTCGACTACATTGCGGCGGTCAAGATCCAAGAAGAGGCCGTCCACTCCTTCGAGCGTGATGCGGCGTCATAAGCCACCGTGATGAGTAGCGCACTCACACTACATCAGATGGGCTGATGAAAGATTTCGAGTGCGCCGCCGTAAACCGTCGACAACCTGCCAACATCAACTACTAAAAGGAGTTTGATTTTCGGTGAGCAGACGCTTCCGCCAGGACAAAGGCAACGCTCTGACCTGACGTTATAGGTAAACTCCGAGGCCAAACGCCCAAGGCCAGCATCATAAATCACTACTCTCTAAATTATGCAACTTGAAACTGCAGACGGATATGCGGTAAGGTGTAGCTTATAAATCAGCGGTGGTTTTTGGACGATACAACTTCAAAAGTACTATTTTATGGAAAATTGACGAATATTTCTTTGAGATAAGCTAAATTGGGAGGATAGCCGTGAATAATATTGTGTTTGTTCATGGTGTTGCCACGCGTAGCGGCGAAGCGTTGGACAAGGAAACCGAGAATAGAAACGCCCTGTTGAAGGCAACTGTTTTTGGTGAAGATGCAAAGATCACTTCGCCATGTTGGGGAGATCTCATCCCGGAACTGCGATTTGACGGCGCTTCTTTTCGTAAGAGCGGGGTACTTTCGCTAGGGTTCAGCGACCAGCCGGCCGCCCCGCACGACGGCTCGACGATCTTGCCCGCAATAGCCAAGCAGGTTTCCGCCAGTTCGGCCTTAGACCTTCTCCTCTCGGAACGCATCAAAAAGGCGAAGGTCGACGGAGAAGCGTTAAGTGTGGAGGAGGTAAAGCTCTTCGCTGCGATCGTGGATTTGGTCGACGCTGACGATCGTAAATCAACGGACGACCCTTCGGCGCTTGCCCCCCTCTTCAACGCGGAGTCTGACCAGCATTTTGTGAACGAGGTCTATAAGCTCTGCAATTCTCCGCGAAGTCTTTCGTTAGTTGGCACCCTCAAGAATGCAGCAATGTCCATCGTTGACCGAGCGGCTAACCTAGCATCCAGAGGCGTACACTCAGCCGTTGTCGACCCGATAAATCCAACGGTGGCTAGGTTTTTAGGTGATGTCTTTGCCTATCTAAAGCAAGGACCAGTGCGCGATAAGGTAAGAGCGACGGTCAGCCAAGCCATTTCGGTAGCATGGAACGAACGCAAGGGCGGTAAAGTCATCTTAATCGGTCACAGCCTCGGAGGCGTAATTCTCTACGATTTGCTCTCGGACTTGAAAGCGGGCGGCTTGCCTAATGGTTTCCGTGCAGCCGCGCTTGTAACGGTGGGTTCACAGCCTGGTCTATTCCAAGAACTTGGGTTGTTCGAATTTGGTGGAAGCCTTCCAGCGAAGACTCCAATCGAAGGACCAGAGGGGACATCATTTTGGTTGAACGCGTTCGACCCAATCGATGTCTTTGGCTTCAGATCTAACCCCATGTTCTCATCTGCAGAAGACTTCAGCTTTAACTCAATCACCGGCCTTGGTTCAGCACACTCCGCCTATTTCGCGCGACCACAGTTTTACGCGCGCCTCCGTTTCAGGCTGACCGAGGCGGGAGTGTTATAATGGTCGATAGCCCTCCCGAGACAATTCCAGCAGTCTGGAGACGTGATGTAGAAGGCCCAGGTATGCGAGCGTTCATCTTGGGCGTAGGCGGTTACCCCAATGCGAAACCCAATAGGGGAGTCGACCAAGCGCTTAGAGGTGTGGCCGATGTCGCGTGTGCAGCATCAGCTGCCAGGCTCATGGCTGATTGGCTCTACGTGAATAGGGATGCACTTACTCCCAAGCTTGCTTCTATTCACCTGTTGGTCACAGATCCGGAAGAGGATTACGACCGCATTCCCTACATACTCCAGCACTTGGTTCCTGAAAAACCGGTGCATCGTGCGACCAAGGAGACAGTTGAACTCGCCGGCAGGGACTGGGTAGCGAGCTTCGGAGAAGGCGATTCTGCTTTCTGTTTCATCAGTGGGCATGGCGCTGTGCGTGCTGGGGATGCTGTCGTTTTCCTGTCAGATTTGAATACCGACGATACCGATCCATGGGGCGCTCATTTCAATATTACGGAAGTTGCTACTGCTTTTAAGGCAAAAAGCATACTCAACGCAGCCTACTTTTTTGTCGATGCTTGCCAAGAATTCTCCAGTGAATTTGTGCTCAGCAATTCTCATGGCGCTCGCTTTATCCGCCCTCTTCACCCTTTCAAGCTACACGAGGCGCGAGAAAAGGTTCTGCTAATCAGCGCAGCTGCAGAGGGGCTGCGCGCCTTTGAAGGAGATTGGCCTCAAGATAGGAGGCAGCAGGCGGCTAAAACAATTACCATCGGGCGCTTTACTCAGGTGTTAATCGATGCCCTGGATGGGGCATCGGCGCGCTTCGACAACGGAAAGTGGATCATAGACACCGGCAGATGGAAACTACAATCCGATCTGAGGTTCTTGTATGGGCGCCGTCAAAGTTGGTCCGAGCGCTTCGAACCTGTCACACTTATCGATCAGAACAATTTCTTCCCGCTTGTGATTTCTCCGAATCCGCGAATACCCATCTTCGTTCTGACGGATCCCGAGCGCCTTATGGCTAGCTACCGTCTCCACGTCCACGACGACAAGCGCGCTCGTCTGCTGAGTTGTCCGCTCGGTCGTTCGACCACGTGGATGTTCGAGATCAGCCCGAGTACGCGGCCTCATTACCTAATCGCCGAGAATGACATGTGGCGACACGAAACGGAGTTTGCTCCGACCGGGCCGATATTCAATCAGAGGATATCAGTTTCATGACGAGCACGCTGAACGTCATTGCTCCCGCGGATATGTCGATCGGCCGTATAAGAATATTTGGTCGAGGCGCACAAGTAGGGGCATGGCTCGCCACGCCTGCAACAACGTCATGCCAGTTCAAGCTGAGACCTGGCGCGTATACCGCCACTATCGAGCCACTGGGACAGATCACGCGGAGTTTTTCGTTTCTGGTCGAAGGCGATCATGTTGTAAGAGAAGTCCAAGTTCCAAGCCTTCGTCAGCTGGCTGCATCTGGGGAACTGTTCTTGCGCACATCGCTGACCCAAGCAGCGACATCTGCCGTCGAGCAAGAGGATGAGCAAGAACAGGACAACCTCGAAGTCAAATCGGTCGCGCACCCCAAGCGGTGGCTTTCGGTGGCAATATCCCAGGACACTCTTCCCGGGCGCGTCGGGGGCTGGCGTCCATACTGGGGTAAACCCGAACCTCAGTTGACTGTCTCGGCGGGATTGGCTGAGATACTGATTGAAAGCCCTGCGAGCGTGCTGGATGCGGCTCATTCTCGCCTTCGATTGGAATGCGCGGTGAGCGGTTTGCGCAACGAGCGTCTCATGATCCCCCTCTTCAAAGGCGGCACCAAGGTCGTTCTGCGCAGCAGTCCTACTGCATCGGACATAGGCGTTTTGGTATTCCCGGTTGAGTTGCGACGACGCGCTTTAGTCCAGGCCCTTTATGCCGGTACCGTAGATGAGGCAAAGCAGATCGTAACCGAATTGTTAGGGTCGGAAGGGGAGACACCCACGGAACCGAGCACTGAAGAAACAGATCCTTGGCTGGAGATTGTGATCGCCTTGTTGAACCTGCGGTTTCCCGAACTTCAGAGATTTACGTCAAGGGAGAAAATCGACGACCTGGTGTCGAGCTTCGAGTGGATACCCGACGTCCACGCGCTTTCGGCTCGCCGATATATTGATACTGCCTCTCCAGATGAAAGGAATCATGAGATTGCAGGGCTGAAGGCCGTCCAGTCAATGGCAAGGTGCCGCCGGCTAGGCATTCCTTACTTCACCTACACCGCGCAACTAGTCGGCGATATGTTGAACGCGCTGTCCAAAGCCGAAATGGGTACGGTCTCGGAAAAGGCCGCACTAGAGCTCAAGAAGTGGCAACTTCGTATTCCAACTCAAAAGACCGCAGGGGCGATTTTCTCGTGGCTGGTAACGGGAAGTAAATTGCAGCTCGCGATCGGCAGCATTGATGAACGTTTTAGTCGTGTCATTTTCCGTGGTCGGCTCGACCCCGGAAGAATCGGGATGCAAAGTCCCTTGGGTAAGAACCAAAGAGGCGACTCGCTTGCCCCACGGCAGGAGATCGTGATGCCGTCCTATTCCGACGACGGTGTTCTTCTTGCGCCAACTGAGTCGCTGGGGGACATTACCCTTTTGTCCGGGGAATTGCTTTCTAGAGTGAAAAGTTATCATGCAGATCCTGCGGCCTTGTCTCTTCCGATACTGAGAGCAAATGACCCTCATAAGGGCCGGTGGGGCGGCCTGGCGAGTAAAAACGGATACGCACTTTCCGCAGAGTTCATTACACTAACGCCTGAGCATCGGTCATGGGTGACGGTAGTGCTGACGGTGGACGCAGCCCCTGACTTTATTGAAGGCAGCTACGATCTGCCTGTCGAGTTCTTTCTTCATCCAACCTTTAACCCCGACAGAGTTCGAACAACCTTCAGTGGCCATAGAGCTCGGCTTGAGCTTGGATGCTATGGTGGGTTCACTGTAGGGGCATGGATTCCATCGGCGGAGATTGAGCTTGAGTTGGATTTGGGCGAAATTGAGGACGCGCCATACATTATCAAGCACTTCTAGGCGCTGCGCTTTTGGTTCTGACTGGAGCCGGTTGGGTAGACCTGAAGCTCGCTAGGATGGTCGCCTGCGCGCCGGCTATTCGGCGCTCCTTCAGGCTCCAGCGGCATATTGCCCACCCCAGCCTTCCGAACAGCCCTCACGCCGATCCGAGCTAACAAGGTAGCGAGACGGTATGACGTCGGCACGAAGTATCCGCTAACCCCCTTACGCACCAAGATCCAGCCGTCGCCTTCAAGACCAACCCGCAGCCGCTGCTTGGCATCACCACCGCGGATCACGGACTAGTGAACATGCTGGCCGATCCCCCACGCTCAACTCAACGCTCGATGATCTCTTTCGATAATACGGGAAGGCCGCCCTCACAGTTCGTCAATCCGCTCCACCACTGCGCCCATTGACAGCAGACGCGCTGCTTTAGCTTTGATAGAGTTCAGCATTCCATCCGGGAGCAACCCTCGCCATTTCGGCGACCGGACTCTCACATCGCTCGTTTAGACAAAGGGGGGCTCGGAGCCTGCGCCGTTCGCCGTCGACGGGCTCCGAATTGTCTCGACCGCCGCACTACATGTTCAAGTTTTTCAAGCATGGCTCGGACAGTGTTGTCAGCAGCAACAGCCGAGGCTTCGAAATAGCGTTCGATATCGGAGCTCACCAAGCATCGTTGGGGTACGGCCAGAGGCAACCAGATGCTCTCTCCGGAGGTCACCGCAAAATAGATCTCACCAGAGGTAACATGCTGGCTGATCTGCCTAGTCGCACTCCGCCTGATCGACCGTGCTCCGTTTGGACCCAGTCCCGCCTCGTCAAGCCGTCGGAACCGTTCCTCCATCTATGGTATACTCTGTGCCTGTGATCGAGCTGGCACGCGGGGATACGAGGAAGGTAATGAGGTTGGCAACCTCCCGAGGTTTTGCAGGCCGCCCAAGCGGAATGCCGCCAAGCGCCTTCATGATGATTTGCTTGCCGCCCTCGAGATCCGTTTCAGCGTCGGCTGCAAGGCGCTCCGCCAAAGCAACGGCCGCTTCTGTCTCGATCCAGCCCGGCGAGACTCGGACCACGCGAATGCCTCTGGGGGTCACTTCCTTGGAAAGGCTCTTGCTGTAGGTCGAAAGTGCCGCCTTGGCGGCTGCGTAACCCGTCGTGGAATTAGGCAACGGCAATTCGTGCTGGATCGACGTGACGTGAATGATGACGCCGGAGCCTTGCTCTATCATCGATGGCAACAGCGCGCGGTCGAGGCGCACCGCCGACATGAGGTTGAGATTCAGTTCCTTGTACCATTCATCGTCGGTAAGGGCCGCAAAACCGCCCGGAGGCGCGGACGAGCCGCCAAGCACGTTGATGATGATGTCAACCCCTCCCAACCGGTCGAGGACGCCGTCGGCAACAGTGGCACAACCTTCGGCGGTCGTGATGTCGGCGGCGATGTAGTGAACCCCATCCGGGGAACTGTCAGGCAGGGCTCGCGCGGTCGCAACGATTTTCACCGCGGCGGCCTCCAATGCCCGGACCACGGCGGCGCCGGTGCCCTTCGTACCGGCCGTGACGAGTGCGCGACGGCCAGCAAGCTCAAGATGATGAAGGTATCCTGTAAAAATGACAAGTACGCACCAGAAAGTAAGGTACTCACCTGAGCGTAAGGTTGATGCCTACACCCGCGAAACAGCGGCAGAAGGCGTCGAGCATGCTTTGAAGCTGCTTGAGGGCCGATGGAAGCTGGTGATCCTATTTCATCTGTTCGGCGGGCGTGTGATGCGCTTCTCCGACCTTGAGCGCGCAATCCCGTTGATCTCGCAGAAGATGCTCATCCAGCGTAAGCGCGATTTTCCATGCGCATTGACGGCTGTGGCACCGCTGAATCGCCCTCGCATCGGTAGCGATATCCGGCTCTATTAGGCCGCAGAGGTTTTGG